>NZ_BAAAFM010000002.1:0-10977 GCF_039523535.1 Kangiella japonica | reverse complement strand
GAACCACCTGATCCCATGCCGAACTCAGAAGTGAAACGACTCATCGCCGATGGTAGTGTGGGGCTTCCCCATGTGAGAGTAGGTCATCGCCAAGCGCTTAACACCAAAGCCCTAGCAGCAATGCTAGGGCTTTTTTGTTACTTGTTCGAAAAGCTAATACCATATTACTTGGGCTCTCGCTGATATTACTCTTGGCAATATCTAGCACTTCCACCATCCCTGTTGGTCGTGTGACAAAATCGTCAGGAACGATTTTGAATGCCCAGCGAAGCGACGGCAGCCCTTTAGGGGGAGGGCAGGACTGCCCGAATAGAGTAGGTCATCATACCCAGGGGGGGAGACACTCCCCAGAACCTAAAGGGCACGTGAGCGTTTATACCAAAAAAACACCCGATGGTTTTTTTTATACCTGTTATTTACGAGTTAGCTCATATGTCTAGAACAGCAGATGCCATGCTGAAACCTAACAAATTTCTTAAGTATTAACGCCTTGCTCGGCTTAAGTGAGCATTTCATGCTTTATTATGATCTGAGGGAACTACTTTACCCTTGTCAACAAAAAGGTGCGGTCCCTCCCATACTTAAAAGAGTATGGGATCTCTCATACCTAAACTTAGTCGAAAAGTAGGTCTTTTTAATGCCTAGTATAAACTCTAAATATTAACTTAGTCCTCATAAAAAAGTTTTTACGGGCAAACAGTCTAACTGATAGATTTTGGAGGCTTAGCCTAGTATTTATTAACATATCAAAAGATAGGTTTGGTGTACCTCTTCTATATAATAGTCGTGGTGGAGTTTGGAATTATACCTAATATATACGTAGGGGGACTGTTTGTATTAACACGGTATAGATTAAGTTAGAATTCTAGACAACATACAAAGATAAATAATCTATTTTTTTAAAATTTAATCAAGGACATAGGCTATGTGTATTACTAGAGCTTCTCTTTCGGCGATTCTATTATTGCTGTGCTTTAAATTCTCTTCGGCAAATGCTAGGCCCTATATTGACTGGTCATTTTCTTATAATATTGGTTCAATGGGTTTTGTAATAAATGATAGCGAAAGTATTGAGCAAGATAAGATAGTATTTGTGGCATCAACTAGTAATCTTGACTATGATTCTAATGGGGACTTATTTATTACAGATGAAGGTGAAAGGAAGTTCGGGTTTGATAGAGTGCACATTAGTGAGCAGTTCTCAGACTGTGCTAAAAAAAATAAATGTACGCATATTCCGCATGGGATTATTATTGGACGTGTTAATTTAAGTACAAATAATGTCGAAGAGCTTACTTTAATTGGGATGACCAGCCCTGCAGGGGTTTATGATCTAGAACTTGATAATTACGGTCATATATATGTAGTAGGTTCATTACAAAGGCTTCAACAATCTAATTTAATAGAGTATTTTCCTGCAAGAAATACGCTCCCATCACATAACCCTTACGACCAGCACGAGCCTGGTTTTGTAGATAAAGGTCAAGAGGATGGCTTTATCATTAAATTAGATAAAACTGGAGAGTTATTAATTGCAAGTTATTACGGAGGAAGTGGTGAGGATAGAATAAATGAAATAGCAGTGACAAATACAGGCTACGCATTTGTGGGTAATACTTCCTCAATTGACCTTCATACGACAGGTGGCAGTGAGTATAAAGGCGAAGGTGATGGTTTCCTTACTGTGGTGGACTCAAATAATACAGTGATTCACTCAAGTTATGTGGGAGGGGCTAGTGGAGACGCGCTACAGACTTTAGAAGACTACGGTTCAAAAATAATATTTGGGGGCACAACAAGATCAAACATAGAAATGAGTCCTGATGCTTTTGATACATCATTATCAGGAGATGTAGACGGAGTAATAGGTTTCTATGAAAAAAAACTTAATAAGATTAATTATTTGTCATATTACGGACGAGAAGGAAATGAAGGCATTCAAAAAATACAAGCGATGGATAATGGAGACTTGTACCTAGGTGGGACGACAAACTCGCCCTCTCTTTCAATCGATGGAGTAACGAGTGGTTATTTAGGCCCATTTGTAGTCAAGATGAAGGGTATGCCTTTACGTCAAGTTAACAAATGGAGCTATTCTTATGAGCGGGTAACTGCAAGTATGGCAGATATGACTGTAGATTCAGATGGAAATATTGCTGTAGCAGCTAGCTGTATAGGTGGCGGACTGGTTTGCGCAATAGAATTCTACCCTCATTTTAATATGTTGCAAGAAACATCTGTTTATGAACAGGAGGCCTTTGACCGTGGGAGAACTTCTGCAAACTTCCAAAACCCTTCCATGCTTATTACATGGAGTCCTAGAAGTGGTTCCGAGCCATGGACTGCTTCATTCCTACCTAGCTTTACAGATAATATCTTAAGTATTAATTTTATGGAAAGTGGAGAGCTCTTGGTAAGTGGATTCACAAAGAATACTAGATTTATAGACACTACGCATAGCGTAAGAACTAGTGACTTCACTTTTGGAGCCTATTTGCTAACGATTAAATTAGGACAAATCAAAAACCAAAAACCAACACTCTCAAACGACTCCGTAACTGTGGATGTTGATGGAGAAGTAAATTTTTACCCGTTACAGAATGACTTAGATAGTGACGGTTATATCATAGAGAATTCATTCCATATTGTGGATTACCCGAAAAATGGGCAAATTTATGGACCCCACGATGGCAGAGTGACTTTTAAGCCCGATCTAAGTTATCAGGGAAAGGATTCTTTTACCTATAGGGTTCGAGATGATGCAGGAGAGTACGGTTTAAAAGCTACTGTATCAATCCAGGTCGGTGAAGCTAGTTCTAGTGGAGGCGATGGTTCAGCACCTGTGTGGTTATTGTTTATGTTGTTATTAACCTTTGCAGCTAGACGTTATTACAAGTAATAAAAAGGGCCTCTGTTGAGGCCTTTTTATTATCAGTTACGTTAAGCTTTTGGCTTACGCTTTTTAGCTTTCGGCTTACCTTTGTCTTTATCTTTAAACTTAGGTTTGCCTTTTCCGCCAGTAGAGCTTGGCTTACCATCTTGCTTGCCGATTGGTGCAAGTTGCATTGGTTTACCAGCAACACGTGCTTGAGCCAAGATTTTTTGCACTTCTTTTGGCATACCGGCTGGTAAGTCAACCGTTGTGAATTCGTCAAATAAGTCGATTCGGCCAATGTATTCACTGTCGATATCCGCTTCGTTGGCAATTGCACCAACAATGCTGCCGACTTTGACATCTTGATTACGTCCTAATTCAATGCGATAGCGCTCCATCTCAACATCAGGATGATCGGCAAGCGGTTGTGCTTCTGCTGAGAAGGTGTTCTCACGACGCGGACGCTCTTTCGTATTGCGATCGCGCTTTCTATCACCACGAGAGTCATTACGTGAATCACGACGGTCACTACCCCAATCATCTCGCTCTTTACGTTCTTTTCGTGGTTTTTCTTTAAGTAATAACTCGTCGCCTGCAGCCATTTTGGCTAGTGCAGCTGCTAGTTGAGGCCAGTCTTGATCATTGTCTTTAACATACTTTTCAACTAAATCGGTATAAAACTCAAGATCTTGGCTGGCAAGCGTTTCAGTAATTTTCGTTGCAAAACGTTCAACACGAGTTTCGTTAATCGCGTCGATTGTTGGCATGTACATTTCTTCGATTGGCTGATTCGTTGCGCGCTCAATTGCTTTCAGCATACGTTTTTCGCGATGTGCTACAAATAAAATAGCGTGGCCAGTCCGACCTGCACGGCCAGTACGGCCGATACGGTGTACGTATGATTCAGTGTCGTAAGGAATGTCGTAGTTAATAACATGACTGATACGCTCTACGTCAAGACCGCGGGCGGCAACGTCAGTAGCAAGTAATACGTCGATTTTACCACGCTTTAGTTTTTCTACGATTTTCTCGCGCGAGTTTTGTGCGATGTCACCGTTCAGGGCGTCCGCACGGAATCCGCGAGCATTCAATTTTTCAGCTAATTCCATCGTAGCTGTTTTGGTGCGCACGAAAATAATCATGCCATCGAACTCTTCAGTTTCAAGAATTCGAGTCAAAGCGTCTAGCTTGTGTAAGCCACTAACAAACCAATAGCGCTGGCTGATGGTTTTTGCAGTCGACGTTTTGGTTTCAATTTTAATATGCTCAGGCTTGTTAAGGTGCTTTTCAGCAACTTTACGAATCTGATTCGGCATCGTAGCCGAGAAGAGGGCAATTTGGCGCTGTTCTGGAGTGTGACCTAAGATCCACTCAACGTCATCGATAAAGCCCATACGAAGCATTTCATCAGCTTCGTCTAAAACTAGAGCCTTAAGGTTATCAAGTTTTAAAGTGCCGCGGCGGATATGATCCATAACACGACCAGGCGTACCAACAACGACTTGTGCGCCACGTTTGAGCTGGCGTAATTGTGTGTCGTAACGCTGACCACCATAAATTGGCAATATCGTAAACTGATCCATATGCTTGGCATAGGTTTGGCAAGCCTCAGCAACCTGGAGCGCTAACTCACGAGTTGGGGCTAAAACTAATACCTGAGTTGTACGATCTTTAGTGTTAATTTTTGAAAGTAACGGCAATGCGAATGCAGCCGTTTTACCCGTACCCGTTTGGGCCTGACCAATAATGTCACGGCCGGTCAACAATACAGGGATGCTGGCTTGTTGGATTGGGGACGGTTGTTCGTAGCCTACTTCTTGAATAGCTTTCAATACAGCAGGGGCAAGTTCCAGCTCTGAAAAGCTGGTAGGGGTGTTTTTAGATGTCATCAGAATACCTTAATTTTGCATGATGAGCGGAATGCTCAACGAAGCGTCGGTCAACTGATATACCCAACTAAAACCACAACACATTGCACAGAATATAAGAAAGGGAGTGCATGCGACCATTGCTTCGAATCGGCGACATTATACGCACAAAAATTAGTCAGTGTTAACTTAATTAGTAAAAGTTTTACAAAATTTAGTATAAAGTAGCTAAAAAGCATTGTAATTCAGTGGAATAGAGCTAAGGAAGATAATATGCGTTTGTGCTTAATTGGGGTGTTTTGTCTAATATTGAGCGCCTGTTGGCAGCAAGATGAAGTTATTTCTATTGAAAGTAATGGCGAAATGAAATGGTTAGTCATAGCTCATCCAGACTGGGAGTTTAGTTCACCCGAGAGTGTTGAAAAGGATTTACAAAACTATGTTGCAATGATGCGCGCAGCGGGTTGGTCGGTTCAAACAAAGGGCGAAGTTAAGGAATACAAAGATGTGGTCGTCGGTCTTCGAGGCAATATTAACGAGGTCACAAAGAAAACTGATTTTTACGAAATACACTCCATTCATCAAGCGTCTGTAAACATAGAGTTTTTATGTCCGGTAGTGGATGATTCGCGTATTAGGCGCTCTATTAAAGTTAAAGGTAGCAGTGCCAGTCCGATCGTGTGTAGTAAAGGAGTACAAACTTTAAGGTTTTAGGATAAAAAGCATGACAGTCAAAAGCGCAGGGCAACTATTACCCTGCGCTCTTTATTGGGCTGTTTATTCAACAGGCAATGTTACTGTTTGTAGACTGTACCTTCTTTCATCACAAAAGAAACGTTTTGTAGCAGCTTAATGTTTTCAATCGGGTTACCATCGACTGCAATAATATCCGCTAATTTGCCTTCTTTAATGACGCCAATCTTATCATTCTTAAGTAACTCTGCGGTTGTTAACGTTGCACTTTGGATAGCTTCCATTGCAGGCATGCCGGCTTCGACCATGTATTGGAATTCTTTGGCGTTATCACCATGTGCGGAAACGCCGCTGTCTGTGCCAAAGGCAATCTTTACGCCGTAATCATAAGCTTGAGCAAAGGTTTTTTGAATTTGTGGGCCTACCGCTCGAGCCTTAGGGCGGACAATTTCAGGGAAGAAACCATCGACCTCTGCTTTTTCTGCAACAAACTTACCGGCAATAATAGTTGGCACATAATAAGTACCATGCTTTTTCATGGCTTTCATCACGTCTTTTGACATGTAAGTTCCGTGCTCGATCGTGGTAATGCCTGCATTTACGGCACGAAGCATTCCTTCGTCACCATGTGCGTGTGCGGCTACGTGCATGCCGTAATCATTGGCAGTATCGATAACTGACTTTAGTTCTTCTTCCGTAAACTGTGGGTTTTGGCCACTTTTTGCCAAACTTAGAACACCGCCTGTTGCCGTGATTTTGATAAAGTCGGCGCCTTCTTTATAGTGCTGACGCACAGCTTTGCGGGCGTCTTTAACACTGTTTATAACGCCTTCTTTAGGCCCTGGGTCACCCATCAAGTCTGCATTGGTGCCATTCGTTGGATCAGCGTGTCCGCCAGTGGTGGCCAGTGATTTGCCGGCTGAATATATGCGTGGGCCAGAGACGATGCCTTGGTTAATGGCGTTGCGTAAGGAAATGGTGACGTTATATGAGTCGCCAGGGTTTCTTACCGTAGTAAACCCAGCCATCAAGGTTTTCATGCCAAAGTTTTGTGCGCTAAGAGCTAAATCCGCAGGGTTGAGCGTAAAACCTTCAATATATGACTTAGGATTCATTTCACCATCAAGATGCACGTGCATATCCATTAAGCCAGGCAGACAGGTTTTACTGCTAAGATCGACAATATCCGTTGCACTTGGGCGCGAACTGGTGACTGAGGTAATGGTGTTTCCTGTTACCTCGATGTAGCGCTCGGAGAGTAATTCGCCTTCGGCTGTATCGACGAGGTTTCCGCAATGTAACCAAGTATTTTCTTGAGCCTCACTAGACTCAGCGGCATGGCTATTGGAGCCAATGCTTAGTGCTGTGATGGTCGCAATAAGGGTTAATGGCGAGCTTATCTTCATGGGATTCCCCTTTTATATAATTATTTAGTCAGCCTAATCTAACGTTTTGTGCATGGAGTGGCAATCTCTGTGGTGGTCAATTTGTAACAATCTTTGACTGTGGATTGTTCGCTCTAGAGAAATAGTATTTCGGCTTTCTTCTGCTACAATGCAAAACATTCAAAAGCATTTGGACAAGGCTCTATGGCGCAATCACTAACCGCTTATAATACCTTTGGTATTGAAGCTAGCTGTGATCAACTTTTCCGTTTTCAAAGCGAACGAGAAATCCAAGACTGGTTGGCAGGTTTAACCATAGCCGCCGACAAATTCTTCGTGCTCGGTGGCGGTAGCAACTTGCTATTGCTGGATCATGTTCCTCTTACCTTCTTACAGGCGAATATTCAGCAGATTTCCTATCTAGAAAGTGGCGACGAAGTAACCGTAACTGCCGGCGCGGGTGTTAACTGGCATCAGCTAGTTTTAGATTCACTTGATAAAGGCTATTCGGGACTAGAGAACTTGTCGCTCATTCCAGGCAACGTAGGGGCAGCACCCATCCAAAATATTGGCGCTTATGGTGTTGAGCTTGAACAAAGATTTATCTCATTAAGTGCTGTCGATCTATATAGCGGAGAGCGACGAGTTTTTAGCCATGAGGAGTGTCAGTTCGGTTATCGTGACAGTATTTTCAAAGGGGAATTGCGCGGACGCTACATCATTACAGAAGTAACCTTGCGCTTGTATAAAAAGCCGCAGTTGGTGCTTACTTATGGTCCGCTTAAGAACTTGTTAGAGACTACAGAGAATCTTACTGCTAAAGATGTTAGCGATGAGGTGATTAAGATCCGTCAGAGCAAACTGCCCGATCCGAATAAACTGGGTAATGCGGGCTCGTTCTTTAAAAACCCAGTAGTGACCATCGAGCAATATCAAGAATTAAAGACAGGCTTTCCTAATATCGTTGCTTATCAAGTGAATGACTCGTATATGAAGTTAGCGGCGGGTTGGCTCATCGATCAGTGTGGCTTAAAAGGCTATCGCCACGGGGATGCTGGAGTTCATCAGCAGCAAGCGCTAGTCATGGTGAATCATGGTAACGCTAGCGGTAACGATATTTTAACGCTTGCAGGGCATGTTCGAGATACGGTTTTGAGTAAGTTTGGTGTTCGTCTGGAGCCTGAGGTGTGGATCATTGGGCAACAAGATGTATTTTAACTATTTCACAGCGAGCACTGGCCATGGCAGCTAAAGAACAGTCACAACATAAAGAACAGCAACTGACTGATATTATGCAGCTCTTGTCAGAGGGTGGCTTTTATTCCGGGCAGGCGATTGCCGATAAACTTGGTGTTAGTCGAGCCTATGTATGGAAGTTGATCCAGCAGTTGCAAGATTTAGGGCTTGGTATTGAGTCAGTGACGGGCAAGGGGTACCGACTCGAGCACCAGGTCGAGCTGTTAGACAAGGCATTATTAGAGAAAGCCTTAGGCGAATTCAGCTTAGATTTGCGTCTCATTACCAACTCCACCAATGAAAAACTCAAAGGCGAAGGCTTTGCCCATAATAAATTAGTGGTGGCAGAGTATCAGTCGGCTGGCCGCGGGCGACGTGGTAGACAGTGGGTGTCACCCTTAGCGAGTAACTTATATTGGTCATTGGGTTGGAAAACGCAATTACCCGTGCAACAGCTTGGCGGTCTAAGCTTAATTGTCGGTCTGGCCATTGTTAAGGCCTTAAATGAGTTAAACATCACTGGGGTCGAATTAAAGTGGCCTAACGATATTCGTTATCAAGGTCGTAAGCTTGGCGGTATCTTGGTCGAACTTTCTGGCGATATGGTGGGAGGGCTACAAGTTATCATCGGCGTAGGCCTCAATGTCCACATGGCAAGCAATGCCGCGGAAGCCATTGAGCAAGAATGGATAAATCTTCAAGAGTTAGAACCGACAATCAGTCGCCAGCAAGTGTTGATTACGGTGATGCAATGTTTGCAGTCTTATCTAGCGCATTTTTCTGAGTGTGGTTTTGAATCCTTTTTGCCAGAATGGCAAAACTATGATGAGTGTTACAATAAAAAGGTTGCCATATTGCAGGGGGAAGACGTCATTAACGGTATTGGCGCGGGTGTCGATGCTAATGGTGCTTTTTTATTGCAAACGGGTAAAGGCATCAAGCCGATTTATGCTGGTGAAGTTAGCTTAAGGTTTCGTGAGGATGCTTAGCTATGTTTCTATATATTGATCAAGGTAATAGCCGCTGTAAGTATGTGCTTACAAAGTCTGAAGAGCCTTTTAAAGAAGAGACTGCGGGAGCATGGAATAGTAAGGCAAGTAGCGCAGATGAGCTAAAAAAACACCTTGAGCAGTTTGCTGGCTTTAGAGTAAAGGCGGTGATCATCAGTAGTGTAGCGAGCCTAGAAGCAAAAAAAGTCTTCAAGCAAGCCTGCGAGAAAACCTTGGCTATAACTCCTGTTTTTGCCGAATCGACTAGTACCTATTCAGCTAAAGGCATCTCGCCATCAGGCAATAGCGCGCAATCGTCACGGACGCTAATAAATAGCTACGCAAATCCGCAAGCTCTTGGCGTCGATCGCTGGTTAGCTATGATTGCTGCGTTTGAAAGATGTCATACTGATTTTATGGTGATCGACGCTGGAACGGCGATTACAGCAGACTGGGTCAATGCGCAGGGTGTGCACCAAGGCGGGCATATCGTCGCCGGTAAAAAGTTATTGCAGCAATCATTGCTCGGTGAAACTGGTGGTATTGCCTGGAGTGCTAGTCACGATAATAAAGCCGAAGGCGACCTGTTTGGTCAGAATACGTCTGCCGCGGTGGCGCTCGGAGCCGATGTCATGGTGGAAGGTTATTGTCGTCAGCTGGTGAGGCAAATAATTTCAGCCTGTAAGGATGGTGAAAACAGCAATGATTTAGAAATATGGGTAACCGGAGGTGATGGGGTCGATGTTTTGCAATGGGTACAGCAAGAATTGCAACTATTAAACAAGCCATTTAAAGTAACCTTAGAGCCAAGGCTTGTTTTTTTAGGCTTAAATCATTGGTTTTCGGTGAATAAATAAACAATTTATCGAAAGAAATGAAAAAAATTGCCTGAATGCCAAAAAAAGTTGAAAAAAGCATTGCCAAAGCTAAATCAGATCGCTAAAATTCCGCCCACTTAACGACATCGGCCAAAAAGACACATCAGGCCTGTCTAGAAGTTAAGCCGACTTAGCTCAGTAGGTAGAGCAACTGACTTGTAATCAGTAGGTCGCCAGTTCGATTCCGGCAGTCGGCACCATTATTTTTGAGGGTTGCATATGCAGCCCTTTTTAAATGTGAGTTACTACACTCTTAAAGCTATACTATAAAGAGATTTATACTTGCATTTTCTCCAGCAAATTGGCATTATGCGCGCTCGCTTTGAGCAACGATGATGTTCAAATCTTGGAGGGGTTCCCGAGCGGCCAAAGGGATCAGACTGTAAATCTGACGCGAAAGCTTCGGAGGTTCGAATCCTCCCCCCTCCACCAAATAATTTCATCCTGCCTCATATGCTCTAGTCGCTGAAAAGCGAAGAAGAGTGGCTGGGTGAAGGCTTAAGTTGCACTAGCGCAATTTGAGTCACTATCGTTCTTGGTGCGGCGTAAACTTACTGTAGTTTATTGTTTTGCATTTTAAAGACACGGTAAACAGTTGAGCGCGGGTATAGTTCAACGGTAGAACCTCAGCCTTCCAAGCTGATGATGCGGGTTCGATTCCCGCTACCCGCTCCAATTTTGCCGATATAGCTCAGTAGGTAGAGCACTCCCTTGGTAAGGGAGAGGTCAGCAGTTCAAATCTGCTTATCGGCACCAGGCTTTGTCAGTCTTGCTATCTTCTCATTCAGAATCTATCAAGTTGGCAAAATTTAGGGTGCGAGGGTGCTAGTACGTGGTATCTTTGACGTACAACCCGGTGACACCCGTTTTAATATTGGAACTTAAAACGCGGAAATTCCGGGAGACTTAAAATGGCTAAAGAGAAATTTGAACGTAATAAGCCACACGTAAATGTTGGTACGATTGGTCACGTAGACCATGGTAAAACGACGTTGACTGCGGCGATCTGTACAGTATTAGCAAAAGTATACGGCGGTTCAGCTCAGGCTTTCG
>NZ_BAAAFM010000001.1:0-718932 GCF_039523535.1 Kangiella japonica | reverse complement strand
GCGGGTGTTGTATCTAAAATCCACGAGTAAGATTTTAGTTCGACATAAGCGACAAGCTTAGCAGAAGATTGCATCCGTGCATTTTCTGCATTCTCGCCATCCGTGGCGATCAAGGGCACTTCGGTGCCCTTTTTTATGCCTTTAAATAATGTCCATTGCTGTTACTCTATTAATATTATCCCAGACAAACCAGATTTTTATATATCACAAAATATAAAACCACATCAAATAATTCTTAGAGAACCTACAGGAAATGATATTTAAAACAATAGCTTACAATGCATACATGCATTAAATGCGCCAATTCAAAAAAATATAGGGGTAATCCCTCAACATATTTTTGGGTTTTACTCTTTTTTACGTATTTCGCATAACTTTCATTTTACTTTCACATTAATTCTGGTAATTCTAAAGGAGGTCTAATCAGTTTAATTAGAAAAAGCTCTCCCTGATAAAGTCCGAGGGATAGGTTTTGGAGATGAAAATGAAATTAACTTCTGGCTCAGTCTTATCTTGTCTATTCAGTTGCTTACTGCTGATGGCGGCAAGTGCTTATGGTGCAGACGATGACGGGGATGGTGTCGATGACGCCACCGCTGATAATTGTCCTGCTGTATACAACCCAATTCAGGAAGATACAGATGGTGATGGAGCAGGCGATGCTTGTGATACCGATGATGATGACGATGGTGTACTTGATTCAGACGACAACTGTACATTAATTTCAAACCCAGGACAGGAAGACAGTGACGGAGACGGTATCGGAGATGCTTGCGACCCTGATGTTGTTGCCTGCGGAGTCACAGAGCGCTACAAGCCTATAATTATTCCAGATGCACAGATTGCTAATGGCACATCCGGTTTAACGTGTGTTTTATGTTCAGTCTCCAATGAGGGTAATGTTATTGACTTAGACCTTAATAACAGTGCGAGAATTTCTGTACCTGTAGGCGTAACAGGTACTGCTTATATTCAAGTTGAAGCAACAAGCCAATCTTATACAGGCAACAATACGGTTGGTTTTATAGTGGAGAGACCCGGAACGCTAATTGATTTAACACTGTTAGATACTATCACGATTACTACACTCTTAAATGGTACTGCTCAAGAGAGCTTTACCGGTTCTGATCTTTTATTACTTAGCCTATTGAGTGGTGGCGATGCTGCTTTAGTTTCAATTGACGCAACTCTTGAGTTTAATCAGGTGCGAGTTACTGTAGGTGCTTTAGCAAGTGTACTCAATCAATTAGACGTATACTCTGCTTGTGTTGCACCGACACTCGTCGATGGCGATGGTGACGGTATCGCAGATGACGTCGATAACTGTCCAGCTGTACCCAATCCAGGACAAGAAGATGTCGATGGCGATGGTATAGGCGATGCTTGTGACTTGGATAATGATGACGACGGTATTGATGATGATATCGACAATTGTCCAGCTGCCAACAACCCCTTACAAACAGATTCGGATGGTGATGGTATTGGCGATGCCTGCGACTCCGATGACGATAACGACGGTGTAGATGATAGTGTCGATAACTGTCCATTAGTGAGTAATGCTGATCAAGCTGATAATGATGGTGATGGAACTGGTGATGTCTGTGATAATGACGATGATAACGACGGTATCGATGATGGTGCTGATAACTGTCCTTTAGTAAGCAATCCAGGCCAAGAAGATACAGACGGTGATGGAGTTGGTGATGCTTGTGATGCCAATACAGATACCGATGGTGACGGCATTGATGACGGAGCAGATAATTGTCCTGCTGTGGCTAATCCAGGCCAAGAAGATTTAGATGGCGATGGAGCTGGAGATGCGTGTGACAATGATGATGACGGCGACGGAGTGGATGATGGTGCTGATAACTGTCCGGTTATAGCCAATACTGATCAAGTAGACACCGATGGCGATGGTCAAGGCGACGCTTGTGATACCGACGACGATAACGATGGTATTGACGATAATAGTGATAACTGTCCTTTAATTAACAACCCAGGCCAAGAAGATGCCGACGGGGATGGTATCGGTGATGTTTGTGATACCGATAATGACAATGACGGCGTTGATGATGACGTTGACAACTGTCCTGTCGTACCTAATCCAAACCAGGAGGATTTGGATGGCGATGGTATCGGCGATGCCTGTGATGACGACATCGATGGTGATAGCGTTAACAATGATCTTGATAACTGTCCCGTAACGGCTAACACGGATCAAGCGGATGCTGATGGTGATGGCACAGGTGATGCTTGTGATACCGATGATGACGGCGATGGTATAAATGACTCGACAGACAATTGTCCTGTTGTAGCTAATCCAGGCCAAGAAGACACTGATGGTGATGGCACTGGTGATGCCTGTGATAATGATGACGACGGGGATGGTATCGATGATAGCTCCGATAATTGTCCTTTGATCAGCAATCCAGGCCAAGAAGATGCAGATGGTGATGGTATAGGTGATGCATGTGATAGCAATATTGATACGGATGCTGACGGTGTAGATGATGGAATAGACAACTGTCCAGCTGTACCAAACCCTGGTCAAGAAGATTTAGATGGTGATGGGGCTGGTGACGCTTGTGACAATGATGACGACGGCGACGGCGTTGATGATAATGCTGATAACTGTCCTGCAATCATTAATCCAAACCAACAGGATTCAGATGGTGATGGTCAAGGTAATGCCTGCGATAGTGATGACGATAATGATGGTGTTGAAGATGGCATTGATAACTGTCCTGTTGTAAGTAACCCTAGCCAGGAAGATACTGATGGAGATGGTATTGGTGATGCATGTGATACCAATAACGACTCGGATGGGGATGGTATTGATGATGGGGTTGATAACTGCCCTGCAGTGGCAAACCCAGGGCAAAATGATACCGATGGGGATGGCATAGGTAATGCTTGTGACCCTGATGATGATAATGACGGTATTAATGATGGAACAGATAACTGCCCATTAGATAGTAATAGTAATCAGGACGACGCTGACGGTGATGGTATCGGTGATATTTGTGATAACGATGATGACAATGACGGCGTTGATGATAGCACTGATAATTGTCCTTTAATAAGCAACCCTTCCCAAGTTGACACTGATGGCGATGGCGTAGGAGATGCTTGTGACAGCAACACAGACTCAGACGGTGATGGCATTGATGATTCCGTAGATAACTGTCCAGCAATACCAAATGCAGATCAGAGCGATGTTGACAATGATGGTATTGGAGATGTTTGCGATAACGACGATGACAATGATGGTGTTGAAAATGACCTTGATAATTGTCCAGTCGTGAGCAACTCAAATCAAGAAGATACCGATGGTGATGGAATTGGGGATGCATGCGATAACGACGATGACAATGATACAGTCGATGATACCTCTGATAATTGTCCTGCGGTAGCTAACCCAGGCCAAGAAGATGTTGATGGTGATGGTGTTGGTGATGCCTGTGATACCGATAACGATGGTGATGGTGTTGAGGATGACTTAGATAATTGTCCGGCTAATAGCAACGTAGATCAGCAAGACAGCGACGGTGATGGTACTGGAGACGCTTGCGATAGCGATATCGACGGCGATGGTATCGAGAATGACGCTGATAACTGTCCTTATGTCGATAATCCAGGCCAAGAAGATAATGATGCCGACGGTGTTGGTGATGCATGTGATAGCGATGATGATAACGATGCTATAGAAGATGATGCTGACAACTGTCCACTGATCAACAACCCTGAGCAAAAAGATGCGGATGGTAATGGTATTGGTGATGCTTGTGAAGCGGCCGCTGATAGTGATGGTGATGGTGTCGCAGACGATGCCGACAACTGCCCAGCTGTTAGTAACCCTAACCAAAGAGACTCCGATAGCGACGGCATTGGTGATGCTTGTGATACGGATAATGGTCAAATTGAAACAGCGGTTAGCGGTGGTGGTAGCGCGACAATGATTCTGATAGCGCTACTTGGATTGATGATGCTTTATCGCAAGTCTCAACAAGCCAAAAAAGCCAAGTCTGTTGCGTTTGGCTTGATGGTTGCTGTTTTGGTGCCGTTCTATGCGGCACCTGCAACTGCCGCTCAAGACGATGAATATGGTTGGTATGCAGATATTGGTTACGGTGCAAGCAAGGTCGACCCAGAGGGTAGCTCATTCGGCTGGAGTACATCCGACGATAAAGATACCGGCTACAAAATTAGTTTGGGCGTAGAGCTATCTGAGCAATGGGCTCTGGACCTCAGTTACAACGACTTAGGGACGGCGACATTGAGTAATAGTGATCCAGCTGTTACTCAAACCACAGGTATTGATTATGAAGTGATTGCCTTTATGGTTAATTATGCGCCATGGACCTTCCATGACGAAGGCTTCAGTGTTTATGGGAAGTTTGGAGTATCGACTATTAAAAATGAGCTGTCCAACCGTGTGATTGTTGGAGGAGACGATATTTCACCAAACTATGAAGATCAAACGGTAACACAGTTTGCTATTGGACTAGGTTTGAAGTGGGATTTCGACAACGACTTCTATATGAAAACTGAGCTCGAGCGCTTCGATCGGGATGCGCTCTTCTTAAGCGTGCAGCTAGGAATGTATTTTTAACAGCCGTATCGCAGTTTAAACACTATAAAAAGCCTCCTCTTTGGAGGCTTTTTATTATGTCGATTTTGAGACTTAAGTCATAGCTCTGTGTGATAGTGTCGAAAGATTTTACACCTTGTTATTTGTAGGATAATGCTTTACACCTTGAGCCTATTCTCTTTATGCAGATAACAAAACTAATTTACCGTAGCTTGTTATATATCTTTTTTCTTTTATTTGTTGCGGCCTGTAGTGGTGGCTCGGAGGGGGAGGATGATCCAGCGTCGCCAGACACCGGTGAAGAACCGCCGGCACATGTAGATCCACCAACTTCTGGGAAAGCTTCGAGATTCCTGCAGCAAACCACCTTTGGTGCAACAACCGATTCAATAAATCGTGTGGTTGATATGGGCTATGAAGCTTGGATTGACTGGCAAATGACACTTCCGGTGACCAAGCATACCGATTACTACAATCAGTTTACTTACGATCCTGAGAGCACTTGGAGCTTGTATGTGGATGCTTGGTGGCATCGCTCTTTAAAAGCCGAAGATCAGCTACGTCAGCGCGTTGCTTTTGCACTGAGTGAAATTTGGGTGGTTAGCCAGTATGGCGTTAGCTCTGGCGGCATCGAGGGCAATCAGTCGCTATCTAACTATTATGATATTCTTTTACAGCACAGTTTTGGCAATTACCGCGACTTAATGCAGGATGTCACGCTCAACCCTGTAATGGGTGAGTATTTGAGTATGTTACGAAATAGAAAGCCTGATCTCGAGCGCAATATACGACCTGACGAAAATTATGCGCGTGAGTTGATGCAGCTGTTTACAGTCGGTTTGGTTGAGTTGAATTTAGACGGTTCACCAAAACTCGATGCACAAGGAAATACTATCCCGACTTATGACCAAGCGGATATTGAAGGCTTGGCCCATGTTTTCACTGGCTGGACTTGGCAAAATGCAGAGCGTTTTTGGTGGTGGGGTGAAAGTCGTGATCTCATCAGTCCGATGAGGGTTTTTCCAGAATTTCATGCCGACGGCGAAAAGCGCATTATTAATGGGGGTATTATTCCTGCCGGACAAACCCCTGAGCAAGATCTAGCGCAAGCACTTGATCATATTTTTAATCACCCAAACGTCGGCCCATTCGTAGCCAAGCAGCTGATTCAAAAGCTCGTAACCAGCAATCCTTCACCAGAATACATCGAACGTGTGGCAACACGCTTTAATGACAATGGCAGTGGTGTTCGTGGTGATATGAAGGCTGTAATTAAGGCGATTCTGTTAGACGAAGAAGCGATATCGGGAGTTGCTGCTCATGGCAAGCCATTCGGTAAGCTGAAAGAACCTATCTTAAGGCTAAGTGCTTTTTGGCGTGCGTTTGATGCGACAACTGGCAATGGAACCTATGAGTTTCGCTGGGTAGATAATGACTTTGCGCAAGGGCCACTTAAGTCACCTAGTGTGTTCAACTTTTTTTCGCCATCATATCAACCCGCAGGGGCTTTAAGGGATGCCGATATTGTGGCGCCAGAGTTTGAGATACATACCGAAGGCACTATGGCGAAAATGACAAACCATCTGCATTGGCGCTCGGTAAGTATGAACAGTTTTGAACGTCCTTCGCCTGAAGCCAAGGATATTATTGTCGATTACAGTGTCGAGCGCGACTTGGTGAGCGCCAGCGACGATGAGCTCATCGAGCATCTCAACGTTCTATTACTGGCAGGAACCATGAGTGACCATATGAAAACGGTATTGAAGGATTATTTGACGACAATCGATGCGGACAATCCTGAAAGAAAAGCGACAGAAGCTATTTCTCTGGTCATAACATCACCTGAATTCGCGGTACAGCGCTAGGAGCCTAAACATGAAAAGACGAGATTTTATAAAACTTGGCTCGGCCGCAGTGGCAACTTCAGGCTTAATGAGCTTCGGACAAACGGCTAAGGCGTTGAGCATCCCAACGGGTGACTATAAAGCCTTGGTATGCATTTTTTTGTTGGGTGGAAACGATGGCTTCAACATGATAGTGCCCACGAGCAACTTTGATTATGATGAGTATGCTGCCTCGCGCCAAAACATGGCAATTGCAAAAGGCGATTTATTACCCGTGTCGCCAATTTCTTATGGCAACAGTAGCTTTGGTTTTCATCCCCAGTTAGCTGAACTACAAAGCTTGTTCACTAGTGGCAAACTCGGAGTTATGGCTAATGTTGGTAATTTGGTCGAGCCAATCACACGGCAGCAATATTTAGAGCGCAGTAAGTCTTTGCCAGATCAGCTCTTTTCGCACAATGATCAACAAGATCAATGGCGCTATGTCGATCCCCAAGTGCAAAAGACTGGGCTTGGTGGGAGAGTTATGGACTTGGCAGTGCCAAATAATCAAGATCCATTATTAACCGGCATTTCAATCGATGGCCGCACTAACTGGTTAAGCAGCCAGCTTAACCTAGACCTAGCGATAGGTCGAAATGGCTTTGATCAATACAGTTACGTTGCGCCAGATAAAAACTGGACCCAAGATCGCAGAGCCGCTTTTAAAGCGCTACTGGATAGTAACTACCAAGATCCTTTTATCGACGAATTCAAGGGGCTACAGTCTCGGACCATGGAACTAGTGGAAAGAGTGGGCTCGCAAATTGACGCGGTGCCGGACTTTACAACGTTGAAACCTGAAGGCAGTTTAGCCACGAAATTGGAAATGGTGGCGAAGATTATTGCGATTCGAGCGGAGCTAGGTATGGAGCGCCAGATCTTTTACGTCGGTATGGGAGGATATGATACCCATGATAATCACATTAGCCGCCAGCAAGCGTTATTCACTGAGTTGAGCCAAAGCATGAAGTATTTCTATGACGTTACTGCTGAGTTGGGCGTAGAGCAAAGTGTAACTAGCTTTACCAGCTCGGATTTTGGCCGAACTTTAACCAGCAACGGTGATGGTACCGATCATGCCTGGGGTAATCATCAGTTGATCATGGGCGGCGCTGTGCGAGGTGGTGATATTTATGGACAGATACCGAGCCTTGAAATTTCTGGGCCAGACGACGCTAATGACGATGGACGTATTATTCCAACGACTTCTGTGGAGCAGTACATGGCAAGCCCGTTGCGTTGGTTTGGCTTAACTGACAATGAAATAAATGGTGTTATGCCGAACTTAGCGGCCTTTGACCCTAATGCAGTGGATTTCATGCTATAGATAGCACTACTTTCGACTAGAATGGTTTAAAGCCCCACTTGGGGCTTTTTTTACTCCAGTAACCTTGTGGCATAGCGCATCGCTAACATTGCTTTTTAGCCAACAAAGTTGGTACTGTAACAAGTATAGGTGTGTGTAGAGAATTATCGTGATAAGGAGCGAAATGGATACGAAAGCAACGTTTGGTGGTGGCTGTTTTTGGTGTGTAGAGGCCGTTATGCAACAACTAAATGGTGTAGAGTCCGTGGTTTCAGGTTACGCCGGTGGCGACACTGAAGCGCCGACCTACCGCCAGGTGTGTTCAGGCACGACCGGGCACGCTGAAGTTGTGCAGGTTACCTTTAACCCTCAAGAGATCAGCTATCGTGATTTGGTTGAGGTGTTTTTAACTTCGCACGATCCGACTCAGGAGGATGGCCAAGGAGCTGACATCGGTACTCAGTATCGCTCGGTCATCATGCTGCACAGTGACGAGCAGCGCCAGGTAGCCGAAGAGGTGATCAAAGAGATGAGCCCTTTGTTTAATAAACCCATTGTGACGCAACTATTAACTGAGCAGAAGTTTTACCCAGCGGAAACTGAGCACCAAGATTTTTATGCCAATAACAGTATGCAACCCTATTGTATGGCAGTGATTAACCCTAAGCTAAGTAAACTACGCCAGCAACATGCCGATAAGCTTAAATCTGCCTAGAGGCGAAGTTAATCGTGGTTTTATGATATAACTATCAATAGGAGAGTGCTCTGTAGCGGTCAGGGTATATGTTAACGGCACAGAGCAAGTAAGCTGGAGTCACACAAGGGGGCAGTAATGACATATCAGGCAATCCATCACCCAATGGAAAAGAAGTTCACTGTGGTGTTAGACGGTGGTTATAACGGCGAAGTCCGCTATAAGCAAGAAGGAACCACGTTACATTTAGAGCATGCAGAGGTGCCAGAGGCGCTTCGCGGTAAAGGCCTCGGTGCTAGTATGGTTGAAGCCGTATTAAGAGCTATCGAGCAAGAACGCTTCAAAGTGGTTCCAGTGTGCCCATACATCAAATACTTTATGGATACCCACAGAGACTGGGCGCACCTTAAAGCCGAGCAAAGCTAACCACCCCATAGCGACTAAGAACAACGCTTGAAGCCTTAAATTAATTGGCGTTGTTCCTTGCAATCCAATTCCTGATCCCATATAATTCGCGTCCCTTTGTAGGCGTAACTGCCACTATTAGGGTTGTTCTTGCGAAGCAATTTCAGACTTTATTGCAAAGTAAGTGATTGATTTTGCTAACAACAGGCTCGATTTGAGTCTGAAACAAGTTTGGTAACCGCACCCCTCGCAGTAGTAGGGTGGAGCGGTTTTTTATGTTCTTTTAATTAATATAGTGGAGTTCTTTGCAATGGCAAAGCAACGTATTCGAATCAGATTGAAAGCGTTTGATCACAAGTTGATAGATATTTCAACTTCAGAGATCGTAAACACCGCTAAGCGTACTGGTGCTCAGGTAAAAGGTCCTATCCCTTTACCGACGCGTAAAGAACGCTTCACCATCTTGACTTCACCACACGTGAATAAAGATGCGCGTGATCAGTATGAAATTCGTACGCACAAGCGTTTAGTGGACATCATCGAGCCAACAGAAAAAACAGTTGATGCTTTGATGAAGTTGGATTTGGCAGCTGGTGTTGATGTTCAAATTAGTCTTACTTAAGACAGACATCAGCGGCAAGGTTATAACCATTTCGGTTGAGGTTTAAAACATGGCTATCGGAATAGTAGGTATAAAACGAGGAATGACTCGTGTCTTCACTGAAGACGGCGTGTCTATCCCGGTTACCGTAGTAGAAGCCGACCCAAATCGCATCACTCAGCTTAAGACAGCTGATGTTGACGGTTATGAAGCGGTTCAAGTGACTACAGGAAGCCGTAAGGCAAACCGTATCAGTAAAGCAGAAGCTGGACATTATAAGAAGGCTAACGTGGAAGCTGGTCGTGGTTTGTGGGAGTTCCGTGTGGACTCTTTAGAAGGTTTTGAAGTTGGCGGTGAAGTCAAAGTTGAAGTTTTCGAAGAAGGTCAAAAAGTTGACGTAACTGGTACTTCTAAAGGTAAAGGTTACGCTGGCGTAATTAAGCGTTGGAACTTCCGTGGTCAAGATACGACTCACGGTAACTCATTAGCGCACCGTGCTCCTGGTTCTATTGGTCAAAACCAAACTCCAGGTCGCGTATTTAAAGGCAAGAAAATGTCTGGCCACATGGGTGCTGAGCGTGTAACTGTACAAACTCTAGAAGTTGTACGTGTTGATGCTGAGCGCAATTTATTGTTAATCAAAGGTGCCGTCCCAGGCGCTACCGGCGGCGATGTAATTATTCATCCTGCTGAGAAAGCCTAGGCCAAGAGGAGTTGACTATGGAACTTAGTTTGACATCTGGCGGCGCAATAAAGGTTTCTGAGGTAGCTTTTGGCCGTGAATTTAACGAGTCATTAGTTCACCAAGTAGTAGTCGCATATATGGCTGCTGCTCGTGCCGGTACTCGCGCACAAAAGAACCGTAGCGCTGTTAGCGGTGGTGGTAAGAAACCTTGGCGTCAAAAAGGTACAGGTCGTGCCCGTGCTGGTACTATCCGTAGCCCATTATGGCGTAAAGGTGGTGTAACTTTCGCTGCGCAACCACAAGACTACACTCAAAAAGTAAACCGCAAAATGTACCGCGGTGCGATCCAAAGCATTCTTAGTGAATTGGTTCGTCAAGATCGTTTGATTGTAGTAGAAGAATTTGCTGTTTCAGCTCCGAAAACTAAAGAGCTAGTAAGCAAGTTAAAAGACCTCGATGCTAAAGAAGCGTTGATCGTGACTGAAGAAGTTGACGAGAACTTATTCTTAGCCTCTCGTAACCTACATAAAGTTGACGTTCGTGACGTTCAAGCAATCGACCCTGTTAGCCTAATCGGCTTCGACAAGGTTGTAATGACTGTCGCGGCTGTTAAGAAAGTAGAGGAGATGTTGGGATGAACCAAGAGCGTATCTTAAAAGTTCTTCTAGCGCCTCACGTTTCTGAGAAAGCGACGATTTTAGCTGAAAACGACAACCAATTCGTTTTCAAAGTAGCTAAAGACGCGAATAAGCGTGAAATCAAAAAAGCTGTAGAAACTTTGTTTGAAGTCGAAGTTGAAAACGTTCGTACTTTAAACATGAAAGGTAAACGTAAGCGTTTTGGTCTACAAGAAGGCCGTCGTCCAAACTGGAAAAAAGCTTACGTCTCATTGAAGCCAGGTCAAGACCTTGACTTCGTTGGCGGCGAGTAACGAAGGAGATTAGTAATGGCAATTGTAAAAGCTAAACCAACTTCTCCAGGACGCCGCTTTGTAGTTAAAGTGGTCAATCCTGACTTGCATAAGGGTAAACCTCATGCACCTTTATTAGAGAAGAAATCTAGAAATGGTGGTCGTAACAACGATGGTCGTATCACGACTCGTCACGTTGGTGGTGGTCATAAACAACACTATCGTCTAATCGACTTCAAACGTAACAAAGATAATATTACTGGCACAGTAGAGCGTCTTGAGTACGATCCAAACCGTAGCGCACACATCGCGCTAATCTGCTACGCAGACGGTGAGCGTCGTTACATCATTGCTCCACGTAACCTAAATGCTGGTGATACTATCGTTTCTGGCGAGCGCGCTCCGATTCGTGTCGGTAACGCTTTGCCAATGCGTAACATCCCTGTAGGTAGTACAGTTCACAACATCGAACTTAAGCCTGGCAAGGGTGCGCAAATAGCTCGTAGTGCGGGTGCTTATGCTCAGATCGTTGCACGTGAAGGCAAATACGTGACCTTACGTCTACGTTCAGGTGAAACACGTAAAGTGTTGTCTGAAGGTCGCGCAACTATCGGTCAGGTAGGTAATTCAGAGCACATGCTACGTAGTTTGGGTAAAGCTGGTGCTAAGCGCTGGCGTGGTGTTCGCCCGACAGTTCGTGGTGTCGCTATGAACCCAGTTGATCACCCACACGGTGGTGGTGAAGGACGTACTTCTGGTGGTCGTCATCCTGTGTCTCCATGGGGTACGCCTACTAAAGGTAAGAAAACTCGTAGCAACAAGCGCACAGACAGTTTAATTGTCCGTCGCCGTAATAAACGATAGAGGATAGCACAGTGGCACGTTCGTTAAAGAAAGGCCCTTTCATTGACCTACACTTATTGAAGAAGGTTGAAGAAGCTGCGGCCTCTGGTTCTAAGAAACCAATTAAAACATGGTCTCGTCGTTCAACTGTTTTCCCGGAAATGGTTGGTCTGACGATTGCCGTTCACAATGGTCGTCAACACGTACCAGTCTTCGTTTCAGAAGACATGGTTGGCCACAAGTTAGGTGAGTTTGTATTGACTCGTACCTATCATGGTCATGATGTTGATAAGAAAGCCAAGAAGCGATAAGGCGAGGAGTGGAAGATGGAAGTAGCAGCTAAATTGCGTAATGCCACCATCTCGGCACAGAAAATGCGTCTTGTTGCCGATCAAGTTCGTGGCTTACCAGTAGAAAAAGCGTTGAACATTCTTGAATTCAGCCCGAAGAAAGCGGCTCGTCTAATCAAGAAGGTTCTTGAGTCTGCGATTGCTAACGCTGAGCATAATGAAGGCGCTGACATCGACGAATTGAAAGTTTCGACTATCTTCGTTGACGAAGCGGCAACAGCTAAGCGTATGCGTCCGCGCGCGAAAGGTCGTGGCGACCGTATTTTAAAGCGTACTAGCCACGTCACCGTTAAAGTATCGGATAACTAGGAGAAGGTAATGGGTCAAAAAGTTCATCCTACCGGTATCCGCTTAGGTATCGTAAAAAAGCATACTGCAACTTGGTATGCTGAGCGCGGCGATTTTGCGGATAACTTGGAAAGTGATATCAACATCCGTAACTGGTTGTTAAAAGAATTGAAGCATGCTTCAGTATCTCGCATCGAGATCGAGCGCCCAGCGAAAGCGATTCGTGTGACTATTCACACTGCGCGTCCTGGTATCGTTATCGGTAAAAAAGGTGAAGATATTGAGAAGTTGCGTGGCAAGATTGCTCAGATGGCTGGTGTTTCTGCACAAGTTTCTGTTGAGCAAGTTCGCAAACCTGAGCTTGATGCTCAGCTAGTTGGCGACAACGTTGCACAACAATTAGAGCGTCGTGTGATGTTCCGTCGTGCGATGAAGCGTGCCGTTCAAAATGCTATGCGTCTTGGTGCTCAAGGTATCAAGATTGAAGTAAGTGGTCGTTTAGGTGGTGCTGAGATTGCTCGTACTGAGTGGTACCGTGAAGGTCGTGTACCTTTGCATACGCTTCGTGCAAACATTGATTATGCAACGTCTGAAGCGAATACTACTTACGGTATCATCGGCATTAAAGTATGGATTTTCAAAGGTGAAGTTCTTCCTGGCCAAGAAATCGAAGAGCCAAAAGAAGATAAGAAACCTCGCCGTAGAAAACCTGCTCCTAAAGCTAAGAAGTAGGGGTAAGTATTATGTTATTGCCAAAAAGAACGAAATATCGTAAGCAGCATAAACTGCGCAACCGTGGCTCTCAAGCTCATAACGTAAGCTTTGGTGAGTTCGGTTTAAAAGCTACGGGTCGTGGCCGTATGACAGCTCGCCAAATTGAGGCGGCTCGTCGTGCGATGACTCGTCACATGAAGCGTGCTGGTAAAGTTTACATTCGTGTATTCCCAGACAAGCCAATCACTAAAAAGCCTTTAGAAGTTCGTATGGGTAAAGGTAAAGGTAGTGTGGAATATTGGGTTGCACAGATTCAGCCAGGCCGCATGTTATATGAAGTAGAAGGTATCTCTGAAGAGTTAGCGCGTGAAGCATTTGCTTTAGCAGCCGCTAAACTTCCTTTCAAAACTACCTTTGTTAAGCGGACGGTGATCTAATGAAAGCGACAGAATTGAAAGATAAGAGCGTTGAAGAGCTCAACGTAACCTTAACTGAATTGCTTCAAGATCAATTCAAGTTACGTATGGAAAAGGCTACGGGCCAAGTGACAGAAACACACAAGTTGCGTGAAGTACGTCGTGATATCGCTCGTGTTAAAACCATTATCAACCAAAAGGCAGGTTCATAATGAGCACTGATACTATTCAACGCACATTACAGGGCAAAGTCATAAGTGACAAAATGGACAAGTCCATTACTGTTTTAGTAGAGCGTCAGGTGAAGCACCCGTTATACGGTAAGTTCATCAAGCGTTCATCTAAGATTCACGCTCATGATGAAGCTAATGAGTGCAAATTGGGTGATGTGGTTAAAATTGCTGAGTGTCGTCCTCTATCAAAAACTAAGTCTTTTAAGCTAGTTGAGATAGTAGAGAAAGCTCGCTAATTGAACCATAGTTAACCCTGAAGTGATTAATTTCACCTCGGGGTTAGGATTTTTACTAATTTAATGGTATACTCCTGCGCCTTTTAGCGCGGGATTAAGCGGAGAAAACCATGATCCAGATGCAATCAGTACTAGACGTAGCGGATAACTCAGGCGCACGTCGTGTAATGTGTATTAAGGTACTGGGTGGTTCGCATCGTCGTTACGCCAATATTGGTGATGTCATCAAAGTAAGCGTAAAAGAAGCGATCCCACGCGGTAAAGTAAAGAAAGGTGACGTTCTAAACGCAGTTGTTGTTCGTACTCGTAAAGGTGTTCGTCGTCCAGACGGCTCTTTAATTAAGTTCGATGGTAACGCTGCAGTTATTTTGAACAGTAACCAACAGCCGATTGGTACTCGTATCTTTGGACCTGTAACACGTGAATTACGTGGCGACAAGTTCATGAAGATCGTGTCTTTGGCACCTGAAGTACTTTAAGAGAGACGAGAATCATGCAAAAGATTAAGAGCGGCGACGAAGTCATCGTAATCGCGGGAAAAGACAAAGGTAAACGTGGTAATGTTGACCGCGTTCTTCCTAATGGTCGCGTGATTGTGAGTGGCGTAAACATTATTAAGAAGCATACTAAGCCTAGCCAAAATCCTGACGGTTCTATCAATGAAGGTGGAATTATCGAGAAAGAAGCAGCGTTAGACGCTTCAAATGTAGCAATTTACAACCCTTCAACTGGCAAAGCTGACCGTGTTGGCATCAAAGTTGAAGACGGAAAGAAAACGCGCTTCTTCAAGAAAACTGGCGAAGCGATTTAATAGTTAACATTTAGGTAATAAATGATGGCGAAACTGCACAACTTTTACAAAGATACTGTTGTACAAGAACTTAAAGAAAAGTTCGAGTACCAATCAGTTATGCAAGTCCCACGCATTACCAAGATCACATTGAATATGGGTCTGGGTGAAGCTCTTGCGGACAAGAAGATCCTTGAGCACGCAGTAAATGATATGACTGCTATCTCAGGCCAAAAGCCTATCATCACTAAAGCACGCAAATCTGTTGCGGGCTTTAAAATTCGTGATGGCTACCCAATTGGCTGTAAAGTGACTCTTCGTGGCGAGCGTATGTGGGAATTCTTAGAAAGATTTATCTCAATCGCGGTGCCACGTATTCGTGACTTCCGTGGTTTGAACCCTAAGTCTTTCGACGGCCATGGTAACTACTCTGTAGGTATCAAAGAGCAAATCATTTTCCCAGAAATTGATTATGACAAGGTCGATAAGGTTCGTGGTATGGATATTACTATTACGACTACGGCAAACACCAATGATGAAGGTCGCGCATTACTTAGTGCGTTTAACTTCCCATTGAAATCATAAGAGGCACGCTATGGCTAAGAAATCTATGATAGAGCGTGAGTTGAAGCGTGCGAAAACTGTAGAGAAGTACGCTGCAAAACGCGCAGAGCTTAAAGCAATCATCAACAACCCAGAATCTTCAGAAGAAGAAGTTTGGGAAGCTCAGGTGAAGCTTCAAAAGCTACCACGCAACGCAAACCCTGTGCGTCAACGTAACCGTTGTCGTGTCACTGGTCGTCCACACGGATACCTTCGTAAATTCGGTATGTGCCGCAATAAATTGCGTGAGCATGCGATGAAGGGTGACGTGCCTGGTCTGGTTAAATCTAGCTGGTAAGCTGTTGGAGAATCACTAATGAGTATGCAAGATCCTATAGCAGATATGTTGACTCGAATTCGCAACGGCCAATCTGCTGCGAAGAAAACTGTCACTATCCCTGCTTCAAATATTAAGAAAGCCATCGCTGATGTTTTGGTAAAAGAAGGTTTTATCAAGAGCTACAGCGTTGAAGAAGGCAAAAAACCTGTGATGACTGTTGAGTTGAAATACTACCAAGGTCGCCCAGTAATTGACGAATTGAAACGTGTAAGCCGTCCAGGTTTGCGTATCTATAAGAAAGTTGATGAGCTTCCAAAGGTTATCGGCGGTTTAGGTATCGCAGTCGTTTCTACATCTAAAGGTGTGATGACTGACCGAGCAGCGCGTAAAGCGGGCTTTGGCGGTGAGATCATCTGCACTGTAGCGTAAGGGGAGAGTTAAGATGTCACGTGTAGCAAAAGCCGCTGTATCTATCCCTTCAGGTGTTGAAGTCAACATCAAAGACGGCGTGATCAGTGTTAAAGGTTCAAAAGGCCAGCTTGAGCAAAACCTTCATAATGATGTAGAAATCAAAGTTGAAGACGGCGAAGTTTCTTTTGCTCCTAAAGCTGAAGCAAAGAGCTGGGCAATGGCGGGTACATTCCGTGCATTGGTAAATAATATGGTAACTGGTGTTTCTGACGGCTTCGAAAAGAAATTGAAGTTAGTTGGTGTTGGTTACCGTGCGCAAGTTCAAGGTAAGAAATTGAACTTATCCCTAGGCTTCTCACATCCTGTTGAGTTTGAAATTCCAGAAGGCGTAACAATTGAAGCTCCTTCACAAACGGATCTCATCGTTAAGGGTGCAAACAAGCAAGTAGTTGGTCAAGTTGCGGCAAACATCCGCGCGTACCGTCCGCCAGAGCCATACAAAGGTAAAGGTGTACGTTATGTTGACGAATATATTGTTCGTAAAGAAGCCAAGAAGAAATAGTAGGGCAGGGTCATGAAAAAGAAAATTCAACGTTTGCGTCGTGCGGCTAGTGGTCGCGCTAAAATGCATGAGCTAGGTGTAACGCGCCTGGTTGTGAATAGAACCCCTCGCCACATTTACGCTCAAGTAATCAACGGTGAGAACGGTAATGTAATCGCGAGTGCTTCGACTGTGGAAAAGGCCGTTCGTGGCGATGTGAAGTACACAGGTAACCTAGATGCTGCTAAGCACGTAGGTACTTTGGTTGCTGAGCGCGCTATCGAGGCGGGTGTAAAGCAAGTTGCTTTCGACCGCAGTGGATTCAAATATCACGGACGCGTAGCAGCTCTTGCTGATGCCGCTCGTGAAAAAGGCTTACAGTTCTAAGGTGTGAAGCATGGCAAAAGATATGAATAACCAAGAAGGTTTAGTTGAAAAATTAGTCAACGTAAACCGCGTTGCTAAAGTAGTTAAAGGTGGTCGTATTTTCGGTTTCACCGCCTTAACTGTTGTTGGCGACGGTAAGGGTAAAGTGGGTTTTGGTCGTGGTAAATCGAAAGAAGTGCCAGTTGCGATCCAAAAGGCTATGGAACAAGCTCGTCGTAACATGATTCAAGTTGAGCTTAAAGATGGCCACACTTTACAACACGCATTAAATGCTCGTCATGGCGCATCAAAAGTTTACATGCAGCCAGCATCTAAAGGTACTGGTATTATTGCCGGTGGCGCGATGCGTGCTGTTTTTGAGGTGCTAGGTATCCAAAACGTATTGGCAAAAAGCGTTGGTTCTACAAACCCTATTAACATCGTTCGTGCAACGATTAACGGTTTGACCCAAATGACTTCGCCAGAAGAGATGGCTGCCAAGCGTGGTAAATCAGTAGAAGAGATTTTGGACTAAGACGATGGCAAAGAAAATGATGAAAGTAACGCAGACGCGTTCTAGCATTAGCCGCTTAGAAGCCCATAAAGCTTGTTTGCGTGGTCTAGGTTTGCGTCGCATTGGTCATACTGTAGAAGTTGAAGATACTCCTTCAACTCGCGGTATGGTAAATAAAGTTTACTACATGGTAACTGTTGAGGAGTAATATCATGCGTTTAAATACATTGATGCCAGCTCCTGGTAGTAAGAAAGATCGTAAACGTGTAGGTCGTGGTATCGGTTCTACCGATGGCAAGACTGCAGGCCGTGGTCACAAAGGTCAAAAATCACGTTCAGGCGGTTTTAGTAAGATTGGTTTCGAAGGCGGTCAGATGCCTTTAAAACAGCGTTTGCCTAAGTTTGGTTTTAAATCACGCAAAGCTTTGACAACTGCCGAAGTACGTTTGAGTGAATTAGCTAAAGTTGAAGGTGAAGTTGTTGATATGTTGACTTTGAAAAAAGCACGCATCATTAACGATAGCATCTTAAGCGCTAAAATTATTCTGTCTGGTGAAATCGATCGTGCTGTAACTGTTTCTGGTGGCATTCGTGTGACGAAAGGTGCACAGAAAGCAATCGAAGCAGCTGGCGGTAAGGTTGAAGCATAATGGCATTATCACCACAGCAATTAGCTAAAAGCGGTGGTTTGAGTGAGCTCAAGCAGCGTTTGCTGTTTGTGCTCATTGCTATTGTAGTTTTCCGTCTTGGCTCTTTCATCCCTGTTCCAGGGGTGAACGCTGATGCACTAAAACAGATATTAAATTCAGATACGATTTTCTCTTTATTTAATGTCTTTTCTGGCGGTGCGATGGAGCGTGCTTCAGTTCTAGCGTTGGGTATCATGCCTTATATTTCGGCATCGATTATCATGCAGATCTTAAGTTATGTTGACCCGCGCTTAAAAGAGATTAAGAAGGAAGGCGAAAGTGGTCGCCGCAAAATCAACCAATATACGCGCTACTTAACGGTTGCTCTGGCAACAGTTCAAGCGTTCGGTATGGCTACACAGTTACCAAATATGGTTCCTGGTTTGGTTGAGAATCCTGACTTTTCGTTCTATTTTGTTGCTATCGCTACATTGGTTACAGGTACTATGTTCCTAATGTGGTTAGGTGAACAAATTACGGAAAGAGGTATCGGTAACGGTATCTCGATCATTATCTTGGTGGGCATTGTTGCCGGCTTCCCGCAGGCAATACAGCAAGTATTCTCACAAGCATACGACGGACAACGTGACGTACTAGGTATTCTAGTATTTGCTGTTTTTGCGTTAGCGGTGATTTACTTCATTGTATGGTTTGAAACGGCTCAACGTCGTATCACGATTAACTATGCGAAACGCCAGCAAGGTAATAAAGTATTTGCAGCTCAAAGTAGCTTCTTACCAATGAAGTTAAACATGGCGGGTGTAATCCCTGCTATTTTTGCTTCTAGTATCGTGTTATTCCCAGGCACCTTGTTGTCATGGTTCGGTAACGCGGGCGAAGTTAATTGGTTAACTACTTTGTCGCAGAACTTACAACCTGGTAATCCGGTATATATGTTGCTGTACGCGGCGGGTATTATCTTCTTTGCTTTCTTTTATACAGCATTGACGCAAAACCCACGTGACACAGCGGATAACTTAAAGAAATCCGGTGCGTTTATTCCAGGTATTCGTCCTGGCCAGCAAACAGCTAGCTATCTTGATAAAGTGACTACTAGACTTACGTTCTGGGGTGCGCTTTACATGACAGCCGTATGTTTGTTACCAGAGTTCCTGATTTTGCTATTTGAATACCCGTTCTACTTTGGTGGTACGTCGTTATTGATTATTGTAGTTGTCGCTATGGACTTCATGGCTCAAGTACAAGCTCATTTAATGTCGCAGCAATATGACTCGGTATTGAAGAAAGCAAATCTTAAAAAGCATGGCCCATCCGGTCGTGTTCGTCGCTAAGCATGTTGGAGTAACAAATGAAAGTTCGTGCTTCTGTTAAGAAAATGTGCCGTAACTGCAAAGTGATTCGTCGTCACGGCAGTGTTCGCGTTATCTGTGTTGACCCTCGCCATAAACAGCGTCAAGGTTAATTAGATAATTGTTTGATTTTTAGGCGTGAAGTGGCTAAAATAGCCGCCCTTTCACGCCTGCTTATTTAATTTAGGAGAAATTGTTAAATGGCTCGTATAGCTGGTATTAACATTCCGGTACATAAGCATGCTGATGTCGCACTGACCGCTATCTATGGTATCGGTCGTCCTCGTGCACAGAAAATCTGTGCTGATGCAGGGGTTGAACCTACTGCAAAGATCAAAGATTTGAACGATGACCAAATTGAGAATCTACGAAACGAGGTGAGCAAATTTACTGTCGAAGGTGATTTGCGTCGCGAAATCAACATGAATATTAAACGTTTGATGGACTTGGGTTGTTTCCGAGGCATTCGTCACCGTCGTAACCTACCTTTGCGTGGGCAACGTACGAAGACTAATGCTCGCACCCGCAAAGGTCCTCGCAAACCGATTAAGAAATAGTTTGGTGGAACATAATGGCTAAAACACCTCGTACTAGTAAGAAAAAAGTTAAAAAGACCGTAGTTGATGGAATGGCGCATATCCATGCTTCATTTAACAACACCATCATTACGATCACAGACCGTCAAGGTAATGCTCTTTCATGGGCAACATCTGGTGGTTCTGGCTTCCGTGGTTCACGTAAATCCACTCCTTTTGCTGCACAGGTAGCTGCTGATCGCGCTGCTCAAGTAGTAAAAGAGATGGGTATGAAGAATGTTGAAGTTTTCGTTAAGGGTCCTGGACCAGGTCGTGAATCAGCGGTTCGCGCACTTAACGCTGCTGGCTTTAAAGTCACCAACATTACTGACGTGACACCTATTCCACACAATGGTTGTCGCCCGCCTAAAAAGCGTCGTGTGTAACAATAACGGGAGTTTATAATGGCTAGATATCTAGGTCCAAAACTTAAATTGTCACGTCGTGAAGGTGTCGATCTAGGACACAAATCAGGCGTTCGTGCAATTGAGACCAAATGTAAAATAGAAGTTGTTCCAGGTCAGCACGGTGCTCGTCGTAGCCGCCTTTCTGACTACGGTTTACAGCTTCGTGAAAAACAAAAAGTTCGTCGTATCTATGGTGTTCTTGAGCGTCAATTCCGTAACTACTATAAAGAAGCTGACCGTATCAAAGGTGCGACTGGTTCAAACTTGTTACGTCTTCTTGAGTCACGCTTAGACAACGTAGTTTACCGTATGGGTTATGCTTCAACTCGTAACGAAGCTCGTCAGCTTGTAAGTCACAAAGCAATTATGGTTAACGGTGAGTCGGTTAATATTCCTTCTTACACAGTTAAAGCTGGTGACGTAGTTTCTGTTCGTGAAAAATCACAGAAACAAGCACGTATCGTTGCAGCATTAGAGCTAGCAGCACAGCGAGATAAACCTGAGTGGATTGAAGTAGATGCAAAGAAAATGGAAGGAACGTACAAGCGTCTTCCTGAGCGTACAGAACTTGACGCTAGCATCAACGAAAACCTAATCGTAGAGCTTTACTCTAAGTAATTTTTAATCCTTGAGAGGGATAATATGTCAGCAACTGAATTTCTGACTCCGCGTCAAATTAAGGTCGAATCAGATGAGGGTACTAAAGCCCGCGTTATATTGGAGCCTTTCGAGCGTGGATTTGGACACACTTTGGGTAACTCACTGCGTCGCATCTTATTGTCTTCAATGCCAGGTGCCGCGGTGACAGAAGTAGAAATCGACGGCGTACTTCATGAATACTCAGCAATTGAGGGTGTTCAAGAAGACGTGATCGATATCCTTTTGAACTTAAAAGGGTTAGCAGTTCGCCTTGAAGATAAAGAAGAAGTTATTCTTACTTTACAAAAGAAGGGCGAAGGCGTCGTGACTGCTGCTGACATTGAAGAAGTTTCAGGTGCAGAAGTAGTGAACAAAGATCACTACATCGCTACTTTGAATAAAGGTGGCGCTTTAACTATGCGTATCAAAATTGTTCTTGGTCGTGGTTATGAAGCATCAAATACTCGTAAATTACCAGAAGGCGAAGATAAGCCAATCGGTGTTTTACAAGTAGACTCTTCTTTCAGCCCAATGAGAAAAGTATCTTACACCGTAGAATCTGCGCGTGTAGAGCAGCGTACAAACTTGGATAAGTTAGTTCTTGATCTTGAAACTAACGGAACTATTGACCCTGAAGAAGCGATTCGCCGTAGTGCTACAATCCTTCAACAGCAGTTAGCAGCTTTCGTTGACTTAAAAGATGAAAAACAAGCTGAGCCAGAAAAAGAAGAGCCAGAAATCGATCCGATTCTATTACGTCCGGTTGATGATCTGGAGCTGACTGTACGTTCTGCAAACTGTTTGAAAACTGAGAATATCCATTACATTGGTGACTTAGTACAACGCACCGAAGTTGAGTTGCTTAAGACTCCAAACCTGGGTAAGAAATCTTTGACTGAAATCAAAGACGTTCTTGCTTCTCGTGGTTTGTCGTTAGGTATGCGTTTAGAAAACTGGCCTCCATCAAGCATTTTAGGCGAATAGTCTAACGCTTGAGGTCAGTAACAAAATAAGCTGGATACTTTCTACTTTTCTAAAGTTATGAGTATCCAGTTTTTTTAATCGAAGTAATTATTATTTGATGATTATTTCAATAGGTAGGGAACTTGTTCTCTACAAACCCTTAAGCAATTTTGCTTAGTAAGCTTTCCTAGTACTACAGTAGGCTAGGATTAAATAGAGTGAGGACTCAATATGCGTCATCAAAAATCAGGTCGTAAATTAAACCGTAATAGCTCACACCGTAAAGCTATGTTCCGTAACATGACTGCGTCATTAATCGAGCATGAGCTTATTCGTACTACTTTGCCAAAAGCAAAAGAGCTACGTCGTATTGCTGAGCCATTAATTACTTTGGCGAAAAAGGACACTGTTGCTAACCGTCGTTTAGCGTTTGCACGTTTACGTGACAATGCTGCGGTAGCTAAACTATTCACTGAGTTAGGTATTCGTTACCAAGAGCGTCCAGGTGGTTACCTTCGTATTTTGAAGTGTGGCAACCGTCCAGGCGATAACGCTCCTATGGCTTATGTTGAGCTAGTTGACCGTCCAATCGTTGAAGAAGATGACTTTGAAGTTGAAGAAACTGAAGAGTAATTCAGTTTCTTGATGGATTATAAAAAAGCCCGCTATGCGGGCTTTTTTATTGCCTGTTTTGTGGTTGTTCTGATTGTGGCTCTTGTGCTTCATAGGCTTTTTTCACAAATAATACAGTAAAAAATACGCCCATACCGATCATAAACAGTATCATCAAAGCACTCATAATTCCCAATGAGCTGGAAAACAATTCTTTTATTAATTCCATAGTTGGACTCCTGCGTTTCAAGGGTACAACTATAGTCTAACGATGCTACCGGATATGTTCTTGATCCAGATCAGTTTTAATCGCTTATACCAGGGTTTCTGATATGCAATATCTCCCCTTCAAAGTATTCTGGCTCGTTGGCATACCAATCAACCAGTTCGGCATCCGGATATTTTGATAAGCATTTTTCAGCTAAAGCATAAAAGGGTTCACGCCCCGGGTCCGCTATAATCACTTTTTTCACGCCGGCCTTGAAGGCCCGGTTGATAAGGTTGTAGTGTATTTGCGTTAACTGATCCCAAAAGCACACATCGGCACCGATCAAAATATCATATGATGAAAGTTCTTTTTTAGATAACTTTTCAAAACTTGCTTGCTTTGTTTTTACTTCTACTTCATTTAAGGCAGCTTGAACCTCTAAAAAAGGGAATACTTCGTCATCACGATCAACCCCTGTAACTTTAGCTGCAGCATGCTGAGCACAAAATATACTAGCAGGTCCCCAGCCACAGCCAAGCTCAAGTACATTCTGTTTAAAGCCAAGAATTTCGTTATGTAAAAAATAATCCATTAACAAATAACTACTGTTCCAGGTTTTATGGCCGTGAATTGATGGTGTGTAGTGTTTTTTGAGCTTTCGTACAAAGCGATGGTTATTTTGCAATAACAAGATGCCGTATGCCTGAAATATGTTTTTTTCTGGGAGCTCTTGAAGTAAAGGCATTATTTAGTACCGGTGGGTTTGATTTGTACAGTTTAATCTTTGTGTCTCAATTTGTTAAGCTTCTGCCGAGCTTGCTTTATATGCCAATCGCTTATTGAGTTAGTGATTTTCGCGGCTGCTATCGTCAAAACTGAGAGGTCGTCAACTAGACCACCAGGCAGAATATCTGGTATAGCGTCGATGGGCATAATGAAATAGCCTAGCGCTACAAGAATAATCGACTTTTCCTTGGCAGGTGTTGCCGGATCTTTAAAGCAGTAATATAGAATCAACACTTTTTCTAAAGCCTCTAATGTCGCTTTGGTGGCAAGTTTAGATACTTTGTGCCAAAAGCCTTTGTCGGAATAAAACCGACTGGCTTTTTGTAACTGAGGCATTATCTGCTCTTTTGTGGTTTTCATTTTCATATACTGCTTTAACAGCTGTGAAATTGAAAGTGTGGATAATGCTTTTTTACAAAGGTTTCTCATACTTGCTATAGTCTTAGCTAGGGATTTGATAATTTACTCTTCTACAAGACTTATGAGGTGTATATGCATAGTCATGGTCACAGCCACGCTAATGATGATGAAAAGCATGAGCATCCAGTAGCGAGCCGTAAGCAAATGCTTTGGGCTGTCTTGCTGACCGGCAGTTTTATGCTAATAGAAGTTGCTGGGGGACTAATCTCTGGCTCATTAGCATTACTGGCAGATGCAGGACATATGTTGACCGATACAGCCGCTTTATTGCTCGCTTTTTACGCAATTATATTAAGTTCAAAGCCGGCTGATAATAAGCGCACTTTTGGCTATGGTCGTTTGCAGGTTTTAGCGGCCTACACCAATGGTATTCTATTAATTATTTTGACCGGCTGGATTCTTTGGGAAAGCATTCAGCGATTCTACCAACCGAATCCTATCCAAAGCATAACTATGCTTGTGGTGGCCATTCTTGGTCTCCTGGTTAATCTGATAGTGTTCAAAATTCTACACAGCGCTAGTACCTCTAACATTAATGTGCGGAGCGCCTTGTTGCATGTTATCGGTGATTTATTGGGTTCAGTGGGCGCTATTATTGCGGCATTGATTATATGGCAGTGGGGCATTTTGTGGGTTGACCCTTTGTTGTCAGTTATTGTGTCGATGCTTATTCTTCGCAGTGCTTTTCATATCATCAAGGACTCGTCCCACATCTTGCTTGAAGGTAAGCCACTAGAGATGGACTCGGATCAAATTAGGCAAGATTTGATGGCGTTACAGGGAGTTGAAGATATTCACCACATTCACCTTTGGAGCATTAGTGAGCAAGAACCCTTAATGACATTTCATGCAGTAGTTGGTGACGCCTATGATAAAGACTTGATGATCGATAAGATGCTCGATTTACTACAGAAAAAACACGGTGTAACACACGCAACCATTCAGGCTGAGTCTGAAAACTGTAAAGGAGTGCTTAATCCTGTAGGCTGTGAAGAGCAGGCTTTTGGCAAGAGCCCTAATTGATGCTACTTCTGTAGATCAGATAAAAAACGTCGCTGTTTATCAATGCCGTCGAGCTTTCTAGCAAGTTTATGCTCTAACTCCTGCAGGCTTTTCGATTGAGGCGCAGCTTCTTTTACCATCTGTTGAGCCTGATTGGTATATTTAGAAAGTATCCTAGCTAGCTTTAATAGCTGTTGGTGTGTGAAAAACTGTCCTTTACTAAACAATGAGCGTTTAATGCTGTTAAACATCTCGTCAGCTTGCTCTTCATGCTTAAAATAGAAAGGGAACTTTTGTTTTGCAATCCAGTTTGATATGGCTCCGTCTTTGTCTTTCGAATAAACAATAATAGTTGCTCGATCCGACATTAGGCTGTGTACCTTACGCATCATCGGGTAGCCCAGTGCATTGTTGAGGCTGACCACAACGATCTGTACAGAAGGGCGAGAAAGACGAAGAAAATTAAAGGCCACTTTATAGTCATCAACATAATTATACTTATAGCCAGCCTGCTCCAATTTTTTTGCAGTGTCTGCTAAGATGCCTGTACTGTCGTCGATTAATAAAATCGTGCTCATATTAATTGCCTAAGACGCTGACGCGTGAAATAGCCTTGTTTAAACGGTTTAAAAATATACGCTAGCAAATGGGACACAATAGTTCCAATTGATCACTTTAAATAATTGATTCGCTGGCATTTTAGCACTGATCGAATCGCGATAAATTCATTTACCCATAAAATCTTGTTATAAAATGTGAAAGGATACGTTTTTGAAAATAAAAGTGTTAATAATACTGACAATTTGTAGCGTTCTAAGTTCATGCGCGACCTATAAACCGAGTAATGTCAATGATTTGTGTAACGTCCTTTCGGAGGCCAGTTGGTATGAAGCCGCACTGGACTCACAGGAAGAATGGGGCACGCCGATTCATGTACAACTTGCCATCATGCATCAAGAGTCAAAATTTAACCGCACCATTCGACCTGATATGCAGTGGTTTCTTGGCATTATTCCGACAGGGCGTCCGTCGAATGCATACGGTTACGCGCAAGCGCTGGAAGGAACTTGGGAAACCTATATTCGCTCAACTGGAAACTGGAACGCGAAGCGGGATGAGTTTGATGATGCGATTGATTTTATTGGCTGGTATACCTACCAGACCCATAAGAAACTCGGCATTTCAAAGTGGGATGCAAGAGCTCAATACTTAGCCTATCACGAGGGCTGGGGCGGCTATAAGCGTGGCACTTATCGTAAGAAATCATGGCTCATTAAAGTCTCTGAAAAGGTTAAAAGACGTTCGCTGGAATATGCCCGACAATATAAGGGCTGTAGGGCGCAATTAGATGATAATATTCGGGGTTGGTTTTAAGTCTAATAATAGCTCCAGTCCTTTTCAAACTTCACGAGTAAAAGTGGTAGAATTGGCCTTATTTATGGCGCATTTAACCAATGGATCGGTTAGAATGAGCGCAACTATTTCATACAACATTAGAGGAATTTAGGTATGTTGGGTAATACGACCTCTTTAAGAGATTTTGACCCGGAATTAGTGGCTTCGATTGATGCAGAAGAAAAGCGTCAGGAAGCTCACATTGAGTTAATTGCATCTGAGAATTACACCAGCAAGCGAGTCATGGAAGCGCAAGGTTCTGTGCTGACTAACAAATATGCTGAAGGCTATCCTGACAAGCGTTATTATGGCGGTTGTGAGTATGTTGATATTGCTGAGAAATTGGCAATAGAACGCGTTAAGGAATTGTTCGGTGCGGATTACGCAAACGTCCAGCCACACTCAGGCTCGCAAGCCAACGCCGCTGTATACATGGCTCTTATTAAGCCTGGCGATACGATTTTGGGCATGAGCCTGAATGATGGTGGTCACCTAACACATGGCTCTAAAGTGAGCTTCTCTGGCAAAATCTATAACTCAGTCGAATATGGCGTTGATGACAAAGGTTATATCGATTATGAAGAAGTCGAGCGCTTGGCGCTTGAGCATAAGCCACAAATGATAGTCGCTGGTTTCTCAGCCTATTCGCGTGTTGCTGACTGGGCCAAATTCCGTGAGATTGCCGACAAAGTAGGCGCTTACTTGTTTGTTGATATGGCGCACGTTGCGGGCTTAATTGCAGCTGGCGAATACCCAAACCCACTTCCTCATGCTCACGTTGTAACCTCGACCACGCATAAAACATTAGCTGGCCCTCGTGGCGGCGTTATCTTGTCGAAAGGTAATCCTGATTTAGAGAAGAAACTAAACTCTGCAGTGTTCCCTGGTGGCCAGGGCGGTCCTTTGATGCACGTTATCGCAGCAAAGGCAGTGGCTTTTAAAGAAGCGTTAAGCGATGAGTTTAAAGCGATGCAAAAGCAAGTTAAAGCTAACGCGCAAGCGATGACGAAAGTGTTTGTTGAGCGTGGTGTTAACATCGTTTCTGGCGGCACTGATAACCACTTATTCTTAGTCGACTTAATCAGCAAAGATATTACCGGTAAAGACGCAGAAGATGCTTTGGGCCGCGCCAATATCACGGTTAACAAAAACACAGTTCCGAACGAGCCGCGTTCACCATTCGTCACCAGTGGTCTACGTTTAGGTACGCCTGCCGTCACTACGCGTGGCTTTAAAGAAGCCGAAGTGACTGAGCTTGCCGGTTGGATTTGTGATATTCTTGACGACATCAACAATGAGCAGGTCATTAGCGACGTTAAAGCTAAAGTTATGGAATTAACGAAACGTTTCCCTGTATACAAGTAACCAAATAGGAAGGATTAACGGCCATGTATTGCCCATTCTGCGCTCACCCAGATACGAAAGTGATTGATTCGCGATTAGTTGCTGATGGAAGTCAGGTACGTCGCCGCCGTGAATGTTTATCGTGTGGCGAACGGTACACGACGTTTGAAAGTGCAGAATTGGTCATGCCAAAAATCATCAAGTCGGACGGCACGCGAGAGCCGTTCGATGAACTGAAGATGAGAACTGGCTTGGCTAAAGCCGTAGAAAAGCGTCCGGTTAGTGTTGAGGACCTTGAAGCGGCTATTAATAAAATCCTTTCCAATCTCCGTGCGCTAGGGGAGCGAGAAGTTCCAGCGAGTGTGGTCGGAGAAGAAATCATGAAAGCATTGCGCGCCTTAGACGATGTTGCCTATGTGCGCTTTGCTTCTGTTTATCGTCGCTTCCAAGATGTTCAAGCGTTCCGCGAAGAAATCGATAAGCTACAAAGCGACAAGTAAAACTTGAGACACTTGAGGGCTGCTCGCTCACAAACTATGAGTTTTAATTCAAACGATGCGCGCTTCATGGCGCGAGCAATTCAACTAGCTCGAAAGGGTTGGTATACCACTCGTTCTAATCCGCGAGTCGGTTGCGTGTTAGTACAGATAATCAATCAAGAAACACAAATCATTGGTGAAGGTTGGCATCAAAAGCCAGGCTTAGCTCATGCTGAAGTGAATGCCATCGACAATGCTCGCGAGAATGGTCATGAGGTTAAAGGCGCGACCGCTTATGTAACCTTAGAGCCGTGTTCGCACTTTGGTAAAACCCCACCTTGCGCACAAGGGCTTATCGATGCGGGTGTTTCAAGAGTGGTTTGCGCCATGACCGATCCGAATCCTCAAGTTTCTGGGCGTGGTATGCAAATGTTGCGCAAGGCTGGTATTAGCGTATCGAGTGGCTTGATGGAGCAAGAAGCAAAAAATTTAAATTTAGGCTTTATCAAACGAATGATCAAAGGCCTGCCGAGAGTCGTGGCGAAAACAGCGGTCAGTATCGACGGACGTACGGCGATGGCAAGTGGCGAAAGTCAGTGGATCACAGGGCCAGAATCACGTGCTCAAGTGCAGCGTCTTCGCGCCCAAAGTGGTGCCGTTATAACGGGATCTGGCACGGTATTATTTGATAACCCGTCGATGAATGTTCGAAGTACAGAATTTACGGGTAATCCCTATTTTGAGCAGCCAATTCGGATCATTATTGACTCGAAACATCAAGTCCAGCCGAGTGCATCAATTTTCAAAAATGATGGCCAGTGTTGGCTAGTCTCTGCATCGCAGCGCGAGCTACAGACAAGTAACGGTGCCAGCGATAATCTTGAGTTGCACCAAGTCGCAAAAAGTCAGGACGGTTTTGTTGATTTAGAAGCCGTATTGCGGGAGCTGGGCAGTCACGGTGTAAATGATGTGCTGATTGAAGCGGGCAGTGAGCTGCTAGGCGCGTTTTTGCAACGTGGCTTAGTTGATGAGCTTCAGGTATTTATGGCGCCTAAGTTACTAGGTAGCGCCGCAAGAGCGATGGCAAACTTGCCATTTGAAAGCATGAGTCAGGCAATTAATTTAGAGCTCAAGGATGTGCGACAAGTCGGACAGGACGTAAAGTTAACCTATAACCGAGTGGACTAAATTGTGTTTACTGGAATTATTGAAGCAACGGGTTTTATCGAAAGCATAGAGCATAAATGTGGCGACGCACGTTTTGTTTTTAACACGGGCAAGTTGGCGCTAGACGACGTAGCGCTAGGCGATAGCATTGCCTGTAATGGCGTTTGCTTAACGGTGATTGAGAAGTTTGAGCAGGGTTTCGCCGCTGATGTGTCGGTTGAGACTATTGATGTCACCTGCATGAAGTTCTATTTACCAAAGCAGGTAGTGAACTTTGAGAAGGCTATGCTGCCGACCACTCGTTTCGGCGGACATATGGTCAGCGGTCATGTTGATGCTATTGGCGAGATAGTGTCGATCGAAGACGCTGCGCGCTCGATTCAGTACAAAATCAAAGCGCCGCAAGAAGTGTTAAAATATATAGCTATTAAAGGCTCAATAACGGTTGATGGCACAAGTTTAACCGTGAATGACCTTGAAAAAGACCAGTTCAGCCTTAACTTAGTACCACATACGTTACAGGAAACTATCGCTGATAGTTATGAGGTAGGGACGCAGGTTAATTTAGAGATTGACCTTATCGCGCGCTATCTTGAGCGCTCAATGCATGCAGACAAAGCCGAGTAGGCCAGGGTTATGAAGCTAAACACAATTGAAGAAATCATCGAAGATATTCGTCAGGGTAAAATGGTCGTCCTAATGGACGATGAAGATCGTGAGAATGAAGGTGACCTAGTAATGGCGGCCAGCCAGGTTCGTCCAGAAGATATAAACTTTATGGCGCGTTATGGCCGAGGTTTAATTTGTATGCCAATGACGCGTGAACGTTGTGAACAGATTAACTTGCCACTAATGTCTGCCAATAACGGCGCTAAGTTCAGCACTAACTTTACGGTGTCTATTGAAGCAGCGGAAGGTGTAACCACTGGTATATCAGCTGCTGATCGCGCACGTACTGTTCAAGCTGCCGTATCTCCTAACGCGAAACCTGAAGATATCGTACAGCCAGGCCACATTTTCCCGATTATGGCGCAGGAAGGTGGTGTCTTAAACCGTGCGGGTCATACCGAAGCGAGTTGTGATTTAGCGCGTTTAGCCGGTTTTGAACCTGCGGCCGTGATCGTTGAAATCCTTAACGAAGATGGCACCATGGCTCGTCGCCCAGATCTAGAAGTCTTTGCTAAAGAGCATGGCTTAAAGATGGGGACTATCGCTGACTTAATCGAATATCGTACCGAGAAAGAGCATACGGTTGATAAAATCAGCGAGTGTCACTGGCCAACAGAGCATGGTGACTTTAGGTTACATACCTTTAAAGACACCATTGATGAGCAAATCCACTTTGCTTTAGTAAAGGGCAAGCCATCTAAAGATAAGCCGACGTTAGTGCGTGTTCACTTAACCGACAGCCTTTCTGACTTACTTGAGTCGCAGCGTGGCAAAAGCAAAAGCTGGACGGTGAGTGAGTCGATCGAAAAGATCGCGGAAGAGGGCGAAGGCGTACTTGTTTTGATCGCTAAAACTGAGTCGAGCGATGAATTACTCGAACGTGTTCGTCAGTTCGAGCGCGAAGATCAAGGTGAAGCCTTAACCCAAGAGCAGCAACGTAAAAAGAAACGTACGGTAGGTATCGGCTCTCAGATTCTAGTTAACCTTGGCGTAAAAGATATGCGTTTATTGAGCTCTGGAACTCAATATACGGCGCTAGGCGGCTATGGCTTAGAAATTGTCGAGCATATCACTCCTCAAAAGTAGCTAGAAAAATAGTCCAAAAATTAGTGATTTGAGCACGGTTATAATACAATACGGCCTTATAACCGTGGTCAAATCAGCTTGATCCTCATTATCCTTCGTAAGAGCCCAGTGTCACATGAGCGACTTTAAATTAGACTTTACCAAGACTCAGTATCAAGGTGGCAAGATTGCTATCGTCCATGCGCGTTTTAACCAACCGATTATCGATATGATGATTGAAGGTGTGGAGCAAAAGTTTGCAGAACTTGGCGTGCCGGCGGAAAACGTCTCGCGTTATGATGTTGCAGGCGCTTATGAGCTTCCTTATGCAACACAACAGGTAGCGATGAACGGTAATTATGACGCTGTAATTGCGATTGGCGTGGTGATTCGTGGTGATACGCCACATTTCGATTATGTTTGTGCAGAATCCAGCCGAGGTTTGATGGATGTCTCGATAAAGCATAATTTACCGGTGATTTTCGGCATTTTGACCGTCAATAATGATGAGCAGGCAGAAGAGCGCGCTAACCCGAAAAAGATGAACAAGGGTGGAGAAGCCGCTGCGACTGCGATTGAAATGATTAATTTAACTCGTAAACTAGGTTCGTAAGACCCAAGCTAACTGAGAATAAGAGCGCTAAATATGGAACAAAATTTTAAACCAGCAGCACGCCGCAAAGCTCGTGAATACGCGATGCAGGCGATATATCAGTGGCAAATGACGGGTAATGCTTTGAACGAAATCGAAGCACAGTACCTAAGCACTATGAACAGCAAAAAAGTGGATATCGTTTACTTTCAAGAGTTGTTCAACGGTGTATTAACAGATCTTCATGATATTGATGAGGTTGTGGCACCAGCTATCGACCGCGAAATGGAGGATATCGATCCTGTTGAGCGAGCCATTATTCGCCTATCGGGTTTTGAATTGAAACACCGCATTGATATCCCGCGTCGAGTGGTGATTAACGAAGGCATTGAGTTAGCTAAGACTTTTGGCGCAACCGATGGACACAAGTTCATTAACGGTGTGCTCGATAAGATTAGTAAAACACTGCGTCCTCACGAATAAATCGAGGAATGTAAGTTGAAACGGTATGGCCGAATTTGATCTGATTGAACGATACTTTACTTTCGAATATGACTTCTCTGACGATTCGAAAGACACCTCGGCCAACTCACCTTCAGCAAAATCATCTAAAAAGCCCCGCGTCGTCAAAGGTATTGGCGACGACTGCGCAATTTTTGAAATTCCCAACAAATATCAACTAGTTATTTCAACCGACACCTTAGTCGATGGTGTGCACTTTTTTTCTAACCTACAGCCAGAACTCATAGCCCATAAAGCGCTCGCAGCTAATGTCAGCGACTTAGCCGCCATGGGAGCTAGACCGCTAGCATTTACGTTATCGATCAGCCTGCCCGACGTTAGCATGGAATGGTTACAAGGCTTTAGCGCCGGAATAAAGAGCGCCAGTGAAGCCTTTAAAATTCCTCTGGTGGGTGGTGACACTACTCAAGGCCCACTTAATATTAATATCACCGCGTACGGCACTGTAAAAAAAGACCGCTTGCTCGAGCGTAACAAAGCACAGTTTGGCGATGATATATGGGTGACGGGTAACTTAGGCGAAGCGGCTGCTGCTCTAGACCTTCATCAGAAAACTCTAGTAAATAAGGAAGCTCTTTCAGCTAGCGAGCAAGCTTTATGGGATGCTTTAACCAAACCTGAGCCACCATTAAAGTTTGCACGAAAGCTCACTAAGTTCTCTAGTTGTGGCCTTGATATTTCTGACGGGCTTGCTGCCGATCTTGGACATATATTAAAGAAAAGTCGCTGTGGCGCCACGCTAAACGTCGAGTCATTGCCGGTGTCTGATGCCTTGGAAACAGTAGCCGGTACCGAACAAGCGCGTCAATATGCACTAAACGGTGGTGACGACTACCAGCTTTGTTTTACCGCACCACAAAGTAACCGCGATAAAATAAATAAGCTCGCCGCGCGCCAGGGTGTTAAAATCAGCCGAATAGGCAGCATTACTGACAATGGGCTTAAAGTGTTGCTTCATGGTAAGCCGTTTAAGAGTGAGCGCAGAAGCTGGCAACATTTTAATAACGATAACTAAAAGGATATAAAATCCCAATGACTGTCCCACTGGCCGATAAACAATTGATTAAACGCATGGTGTTCACCAACCCATTACACTTCCTATCCTTTGGCTTTGGCTCAGGTTTAATGCCAAAAGCACCGGGAACCTGGGGCACGGTTGTCGCCATTCCAGTTTGGTACGGATTATCTTTTTTAACCCTTCCTTACTACCTAATCGCAACCTTAGTGTTGTCGATTATAGGCATTGGGCTATGCCATTACACCGCCAAAAAGCTTGGTGTACACGACCATCCAGGAATCGTCTGGGACGAAATTAGTGGCTACATTATCACCATGATCGCCATCCCCGTGACTTGGCAGTGGGCACTCGCCGGATTTATCCTCTTCCGCTTCTTCGACATCCTAAAACCTTGGCCGATCAAATGGCTCGACAAAAAAGTCCATGGAGGCTTTGGGATCATGGTGGATGATATTTTGGCGGGGGTGTTTTCGTTGGGGATTTTGTATTTGGCTCTTTTTACTTTAAGTTAATATATTATTTCGTAATTGTTTCGCTTTTATAGCGAGTTACTTTTCTTGTACCACGGGCATTTCCTTCGGTCACTTATCCAAGAAAAGTAACCAAAAGAAAGACACCCCGATATTGAGGTCATGTAAACATGACTACCTGTTCTATTTTCAAAATACTTGACGCACCAGAGTTTCCAGCACTTCTTTGTGCTGGAAACTCTTAGCAAAATCGTCCTAATTTTGCTTGCTATATTTTGCAAATTGAACAGCTCAATATAAGGGGATACTTGGTGCAAGTCTATTGGCGTGTACTTTAATCCCCCTTAAAGTTAGCCGAGCGAGGAAAAGTTATAGCGTAAATTAGGCAGGACGCCTAATTTAGCTAAGACGAAACATGGATGTTTCGTTTAGCGGCGCGTGAGTAACTTTTAAGAACGAGGGAAGTCCGAAGGACCTAACGTCTGGGGCGTGCTTCTCTTTGGTTACTTTCTCTTGCTCGTAGAAGAGAAAGTGACTCGCCGAGGGGCGAAAAAACAAAGTTAAACTTAGATTCCAAGATTCCAAATCGAGTTTGGAATGACAAGGCAAAAGCAAGGGGAAATGATGTTGGGTGAAGCCTAACGGCTAACCCAACCTACGAATCTATAGTTTACCTTTACGAAACCAGTTTAACGATATCATCGGCGGTTAATCCAATCCTTTTCATTAAGTCGCCTATACTGCCGTGTTCGATGAATCGATCAGGTAGTCCTAGGTTTCTGACTTTGATCTGAATTTCGTTGTTTAGAATGAATTCGTTAATGGCTGAGCCTGCGCCACCTTGTACGGCGTTTTCTTCAATCGTTATAAACTGGTCGTGAGTATCGGCTAAGTTGCGGATTAACTGTTCATCGAGGGGTTTCACGAAGCGCATATCGGCGACGGTAGCGTTTATCCCTTCGGCTGCTTCGAGGGCGGTTTGTACCATAGAGCCGAAGGCTAAAATGGCAACTTTGTTGCCTTCTGTTTGGCTCGATTCTCTGACGATACGGCCTTTACCGATTTCAAATGGGGTGAAGGTTTTTTCTGGTTCGATGCCTGAGCCCATGCCGCGTGGATAACGTACAGCAACTGGACCTTCATATAAGTAACCAGTATATAAACATTGGCGACATTCGTTTTCATCACTTGGGGCCATGATAACCATGTTCGGTATACAGCGCAGATAGCTGAGGTCGAAGGCACCGTTATGCGTGGCGCCGTCGCCACCGACTAATCCGCCGCGGTCGACAGCAAAAAGTACGTCGAGGTTTTGCAGGGCGACGTCGTGGATCAGCTGATCATAGCCGCGCTGTAAGAAGGTGGAGTAGATAGCACATACGGGTTTAAAGCCTTCGCAGGCGAGGCCGGCTGAAACGGTAACGGCGTGTTGCTCAGCAATACCAACATCGTGGTATCGCTCTGGGAATTCTTTAGAGAATCGAATTAAATCTGAGCCTTCGCGCATTGCTGGTGTGATGCCCATAACTCGCTCGTCTTGGGCGGCTATATCACACAAAAAGTCGCCAAATATATTGGAGTAAGTTTTTGGCTTAACGCCTTTCGGTAACTCGTCAACTTTCGGGTCGAAAATTGGTACGCCGTGATAAGCGATAGGATCGTTTTCTGCTGGCTCGTAACCTTTACCTTTGCGCGTGACTACGTGCAGAAATTGTGGGCCTTTAAGCGATTTAATATTGCTTAAAGTGCTCAGTAGCGTTGGTAAATCATGCCCATCAATAGGACCATTGTAGTTAAACCCTAGCTCTTCGAATAATGTACTCGGAAGCATCATGCCTTTCATGTGTTCTTCGGCACGGCTGACAAATTCAGACAAAGGCTTAATACCGTGTAACGCTTTTTTACCCGTTTCTCGAACACGTTGATAAAAGCGTCCAGCCAAGAGTTTGGCTAAGTAACGGTTCATGCCACCGACGTTTTCTGAAATCGACATTTCATTGTCGTTCAGGATTACCAGTAAGTTAGCATCGGTGTCAGCCGCGTGGTTCATCGCTTCGAAAGCCATTCCGCCTGTTAAAGCACCGTCACCAATCACGGCGACGCACTGGCGGTTTTCGCCACTTTGTTTAGCCGCTAAAGCCATACCAAGTGCCGCGCTAATAGAAGTACTCGAGTGACCTACGGCAAAAGTGTCATACTCAGATTCGCTACGTACTGGGAAGGGGTGTAACCCGTCAGTTTGGCGAATGGTGTGTAATTGCTCACGGCGCTCTGTAAGCACTTTGTGCGGGTATGCCTGGTGACCTACGTCCCAAACGATACGATCGTCTGGCGTATTGAATATGTAATGAAGCGCAACGGTTAACTCTACCGTGCCCAAACCTGCGGCAAAGTGGCCACCACACTGACTGATAGTATTAATAAGGTATTGTCGAAGCTCATTGGCCACGTCACCCAACTGACTTTTGTTGAGTTCTCTCAAGTCATGTGGGTTATTGATCTGCTTCAATAAAGGGTATAAATCAGTGCTCATAGGTTCGGTGGATCCGTTAGGATTTTCGATGGACAATAAATTTGGCCAAATCGGCCAATAACTGGGTATTGTAGGGTAACTCAGCCAAAGCTTGTAGCGCTAATTGTAACAAATCTGTTAGCTTTTGGCGTGAACCTTCTAATCCAAGCAGTGCTGGATAGGTGCTTTTGTCTTTGGCCAGATCTGATCCTTGAGGTTTTCCTAAAGTTTCAGTGTCCGACTCGATATCAAGAATGTCGTCTTTAACTTGGAAAGCAAGCCCAATAGCATCGGCAAAATCATTCAATGCTTGGCGTTCTTTTGGCTTTAAAGGCCCAGCACATAAGGCGCCGAGTAATACACTGGCTTTAATCAAAGCGCCAGTTTTCATGCGGTGCATGTTTTCTAACATGGCTAGGTCAATGACCTTTTGCGTCGATTCGAGGTCAATCGCCTGACCGCCGCCCATGCCTAGTGAGCCGCTAGCTTCTGCCAATATACGAATCATTTCAAGTTGTTGTGTTTTTGCCTGTGGGCTAAACTCGAATGACGACAACTCTTGGAATGCCTGGGTGTGTAGCGCATCGCCAGCCAATATTGCAGTCGCTTCATTAAACTCAATGTGGCAAGTGGGTTGTCCACGGCGTAAATCATCATCGTCCATAGCCGGCAAATCGTCATGTACTAAAGAGTAGCAATGGATGAGTTCGACGGCCAATGCAGGCGCGTTGAGATCATCAATATTGGCTCCCAATGCTTCGCCAGTGGCGTAAACTAAGATCGGACGAATACGTTTACCACCGTTTAATGCTCCGTAACGCATCGCTTGGTGCAAGGTATGTGGCATCGTTTCGGGCTGTGGCAAGCGCGTTTCAAGCAGTTGCGCGACTTGGTTTTGCCACTGTTGCAAATGATTTTCTATAGTCATGATGGAGACTATTCTTGCTCGGAGCTGTCGAAGTCTTGTTCTTCGCTATTCATTGAGTCACTGCCCATCAAGATAGTGACTTTCTGCTCAGCTTCAGACAGTAATTGCTGACATTGACGAGACAGTTTGACCCCTTTTTCAAAGACTTTTAATGCATCTTCCAGCGGCAATTCGCCTGACTCTAATTGGTCAACGATAGACTCTAACTCGGTTAGTTGAGTTTCGAAGTTTGTTTTGGAAGATTGTTTTGTAGGCATAGGTCTTTATAGAGGATTCATTAAGGGTGGCTATTGTCCTATATTGTAACAAAAAAGAAAAGCGACAGCGTCAATAGAGCAGTTGCTACCGTTAGCGCGGTTAGCTACTATGTCAGGACAGTCTCGGAAAATTTACTATCATCAACAACTTAACTAATGTACATGGGGTCTTGCAATAGCGAATGAGTGGTAGCCAATATCAGATCAGTAGTGACGGTAACGCCAGTCGGCTGACGCTCACGGGACACTGGACTATTAATTGTGATAGCCAAATTGCTGACTCTATTATTAATGACTTTCGAGAAGAGCCTTTTCGCACCGTCGATGGTGATTTAGTCGAGTCTTGGGATAGCTCCTTAGTCAGCCTCTTATTGCGACTCGATCAAGAGGCGCAGCAGCGCGATCTTAGCCTAAAGTTCCAAGCTTTTCCGCAAGGTGTTCTCGAGCTTCTGAAATTGGCGCGCACCGTTCCTGAGCGCGAAGGCTCCGGCAAAAACAAAGAAGAACAATCATTTCTATCTTTTCTTGGCGATAAAGCGATTACGGATTATCGCGAAGCTATCAGTTTTTTCTGTTTTCTTGGCGAAAGCGTTAAAAGCTTTTATCGCTTGTTACGAGGGCGTGCTCGCTTTAGAGCGACAGATTTAAGGGACATCTTATCCGATACTGGGCCAGAAGCTTTGCCCATTGTGACTTTGATCAGCGTCTTGGTTGGGATAATTTTGGCCTTTGTCGGCGCGGTGCAGTTAAAGCAATTTGGTGCTGAAATTTATGTCGCTGACTTGGTCGGTATCGCCATGGTGCGTGAAATGGGCTGCATGATGACGGGGATTATCATGGCCGGTCGAACAGGCGCTGCCTTTGCCGCCAGAATCGGCACCATGCAAGTCAACGAAGAAATTGATGCCTATAGAACTTTGGGCATATCCCCAATGGACTTTCTTGTTCTGCCACGGATTATCGCTTTGGTCATTATGATGCCACTGTTATGTTTGTATGCCAATGTCCTTGGTATCCTCGGCGGTGCCGTGATTAGTATTGGCGCTATGGGTTTAAGCTTTACTGAGTATTGGCAGCAAACATTAAACGCCGTTGACATGACTGACATTAGTCTTGGGCTTATAAAAGCCTTTATCTTCGGTATTGTGATAGCGATAACGGGGTGCATGAATGGTATGCACTCAGGACGAAGCGCCTCGGCTGTGGGCGACGCTGCAACTTCTGCTGTAGTCGCTGGCGTGGTCTTTATCATTGTTATCGATGGGCTTTTTGCCATCATCACTAGCTTATTAGGGATTTAATAATGACCCTGCCAACGGATAACAGCATTATAAAAGTTGAAGGTTTAACCATGGCGTACGATAACTTCGTGGTGCAGCGGGATTTAACCTTTGATATTAAGCCTCAGGACATATTCATTATTATGGGCGGCAGTGGTTGTGGTAAAAGCACACTTCTTAAGCACTTTGTTGGGCTGAAAGAGCCTGCGGCAGGGCGTGTCTTGTTTCGAGGCGATGAAGCGACTAGTCAACAAGGAAGCGAGTTTATTGATTTTTGGCAGACGCAGGACTCCAAGCGCCAAGCGTTAATGCAACGCTGTGGTGTGTTATACCAAAGCGGTGCTTTATGGAGTTCTATGACCTTAGCAGAAAATATCGAGTTGCCTTTAGGTGAATTTACCGATTTGTCGCCTAGTGACACCAGGCACTTAGCATCATTAAAGCTGGCTTTGGTTGGCTTGAGTGGTTTTGAAGATTACTATCCTTCGGAAATAAGTGGCGGAATGCGTAAACGAGCAGGGCTAGCACGTGCGCTTGCGCTTGAGCCGGAGCTACTGTTTCTAGACGAACCTTCTGCGGGGCTCGATCCGATTAGCGCTCGCATGCTGGATGATTTAATATTACAACTAAGAGATAACCTCGGCTGTACCTTTGTGGTGGTGACTCATGAGCTTGCGAGTATTTTTGCCATTGGTAATAACTCGGTGTTTTTGGATGCTGAGAGTAAAACAATGTTAACCACCGGCAACCCCAATGAGCTGGTGGAGAGTTGCGATAACGATACAGTACGAAACTTTCTAACTCGTGGTGAAGGTGGTTAGAAAGAATGACTAGGAAAAGGTGTTTACGTGAAGAGAGCTTTAAACCATGAGTAACAAATCTCAATCGACAGCTATAGGTGGCTTTGTTTTAGGCGCTATCGTACTGCTTGTTGGAGCTATTGTGCTTTTTGCTAAGGCTCGCTTTAACGAGCCTGTAAAAGAGTTTGTGATGTTTTTTGAGGGCTCTTTAGCCGGTCTCGACCAAGGCTCGCCGGTGGTTTTCAAAGGTGTAAAGGTCGGTGCGGTGAAAAAAATTGAAGTGATCTCAGATCCTAAGACGCTAGATATTTTTACGCCTGTTTACGTCAATATCTACCCAGACAGTTTTAAGGGGCTTAATGGTCACGATGAAAAGATTGAAAACATTACTGAGCGGATTGTCGAGAAGGGCTTAAAAGGTACTCTGGAAACACAAAGCTTAGTTACCGGAAGAATGCGTATTGCCTTGGAGTTTCGACCAGATATCCCGATTAAAAAGCTTGGTGTAATAAAAGGCATCCCTGAATTTCCAACCGCCCCGAGTGCGCTAAGTCTGTTTGCCGATGAAGTGTCGAAACTACCTCTAGCGGACGTCGCCAATAATATGAACACCTTGCTGGAAAATGCGAATACGCTAATCTCAGAGACCGACTTAAAGACTAGTTTGAATAGTTTTAACGCGACCATGATTCAGTACCGTCAGGTGGCAGATACTTTTAACAAAGAAATAAAGCCAGTTGCTGTAGAGTTTAAGCAGACTATGGACGAGTACCAAACGCTAGCGCAAAGCCTAAACAACCGAGTTCCCAAGCTTGTGACCAGCCTGGAGCGAAGCTTTAGCAGTTTGGAGCGAGTGCTTAACGATACCGAAAAATTGGTTAACTCTATAGAGCACTCGTATGGCCAAGATTCTGAATTACAGTATCAGTTAAATCAAACCCTTGAAGAGCTTTCTAAAGCCGCACATTCGATTCGAGTTTTGACGGATTATGTTGAAAGGCACCCAGAAGCGTTAATTTACGGTAAGGATAAACAATGAAGTATCTATTGATTGGTTTGTTTATGGCGCTTTCTTTAACGGGTTGTTCGACACGCTCGCCCAGCGCTAATTTTTACTTACTGGAAAATGAATTTAGTGATGTTAAGAAAACCGGAAGTTTACGCGTAGGTTTAGGCCCTGTGTCGGTGGCTGATTATTTGCAGAAGCCTCAAATCGCGATTAGGACCGACTCGAGCCAAATCATTTTTTCAGAGTTTGACCGTTGGGCTTCGGACTTACGCGGCTTAATTATCAGCTCTTTGCAACATGACTTGGCGACGGAGCTCAACACTAGCAATGTATTTGAGTACCCTTGGCGTAAATCGGATGAGGTTGAGGTTTCGATTCAGTTAGACATAAAGCGACTTGACGCCAGTTTTGAGGACTCTTCGGCTTTTCTAGAAGCCAAGCTGACCCTAAGCAGAAAGCACGGCCAGTCAATTGTACGTTCTTTTGCGCTACGTGAAGCTCTCGATGGTAATGACTATGCGGCCGCGGTGTCAGCTGAGCGCCGTCTTTTACAGCAATTGGCAAAGAAAATAGCAGGACTAATCCAACAGCCTTAAGCTTGCTTTTTTTACTCACAAACCCCACATTTAGGCTAATTGCTATCGCATTAGCCTTTAATTCTCGTTAAAATCACTAGCTTGCGTTATATATTTGCCGAATCATTGGCTGGTGAGCCTTTGAGCTTAGTTTAATCAACCTGATACTGTGTGAGTAATTCCAATATGTCAGAGACAAAACCAACGGAAAAAACCACTGAAAATTCAACGCCAACGAACTTTATCCGCAACAAGATCAATCAAGATCTAGCTGAGGGTAAGAACGATGGGCGAGTTCATACGCGTTTCCCACCAGAGCCAAACGGTTATCTACACGTCGGTCACGCCAAGTCGATTTGTCTGAATTTCGGAATTGCTGAAGACTACCAAGCGCCATGTAATCTGCGCTTTGATGATACAAACCCTGCGAAAGAGAGTGAAGAATTCGCGCGCTCTATTCAAGAAGACGTCAGCTGGTTAGGTTTCGAGTGGGAAGGCGAAATCCGTCATGCTTCAGATTACTTTGACGATTTGTATAATTTCGCCGAAGAGTTGATTAATAAAGGCTTGGCTTATGTTGATGAGCAACCGGCCGAAGACATCGCTAAAAACCGTGGTAATTTCCAAACTCCAGGTAAAAACAGCCCTTATCGTGATCGTCCGACGGAAGAAAGCCTAGAGCTTTTCCGTAATATGAAGGCTGGTAAATATGCCGATGGGCAGATGGTCTTGCGCGCAAAGATCGACATGGCGCATCCGAATATGTTGATGCGTGACCCGGTCCTATACCGAATTCGTCGATTACATCATATTCGCACGGGCGATAAGTGGTGTATCTACCCGATGTATGACTTTACGCATTGTATTTCTGATTCGATCGAGTACATTACGCACTCTTTGTGTACGCTTGAATTTGAAGTCAATCGACCGCTTTATGACTGGGTGCTTGACAATATTTCGGCTCCGTCGCGCCCACAACAGATTGAATTTTCACGACTTAATCTTGCTTATACCATCACATCAAAGCGTAAACTGACGCAGTTGGTAGACGATGGTAAGGTTGATGGATGGGATGATCCTCGTATGCCAACGATTGCCGGTATGCGCCGTCGTGGTTATACACCACAGTCCATCCGCAACTTCTGTGCAGCGGTTGGTATCAGCAAGGTCAACAGCGTCACGGATATGACTCTGCTTGAAGATGCGGTACGTAATGACTTGAACGATACGGTTGAGCGCCGAATGGCGGTGTTAGATCCGATCAAGGTCATAATTACCAACTACCCAGAAGATAAAGAAGAAATGTTGGAAGGCATGAACCATCCTAAGATTGAAGAGATGGGGACGCGCGAATTACCGTTTACTCGAGAACTCTATATCGATCGTGCTGATTACCGCGAGAGTGCTAATAAAAAATATAAGCGCTTGGTCAAAGGTGGTGAAGTTCGACTGCGTAATGCTTATGTGATCCGCGCCGATGAGGCGGTATTAGACCAGAACGGCGAGGTTAAAGAGCTACACTGTACTTATGATCCAGAGACTTTGGGTAAAAACCCAGAAGGTCGTAAAGTTCGTGGCGTGATTCACTGGGTTTCTGCTAAGTATGCTAAAGAAGCGACAGTTCGCCTTTATGATCGTTTATTTAATGTTCCAAACCCAGGAGCAATGGATGACTTTAACGAAGCGCTTAATCCTGACTCTTTAACAGTGATTAAGGCAATGGTAGAGCCGAGTGTGGCGGAAGCAGAGCCAGAGACACGATTCCAGTTTGAACGTGAAGGCTATTTCACTACGGATCGCTATGAGCACAATGCGGATAGTTTGATTCTGAATCGAACGGTTACGTTACGTGATTCTTGGAATGGTTAATAATTTGTTTCGTTAAGCCCTACAAGCAAAATAGTTAAGCACAAAAAAGAAAGGCCACCCATATGAGGTGGCCTGATTCTTTTGACTAACAACTTTTACATCACTCTTTAAAATCAGTTTCTAAATGGTTCCAAATTAGGGCTACTCATTTAAAAACCGTCCTACAACTGATCATCACATGACATATAACACACGGCTCATTGTAGAACTTTGGACTAACAACAACTTATCTAACAAGTTAATAAACAACAAAGATTTTTTTTACAACAAATTTTAACAACAACAAAGAATATCTTATCTATTCACTAAGTTAGTCCACAGTTTTTACAAATAGTTCAAACAAATCGTAAGAAATTTGGTTGGAACCTTGCTCAACTAGCGTTACTCTAAGATATAGATCCCAACTTATTGATATTGCGAGTGATTATGAAACGTTTGTTTAAATGGATATTGGGCATTGTGAGTACTTTAATTGTCCTAATCTTAGCTTTAGGTATTGTCGCTGTGATTTTCTTCAACAGCGATGAGCTTAAAAATCAATTAGTTAAGAAGGTAAAGGCAGAAACCAGTGCGGACTTGGTGATAGAGAAAGAATTATCACTAAGCTTTTTCCCTTGGCTACAAATTGAAACTGGTGGTGTGACCTTATCTCAGCCAGAAAGCTTCAAAAGTGACAAACACCTAATGAGAGTGGGGCAAGTAGCAGCCAGTATCAAGCTTATGCCTCTTTTTAGTGGTGATATTGAGGTTGGCGCTATTGAGCTGTCGGGCGCAGAATTAAACCTGCTTCGCGATAACAACGGGCGCTCAAATATAGAATCGCTGGTTAATGCAAAGGAGTCAACGTCTTCTACTAAGACAAGCGATACAAAAGAAGCATCAGAATCCTCAATCTCAAAGCAAGGAAGTCTGAGTTTAGAAAGTTTGGTGCTGACAGATTTTACACTGAACCAATACGATTATGCTGAGAAGCTGAGCCAAAGTTTCCACTTGAACAAACTCGAAGTTAACGACTTTGCGCCAGAGTCGAGTACGCCGATTTCAGCAACAGGAACTTTGCAAGCAGATGGCGCTAAGACCGATTGGGGGTTATCTGGCGATCTTTGGGTCGGCGCCGATTTCAAAAAATTTAAAGTGAGCGAGTTAGATGCTGAGCTCGAGGGGCTGAGCGAGCAGTTAAAGAATATTGCTTTAACCGGTAACCTTGAACTCAATATGGCGAATAAAACTACACAAGTTCAACATCAAGGCGTAGTCCGCCTTAATGACCAACCCATTAATATCCAGCTAAACGCCGGGTTTAGTACTTTTAAGGACATTGACGTTAAGTTGAGTTCAAAGCGATTAGAGCTTGAGGGATTGATGGCGGCAACTGCTGGTCAGAATAAGCCTAAGCAAACTAAGCCACTAGACCTGTCGCCAATAGCTGACTTTCTTAAGCGTGCCCGCGTAAAAGGCCAGTTAGAGGTTGGTGAATTAGTCTTGAAGAACGCGACCTTTAATCAAGTTTCGGCAAACCTTAGAAATAAAGGTACCACGCTATTTCTTGATCCCTTTAAAGCTGATGCTTTCCAGGGGCATATGGAAACCGTAGCCAGCGTCAACTTCGCAGCGAAGCCTTTAGCTTTGTCGATTCAGCCAGATTTTAATAACATTCAAATTGGTGATTTATTGGCGGCATTTTTTGAAATGGACAAATTATCAGGTTTAGGCGAGCTTGATTTAAACATGAAAACCAATGGGGCTGGCGTAAAACAGATGCTCCAGAATCTAAGCGGTACCGGTAACTTGCAGTTAACCGATGGTGCTTTTAACGGTATCGATATCGAAAAGCTTATTCAGTCGGGTTTGAGTTTGGAGTCGCTGAATAAGCAAAACTATAGTGGTAAAACAAGCTTTGCTAACTTGAGTAGTAACATCAAAGCCAATAATGGTTTGATTGAATTGCCGGACTTTAAATTGAACTCACCTGTGTTTGATTTGGTGGGTAAGGCATCGACAAATGCAAACCAAGAAACTTTAGCAGGTAATTTCCAACTATCGTTGAAAGGCAAACTCAAAGAGTTAGTTGATCAAAAATATCCAAAGCTACAGGGGAAGGCACTTCCGTTTGAGTTAAAAGGGACTTGGGCTGAGCCGAAAGCAAGCATTGATATAGAAGCTTTACTAAAAGCCGAATATCAAGAAAAAGTCGAACAAAAGAAAGAAGAGCTGGAAGATAAAGCGAAAGATAAGTTAAAAGATAAGCTCGGTGATATTTTTAATCGTAAAAAATAGTACTAAACCTTTCCGCCACCATTCGCATCAAAATAGTAAATGGTGGCGATAATTGAGGTAAAACATGAATAGACTATATAAGTGGGTCGGGGTATTTTCGGTGGTGGCATTAGGCTTCGCTTCGTTAGCGATTCAGGCTGATGAAACAAAAAGCTACTCTAAAACTTATGACTTTTTTAAGTATGGCAGCATCAATTTAGGCAATATTAACGGTAGCATCGAGGTTATAGGCTGGGATAAGGATGAGATCGAGCTAAACTACACGGTTCGTGCTGATAGCGCTGATGATCTGAAAAACGTAAAGGTTGAAGTGAAGCACTCTAAGCAAGATCTTGATATTGAGGTGGACATTAGTTCTGGTGGCTTTATGAGCTGGGGTGGATCCTCAGGGGAGGTTTCTTTTGAGTTGAAAGTGCCAAGAGGAGTGAGCATCAACTCAATCGAGTCGATCAACGGAAGCATCAATATTTCCGGTGTTTCTGGCGAAATTCGGGCTGAAACAGTCAATGGTAAAATAGTCATTAAAAATGTTGCCAATGACGTTAAGTTTGGCACTGTGAATGGTGATGTAACGGTATATGTGGATAGCTTAAGCAGTTCGAATCGCCTAAAAGGGGACAGTGTGAATGGTGATATCGAAATCTATTTGCCTGAAAACGATGGCTTTGATCTCAAGTCGGATACAGTCAACGGTGATCTTAGTAATGACTTCGGAATTGAGGTTGATGAAGGAGAGTATGTTGGCGCCGAGATGGAAGGCAGCTATAAGGGTGGCGGGGCGCGCCTAAAATTCGACACCGTAAATGGTGATATTGAAGTCAACAAGAAGTAATGCTTCTTCGGAAATATTCACTATAAATTAAAAAGCGGCAGTTTAGCCGCTTTTTTGTGCTTAAAATATTAAAAACACAAAAGTCACATCTTCTTCATAATCACTGTATCGGGACCTGGAAATTCAATCTGATAGTTAAAAGCGCTAGCAATCCACTGGAAGGTCTTTTCTGAGAAAAAGCAGATATGCGTCTGGTCATTTTTATAATGCCAACGAGAAAAAGCCTCTAAGCTCGTCGGTCGTTTGGTCATAATGCCTAAGTAGCCACCAGAGCGCAGCAATGAGTCTAAAAGCTCAAGCTCCTTTCTCGGTTGATTAAAGTGCTCTATGGCTTCGGTGGTAGTGATGAAATCGTACTTCTTTTGCAAAACATTTTCTTGCTTATAGTAATAAATGTCGTAATTATTTACCGTAAACCCTTGAGCTTCTAGCATGGGTTTTATAGCTGGGCCTGGGCCACAGCCAAAATCTAAGCCCTGAGCATTTGGTGCCAGTTTGTTACATAGAGGAATAAGAAGCCTGTTTAGAAACTTGCGATAACCCTCATCCTCAGGGGAGTTCTGATGTAAATCATAAATGGCCTTTTCCGCATCATCAGTGACATGATATTCAGCTGGGACAAAGATCAGGTGGCATAGGCTACAATTATGGTAGCTGCGCATTTTATCTTGAAAATAATGGTGTGTGTCCAAGGAATGGCAAAGAGGGCAAGCGATAGTCATGGTTTTAAGTTAAAATGGCCTAAAATTTTTATGATGTATTTAAATGTCTTTAGTTACTTTACAGCAAGTTGAGGTCGGCTACGGCGGACCGGCACTATTAAATAAGGTTGATTTCGCTATCGAGCCTGGCGAACGTATCTGTATTATTGGCCGAAATGGGGTAGGTAAGTCAACGTTATTAAAAGTTGTTAACCGAGAAATCATTCCTGATGATGGCTCTTTGCGTTTCCAAGAAGGCGTAAAAGTGGCCAAATTAACCCAAGAAGTACCGTCTGATACTAAAGGAACGATTTTCCAGGTGGTGTCCTCAGGTTTGGGGCACGTTGGTGAACTATTGCTTCAATTTCGACAGCTCATCACAAACGTTGATGATGCTTCGATGGAAAAGATGGCTCGTGTTCAACAAAAAATTGAAGCTGAAGATGGTTGGGCGATGGATCAAAGAGTTCAGTCAGTGATTAACCGACTCGGGTTAGATGCTGATATTGAGTTTGAGGCATTATCAGGGGGAATGAAACGTCGTGTGTTATTAGCACAAGCTTTGGTTGAGCAACCAGATGTTTTACTGCTAGACGAGCCTACCAACCACTTGGATATTGAGTCGATAGAGTGGCTAGAAGGATTCTTGAAAGCCTACAAAGGAAGCATATTATTTATTACTCACGATCGCCGATTCTTAAAAAGCCTAGCTACTCGAATTGTAGAAATTGATCGTGGCCAGCTAACGTCATGGCCGGGTGATTACGACAATTATTTGCGACGAAAAGAAGAGCGACTAGCCGCCGAAGAAAAGCAGAACAGTGAGTTTGATAAAAAGTTAGCTCAAGAAGAAGTCTGGATACGCCAGGGGATAAAAGCCCGCCGAACGCGTAACGAAGGTCGAGTAAGGCGCTTAGAAGCTGCGCGTAAGGAGCATTCTGAACGCCGAAAGCTCATCGGTAACGTCGATATGAAAGCACAGCAAGCTGAGCTCTCCGGTAAGAAAGTGATTGAGGCCACGGATATCAGTATGCGCTACCAAGGTCGCCAACTGATTGAGGATTTCTCAACCCTCATCATGCGTGGCGATAAAGTGGGTATCATCGGTCCTAACGGCTGTGGTAAATCCACCTTAATCAAAATTTTGCTAGGGAACTTAAGTCCAGACCAAGGCACGGTAAAGCTTGGGACTAAGCTAGACATTGCTTACTTCGATCAGCATCGCGCGCAACTCGACGAATCCAAGTCTGCGATGGATAACGTATCTGAGGGCAAGGATATGATGATGATCAATGGCAAAGAACGCCACGTCATCAGCTACATGCAAGACTTTTTGTTTACTCCAGAGCGAGCACGAGCACCAATTACCGCTTTATCAGGTGGTGAGCGTAACCGTTTATTGTTGGCTAAAATATTAGCCAAGCCTGCAAACTTACTGATTCTCGATGAGCCCACTAACGATTTAGATATCGAAACATTAGAGCTACTTGAGGATATGCTTGAGAACTATACGGGCACTATGCTTCTTGTTTCACACGATCGTGATTTTATTAATAATGTAGTGACAAGCTCAATTGTGTTTGAAGGCAGTGGACAAGTTAATGAATATGTAGGTGGCTATGATGATTGGTTACGCCAAAGAAAGGATAAAGAGCATAAAAAGTCAGCGGCCCAGTCATCACAAAAAGCTAAGTCCGCGAGTGAAAAACCGCGCCGAAAAGCAGCTAAGTTAAGCTATAAAGACCAGCGAGAATTGGACCAGTTACCAGCCAAGATAGCCGAAATAGAGCAACAAATTGAGCAAGTTCAAAACACCATTGCTGAGCCGGAGTTTTATCAGCAAGACCATGAAAGGGTAGCTTCTGTGACCGCAGAGCTTGACAGTTACGAGTCTCAGTTAGAGCAGTTTTTTGAACGCTGGGAAGAGCTTGAAGCGATGAAGGAAGAGCTTGAGTAGCTTTTCCTCGGCTTTATAACTGAAGCAAAGATCTAACCAAAGGCCTAGCCCAATAGTGATTATGTAAAGCGGTAACCATATGTCTCATGATGATTTAGATTTATTCAAGAAAGAACTTAGTGGCGTTAAACCGATAAAAAATGATCGGGTAAACCTTCATAAGCCGAGTAATGAACCCTCGCTATCGCAGCTTGCTCGGCAGGAAGCTGCGATTGGACGTAAACCTAATCACGATCCCAACTATTTGAGTACCGATTTCATTGAGCCGGTTGAGCCGAATTCATGGTTAGAATTTAAAAGTGCAGGCGTGCAGGATGGCGTTTACAAAAAATTGAGGCTGGGTAAGTATGATATACAAGCCCAAACAGACTTACATCGGCTAACGGTTAAAGAAGCCCGTGATGAAGTGTTTTATTTTATCAAGGGGTGCGTAAAACGTGGCAAGAGAACGGTGTTGATTACTCATGGTAAGGGCGAGCGAAGCATGCCACAGGCTGTGTTGAAAAGTCATGTTAATCACTGGCTCCGACAACATGATTTAGTGATGGCTTTTCATAGTGCGCAACAAAAGCACGGCGGTTTAGGCTCGGTTTATGTGTTGCTGAAGAAAAATGAATTGGATAAGCAGCTTAATCGCGAAGCTTATAATAAAACTTTATAAAGGTCGTTAGTCATGACACGCAGGGAAAAACAGTTGATTGTCCCCAATAATAAATCTTCTGGATTATGGCGAAAAACACGCAACTTATTATTGTTGCAGGTAAAACTCTGGATCGATGCGATTCGAGATTTCGCACTTATGCCGGTAGGTCTTATCTGTTACTTGCTCGATTTGGCGAGTGCTAACAACGATGAGCGTTATTGGAACAAACTCATGAAGTGGGGGCGTAAAAGTGATCACCACATTAATTTGTTTCAGCATCACAGCTTTGAAGAGAAGCGCTCCGTGACCATCGATGATGTTGCCGATATTGTGGAGGATGTTTTAAAAACTGACGTCAAACAGTCGCAAAATACTCAGCAATTGGTTGAGACAATCAAACACCGCGTCAAAACTCGCTTTACTCAAGACTGAGTTAAGGAACTCCAATCCTATGCACCGTCACAAGTTTTTTTTATTTGGTTTCTTTTGTCTATCGTCAGTAGCAGCCAACGCTATTGAGTTGGCAGAGCTAGATGCTACAGAAAGCCACACATATAAGCAGGAAAAAGTTGGTTCATTCGCAACTTTGACCCTCGAAAATGATTTGTTCGCGGGAAAAGATGGTGGCTACACAAACGGCATTGGATATAGCTGGGGTTACGGCCCCTACAGTGACTATGCTGAAAGTGATGCCCCAAGCTGGCTTGTAGGCTTGGGTGAACTTTTGTTTATCGACGCCAGTGCGAGCAAAGAAAAAGCGGTGAGTTATAGCGTTTTTCAAGGAATGCAAACGCCAGAAAATATCGAGTCCGAGGAACTTATTGAAAACGATTTGCCCTATGCTGGCTTGTTGGGGTGGCGGGGAACTTTATATGCTTGGGATGATGATGTTGCCGATCAGTTTTCCCTGGTTATGGGAATGATTGGACCGGCATCGCTCGCAAAAGACACGCAAAAAGCCGTTCACCACATCACTGGCTCTGATAAACCACGGGGTTGGAAGCATCAGCTGCATAATGAATTTGTGTTTAGTGTCACTGGGCAGCGCAGTTGGCGCTTTACTATGGGTGACAATAATGGCAAGGGGATGGATTTCTTAACCTTTGCCAGTGCAAGCGCTGGAACATATAACTCAGAAGTGGCTACTTCAGCGATGTTTCGATATGGAACAGGCTTAGAGCAGTCATTCCCAGCGGTGAGTATATTGCCTGGGCGCGAAATAAACCCACTGGCAGGGGCGGAAGGTGAGCACTTTTATGTGTTTTTTGGTGCTCAAGCTCGCTATGTATTCAATGACATATTTGTTGATGGTAATACTTTTAGAGATAGCCATTCGGTTACGCTTAAACATCAAGGGTTCATACTTTCTACTGGTGCGGTCTGGAGTTGGCAGCAGTGGGGCATGATATTTTCTGTGGCTGAAACAAGCTCAACTTTTGAGGAGCGCCCTGGAAAAGCCCGCTTCGGCTCTTTGAGTTTTAATTATCGTTTCTAAAGCATAGAAGGCTTCTATAGTATAAATATTATTTGTGTGGGCTTGGGTATTTGATATCGACTATCCACAGTTTTTTAGTTTCTTCGGGTAGCTTAACGGTGACTTCATCGTCTAGCTGTTTTCCCAGAAGCGCTCTTGCCATCGGCGAGTCAACGCTAATATAGTTTGGCTCAACGTCAAATTCGTCGGAACCTACAATTCGGTAGACCGTCTCATAATCATCTTCGTCGACTACCGTTACTTGGGCACCGAAATACACCTTGTCTTGATTGCTAGGTATGTGTTCGATGACTTGCATTTCAGCAGTACGTTTTTGTAAGTAACGAACGCGGCGGTCGATTTCTCGTAGCTGCTTTTTGCGGTATATATACTCCGCGTTTTCGCTTCGATCGCCTTCTGCGGCAGCAGCATTGATAGCTCTCGTCACTTCTGGACGTAAGTTTTTCCACAAATGTGCCAGTTCGTTACGCAGTCGAACGGCACCAGCAGCGGTTATCAGGTTTGAACGTTTCATGGTTGTATAGATTAATTATCGTCGTCTTTTGTAGAACTGGCTTCGAGTTGCTTATCGATATTTTCAATACGTTTATTCATTTCGTCTTCAACAGCTTTAGCTTTGTCTAGTTGACGCTTCTTATAATCACTAAGCTCAGTACGCTCTTCAGGGTCAGAATTACAACCAGTAGCGAGTAACGTAAATACCACTAATAGTATGGATGTTAAGTATTTCATGCAGTTACCTTTAGTTTTATCGAGTCCTATTATATGAAGCTCCCACTCTGTCAACAATAGGCTAGCCAAATGTTATTCAACCATCGTCATGTCATGAATTGTACCGAACAAACATCGTCGATGATTTGTCAGAAATGGCTCATATAGTAGCTGTAAAAAAGCTGATAAATGTACATAAATATACCTACAAGCAAGAGCTACTGAAGGATTTTAAAAAATATAATAAAAAAGCGCTAAATATGATGGTAATCATTCTCATTTAGATTTATAATCCCGCTCAAAATCTGAAACCAACAATTTTGTTAGGAAAAAAGCAATGAAACCTACTTTTCGATTAAGCCTTTTAGCTTCCGCTATTATCGTAGGAATGACTTCAACCACCTCAACTCTCGCTGAAGAAAAAACTAGCGATGAATTGGAAGTGATTACCATTATTGGTGATAGCTCAAATACTAAAAAAATCGCAGGCTCGGCACATATCGTGACTGAAGCTGAACTTGAGCAGTTTAAATACAGCGACGTTAATCGCGCTGTGCGTCAGGTGCCAGGTGTTTATATCCAGTTGGAAGATGGCCTAGGTTTACGTCCTAACATAGGTCTTCGCGGTACAGGTACTAGCCGTACGGGCCGTGTTAGTTTGATGGAAGATGGTGTTTTGATCGCACCTGCACCATACGCAGCTTCATCAGCATATTACTTTCCAACTTTCGACCGAATTACAGGAATCGAAGTCTTAAAAGGCCCAGCCAACATCAAGTATGGTCCTTTCACAGTTGGTGGTGCGGTTAACTTAATTTCACGCCAGATCCCACAAGAGGGCGAAGGTCAGTTAAAGCTAGAAAAAGGCCAGCATGAAGAACTACACGGTTACTTCTACTACGGCGATAGCTTTGATAATTTCGGTTATTTAGTTGAAGTTAACGATCATCAATCTGACGGTTTTAAAACGATTGACCGTGTGGGCCAAGAAACTGGCTTTGAAAAGTCAGATCAGATCGTAAAGCTACGTTTTAACACAGATTCAGACGCAAACATTTACCAGCAATTGGACGTAAAATTGCAAAACTCTTATGAAGAGTCTGATCAGTCATACATGGGATTAACGGATGTGGACTTCGCAGCTAACCCATACAGAATGTACGGTGTTTCAGCAGGCGATAACTTCAAAGGTAAGCACGAGCAAGTGGTTCTTAGTTACTTTGCTGATTTGAGCGATAACTTTGACCTAAACGTTACTGCATACCAGAACGATTTTACGCGTAACTGGTATAAAACAGGTAAATTCTATACTGAGGATAGCGCTAACCCAGGCAGTTACAATAGCGTCAGCTGGTCTTCGGTAGTTGGCGAAATCAACTCTAACCGCGGCAGCGCCTTAGCGAATTACTACCAGTCAATTCTAAACGGTGGTGATAGCGGTAATGACCTAATCGATAAAGTTGATGGCAACCGAGCTTATTTAAGCGAAGGCATTCAGGCGCGCTTAGACTGGAGCTTTATGACTGGTAGTGCCGATCACTTTATGCAGTTAGGTGTGCGTGTGCATGAAGACGAAGCCGATCGCTTCCAGCGTCGTGGTTATTTCAAGCAAGAAAACGGTCAATTAGTATCCGTTGACCCAGGTGTTTGGGGTGATGCAGGTAACCGAATTGATTCAGCCGAAGCAACTTCATACTACTTAACCGACGTTATTACTTGGGGCGACTGGACATTAACGCCAGGCGTTCGTTATGAAGACGTTGAGTTAAGACGTGATAACTGGGGTTCTGCGCCAGATCGCTCTGCGGCGGCTAGCGTGCGCACTAATAGTGTATCAGAAGTATTACCTGGCTTTGGTGCTGTGTGGGCAATTAACGATACAACCAGTGTATTATTCGGCGCTCACAAAGGCTTCGCACCTCCAGGAAGTAGCGCGAGCGACAAGCCTGAAGAGAGCTGGAACTACGAAATGGGGCTACGCTTTAGTGGTTCACAATACTCTAGCGAGTTAATTGCTTTCTACAGTGATTACGAAAACTTGTTAGGCGAATGTACGCTAGCCAACAGCGGCTGTGACATCAACAACGAGGGCGACAAGTTCAACGGTGGTAAAGCTGAAGTTAAAGGTATTGAGTTGCTTGTTAGCGGTGAGTTTGCTGAAAATTGGCCAGCACGTTTAAGCTACACCTTCACCGAAACTGAGTTTAACAGTTCGTTCGATAGTAACGTTTGGGGTTCGGTAGACGCGGGTCAACCGATTCCATACATTCCTGAAAATCAGGCGCAACTATTGATGGGTTATGACAACCAGAAGTGGAGCATCCTGACTAGCATTAACTACACTGATAGCGTTTGTACTAAGCCTGCGTGTGGTGAGTTCCAGCGTACCGAAGAAAGAACTTTGATTGATGTTTCTGGCGAAGTTCAAGCCAATGATAACGTTGCATTCTATGCCACTATCGAAAACATCACTGACGAAGACACCATTGTCGCTCGTGAGCCTTATGGCGCGCGCCCAGACAAGCCAAGAACAGCGAAGATTGGTGTAAAACTATCATTCTAATCTAACTCTCTGTGTCGAAAAAGCCCGCTCTTTGCGGGCTTTTTTATGGGAGGCTTTTATCTGGTCCTTTGACGTTTTGCCTGAAAAAAGCCTAGCCTAAGACTCTGTAATCAAGCTGAGAATGGTGTAAAATTAATGTTATCAGTTGAAAAAACTAACGCTTATGAAACAAATTAATTGGTTTGAAGAGTATTTAAAAGCCTTTGATCGCATTGAAAAGCGATTAATCGAATTGGATCTATGGTCTGAAAAACGTCCGTCTGCAGAAGCTTTTGAAAGCACCATGCCGTTTTGTGTCGATACATTAAAGCTTGAGCAGTGGATTCAGTTTATCTTTTTACCAAAAATGCGGCGTAGCGTTGAGCGCAACGAGTTACCGCCGGGGCCCGCTAAGCTAGCACCTATCGCAGAAGAGGCGTTTAAGGAAACCGAGGACGCGGAAAAGTTAATTAAAGCGATCCAGAAGTTTGACGAAGTGTCTCACTTGAGCCATTTGCATTAATCCCTACTTACAGGGGGCGTATGAATTCAGCATTAAAAAACAAGTATCGAAAACAGCTGCTGGATTTAGAGTCGGAGCTTATGGAGCTTTTAGGGTTATCATCAGAGGCGAGTAAGGCGGTTGAACTGGATCAAGCACGTATGGGGCGAGTGACTCGAGGCGATGCGATGCAGCAACAAGCGATGATTAGTGCTGCCCATCTGCGTGATGAAAAACGCTTGCTTGCCGTACGTAGAGCCTTGAAGCGTATCGAGCGCGATGAGTTTGGTCACTGCTCTGAGTGCGGTGAAGACATCAAGGAGGCTCGCTTAGAAATAGCTCCTGAAATAGAGTTGTGTTTGGACTGTCAGGCTATTTTTGAAAGGCAACAGTAAAAATCACTGACTGAATTAACGGAAAAACTCTTCGGCATTGATGCCTTTAGATGGCTTGGGGTTAACCTCTTGCAGTGGGTGTTCCCAGGCGTACTGTTTTAAATCTACCTTACCTTTTCTAACCTTGACCCCTTCTTTTTCGAGCAAAGATTGCTGGATGGCATAATGGTCGCTGTCTGGTGAGAAAGCGATTTTTCCGTTAGAACCGATGACTCTTTGCCAAGGCAGATTTTTCCTGTCTGGTGCCGAGCCGAGAGCTTTGCTGACGTGCCTAGCATGTCTAGGGTAACCTGCTAATTTTGCTATGTAACCGTAGCTAGTGACTTTGCCTTTTGGGATCTTGTTGACCCAGTAATAGACTTGTTGTCGAAATTTATCCATATCGCTATTCATGATAAATCCTAAAGCTTTGAGTTAACATTTTAATGCGTTAAGTATAACGGGTTTTACGATGTACTTCTTTACCAAGCTTACTGCTAGCGTTAATGATATAGCATGAGACTTTTCATATTGCCTATTGGCTACCATTGTGAGTCGTCTGTATTCATTATAAAAGGATCTCGTGCTTTGATATCAGGCGATAAAGACTTGTTCTTGAGATCCCCAAATCTTTCGCGGCTTTAGAGTGATTGTAGCCTGCCTGTGCAATGGTTCTGACAACAATATCTTTCTCTACCTTATCGCGTGCATCTTTAAGCGTTAGGTTATGGAGGTGGTTATCATTGGGTAACTCCAAATGCCTTTCATTGATAATGTCGTCATCGGCTAAGATGATAGCGCGTCGAATTCGATTCGTGAGTTCTCTAACATTCCCCGGCCAATGATATTGCTGCATCGCTTCTAGAGCGCTTTGGGTGAATTTTTTTTGTTCATTTTCGTCGCAGAAGTGGGCTAAGAAATATTGTGCGAGGGGTTTTATGTCTTGATGGCGTTCACTTAGGGTGGGAACTTCAATCGTAGTGGTTGATAAGGCACTATATAGCTCTTCGCTGAAGAGATTTTTCTGAACAAGCTGACGCAAATCGCTACTACTGCTCACTAAAATGCGACAGTTACTGCTCGTGGCTATAGTTGAGCCGAGGGGAAAAAAGATTTGTTGCTCTAGATATTGAGCCAGGCTCGGTTGAAGTGACAGTGGCAGCTCCTCAATATCTTTTAAAAGTAAAGAGCCTTGGTGGCACTGAGCGATCTTACCTACTTTTGCATCACAATTAGGATAAAGGCTCCCTTCTTCGTGCCCAAACAGCTCGGAGTTAAGCAATGCTTCTGAAGCAGCTCCGCAACTGATACTGTAAAAGGGGCCAGCTGAAGCTAGCGAACTCTTGTGCAGTAAACGACTAATAAATGTTTTTCCAGTACCGCACTCTCCGCTAATAAGCACTGCTGAGGATTCTTTCGACAAACCTAATATTCTGTTTCTAAGCCTTTCGGTTTCTTTTGAGTGGCCGATAAGATCATCTTGGTTATTTTGTACTTTGTAATGCTTAAGCTTTTGGCTTTGTAGATGAGCCATACCAAAGGCGTGTCCAATAGTTGCTAATAAATGGTCGTAGCGAAGAGGTTGGCGATGATAATCATAAAACAGATGACTGAATAATATACTTGGATGAGTTTCTAGCCAGTGTTCTGAAGGGACTATCGCTATCCACTTTGTAATAATATTTAAAGTGGAAAGGGTTTCTAATTCTGATGAGTCTGGGATTTGCTCTTTATCGAAGTAGATAATAACGACTTCAAATCGGTGTTGCTTAAACAGTTTTTTAAATTCTTTCAAGTTGGATGCGATGTAAGCACACCAACCTCTCGCTTTGAGCTTTTGCTGTAGTCTAGTCGAAACATCCCCATAGTTGAGGATTAATGTCGCGCGAGCCTGTCCGCTAGGCTCCAGTAATTGATTCACTGCGGCCCCTCCTGTTCACAAATCCATCTAGAGCCTTTATGCGTTAATTAGAGAAATTAATTAACGGACTCTTAGTATATAAAACGATCCTTTGTTTAAATCATGCCACAGCTTTAAGCATTTGTGTATAGATTAAGTGTATAAGTTATTGACACTTGTACACCAATTAACAGAAGTTATAGGCTTTTCGTTACAAGATACGGCTTAACACGTCAGTGTTTTTGTTTTTATCAATGAAGCGGTGTTTGAGAGAGCCTAAGATATGAAGCACTACGAGGCCGAGCAAAATGTAGGGCAAGATCCCATGCGCTGAAAGAGCTTTTTCTGAGTTATCCATGTTATCGGGGACAAACCCAGGCACTTCTATACCAAACCACTCCACAGGAAAACCGGCAAAGTCAGACATTAAGTAACCAGAAATAGGGACAAGAAGCATCAGGAGATATAGTAAAAAGTGTGTCACCTTAGTGAGTACTTTCTCCCAGCCAGATAACTCGCTGGGTAATTTCGGAATAGGGCTGAAGAAGCGCACCAATAGGCGCAGTACAATTAGGCCTAATAAGCTGATGCCGATTGACTTATGGATTGGATAGATATCATATTTGATTGGGTCTTCGTCAGGGAGCCCTGCCATATACCAGCCGACAGCAATCATGCCGAGAATTAAAAGCGCAATAAGCCAATGCAGAATTCGCATCAGCAATGTGTACTTGTTAGTGTTTGAGGCCATAGTCCCGACTCCGATTGCTTGAGTTAAAAAGCGCTAGTATTTATTGCGCCTTATAAACTTTACTTCTTTTGTGCCAAAGGCGTTCCCATAATCGTTGGCGCGTAAGCTTTCATGTTGGCTTCCCACTCAATCGAGTCTTTAGGGAACAGTAAAATAACCGTTGAGCCAAGCTTAAAACGACCCATCTCAGCACCTTTTTCTAACTGAATATCCTTGTCGTTGTAATCCCAAACTTTGATATCGTCGCGAGTCGGTGGCGTGATTGTGCCTTCCCAAACGGTTTCAATACTACCAACAATGGTCGCGCCGACGAGCACCATGGCCATAGGGCCGGCTTCAGTATCGAACATGGCCACGACACGCTCATTACGAGCAAATAGGTTTGGTACATTTCGCGCCGTCAAAGGGTTTACGCTAAACAGTTTACCCGGCACATGTAGCATTTTAGTAAGCTTACCCGTCATCGGCATGTGAACACGGTGGTAATCTTTCGGTGATAAATAAATGGTCGCGAATTCGCCATCTTCAAAAGGCTTTGCTAACTCTGCATCGCCGCCAAGTAGAGTCTTTGCGCTGTAACGATGGCCTTTCGCTTGGAAAATAAAACCTTGCTCAATAGGACCAAGCTGGCTCACTTTACCATCGGCTGGATTAACAATAACCTCATCGCCTTCGGTAATCGGGCGCACGTCAGGTTTAAGACTGCGCGTAAAAAAATCGTTGAAGGTTTCATAGTCTTCAGGGTTTTCACGCTCGGCAATGCTCATATCAATGCCGTATTTCTTAATAAACCACTTAGCGAAAGTGTTTTTAATAGTGGCGTTTTTGCTCTCCGCGATTTTGCCCATCAATAAAGACAAGCCGTGCTGCGGGATAAGGTACTGTAATAAGACTTTTAATTTATCAGCCATGTTGGTTTTGACCGTTACTATGGTAGTGGTTACTTTAATTGATTGAATTGTAACTTAAATATTGTATTCAGACTACGGGTAGTCTTTTCGCCCTTTTCTTTGCTCGTCCAAAGAAAAGGGCGAAAAGAAAAGACGCCCCATGACGTTAGGCCCTTCGGGCTTCCCTTATTCATTAATTTATGACGTGCCGTCAAACGAAACGTCCTGTTTCGTTTTGACTAAATTAGGCTGTCCTGCCTAATTTACACTATAAATTCATTTCATTGCGGCTAACTTTAAGGGGGCAGGGAAAGCGTACTCAATAGGTTACGTCTAACTGAACTGCTGATCGTAATTCTGAATAAGGTGGTGATAGTTTTTCATGCGTGATGGCGCTATCTCACCATTTTTCGCCGCTTCAAGCACAGCGCAGCCAGGCTCTTTGATGTGCTTACAATCTCTAAATTTACAGTTCTCGGCAATTTTATAGATCTCGATAAAACCTTGTTGGATGTCATGGTCTTCAAGATGCCACAGGCCAAACTCACGAACTCCCGGCGAGTCGACAAGAAAGGTTTCTTGATCTAAGCGGTATAAACGCGAGGCGGTTGTGGTGTGAGTTCCTAAACCTGAATTTTCCGAAATATCGGCGGTGGCTACGTCTAAATCTGGGAATAGATATTTAATTAAGGTTGATTTACCAACACCAGATTGCCCCGCTAATAACAACTGCTTTCCGCGAAGATCTTCAACTAGCTGTTCTACTTTGTGACCATGTTTGGCGCTGATAAAGTATATCGGGTAGCCGATGTCTTTGTAGGTCTGCAGGCGCTTCTGGATCTCGTCTTTTTCTTGCTCATCAAGCAAGTCCCACTTATTAAAAATCAGCCAAACTGGAATATTGCTGGATTCGGCCGCCACCAAGTAGCGATCGAGCAGCATTTCGGAAAAGCCAAGCTCGGGCGCTAGTAGGAGCGCGATAAGATCGATATTGGCAGCGACAGGTTTAATTCCGTGATGCGGGGTTGGGCGCTTCAGTAGGGATTTACGTTCCTCAAAACGCACCAGTACGCCAGTATTGAGTTTATCTTGTCGCTGGAAAGTGGCTTTGTCGCCAACCACAGGCACTTCTTTGGCGCGTCTCAAAAAGCATCGAATGGTATTGAAGTCTTGATCGGCGATATCGACTTGCTGTCCAAAACGACTAATGACTATGCCATGCTCTTCAGGACCGAGGCTGTCTCTCTCTATTGGTGCCGGCTCGATTGAAGTCGGCTTGCTCGAATCTGTCGCTATTGAGGGAGTCTCAGTTTTAACTGGACTGTTCTTAGCAAAGCTTCTTTTTCTTTGTTTGCTCTTTTGAGGAGTTTGCTTGCGTTTCTTTCCCAAAGTTTGACCTTTTCTGTGGTTGTGCGACTAACGTTTAATCTTGTAAGTTCGGGCCAAACGAGCCATTATTGTCTAAGGCGTCGATGTGCGCGGCACAAATCAGATCGTTTAAGCATAAGCTGTTACCAGCATCATGAGTGGTGTAACGCACTAAGCAATGACCATAGCTCACCTCTAAATCAGGGTGATGTGCTTGTTTGTTAGCGATCCAAGCTACAGCGTTTACAAATGCCATGGTGTGGTAGTAATTTTTAAACTTAAACTTTCGTGATACTTCGCCTTTTTCAGCATCATAGTGCCACTCTGGAAGCTGCTCTTTTAACAAAGAATCGCGAGTGTCGTTATCCAATGGCTTTTTTGAATCGTCGTTATGTACGCACTGTTGAGTCGAAAGTTGCATTGATGCTACCTGCTCCATAATTACTCCAAAAATCGTTAAAGTTTGTGGCCAGCGCCACATGTGTTTAAATTATTGTCTATAATAACGTAACTAGCAGCATATTTTTAGCAAAACTCAATATAACAGGAGTGTTTTGTGGCACAAAGTGCAGATAATTTAATTTGGGTCGATCTTGAAATGACGGGGTTGGATCCTGAAACCGATAAAGTCATCGAAATCGCCACCATTGTTACCGATAAAGATTTGAATATTTTGGCGGAAGGGCCGGTTATCGCGATTCACCAAGATGACGAGACTCTAGAGAGCATGAACGAGTGGTGCGTGGTACAGCACGGTAAGTCAGGACTTACTCAGCGCGTTAAAGACAGCACCGTTGACGAAGCTGAGGCTTCAAGGCTCACCATCGAGTTTCTTAAAGACTGGGTGCCAGAAGGTAAATCTCCGATGTGTGGCAATACAATCTGCCAAGATCGCCGCTTTATGGTGAAGCATATGCCAGAGCTAGAGCGTTATTTCCATTACCGCCATGTTGACGTTAGCACGTTAAAAGAACTGGCGCGTCGCTGGAAACCTAGTATTCTTCCTGGCTTTACAAAAAGTGCGACTCACTTAGCGCTGGACGATATTCGCGAGTCGATCGCGGAATGTGCCTACTATCGTGAGCACTTTATTGATCTAACTGAATCAAGTGCTGAGTCGGACTAAAGAAACCTATGCAGCCCTTATTTTCTGTTGATAGCATAAAAAAGATTGAGCGAAATTTCGCAAAGCAAGAGGGTATTGAGCTGTATGAATTAATGCAGCGCGCGGGCGCCAGTGCTTTTGAGCAAGCGAGACGACTGTGGCCACAAGCGGGTCACTGGCTGATTGCTACTGGCGCTGGCAATAACGCAGGGGATGGGCTTGTTGTAGCAAGGCATGCGCTGTTGGCAGGCTTTGACGTGACGTTGGTTGCTATAAAGCCCTACAGAGAATTTAGGGGTGACCCGGAAAAAGCGTGGCAAGAGTTGCTCTCGATAAAAAAAGATTCGCATCAAAGGTTCGACATCCTTGGCCTTGAACAAGCGCTTGATACGGACTTATCTAGCGCAGACTTAGTGGTCGATGCTCTGCTTGGAACTGGCGTAAAAGGCGCATTAAAGGACGAGTATTGCCAAATTCTTGAACGACTAAACCAGTTATCAAGGCCTAAACTAGCGCTTGATATCCCCACCGGTATTTATGCCGATAGTGGGCTTTGTTCGACTAAAAATGGTAAAGATACAGTATTTCAAGCCGATGCAACGGTTAGCTTTGTGGCTTTGAAAACCGGCCAGCGTTTAAATCAGGCTTTGCAGTACCAAGGCGAACTTATACTCGAAACCTTGGGCGTGCGCCATGCCTTAAGTTTCGGGGAAGAGCCTGAAGCTTATGGCTGTAACCTACAGCAGCTCAAAGAGAAGCTTCCTACTCGACATGACGTAGGTTCTAAGTTTGATTGTGGGCATGCGCTATTAATCGGCGGCGGTGCGCACTTGGGCGGTGCAGTCATTTTGGCCGCTAGCGCTGCTTTGAAGTCTGGTGCAGGGATGGTTTCTGGCTGGATCCACCATTCTCAGCAAGCTGCTGGCTTAAGCGTGTGTCCAGAAATCATGTGGCGCGGTTACAATAGCCATTCAGACTTTCAAGAGCTGGCAGATCTGAGTCGCTATCAGGCAGTTGGCTTTGGCCCTGGCTTAGGGCGAGATTCGACCGCGGAACAAATCTTCTTAGATGTGATTACCAAACTGCAAGCGACTGATATTCCATGTGTTTTGGACGCCGACGGTTTATACTGGCTGGCTAAATATACGTCAGTGCCATTGCCGGTACAAAGCGTATTGACGCCACATGCGGGTGAAGCGTGTCGTCTACTAAACGCGCAAGAAGAAGATGTGTTTTCGACAGGTCGCATCGAACCTCAGTTAAGCGTAGATACAGCTTATGTCACGCAAAATCGCATTAAAGTTGCTCAAACATTGGCAAAAAAATATAGTGCTATCTGTGTCTTAAAAGGCGCAGGCACGGTGATTAGTGATGGCGAGCAAGCTCTTGTTCTCGCCGGTGCCCATCCTGCCATGATGACCGCCGGATTAGGCGATGCTTTAACTGGCTTAATCACCAGCTTTATTGCCCAAGGGGCGAAGCCTTGGGATGCGGCATTGCTGGCGACGGAAATTCATTATGAAGCTGCGCTTAGCGTTGCTGCGAATCGTCGCCGTGGCGTAACCGCGAGCGAAGTCATAGAGGGTTGCTCGATATTGGTTAATCAATTGGATCAAGTCATCAATTAATACGAAGAAAAGAATGTTAGATAAAAACTGGGAATCTTAAGTGGAAAACAAAACAGATGAACAACCGAAGCTGAGTTTCTTGCTGGACGATGAAAGCGAAACCGTTGCCTTAGGGCTTGCTCTCTCTAAATTATTGCCGTCGTCATTCGTGATCTACCTTTATGGCGATTTAGGTGCGGGTAAAACCACTTTTGTGCGTGGCGTTTTACAAGGCCTGGGTCACCAAGGTGCAGTCAAAAGTCCTACCTATACCTTGGTTGAGCCGTATCAACTACAACATAAAAACGTCTATCACTTTGATTTATATCGCCTAGCGGACCCCGAGGAACTTGAGTATATTGGCATTCGAGAGTATCACGAAGACGACACCTTATTAATCTTTGAGTGGCCTGATAAAGGCGCTGGAATGATACCCTCTGCTGACCTTGTGATTGAATTAGAATATAAAGGCTTGGGGCGTAAAGCAGACTTTATATTTACCGATAAAGCACTGGGGCAAGAAATTGCACAAAAAATTCGGCAAATAATCGGCTAAAACTAGCCAAACTACGTGAACTTGTGCCAAAATCAAATGGAGTCGTAACTGCAAAGTGACAATGATAAAAAAGCATCTGACGAAAACATTATTCGCCACAACCTTTTGTGCCACAGTATTGATGTCCAGTTTTGCAGCACAGGCTGCCGTCATCAAAAGCATGAGGTTTTGGCAATCTCCAGAATCGACCCGTGTGGTTTTTGATTTAACCTCTCCTGTCGAGCATGAGCTATCTGTCCTTAAAAATCCTGATCGTATTGTCGTCGATATCCCCGATTCTCGGGTTTCTGTTGACTTAAACCAACTTGAAATTAAAAGTGACTTGGTTAAACGAGTCCGTCAAAGCAAACCACCAAGAGAAGGGGTTTTGCGACTGGTTCTGGATTTAAACAAAAGTGCCGAGCCTAAAAGTTTCTCCCTAAAACCTTATCAAGAGTACAGTGACCGTCTTGTCATTGATTTGTTGAACGAAAAACGCGAAGCGATTAAGCCACCCGAGTCAGCCGTTGGTTCGAATCGCGATATCGTGATTGCTGTCGACGCCGGACATGGTGGAGAAGACCCAGGAGCCCTAGGGCCTAGCGGAACTCGAGAAAAAGATATTGTGCTAAAGCTTTCTAAAGAGTTAGTCGATGCGATTAACGCAGAGGATGGCCTTAAAGCGGTTATGGTGCGAACTGGCGATTATTATATTCCGCATCGTAAAAGAACCGATATTGCTCGCAAAAATCGAGCCGACTTATTCGTGTCGGTTCATGCTGATGGTTTTAAAAGCCCTAAGGCTAGAGGTGCTTCGGTCTGGGTTTTAAACCTATACGGAGCTAAGTCAGAAGTCGCGCGGTGGATGAAGCTACAAGAAGAAAAGTCTGAATTGTTAGGCGGTGTTGATAGTACCGTTGTGTTATCTGAGTATGACAACTCGGTGCGTTCGGTTCTGCTGGACTTGCAGATGGAAAGTTCAATTGCAGAAAGCTTCAAAGTTGGAAAAAAAGTGCACTCTGCAATGAAACGTGTGGCCCCGAAAATGCACAAAAACCATGTGGAAGAGAACTCGTTATTAGTCCTTAAAAATCCTGATATTCCATCAATTTTGGTGGAGTCAGGCTTTATTTCCAATCCGACCGAGGAACGGCTCTTAAAAACCAGCCAATACCGTAAGAAGCTAGCTACATCGGTGAAAGATGGGATTGTTGAGTATTTTAAGAGTCACGCTCCAGATGGTACTAAGTTTGCAAATCTATACCGTAAAAATATTTACCATGTGAAACGAGGTGATAGCCTCATTAAAGTCGCTAAACGCTTTAATACAAGTGTTAACGAAATTAAAAAAGTAAATAAAATGAATTCAAATACGGTGCGGATCGGGCAGAAACTTGTTATTCCAAACTAATGATTCATCATCGTTAATGAGTCGATAGTTACTGCGTTCGACCTTAAGTTTGGTTTGTATCCAAACAGTATTGTCCTGAGTGATTGATATGCATATTAAAAAGCTTTCCCCATTATTAGCGAACCAGATTGCTGCCGGCGAGGTCGTCGAGCGACCGTCCTCAGTGGTGAAAGAGTTGCTAGAAAATGCAATTGACGCTGGGGCCAAGCGAATTCAGGTGGATATTGAGCGCGGTGGTGCGCGATTAATTCGTATTACAGACGATGGCCATGGTATTGAACGTGAGCAATTAGAGCTCGCTTTAGCGCGCCACGCGACCAGTAAAATTACTCAAACTGAAGATTTGAAAGCAATTCATACCTTAGGCTTCCGTGGAGAAGCCTTGGCCAGTATCAGCTCTGTCGCGAAACTGACATTAAGCTCCAAGGCTCAAGCAGCCAGTGATGACAGTGCTGGCTGGTCAGCTATCGCTCAAGGTCACGACATGGCTGTAGAGATTCAGCCTAGACCCATGCCAGCGGGCACCATTGTTGAAGTCCGAGATTTATTTTTTAACACGCCAGCTCGTCGCAAGTTCTTGCGAGCAGAGCGGACGGAATATGTGCACATCGAAGAAACCATGAAGCGTGTAGCTCTCGCTTCGCCAAGCGTTGCTTTTACCTTAAAGCACAATGGAAAGGTCACTAAGCGCATTCCTGCGGCAAAGTCCGAAGAGCAGCAGAAACAGAGAATTGGTGCGATAGTAAGTAATAACTTTTTACGCCAAGCACTGTATCTGGATACCTCAATTGATAGCTTACGAATATGGGGCTGGCTGTCGAGCCCTGAGCATCACCAAAACTCAAGTTTTAGCCAATACGTCTTTGTCAATGGCCGAGCCGTTCGTGATAGAACGTTAAACCATGCAATTAAACAGGCCTACCAAGAATTGTTGCCCGCGGGTCGTGTGCCGGCTTATGTGCTGTATTTAGAGCTCGACCCCGAAAAGGTGGATGTTAATGTTCACCCTACCAAACATGAAGTGCGCTTTTCTGACGCGCGTCAAGTGCATGACTTTATTTCTCGTGCTGTGGCTGAGGCTTTAGAGCCACAAGCCGAGACTTTGCTTGCTGATGAATTATTACAGGTCGAAGAAGTTGAACGAGCCTATATTCCGCAAAATAATTCTTTTAAAGATCAATCTAAAGATAAGTATTATCATCCGCGCTTTGAGGCAGGAGTAGCGGTTGAACAAGAGACTCCTTCAGTTTCGAGAACACAGGTTCAGCGCGAGCGTCACTACAGCTCTTATGCGCCTAAACCTGGAAGCAGAAATACAAATAATCAAGAAGGCCAATACATCCTGGTGTCTGAGCGTTTCTTGTTGCAGCCAATCGATTCAGGCGTATTATTACTTGATATTAAAGGCTTCTGGCTTGATTACAGCGCACAGCTTTTGCAGCAAGAGTGGGGCAAAGAGACTTTAAAACGAAAGCCTCTATTGATTCCCGAACGATTAGGAATCCCTGTTGAAGCGGTGTCAGAAAGGTACTTAGAGCTTTGGAATAAACTTGGATTCGATTTGAATGTTACCGGCCCAAAATCGGTGGCATTACGTCAAGTTCCAGCATCGCTATTGCACATTAACATTAAACAACTGGCCCAAGATGTGCTGTACGCTACGGCCAGTGTTTCGCACAGCATTTCACTGCAAGAATTACAGAGGTTATTATTAGAAAAGCTAAGTGTTCATTGGTGGCCTGATTCAAATCAGTCGTGGCTAGATTTATTAAACCCACAAAATTGGAAAGAGTCGAAATTCTGTCAAAAACTGTCTGAGTCCGATTTGGCCAGCTGGCTCATGACTAAGCAAGCCTCAGATACATTTTCTCAAACTCAATTACACTCAGCTAACACGCAGCATTAACAAGGTAAACAGCTTGCCATCTTCAACAAATACTAAACCTAAAGCCATATTTATCATGGGCCCAACCGCCTCCGGCAAGACAGATCTTGCAATTCGCCTGGTACAAGAGCATCAATGTGACATCATCAGCGTCGATTCAGCGATGGTTTATAAAGGATTAAACATAGGTTCGGCCAAGCCTTCAGCTGCAGAGCTAAACCTTGCGCCACACCGATTAATTGATATTTGTGACCCATCGGAGCCGTATTCTGCGGCGCAGTTCCGCGAAGATGCATTAGCTGAAATGGCGGATATTACCGCTAAGGGTAGGACTCCACTACTGGTCGGCGGAACTATGCTTTATTATAAAGCGCTACTAGAAGGCATGAATAATTTGCCTGACTCTGATCCGTCGATACGACAACAATTACAAACACGTTTAAATGAAGAAGGTCTAGCAAGTCTCCATAAGGAGTTAATGGACGTTGATCCGGAGTCGGCTCATCGTATCCATGAAAATGATCCACAAAGAACCCTGCGGGCGCTAGAGGTTTACTACATTACTGGTAAGCCACTATCAGTATTGCACCAAGAACAAAAGCAAGAAGAGTTTCCTTATGATGTCACGCAAATAGCCATAGCTCCCAATGATAGAGCTTTTTTACATGCTCGAATTGAGAAGCGGTTCCAAATAATGATGGAACAAGGGTTGCTTAATGAAGTCAAAGCCTTATATCAACGTGGCGACTTAAATAGCGATCTACCCGCTATTCGTTCCGTTGGTTATCGACAAATGTGGCAATATTTAGAGGGTGAATTGACTTTAGAGGAAGCGGTAGAGCGGGGAATTATAGCCACTAGACAATTAGCGAAACGTCAGTTTACATGGTTAAGGAGCTGGTCAGATTTGCACTGGATTAACTCTGAAGACGGGGAATCTAAGATATATCAAGACGTGACGCAATTGTTAAAAATGAGTTAAATAACGGCATATCCTATTGATATATCTCGATCTGCCTGATTAATTCATGTACACTTTACTTTGGAATTTGTTCCAAAAACGATTTGTAGTAGTACTAAAAAGAGTTGGCTTTAAAAGCGTTGTTTGCATAAAAAAAGCTAATCCAATAAACATAAATTAATAATGACGGGAGAGTGAAATGTCAAAAGGGCAATCATTACAAGACCCTTTCTTAAACGCACTGAGACGTGAGAAAGTACCTGTATCGATTTATCTAGTTAACGGTATTAAATTGCAAGGCCAAATCGAATCATTCGATCAGTTTGTGATTTTACTAAAGAACACTGTTAGCCAGATGGTTTATAAGCACGCAATATCGACAGTGGTACCAATCCGTAACGTTCGCGGACATTACCAGAATGAAAATGGTGGTCAACGTGACGATCAGGGTGGCCAAGGGGGTATTGGCGGTCCAAGCGGTGGTATGGGTGGTCCTATGTCTAGCGGTAGCGGCGGTGGTTACACCGGTGGCCCTATGGGTGGACTGTAAACCACACAAGCTTTGATCATCAGTTAAGATCCAAATTATCGACTCGCTGGTTTATTTCAGCGGGTCGGTCTACACTATTCATTTCATAAAGTCTGCCGAAATTTTGAGGTTGCCTATTGTTTGACCGTCATAGTGGTGGTGATTCCGCCATCTTGGTTCATATCGATTTCGATCAAGAATCAAATCAAGAAGATTTACACGAGTTTGTTGAGTTAGCGCGCTCCGCTGGTTTAGATGTGATGGATATCATTACGGCTAAACGTCATTCTCCTGATCCCAAGTATTTTATTGGTAAAGGCAAAATTGAAGAAATTCAGAGTGCCAAACAAGCAACAGACGCTAACGTCATTATTTTTAATCACAATCTCGCACCGTCGCAAGAGCGTAATATTGAGAAAGTTGCCAAATGTCGGGTGATTGATCGCATTGGTCTTATTCTTGATATTTTTGCCCAGCGAGCTTTTACATTCGAAGGGAAACTTCAGGTTGAATTAGCACAACTGCGCCACTTATCAACACGCTTAGTCAGAGGTTGGACTCACCTTGAGCGTCAAAAAGGTGGTATTGGTATGCGCGGACCTGGTGAAACCCAGCTGGAAACCGATAGACGACTGGTTCGTGATCGAATTAAGCATATTGAGAAACGTCTTGATAAAGTAGGGCGTCAGCGCGAGCAAGGACGTCGTTCACGTAAAAGAGCAAATATTAAAACCGTTTCAATCGTAGGTTATACCAACGCAGGGAAGTCGACCCTATTTAATTTATTAACCGAGTCTAAGGTTTTGGCGGAAGATAAGCTGTTCGCTACGCTAGATCCAACCTTGCGTCGGCTGGCTCTGCCACAAGGTAGTGACGTGATTTTGGCTGACACAGTGGGCTTTATTCGGCATCTGCCGCATGAGCTTGTCGCAGCTTTCCGTGCAACCTTAGAAGAATCTGTAGAAGCTGATATTTTACTGCACGTAATTGATGCGGCCAGTGAACGCCGCGATGAAAATATCGAGCAAGTAGTCGAGGTTCTCACGGATATTGGCGCTAACGAAATCCGTACTTTAGAAGTCTACAACAAAATTGATATGATAGAGGGCGCTGTGCCACGTATTGAGCGTGATGATGGAGGTATACCGATTCGCGTGTGGACGTCGGCAGTAAAAGAGCAAGGAATTGATTTACTGCTCGAAGCGCTAGAAGAGCTAGCAGAGGAAAAGCAATTCTCTGCAAGACTACAGTTGCCGCCACAAGAAGGCCGTTTGAGAGGGTTGCTGTATGAATTGCAAGCTATTGAAAAAGAAGATGTTGCTGATAATGGTGACATGCTTCTAGAGATTCGGCTAGAGCAAGCAGACTGGGTTCGATTAGGACGGCAGTTGGAAAAAGATTTGGAACAGTTTGTTCTTAGTTCATGATATTATAAGCAAAGAATATCAAAGAACGAATAACTAGGGCTACTAAGCCCTTGTTTTATTTGTGATTAACATTAAACGTAATTGGAGAAGTGTCTATGGCCTGGAATGAACCGGGTAATAACAATCAAGACCCATGGGGCAAAAAGCGCCCAAACAATAACAATGACATCGACGAAATGATCAAAAAAGCTGGCAAAAAAGTGAGCAGCATTTTTGGTGGTGGCAATAAAGGTGGTGGCGGTAGTATCGGCATTATCCTTGGATTGTTGATCGTCATTGCAGTCTATTTATTCAAGTCTGCTTATATCGTAAACGAAAAAGAACAAGCGTTAGTGTTAACCTTTGGTGAGCATACGCGTACCGATACGGCGGGCCTACACTTTGCTTTTGCACCGATTCAACAGGTTTACTTTGTTGACGTTGAAAGCATTAAAGATATCGAGATAGAAGGCTTGATGCTGACGCAAGACGATAACGTGGCGACGGTTAAGGTTAAAGTTCAATATCGTGTGGGTGACGCTATGGCGTTCCAATTTAACGTAGAAGACCCCGTAGAAACATTAAAACATGCGACTGAAGCTGCTTTGCGTCAAGTAATTGGCCATACTAACCTGCGTGATGCGCGTACCGATGGTAAGCAATTGGTTCGTTCAAATGTGGCGAAAGAGTTAAACTCTATCCTTGAGCCATACCAAACGGGTATTGAAGTGTTCCGTGTAAACTTAATCGGTAACGTCGATGTACCACCGTCGGTTAAGCCAGCTTTTGATGATGCGATTAAAGCGGAAGAAGATCAGCAAGCTTACCAAGATCAGGGTGAAGCATACCGCAGTAAGCAGATTCCATTAGCGGAAGGTGATGCGCAAAAAGCCATTCAAAAAGCAAATGCATACAAGTCTCGAATCACAGAAAAAGCTCACGGTGAGGTAGCGCGATTCAAAGAATTGTTGCCTGAGTATAATGCTGCCCCTGAAGTGACTCGCAAGCGTCTTTATTTAGAAACACTTGAGCAAGTATTGAGTAAAACATCTAAAGTGATACTGGATACTGATGGTGGTAACAACATGACGTACATTCCGCTGGATAAGATTATGCAGCGCAATAATGCAAAGTCTTCACAGTCTAAAACTAATAATCAATAAGGGGGCTAACGATGAATAAATTAATCAGTATTTTAGTGATCATAGTGGTCGCCCTTGCCGTATTCTGGACTTGTACCTTTAAAGTCAAAGAGTGGGAAACGGCGATTGTTCTACAGTTTGGTGACGTTAAGAAAAACGATGACGGCACAGCCAAAATATACGGCCGTGGCTTACATTTCCGTTGGCCGGTTGCTGACAAAGCCATCATCATGGATAAGCGTATTCAAACGTTTGATGGTGAAGCCGATAGAATCTCAACGTCAGAGCAGAAAGACTTAATCGTAGACAGCTACATTAAGTGGAAAGTCTCTAACTTTGATAAATTCTACCGCAAAACCAACGCCAACTTCCGTGCTGCAGAACGTCTATTGGATAACACCGTAGAGAACACTTTACGTGAAGAATTCGGTCGTCGTACTAGAACCCAGGTGGTTTCAGGTGAGCGTGAAGAAGTGATGGGGCTAACCTTGGAAGAGGTGAAAAAGAGAGCGCCTGAGCTGGGTATTGAAGTTATTGATATTCGTGTTAAGACTATTAACTTACCAACTGAGGTGAGTGAGTCGATTTATAACCGTATGCGTACTGAGCGTTTACGTGTTGCCAACGAGCATCGCTCGGAAGGTGAGAAGGAAAAGCGTATTATCATCGCTCAAACGGATGCGGAAGTTCAGCGCATATTGGCGGAAGCTGACCGTGAAGCGCGTGAAATCCGTGGTCAAGCGGATGCCCAAGCAGCTAAAATTTACGCGGAAACGTACAATAAGAATCCTGAATTTTATTCGTTCTTACGTAGCTTAGATGCGTATCGTGAATCCTTTAAAGATTCAGGTGATATCTTAGTGATTAAGCCAGATAGCGAGTTCTTTAAATATTTTAAAGACGCAGAAGGTAGTAACTAGTCTCTCGATTAGGACTAAGGCCAGCATAGCTGGCCTTTTTTTATTGGTGGTTTTTTAGAATAACGGGAAAGATAAATGTCTCAAGAATGGTTAATAGCCTTAGGTTTGGTGTTAGTCCTTGAGGGGTTATTGCCGACCCTTGCACCAAAATCTTGGAAAAAGATGGTCAGTGATATGGCGAGTCGATCGGATGGGCAGTTACGTGCTGTTGGTCTGGTGATGATGATAGTAGGGCTAGTCTGGGTTTTTCTTGTTATCGAGTAGGAAAGAGTCCTCAGCTAGAGTTAATGATTTTAACTAACTTATTGATATCTAGTGGCAAATATTGAGCATTAAAAACAAGTGATGGAAATTTGACCTTTTTTAGAAAAAAAGGGGGATTTTCGTTAGAGATAAAGGTAAAATGCGCGGTTTGGTGTCCGTGTTAGGACAACTAACTATTCATCTACAAAAGTAGGGTAAGAGTTTAGTAATGGCACAAAGTGTTGTGGTTTTAGGCACCCAATGGGGTGACGAAGGTAAAGGTAAGATTGTTGATTTATTGACTGAGAAGGCTGGTGCCGTGGTGCGCTACCAAGGCGGTCATAATGCCGGTCATACATTAGTGATTCACGGAGAAAAAACCGTACTCCACTTAATTCCATCAGGTATTTTGAATGATGACGTGATGTGTTACATCGGTAACGGTGTGGTGCTTGCTCCTGATGCATTAAAGAAAGAGATGGACATGCTAAAAGAGCGTGGTGTTCCGGTTGAAGAACGTTTACGAATCAGCGCAGCTTGCCCATTAATCCTGCCTTACCACGTAGCGCTTGACGTTGCTCGTGAAGCGGCACGCGATCCAGAAAAGAAAATTGGTACTACTGGTCGTGGCATTGGCCCTGCTTATGAAGATAAGGTTTCACGCCGCGGCTTACGCGTAGAAGACTTATTCGATGAAGAGCATTTTGAAGAAAAATTGCGTGAAGTTATGGAGTTGCATAACTTTACTTTGACACAGTACTACAAGGCAGAAGCCATCGATATCGATGAAACCTTGGCATTGTGTAAAGAATACGCTGAGTGGTTAAAACCAATGATCGCAGACGTTCCAGCAATTTTGGCGGATATGCGTCGTGATGGTCAGAAGATTATGTTTGAAGGTGCCCAAGGTACGCTTCTTGATATTGACCACGGTACTTACCCCTACGTGACTTCGTCAAATACGACGGCAGGTGGTGTAGCGACAGGGGCAGGTGTTGGACCTCGCCATATCGATTATGTATTAGGAATCACAAAAGCTTACACTACTCGTGTCGGTGGTGGTCCTTTCCCAACGGAATTGTTTGATGATGTTGGCGCTGGGTTAGCGAAGCGTGGTAATGAATTTGGCGCGACTACAGGGCGAGCTCGACGTTGCGGTTGGTTAGACGCGGTAGCTTTAAAACGCGCAGTGGATATCAACAGTGTTTCTGGTCTTTGCATGACAAAACTTGATGTGCTTGATGGTTTAGATACTGTAAAGATTGCGGTAAAGTATAACTGCCCGGTGCGTGGTGAATTAGTTAACACGCCAAACGGTGCAGATGATTACGAAAAGCTGGTTGCTGAGTATATAGAGCTCCCAGGTTGGAGCGAAACGACTTTTGGCGTTCAGTCGCTAGAAGAGTTACCTAAAAATGCGATCGACTTTATTGCTAAAGTTGAAGAGCTAGTTGGCGTACCGGTGGATATTATCTCTACAGGCCCAGATCGAGTAGAGACTATTATTAAGCGTCATCCTTTCGAAGCTTAATACTGGCTCTAACAGCAAGACATTTAAAGCGACTTTCGAGTCGCTTTTTTTGTGCCTGTTAAGCTCGTATTATCTACTTACTAATGATAGGGCGTAAGAGTGTGAATGAGCTAGTTGTTAATAAAAGAAAAGAAGAGAACTATGAACGACGAATGTAAAAGCAAAGAAAAGAAACATGATGAAGAAGGTAATAGGTTAAAGTTAGGGGTTTACAAGCATTTTAAAGGGCAGCGATATGAAGTTCTGAATCTAGCGAAACATACTGAAACAGGGGAGTGGTTGGTGGTTTATAGAGCCTTATATGGTGAGTATGGCCTCTGGGCTCGACCATTTGAGATGTTTGATGAGGAGATTGTTAGGGATGGACAAACCATCAAACGATTTCAGTATTTAGGCGGCAGTTAGTGGTGGCTTGAATAGATTGGAATAAAGGATATCGCTTCAATGATTAATTATTTATATCGTTATCATGATAATTAAATAATATAACTATCGTTAGTTTGTTGTTAGAGTAGGTAATAGAGTAAGACAGCCATGGGAATGTCCATGGCGTTGTCCATAGAAAATATGGCTTATAACAGAAGAGTACCGACTAATGAGCAAAGATGATAAAAAAACTGGCTGCCCTTTTATGACGCAAAGCAATGGAGCGCCGGTTGTAGATAATCAGAATTCGATGACCGCCGGGCCAAGAGGACCACTATTATTACAAGACGCATGGTTTTTAGAGAAAATGGCACACTTCGACCGCGAGGTAATTCCAGAGCGTAGGATGCATGCCAAAGGCTCTGGTGCTTATGGAACTTTTACCGTTACTCATGACATTACCAAATACACAAAAGCCAAAATTTTCTCAGCAGTCGGCAAGAAAACAGATGTTTTCGTACGTTTTTCGACGGTTGCCGGTGAGCGCGGTGCGGCGGATGCTGAGCGTGATATTCGAGGTTTCGCCATTAAGTTTTATACCGAACAAGGCAACTGGGACCTGGTGGGCAATAACACTCCGGTCTTCTTTTTACGCGACCCACTAAAATTCCCAGATCTAAACCACGCGGTTAAACGTGATCCGCGCACTAACATGCGCTCGGCCAATACTAACTGGGACTTCTGGACCTTGCTTCCCGAAGCACTGCATCAAGTGACTATCGTCATGAGTGACCGAGGTATCCCGAAAAGCTATCGCCATATGCACGGCTTCGGTAGCCACACCTTTAGTTTCATAAGCCCAGACAACAAACGTTATTGGGTTAAGTTCCACTTTGAGACTCAACAAGGGATTGAAAACCTAACGGATCAAGAAGCTGAAGAGCTGATCGGAAAGGATCGTGAATCGCACCAAAAAGATTTACTCGAGAGTATTGATAATGGCGATTTCCCACAGTGGAAAATGCGGGTTCAGATCATGCCCGAAGAAGATGCCGAAAAGTATCACATTCATCCGTTTGACCTAAGTAAAGTGTGGCCACATGGTGATTACCCACTTATCGATGTGGGTGTACTAGAGCTAAATCGTAACCCAGAAAACTATTTTGCAGAAGTGGAGCAAGCTGCCTTTAACCCTGCGCATGTTGTACCTGGTATCGGCTTCTCACCTGATAAAATGCTGCAAGGTCGATTATTCTCTTATGGTGACGCACAGCGTTATCGTCTAGGCGTGAATAATGCACATATTCCAGTGAATCAGCCGAAGTGTCCAGTAAACAGTTATCATCGTGATGGCGCTATGCGCACGGACGGCAACTATGGCGCAACCAAAGCTTATAACCCGAACAGCTATGGTTTATGGGAAGAGCAACCAGACTTTGCCGAGCCACCATTAAAAATTAACGGCGATGCTAAAAACTGGGATTTCCGTGAAGATGACGACGATTACTACAGCCAGCCAGGCGACTTGTTCCGCTTAATGTCGAAAGAGCAACAGCAAGTCTTGTTTGAGAATACAACTCGTGCAATCGACGGCGCGGAAGAGCACATTAAAGTTCGCCATGCGCAAAACTGCTACAAAGCTGATCCGGCTTACGGTGAAGGCGTGGCAAAAGCCATGGGTGTAGACTTGGAAAAGGTTAAGACTTAATCTAAATACAAAAAAGGGCTAGTAAATCTAGCCCTATTGTTTACTAATCCGCTCGACTCATAAACTTCTTTTCATCGACATTTATTTTTACCTTTTCTCCAGTCGAAATATATTCGGGAACTTGAATAATTAAACCTGTATCGAATTCTGCGGGTTTGGTTCGAGCGGTCGCCGAAGCACCTTTAATCGAAGGATCGGTTTGTTTAATGACCATTTCGACCGACTGAGGAAGCTCCAAGCCAACCACTTTATCGTCAGCAGTAACGACTTTTAAGTCTTGAATATCCTCAGTTATAAACAGTAACTCTTCTTCAATGTCTTCGCGGTTAAAGGTGTATTGGCTGTAATCTTCGCTATCCATGAAGATAACTGTATCGCCTTCCTCATAAGAATAGGTCGCAGGATGCTTGCTTAGGTCAACCAAAGTAAGCTGATCGTCACCTTTAAAAGTGTGCTCCACTTTAGAGCCCGCCTGCACATCAGTAAAACGCATTTTATACAAAGTCGCTGCGCCACGAGCGCTTGGACTGCTGACTTCGATATTCTTCACCACTAATAATTTACCGTTATGCTCAACGGCCATGTTTCTTTTGATATCACTAGCTTTTGCCATTGGAATGGTCTCTGTATTTTTTAAATTGACTTTATTGTAAAGGCTTGGTCGAGTATTGGAAAGTAGTAGTATTTAGTTGTTACTTTTCTTGCGTAGCCAAGAAAAGTAACCAAAAGAAGGCTACCCCGTCGTCAGATCCTGCGGATTACCCTTGCCAATAAAAATCAAGACGAGCCGTCAAACGAAACATCCTATTTCGTTTTGACTAAATTAGGCATCCCTGCCTAATTTGCTCTATGATTTTATAATGGCTTCGGCTGACTCCAAGGGGGAGATAAAGAGCCCAAGACTAGAGCGACTTCTCAAAAAACTGCGCTAAGTCTTTCTTCAACTTTATCAAGTCTTGCTCACGGACATACATCATGTGGCCTGACTCGTAGTAAGACATATGGACATTGTCTTTAAGTTCTTTCGGTAGGCCCATGTGTGAGAAGGTGTATTCTGTGGCAAAGAATGGTGTGGCGAAGTCGTAATAGCCGTTACCAACGTAAACTTGCATATCAGGGTTGCGTAACATAGCGCTTGTGAGCTTGTCGCTGATATCGTTGCTTTGATGGTTAAACTCGTCGTAATTCCAGCTTTTAACATTGCCGCCTAAAATATAGTAAGGCAAGTCAGACTTGTAGTTCAGCTCTTTAGATAGATAGGTCATCAAAGTTTCGGTGTAGGTACCATGAATCGCCATATAGCTTGGATCGCGGTAGCCAGGCTTATTCATGGCGTCTAATTCTGGCGTGGTGAAGCGGCTGTCTAAGCGACCAATTGTTTCACCTTCTTTACGTTTCACGTTATGTAAAAAATCATTCAAGCTAATACGCAGGTTTTTCTCTAGCACTAAGTCGACTGAAAGGCCTGTAAAGTCTGCCACCCGCTCAGCGATGGCTAGTTTACGACGAGGTTCTAGGTTATCACCTTGTAGTAAGGCCAAAGCATAGTCGTTCATGGCGAACTCTTTAGCCTGCTCGATGGAGTTTTCTAAGTCATTGCTTAAAGGCGCTTTAAGCTTGTTGTGATACCAAGCGGCGGCGGTATAGCTTGGCAACATAGTGACTGGGGCTAGAATGCCGTTGCGATCACTAAAATCATCAAGGCGGAAGTCGAGCACGCTTGAAATAAGCATCACACCGTTAAAGTAAACACCGTGCTTCCGGCCCATGTGGTAAGCGATACCCGCCGAACGAGTCGTACCATAACTTTCACCCGCTAGAAACTTTGGAGAGCTCCAACGATCATTTCGCGTCATATAAAGACGAATAAACTCAGAAATGGTGCTGATATCTTCCCAAACGCCGTGGAAGTCCTTGTCAGTACCTTTGTCGTGCGAGCGGCTGTAACCAGTACCCACTGGGTCAATAAAGACAATATCGGTGAGATCTAAAATGGAGTATTCGTTGTCGATGTATTCAAAAGGTGGCTTTAAGGCAAAGCCTTCTTTATCCATAACCACACGCTTTGGACCTAAAGCGCCCATGTGCAACCAGACTGAGGAAGAGCCGGGGCCACCGTTGTAGGTAAAAGTTACGGGGCGTTTTTTCGGATCGGCGCCCTTTTTGGTGTAAGCAGTGAAGAAAATCGAACCGATAACTTCATTTTTATCATTATAAACAAAGGAGTTACCGGTAGTCGCGGTGTACTTAATGGTTTTTCCACCAATTTTAGAGGTGTGTTCAGTGACCACTGTTTTTTCTTCAGGATAAGGATTTGGTGTTGTTTCTTTTTTCTCATCAGCCAAAGTGATTTGGCTAAAAGTTAGACTCACTGCAAGTAGCGCAGAGTAAGCAAGCTGTTTCATGGTGTCTCCCCAAAACATACATAATCGTGCAATAAAAGGTAAGACTACCAAGTTCATCAGAGATAACAAAGTTAGAAGGAGCCTGGTGGTGATTGAAATCGTAACAAGATGTAAAAGTGGGCACGGTCATACGGTTATAGCAAGCAAGATCAGTTACTTAGCGAAAACTAGAGTTTTGAGCCTTACTGAAACCTCAAAAAAGAATTCAAAAGACTGTCAGAATTATATTTACAGCGATAATTTTTAGGTGTAGATTTGCAGAGCTTTCTAGCGAAAAGGTCCCTTAAGACCACTTATGACGATTAAGTAAATACTTAGGCTTACACAGAAATGATATTAGTAACAAACTTACATTCAGCACAAGTTGCTACAGTACAGCAGCGACGTCGCAGCCGCATTCAATCGGCTGGGAAGAGCATCGTGTTGTCCAAATAATCGTCACACAACAGAATTTAAAACCCAGCCATCGGCTGGGTTTTTTTATGCACGTCTAAAATTTCCCCTCCGATGGCATGACTAACAGGAATTGCCATGAAACATTTTTTAAGTACCGAGCATTGGTCGCAAAGTGCTTTACAAGAAATGATCGACTTTGCTGTGGAACTGAAGCAAAACAAATTTCAGCCACTGCTTAAGAATAAATCAGTAGCATTATTATTTTTTAACCCTTCGCTACGAACCCGCACTAGCTTTGAGCTTGGGGTACATCAACTTGGTGGTCAGGCGGTGGTGTTACAGCCGGGTAAAGACGCTTGGCCAATTGAGTTTGAGCTTGGCTCTGTGATGGATGGTGAAGCCGAGGAGCATATCAAAGAAGTCGCTCAGGTACTTTCTGCGTACTGTGATCTGATTGCGGTAAGAGCGTTCCCGAAATTTAAAAACTGGCAAGACGATCGTCAGGATTTGTTGATTAAAAGTCTCGCCCAGTTCTCGACTGTGCCAGTGGTTAACATGGAAACCATTACCCACCCTTGTCAAGAGTTGGCGCATATCATGGCGCTACAAGAAAATCTTGGTGACCTAAAGGGTAAGAAATATCTACTCACTTGGACCTATCATCCAAAGCCCTTGAATAACGCGGTGGCAAACTCGTCTTTAATGATTGCCACTAAGTTTGGCATGGACGTGACTGTGCTTTGCCCGAATGAAGACTATTTATTGGATGAGCATTACATGCAGCTAGGGCAGAGCTACAGCGCACAACACGGAAACAAACTGACGATTTCCCATGATATCGACAGTGCTTATGAAGGGGCTGATGTTGTTTATGCCAAAAGTTGGGGAGCCCTGCCATATTTTGGGCAGTGGCAGAAGGAAAAGCCTATCAGAGATCAATACAAACACTTCATGGTTGACGAAACCAAGATGGCAAAAACCAATAATGCATTGTTTAGCCACTGCTTACCGCTGAGACGAAATATCAAAGCGACAGACGGCGTGGTCGATTCGAAAAACTGCATTGCGATTCAAGAAGCCGAAAATCGTCTGCATGTGCAGAAATCCATGATGAATACATTAATTAATCATTCTTAAGGTGAAAGTTGTGAGTAAAGAAAAAGTAGTTTTAGCATTTTCAGGTGGCTTGGATACGAGTTTTTGCGTGCCTTATTTGTTGGATCAAGGATTTGAAGTGCATACTCTATTTGTAAATACCGGTGGCGTCAGCACTAAAAGTATCAACGACATAGAACAAACCGCGATGACATTAGGCGCGACAAAACATTGGACTGTCGATGGGCAAAAAGAGTTGTGGGACTCCATCATCAAGCCTTTGGTTTGGGGTGGGAGCTTATATCAAGATCAATACCCAGTGTTATGCGCCGATCGGTATTTAATTGCGAAAGAAGCCGTTCAGCTGTGCAAGAAACTTAAAACCCAATACGTTGCCCATGGTTGTACTGGCATGGGCAATGATCAAGTTCGTTTTGATCTGTCGATAAAGGCGTTAAGTGATTTACAGATACTCTCACCAATTCGTGACATTCAAAAGAATGTCACAGACGTCAGACAATATGAGATTGATTACCTCAATGAAAAAGGACATCAAGTTTCAGCGGTTCATAAACAGTATAGCGTCAATGAAAATCTATTAGGCGTTACTGTTTCTGGTGGTGCGATTGATAAGTGGCAAGCGCCAGAAGATAACACTTACATTATTACGAAACAGCCGCATCAGGTCAGTAAAGCTTCTGAAACAATAAGTCTAGAGTTTGCCCAAGGCGAGCTAGTGAAACTTAACGGTGAATCGGTTGAAGGCGTAAGTGCCATGCAGCAGTTGAATAGCCTGCTAGGCGACTACGGAATTGGTCGAGGCATTTATACTGGCGATACCATAATTGGTTTAAAAGGACGGATTGTTTTCGAGGCGCCGGCTTTAAAAGGATTATTTGTTGCACACAAAGCCTTAGAAGAAGTTGTGCTGACGCAGCAGCAAAATCATTTCAAGCCTATCTTAAGCAAAAAGTGGGTTGACCTTGTGTATCAAGGCTTTTATTTCGACCCGCTCACTAGCAATATTCAAGAGTTCCTTCAAAACACACAGCAGAATGTCAGTGGCTTGGTTGAGCTCAAGCTTTCACCTGGTCACATAGAGGCCGTGTCCGTTATTAGTTCTAACCTGATTATCAATAAAGATGTTGAGTACGCACAGAAAGCGGACTGGGGTATAGAAGAAGCGACAGGCTTTATAAAACTATTTGGGCAGAGCACTGCCACTTGGTCGAGCGTTCACCAGGCCAAAGGAGGTGCTTCATGACTGTTGCTTTCAATAAAACCCAGGGATTATCGGCGCCAACAGTGCAGCAGGTTAAAAAACATTTAACCGCTTTGGTCAGTTTTGATACCAGCAATCCTCCAAGGAACATTAAGGCCTCAGGGATTATCGAGTACCTACAGAGTCAGCTACCGAGTGCAACTGTTGAGGTAATGAATTATGGCGATGGCTCCATTAATGTATTGGCAACCAAAGGCCAACCTCAATATTTATTCAACTACCACATTGATACGGTTCCAGTAACCGATGGTTGGAACTCAGATCCTTTTACGCTAATAGAAAACGATAATAAGTTATACGGCTTAGGGGCTTGCGATATTAAAGGCGCGGCCGCCTGTATGTTGGCGTGTATCGAAAATGGTGTCGAAGATTATGCAGTTCTTTTTTCGTCGGACGAAGAGCACGGTAACAGTTTATGTATACGCTCTTTTTTAGAAAAAGAGCACGCTTATAAAGGAATCATCGTAGCCGAGCCCACTCAAGCAAAAGCTGTTTTAGCGCACCGTGGAATAATAACCGCTACTGCAATTTTTTCTGCAGAAAGCGGCCATAGCTCTGAGCCCCGCGCCTTATCAGAAAACAGTAACCACCAAGCTGCCCAGTGGATGTATAAAGCGATTGATTGGGCTAAGTCTCAACTAAGCGAAAGCTTCGAGGATCTAAACGGCACTTGTTTCAACATTGGTAAGCTTGAGGGCGGTATTAAGCCTAATATTATTGCTCCAAACACAGAGGTTAAGTTTGGCCTTAGACCTTTGCCTGGCTGTGATGTTGAGGGGACTTTAGACGACCTGCTTGATCATTCTGGACTTAGTCTGGAGCAAGTGGCGGTTGGTTTTAAAGCGCCTGCATTACCTACAAAAAATGGTTATGAGAAGAATAAACAGTTGGCTATGGAGTTAGAGTTGCCATTGGGAGGTGCTGTGAACTTTTGGACAGAGGCTGCACTTTTCTCGGAAGCCGGTTTCTCAGCACTAGTTTTTGGCCCCGGCTCAATACAGCAAGCTCATACGCCTAATGAGTGGGTTGCCATTGATCAGCTGGAAGCGGTTTTGGCTACCTATTGGAGGATTTTAAATCATGGCTAACTCAGTCAAAGACACCGTCTATAAGTTACTTACAGTAATCGATAGCGAAACTCAGATCAGGAAGTATTTAAAACGGTTTTCTTCGGAGCAGGGTTTAAAGTTTGCGGTGATAAAAGTTGGCGGGAAAATTGTGCAAGAAGAAATGCCAAAGCTTGTAGCATCGCTAACTTTCCTCAAACAAGTTGGGCTAACACCTATTATTGTTCATGGCGCCGGACCACAGCTAACTCAGCGCTTACAGCACAAATCGATAAAGCCCGTTTTTATAGACGGCCAACGAGTGACAAGCCCCGAAGTATTAAAAGCGGCGAGAGACGTTTTTATTGGCGAGAATCATAATTTAACCTCGCAACTAAAAGAAGCAGGTGTTGATGCTACACCTTTTTATTCGGGAATTTTCGAGTGTGAATTACAGCATGAAAATACGTTAGGTTTGGTCGGCACTATTACTGCTGTCGATAGCGAGCAGCTATTAAAAACCATTAGAAAGGGCAGGGTTCCTGTGGTGAGCCCGCTAGGTGAAACGGCTCAAGGTCAGATTGTTAATGTTAATGCTGATTCGGCCACCTTCAGTTTGGCTAAAGCAATAGAACACTACAAAATAATTTTCTTAACGGAAACCGGCGGCGTACTCGATGATAGCGGGGCCATTATGCCGAATATCAGTATCGTTAATGATTATCAGCATTTAATGAAACAGCCTTGGGTTCATTCGGGCATGAAACTAAAACTCGAAAAAATTAAGGAAATTCTAGAGTCGATGCCATCGGCGACTTCGGTGTCGATAACCAAACCAGAACATCTGGCAAAAGAGTTGTTTACCGATAAAGGCTCTGGAACTTTGGTCAATATGGGAGAAAAAGTCTTGGAGGCTTCTTCTTGGTTAGATGTGGATACCTCTAAATTAAAGTGCCTTATTGAGTCATCGTTTCATAAGCAGCTCGATGATAATTACTTCGATGAGATCGAGCTTTATAAAGTGTATGTGACTGAGTGTTACCGCGCAGCTGTGGTTCTAACACATTCTAAGTGCGCGCATTATTTGGATAAATTTGTAGTCAGTGATGATGCTAAAGGTGCAGGAATAGGGAAGGCTTTGTGGGAGAAGGTCATTAGGAAGAATCCCAAGATATTTTGGCGTGCAGTTCTCGATAATCCCATTAATAAATTTTACTCCAATGTTGCGGATGGCTTTGTTAGAAGCGGTGAATGGAAGGTGTATTGGGTTGGCATTAAAGATTATGCACAAATCGAGCAGTGTGTTGAGTATGCATCGACTAAGCCGAAAACAGTGGTTCAGGAGTGTGTGGCATGAGCATTAAAACGGTTTTAATTGGAGCGCGGGGTTATGTTGGAGCTGAGCTTATCAGCATTTTATCGAGGCACTCTAAGTTGGACTTAATAGCCGCGAGTTCTCGTGAGCTGGATGGTCAGCGAGTCAGTCAGTACATAAAGTCTGAGCTTTACTATCAAAACCTGAGCCCAAAAGAAGTCATCGCGTTGTCCCCCGATTTGGTGATCTTAGCCTTACCGAATGGGTTGGCGCAAAGTTTCGTCGACCTTATTGATGATGAGTCCATATCCACGACTATCATCGATCTTAGCGCAGACCATCGTTTTGATCCGCAGTGGCATTACGGGCTTCCTGAAGTGTACTCACACAAAATAACAAAACGTATCAGCAATCCAGGATGTTATGCCACAGCGGTGCAGCTGTGTGTGGCGCCTGTACAAGATTTGGTTGATGGGCGTGTCAGCTGCTTTGGTATTTCGGGCTATAGTGGTGCAGGTACAGCACCCTCAGATAAAAATAACCTGAAGTTGCTACAAGACAATATCATGCCCTATAGCTTAGCGAACCACTTGCATGAGCAAGAAGTAACGCATCACTTGGGACTAGATATTAAATTTTCTCCTCATGTTGCCCAGTTTTTTAGGGGTATATGCTTAACTGCGCATATACCCCTAAAAAAGCAAGTCAGTCTTGATGATGTCACCCCTGACCTAGAGGCTCGCTACTCGAAATTCTATAAAGACAGCGAATTTATCCAGTTCCAAGTCAATCCACCACAGATCTCACAAGTTACCAACGAATATGGTGCGGTGCTGGGCGGTTTAGCCTTGTCGGAAGATGGTTCGCATTTAGCATTGACGTGTACGCTTGATAACTTATTAAAAGGTGCAGCTTCGCAAGCTGTGCAAAACATTAACCTTGTCTTTGAGTTGCCTCAGCTCGAAGGCTTATCCACACAGTAGGCGCTTACTATGACGCAACCATTATGGAGCAAAGAGCAAACGATAGCTCAAACTGAGTTACAGAAAAAAATCACACAGTTTATGTCGGGAGGGGATGTTATTCTCGACCGAGAACTAATGCTATATGACATACAAGCAAGTTTGGCTCATGTGCAGGGTTTGCAACGGATCGGTGTCATTAGCGGTGAAGAGTTAGCAAAAATCACTGTGGCACTAGATAAGATAACTAAGCAGTTTCAGAGCGGTGACTTTGTGCTCGATAGTCGATTCGAAGATTGCCATTCGGCGATAGAATGGTTTTTGACAAACGAGCTCGGTGAAACCGGCAAAAAAATTCATACGGGGCGTAGCAGAAACGATCAGGTGGCTGTGGCGACGCGGCTTTATTGCCGTGAGGCGCTAAACGAACTGGCAAATTCTAGCCAGCAGATTGCCGAAACCTGCCTGGCGCTGGCAAGAAAGCACGAGCTTGATATATTGCCGGGCTATACTCACCTGCAAAGAGCCGTTGTTTCAAGTTGGGGCATGTGGTTCGCTTCATTTTCGGAATCGTTTTGTGATAACGCTTATGCCGCTAAGAGCACCTGTGAGCTAATCAACAGTAACCCTCTTGGAACTGCCGCAGGATATGGTGTGAACTTAAGGCTGGATCGAGATTATACGACTAAAGCGCTTGGATTTAATCGCAAGCAAGTTAACCCGATTTATGCTCAGAATAGCCGTGGAAAAATTGAACTGCAAGTTTTGAGCAGCTTTAAAAGCGCCTTACTCGATATTCGTCGTATGGCCTGGGATTTGAGCCTATTTTCTACAGCTGAGTATGACTTTGTGAAGGTGGGTGATGATTTCTGCACAGGCTCTTCCATTATGCCGAATAAACACAACCCCGATGCTATCGAGCTAATGCGAGCAGAGTACTCTAGGTTAGTGGGTGCTTACAACGAAATAGAATCCTTACTTTCCTTACCCAGTGGCTATCAGCGTGATTTACAAAGCACCAAAGGTGCTTTATTACGAGGGGTTTCTTCTGCGCTTCAGTGTTTGCAGTTAGTCCCGTCATTACTGAAATCCTTAGTGATAAATGTGAGCAAATGCGAGGCTTCAGTAGATGCTTCTATGTTCGCGACAGATAAGGCTGTAGAGCTTGTGATTGAAGATGACATGGTATTTAGAGACGCCTATCGTCATATTAAGTATAATTACCAAGAATTAGAAAGTAGAAAAGCCATCGACTCACTTAAAGAGAGAGTGTCTCCAGGGGCTACTGGAAACTTGTTTTTGAGTGAAATAGAAGGACGGCTTGGTGCACTTTGATTATTCTGCTTTGTTAGACCAAAACAGAAAAATTTGTCAAGCATATTTCTAATTAAAAAAACTAATGCCAAATGGTGGTCTGATAAGTTTCAATTCGGCTGAACATCCTTTTTATCGCGTCTTTTATAGGTGGGATGGAAAAACTTAAAAAGTTTAGCTGAATTTATGGAAAGCTTGACTCAGATCAAGTATCTTTAGCACTGTTTGCATATGATGCATGGTTAAAATTTTAGCGTGTGAAGTCTCTTATTTAAGGTGAGATCAATGAGTGAATTAAAAGAGCACAATTATAACTACAAGGTCATTAGGCAATTTGCCGTAATGTCTGTAGTTTGGGGTATCGTTGGTATGGCGTTAGGCGTCTGGATCGCTGCGCAGCTGATGTTCCCTGCATTGAACTTTGACACTGCTTGGTTGAGTTTCGGTCGTTTAAGACCCTTACATACCAACGCAGTAATTTTTGCCTTTGGTGGCTGTGTCCTGATGGGGACATCGTTCTATGTGGTTCAACGAACCAGTTATGCTAGGTTGATTAGTGACAAGCTTGCAGCTTTTGTTTTTTGGGGATGGCAGGCCGTTATTATCGCGGCAATCATAACCTTACCAATGGGGCTGACTTCTACTAAAGAATATGCTGAGCTTGAATGGCCAATCGATATCCTTATTGCCATTGTTTGGATTGCTTATGCATGGGTCTTCTTCGGCACCATCGTAAAAAGGAAAGTGGCACATATATATGTGGCTAACTGGTTCTATGGTGCCTTTATTATCACCATTGCTATCTTACACATTGTAAACAGCGCTGCCTTACCAATCGATTGGACAAGCTTTAAGTCTTACTCAGCTTACGCTGGCGCTATCGATGCAATGGTTCAGTGGTGGTATGGACATAACGCTGTAGGATTCTACTTAACAGCTGGCTTCTTGGGTATTATGTATTACTTCGTACCGAAGCAGGCTGAGCGCCCAGTTTACTCTTATCGTTTATCGATCGTTCACTTTTGGGCTCTGATTGCCATTTATATGTGGGCTGGTCCTCACCATCTTCACTACAGCTCGCTTCCTGACTGGGCTCAGTCAGCAGGTATGGTCTTCTCGATCATCTTATTAGCGCCTTCTTGGGGTGGTATGATTAACGGTATCATGACGCTTTCAGGTGCTTGGCATAAGCTTCGTACCGACCCAATTATTAAATTCTTAATCGTATCTCTATCTTTCTACGGTATGTCGACCTTTGAAGGACCGATGATGGCGATTAAGACCGTTAACGCTTTATCGCATAACACTGACTGGACTATTGGTCACGTACACGCCGGAGCCCTGGGCTGGGTAGCTATGGTTTCAATTGGTGCTCTTTACTCCATGATTCCGTCATTGTTCGGTAAAGCGAAAATGCACAGCATTAGCTTGATCAATGTACACTTCTGGTTATCAACAATTGGTGTGGTTTTATATATTGCTGCGATGTGGATTGCAGGGGTAACTCAGGGGTTAATGTGGAGAGCAACTAACTCTGACGGTACTTTGACTTACACCTTTGTGCAGGCTCTTGAAGCAACTTATCCGTATTATGGAATCCGTTTATTCGGTGGATTCCTCTTCTTAGCTGGTATGTTTGTTATGGCGTATAACGTCTTCAAAACAATCAAGAACCCGGGTAAGGCTGACACTAAAATCCCACAGCCAGGTCATTAGGAGTTAGTAATGAAGCATGAAACGGTAGAAAAAAATATTGGTTTGATGGGTATCCTGATCATCGTTGCTATTAGCTTCGGTGGTCTGGCTGAAATCGTGCCTCTATTCTTTATGAAAGATACTACTGAGCCGATGGCTACCTTAAAGCCATACACGCCGGTTCAGTTAGAAGGTCGCGACATTTATATTCGCGAAGGTTGTCACGTTTGTCACACGCAGATGGTAAGACCTTTCCGTGCTGAAACGGAGCGTTATGGTCACTATTCTGTAGCTGGTGAAGACGTTTATGAGCGTCCATTCTTATGGGGCTCAAAGCGTACAGGACCAGATTTGGCGCGTGTTGGTGGTCGTTATTCAGACGATTGGCATTACCGTCACTTGGTAGACCCTCGTGAGCCAGTACCTGAGTCAAACATGCCAGGTTTCCCTTGGCTGGCAGAACGAGAGCTGACGGGTGAGAAAACCGCAGCGAAAATGAGAACACTACAAAAACTAGGTGTTCCTTATACCGATGAGCAGATTGCGTCTGCAGAAGAGCAAGTAAAAGGAACTTTAGAAATTGATGCTCTAATTGAGTATTTGCAGTCGTTAGGACACGAGCACGCAACAGTTGATGCGCAAAATTCGGGTGAGTAACGATGGATATGAGTCTATTTAGAGGCATCCTAACAGTTTTATTATTGATATTGTTTGTTGGGCTTTGTGTATGGATTTTTTCTCGAAAAAGAAAAAAACAATATGACGATGCGGCCAAAATGGCATTAGATAGCCATCATTCAGATAAAAAGCAAGAGGTGAAGCGTGATGAGTGATTTTTGGAGTGGCTATATTATCGCGATAATTGCGATAAATATTATTGGCTGTGCTCTTTTACTGCATTTTACGCGTAAGAAAAAGGCAAGCGCCGAAGAAAACGAAACAACTGGCCATGTTTATGATGGCATCGAAGAATACGATAAACCAATGCCACGTTGGTGGCTGGTGATGTTTTACATCACGATTGTATTCTCGATTGTGTATCTGATTTTATATCCTGGCTTGGGTAAATTCCAAGGTGTGTTGGGATGGTCGAAAATCAGCCAGTATGAAGAAGAGATGGCAAAAGCTGACGAAAAGTATTTGCCACTATTTAAGAAGTACTCAGCGATGAGTATCGAAAGTTTGCAACAAGAGCCAGAAGCCTTGGCCATGGGGCAGTCTATTTTTTCGAATACATGTTTCGGCTGTCACGGTGCTGATGCTCGTGGCGGTATTGGTTTCCCAGATTTGACCGACAACGACTGGATTTATGGCGGTACTCCTGAAGACATCATCTATTCGATCACTGAAGGTCGTAACGGAGCGATGCCTGCTTGGGGTGAAACTCTTGGCGAGCAGAAGCTATCAGCTGTCTTGCACTATGTTTTAAGTGAAAACGAAGTTGAAAGAACCTACCGCAAAGACTTGGTGGAAGAGGGTAAAGAAGTTTACCAGACCTACTGCCAAGTGTGTCATAGCAATGACCTTAGCGGTAATCAAGAGTTAGGCGCACCAAACTTGAAAGACGATATCTGGTTGCATGGCGGTTCGATAACCATGATTAAAGATACTATCCGCTATGGTGTGAACGCTAATATGCCGAAGCATAAAGATATTCTTGGAAAAGATAAAATCCATCTAGTAGCAGCTTATGTATACAGTTTGTCGCAAGATGAAGAGTCTAAAGACGAACAATAAGCTTAAGACGTGTAAGTAGTTGTAACTTAGGGTGATATAATGTCTGACGATAATTTTTACGTTATTGGAGATGAAAAAGATCTCTACGAAAAGCGTAAAAAGATTTTCCCGAAAAAAGTATCGGGTACCTTTAATACTCTTAGAGTATTATCGGTTTGGTTGTTGTTAGGACTTTATTACGTATTACCCTGGGTTACATGGAATGATCAGCAAGCGGTATTATTCGATCTGCCTGCCCGTAAATTCCAAATATTTGGATTGACCTACTGGCCGCAGGACTTTATTTATCTTGCGATGTTGCTGATCATTGCCGCACTTGCATTATTTTTCTTTACCGCTGTTGCAGGACGTTTATGGTGTGGTTATGCCTGTCCTCAAACGGTCTGGACCGAAGCCTTTATCTGGATGGAGCGCTTAGTCGAGGGTGATCGCAATAAGCAGGTAAAACTGGAGAAGGAACCTTGGAGCTTTAGGAAGGTTCGACTCCGAGCTACCAAGCATTTACTGTGGATAGTGTTTGCATTATTCACAGGCTTCACCTTTGTTGGTTACTTCACTCCTATAAAAGAACTAACGGACTCTCTACAAACACTATCATTTAGTGGTTGGGAGTGGTTCTGGATCCTATTCTATAGCTTTGCCACTTGGGGTAACGCGGGCATGCTACGTGAGCAGGTCTGTATCTATATGTGCCCTTACGCGCGCTTCCAAAGCGCCATGTTCGACAAAGACACGCTAATTATTGCTTACGATGAAAAACGTGGTGAGCAAAGAGGCGGTCGTAAAAAAGACATGAGCAAGGAAGAGTATCAAGCCGAGGGGCTTGGTGACTGTATTGACTGTATGCAGTGTGTCCATGTTTGTCCTACCGGGATTGATATTCGCGATGGTTTGCAATACGAATGTATTGCCTGTGCGGCCTGTATCGATGCGTGTGATGATGTCATGGAGAAGATGGGGTATGAAAAGAATCTCATTCGATATACCTCAGATAATCATGACGCCGGCGGTAAGTTGAGGTTGTTCAGACCTAAAACCATTGGCTATGGTATTGCTTTACTTGCTATTACTACACTGTTTATCTTGTCGGTTTGGTTCAGAACACCGCTAGAACTTGACATAATCAAAGATAGAAACCGACTGTATGTGACCAACTCTGAAGGTTATATCGTAAATATTTATAAGTTACGTATCCTTAATAAGGATCAAGTCGCTCATACTTATACGATTAATGTTAACGGCAATGAAAACTTAGTGTATCAAGGACCTAAGCAGGTTAGCTTACCTTCCGAGGGGATAAGAGAAGTTCCGGTTCGAGTGGCTTTAGATCCATACTATCTAAAAGACTCGAGCTTTGAAGTGAACTTTACATTACAAGCCGTTGATAATGAGTCAATAAAAGTCGTCCAAGACGCAAAATTTATTGGCCCAGTGCAGCGTAAGCGGAGACGATAAGTGTCAAACGTTGAAAAAGAAAAACCATGGTACAAGCAATTTTGGCCCTGGTTTGTTATAGCTATCCCACTAACTTCGGTTATTACTGGTACTTCGCTCTTAATCATTGCTAGCAATACCACTGACAGCATGGTGGTCGATGATTATTACAAGGATGGTTTAGCCATTAACGAATCACTGGCTAAAAAACAGAAAGCTAAAGAGCTTGGAGTGTCGGCGACATTGTCATTCGATAATAATCGAGTTACCGTTGAAGTTACCGCAGATTCAGAAATCAAAGACAGTTTGTTTTTGAATTTCCAGCATGCGACTTTAAAGACTAAAGACTTTAGTTTAGCCCTTAAGCAAGATGCCTCAGGAAAATATTACTCAGAACTAAACCATGACATATCGGGGAAATGGTTTATTAACTTGCACCCTTACCAAAAGCAATGGGAAGTAGAAAGAAAAGTAACCTTGCCGAGTAGTTTAGAGGTGACCTTAGGTTATTAAATGAAGCAAAGTTATAAGTCGGAAACTTGTTTTCATTGCGAACTTCCAATACCTAAAGGGTTCGACAAGACATTACGAGTTTCTGGCGAAGAAAGAGCCTTTTGTTGTGAGGGCTGTTTAGCTGTTGCTGACATGATCGTTCAAAACAGCCTCGAAGACTATTATAAATTTAGAACCGAATCAGGTGAAAAACCAGAAGCTATCGTTGATCTTGAGCATGAACTACAAGCCTTTGATCAGAATGATGTTCAACAAGAATTTATCGTCAGTAAAACCGATAATAATAACAATATTTTACTCTACGCCGATCAAATCCGATGCAGTGCCTGTGCCTGGTTATTAGAAAGAACCTTAAGCCGCTTAAAAGGCGTGATATCGATTCAAGTGAACGTATCGGCTCAAGTTATCAGCCTCAGCTGGAATCCAGAAAGCATTAAGCTAAGCCGAATTCTTAAGCAAGCGCATAAGATGGGCTATTCGGCGACTCCCTACAAACAAGAAGAAGTATTACTTAAGCAAAAGCAGACCCAGAAACAGTGGCTGAAGCGTTTAGGCCTAGCTGGCTTAGGCATGATGCAGGTGATGATGTTTGCAGTAGCGCTGTATCTTGGTGCCTTCAGTGGCATGAGCAGTGACTTCCAATGGCTCATGCGCAGTGTCAGTTTTCTAGTGTCGACACCGGTGTTACTGTACTCGGGTTATCCTTTCTACTCGAGTGCATTCGCAGCATTGAAGAATCGTCAGTTAAATATGGATGTGCCAATTACCATAGCTTTAATCGTAGCTTATTCAGCGAGTATGTGGGCGCTGTTGACACACTCGGGTGAAGTTTATTTCGACTCGGTGACCATGTTTATCTTTTTCCTGCTGATTGGCCGTTATATCGAATTTAGAGTCCGCCAAAGAGTGAGTGAGCGCGTTTATAAGGGTAATGTTAATAAAATTAATTATGCCGAAAAATACGAGCCAGACACGGATAGCTACCGCGCCATTACAACAACATTGGTGCAGGAAGGGGACTTACTGTTAGTTAGAGCAGGTAAGCAGGTTGCAGTAGATGGAACCTTAGTTTCTGACACCGCGGAACTGGATGTTTCGATGCTGAATGGCGAATTTATGCCTGCTACTCTTGGCAAAGGGCAACAAGTCTTAGCCGGAAGCATAAATCATCACCAACCGTTTTTAATGAAAGCAACGGCCAGCGATAAAGGTAGTTACTGGGATAAGTTATTGCGCTTACAAGAAGCAGCTTTATTGGATAAACCCAAGATCGGCTTGCTAGCTGATAAGATTGCTCGATATTTTGTACTTGCTATCTTATGTATCGCTTCGTTGGTCGCGGCTTATTGGATAAGCGTTGGATCTGATGATGCGCTTTGGATCACGCTTTCAGTCTTAGTGGTGAGTTGCCCTTGTGCTTTGTCATTAGCCACGCCTGTGGCCATGACGTGCTCAATTCTTTCTTTTAATAAAAATAATATCTTAATCAAAGGCCAAGATTTCCTACAGAGTACGAACGAAGTCACTGATATAGTTTTTGATAAGACGGGGACTTTAACCCTAGGTAAGCTCTCAGTGGATTCGATTGATGTTTACTCTGACCATAACAAAGAAACGGTGTTAGCCTTGATTGCTGCTCTTGAGCACCGCTCTGAACATCCTATTGCTAAAGCGTTTGCTAAGTATCATTCTCCTGATATAGAAATGGATAGCGTCAACTTTTTACCTTTTAAAGGTGTTGAAGGTAGTAGATTAGGCAAAAGCTATTACTTTGGGAATTCACAAAATGCAGCCAGCCAACAGCTGTTAGAACAATGTGGCGATGATCCTGATGCGTTATATTTAACAGAAGACTCTAAGGTTATAGCTAGAGTCACTTTGAGCGACACCCTGCGCGAGGAGGCCGCCGAAGTTTGTCGGAACTTAACCGCAAAAGGCTACAAACTGCACCTGTTAAGTGGTGATCCTTCTAGCCAAGTACAGACCCTAGCTGAGAAGATTGCCTTTAAAGATTGGCTTAACGATGTGAAACCAGAAGACAAGCTTGCCTATATTCAGCAGCTACAAGACCAGCAGAAAAAAGTCCTAGTAGTTGGCGATGGTGTGAATGACGCTCCGATTATGGCAGCTGCAAATGCTTCGGTTGCTATGGCCGCTTCGGCAGATATTACTCGAACCTCGGCGGACTGCTATTTGATGGCTGACGATTTAAAGAATATTGAGTTCGCTTTAGCACGAGCTAAAAAGACTCACAGGGTCATCAAACAAAACCTTGGCTGGTCCTTGGGGTATAATTTTTCAATGATACCGCTAGCGGCAATGGGCTTTATCCCTCCCTATATTGCGGCTATTGGTATGTCACTAAGCTCTGTGGTGGTGGTAGTTAACTCTCTGAGGTTAAAAGAATAAATTTGGATGCTTTATATTTACTTATTCCAATTTCCATATTCCTATTAGTGGTCGCTATTGCGATTTTCTTTTGGGCGGTCAACTCAGATCAATATTCTGATTTGGACAAAGAAGCGCACCGTATTTTATTTGATACCGAGTCTAGTGAAGCAAAAACTAATGGTGAGCAATCTAGTGAAGAGCAGTCTGAAAAAGACTCAGAAGTTGGTCAAGATGAGCAAGTAGCAGGAAAGCAAAAGGATATACAAGATGACTGAGCTAACCGTTATTTGGTTACCAGCTTTTATCATGGGCTTATTAGGGAGCGCACACTGTATGGGAATGTGTGGTGGCCTTACCGTTGCTTTGAGTTCAGGCTGTGAACCATCGCGACAAGCAACTTTATCGCTAGTCTATCAGCTATTTCGAGTATGCAGCTACGCCATACTTGGCGGCATAGCAGGTGCTCTAGGCGACGTTATGAGTCGCTGGACAGATTTTCCAGTATTAATGATCGCTGCTTCAGTTCTACTTATCATGATGGGGCTGTATTTAATGGGGCGATGGAGCCTACTGACAGTGCTTGAAAAGCAGGGCGGTAAGCTGTGGAAATATGTGGTACCTGTGCAAAAGAAGTTTTTACCCATTCGTAATTTTTCTCAAGCCGCTTCGATCGGATTGTTATGGGGACTATTGCCCTGTGGCTTGGTTTACAGTGCCCTTGCGGTTTCTGCAGCAAGCGGTAGTGCTATTAACGGTGTCGTTACAATGCTGGCTTTTGGCTTAGGCACCTTGCCAGCGCTGTATATAACAGGGGTCTTTGCCAAGCACTTGTTGCAGTGGTTTAAAAAGCCTTGGCTAAGAACTAGTATCGGTCTCATATTTATCGCCTGGGGCTCATACCAAATTCACTCAACTCTAACCCCACCAAGCGAAGGTGGAGCAAACCAACACCATCATCATTAGAGATAAATTAACAGCTAAGTCGTTAATTTTTAGCTGCAAGATATAGCTTAGCTCTCTGGAGTAGGCATGTCATTTTTTAAAGCTAGGCCACAGTTTTATAAATGCTTGCTAGCGAAAAGTTACCGGATAATAACTAAATCATAAATCACATCACACTATATCCTGGATATACCTTTAGCTTTCTTTATTTCTCATAAGAATCAATAACCTCCTATAAATAAAAGCGTCCAAAGAGCACTCTATACTTATCCAATATCAGAGTATTTAGAAGGAATGCAGCATTAAATAACACCATCATTCGGTGACGAAAATATACTAAAACATTAATCCAGAACCTATTTAAATTATTAAATCTAAGAGATATACTGTTGTCGAATAAGATATTCTAAGTGATGTGCTGAAAGGGGAGCTTTGGGCTTTGCTGAGTATTCCCGAACTCAATTTTTTAACGTTAATAGCTGCGCAACATTAGTGATAAAGATAAAACCGATTGTTAACGATGCTAGAAAGGATTTGTTTTTAAGTAGAAAAAGAATTAATGAATGAAGTTATGGCGGTTAAGTAAGCTGTGGGGGCGTGCTGTAGCTACCAAATATAAAGAGGAAGCAGAATGAAAAATAGATTTAATATGTTGTACAACCCAGTGAAAACATGGCAAAACATAAAAAAGAGAAATTTCACGATTCCTCAGGTTTACTTTAGGCTTTTATTAGTAATGGCGCTGTTACCGCCATTTTTTGGCTTTATTGGTGCTGTTTATAGTGGTTGGAGAATTGCTGATGAGCCACCAGTCAAACTCACTTGGGAGAGCGCACTAGGCATCGCAATAGTAGCTTATATCGCTATTTTAGTCGCTGCTTACGTCTATTCACGATTTATTCATTGGATGGCCAAAACTTATGGCTCTAAAGCAAGTTTGGCTGATTGTTTTGCGCTAGTCAGTTATTCGTGTATTCCCTTATTCCTTGTTAGTGTGTTTAGTGCTTATCCATTACTTTGGATGGATTTACTATTAACTTTACTTGCCATTGCGTATTCCGTTCGACTTCTATTTCTTGGAACGCCAATTATGATGGATATTGACGAAGATAAAGCGTTTTTCTTCTCAAATTCAATTATCACAGTAGGCCTAGTGCTAGTCGTTGGCGGTATGGCAATCAGCGTATTGTTCTGGGCGAATGGTGTTGGCCCGATGTTTACTCGCTAAAATAGAGCACATAAAGTAACGCCTCTGCTGGCAAACCAGTGGAGGCGTTTTTAGATTAGGAGTTTTTACTCTTATCAATAATTTTAGTGGTGGAAACGCCGTCAATAAAATCTAAAATAATAACGTCTCCGCCATTTGCTAGGACACTTTCTGAGCCAGCAATTTCTTCGACTTTATAATCACCGCCCTTGACTAAGACATCAGGAGCAAGAGCTTCAATCAATCGCTGTGGCGTGTCTTCGGTGAATTCAACGACCCAATCGACGCTTGCCAATTCCGCTAGAACTGTCATGCGCTGATCGCTAGGGTTAATCGGTCGGCTGCGACCTTTAAGTCGCTTAACCGATTCATCGCTATTAACGGCGACAATTAAACGATCACCGAGTTTCGCTGCTTGCTTTAAATAGGATACATGACCAGAGTGAAGAATATCGAAACAACCATTAGTCATTACAATTTTATCACCGGAAGCTTTTGCTTGTCTTATTAACTCGATTAATTGCAGTTCGCTAAGAACGCCTTGCTCAAGTGGTTGTTGCTGTAACATGGCATAGCTTAACTCTTGGGTGGTCACGGTTGCGGTTCCGAGCTTGCCGACAACCACGCCAGCGGCCAAGTTAGCCACTTGTACGGCTTCTTGCAGTGTCGCACCAGCTGCCATAGCTCCCGCCAGTGTTGCTACTACAGTATCACCGGCACCAGTGACGTCATAGACTTCACGAGCTTGTGTCGGTTGTAAGTATGGCTCTTGATTAGCGCTAAATAACGCCATTCCTTTTTCGGAACGTGTAACTAATAAACTGTCGATATTGAGTGACTTACGAGTTTTCTTAGCAAGCTCTAAGAACGATTCTTCAGACCCAGGCTTCCCAGCAATCGCTTCGAACTCGGACTGATTCGGTGTGATTAAGGTCGCCTGACGGTATTTTGTAAAGTCCGAACCCTTTGGATCGACAATAACAGGTTTACCTGCAACAAGTGCCGCCTGAATAATAGGTTGTGGATCGGCCAATGTGCCCTTGCCATAATCAGAAAGAACCACCACATCGTGTTGCTCAATGAGCTTACTGATGTGTGTGATGTCTAAGCCGTTAGTCAGTGAAAAGTCTTTTTCAAAGTCAGCTCTGAGCAGTTGCTGACTTCGGCTCATCACTCTGAGTTTGGTAATAGTCTGTTGGTGTGTACGTTTTTCGAAGTGACAACGAACCTTCTGGTGTTGCAGTATTTCTTCAAGGCTTTGTGCTGCTTCATCATCACCAGTGATGCCGCACAGTGTGACATCGCACCCGAGAATGGCTATGTTCAAAGCCACGTTCCCCGCGCCACCAGCGCGATCTTCAGTATTATTCACATTAACCACGGGCACTGGTGCTTCTGGTGAAATACGACCTGTATCACCATACCAGTAGCGATCGAGCATAATATCGCCAATAACTAAAACGCTGGAATTGTTAAATTTTGGAAGAGTTAGATTCAAAATGTATCTCAACGGCCTATATTAAGGATATATTAATCATATCGCGTTACCCTATTTGATGTAAGAGTTGAGAGATACTTTGTTAAATTTCAAAGGCTTTCAGGTAAACTCTTGTTCATCAAGTGACATAAAGGAGAGCTAAAGTGAAAAATTTAATGATTATGATGACAGTTGTTATTGCTACTTTAGTATTAACAGCATGTGCTGGAGCAAGAAAAGGGTATAGTGCGGAACAATGCCGACAGGCCGTCGATACCGCCTATAAAGAGTTGAATTTTGCCAAAAGCGAAGGTTTCGCTGGAACAGTGAATTACACTAAAGCGGCAAGCCTACTAACCGCGGCAAAAACCAATCAGACTTTTGAAAGTTATGATGCCTGTGTAGAGAATGCTGAAAAAGCCAGATTTTACATTCGGGAATCGAAAAAAGGTTAATAACGTTAAAATGTCGTTAAATTACAAGTAAAGGCGGCCTCAGGGTCGCTTTTTTGTCTTATAATCAGTTTAATTCCAATTAGACTTGGTCAGCGGGGACGTTAATAGATACAATATCAAAAAATTAGGAAGAATATATGCCAAAGAAAACCCATAAAGATCCACAAGCAGAATTAGAAGCACAACGTTATGAAAACCCAATCGCCAGTCGACAGTTTATTTTGTCAGTACTGGAAAAGGCCGGAGAGCCTGTCTCTTTTGATACCATTGCGAAACAATCCAAAATTACCGAACCAGAACAAAAAAGAGCCCTTGATAAGCGTTTAAACGCAATGGAGCGCGATGGACAACTAATCTGCAACCGTAAGGGTAAATATTGTTTAGTCGACGCGACAGATCTTGTGCGCGGTAAAATATTAGCCCACAGAGATGGCTACGGATATTTGGCTTTAGAGGAAGGTGGTGACGACTGGTATATCTCACCCCGCGAAATGCATAGTGTATTTCATGGTGATAAAGTTTTGGCGCGAGTTAAGAAAATTGATAAACGTGGTCGCACCGAAGCCAGCATTGTTGAGATATTAGATGGCTCAACCAATCACATCGTCGGGCGCCTGTTCGAAGAAAGCGGACTGTTATTTGTAGCTTCTGATGATCCTCGTATTTTACATGATCTGATTATTTCTCCTGATGACACGCTTGGCGCTGAAATTGGTCAGGTAGTAGTCGCTGAAATTGTACAACGCCCTAAAAAGAATCGTCATGCTCACGGCATTATTAAAGAGGTCTTAGGTGACCACTTGTCCGCCGGTATGGAGATTGAGATTGCGATCCGAAATCATCAAATTCCGCACGAATGGCCAGAGGAAGTCACGAATGAAGTGACTGAACTTCCTGTTGAAGTAACTCAGAAAGACTGGGAAGGTCGTGTAGATTTAAGACAATTACCACTAGTTACTATTGATGGCGCTGATGCTAGAGACTTCGATGATGCTGTCTATTGTGAAAAGCAGAATGGCGGTGGCTGGAAGCTTTGGGTGGCGATTGCTGACGTGAGTCATTATGTTCAACCGGGCTCAGCGTTAGATAAAGAAGCGATTGAGCGGGGTAACTCAGTGTACTTCCCAGAGTATGTTGTTCCGATGTTGCCTGAAATATTATCCAATGGCCTGTGTTCGTTAAACCCAGACGTCGATCGTTTATGCATGGTTGCTGAACTCGACTTGGACTCTTTAGGTAATGTTACGGACACAGATTTTTATCCCGCAGTTATGCATTCACATGCTCGCTTTACCTATGAAAAAGTGTGGGCGATTTTGGATGGCGATGAGGCTTTAAGAAAAGAATACGCCCCACGCGTAAAAGAGCTTGAAGAGTTGTATGACTTATTCAAAGCCCGCTTAGCACTGAAAAACAAACGTGGTGCTATTGAGTTTGAAACTACCGAAACACAAATTATCTTCGACGAAAACCGCAAGATTGAGAACATTGTCGGGCGTACGCGAAATGATGCTCACAAGATTATTGAAGAGTGTATGATTTGCGCTAACGTTGCGGCGGCTGAATTTATTGAAAAAAGTGATTTGGCCGGCATTTACAGGATCCACGAAGGACCATCAGAGGAGCGCTTAGAAAAGTTTAGAGCTTTCCTGGGGGAGCTTGGGATCTTCTTGTTCGGTGGTGACAAACCTGAGCCACAAGATTATCGCGAGTTGCACGATGCAATTAAAGAGCGTCCTGACTACGAGTTAATCCAAACCATGATGTTGCGCTCGATGATGCAGGCAGTATACAGTCCGCAAAATGAAGGGCACTTTGGTTTAGCGTTTGATTCCTATACTCACTTTACTTCGCCGATTAGGCGTTATTCTGACTTGTTAGTGCACCGTATTATCAAAGAGCTTTTACAAAAGAATAAGGTCACTGGTACGGAAAGCGGTAAAGCCTATACAACCCAAGAGTTAGTCGCATACGCAGAACACTGCTCTATGACTGAGCGCCGCGCCGATATGGCCACGAGAGATGTCGTCGACTGGTTGAAGTGCGAATATATGTTGACCCGTGTTGGCGAAGAGTATTGGGGTACAGTGGCGACTGTCACCAGCTTCGGTATTTTCGTTGCATTGGATGAGCTTTTTGTTGAAGGCTTGATCCATATTAGCGAACTTGGTGATGATTATTATCACTTCGATGCGACTAAGATGCGCTTAATTGGGGAACGCAAAGGACAAAGCTTTAGAGTCGGCGACCGAGTAAAAATCAAAGTCGTGAAAGTTGATCTTGAACAGCGCAACATTGACTTTGAATTGCTTGAGCGCGAAAAAGTGAAGCGTGAAGAAGTTAAAGGTTCGGAACGCAGAAAGCTTTATTCTAAGGCTAAACGTTCAGGCTCTCTTTCTAATAAAGAAAGGTCTAAAAAGTCAGCCTCGAATAAAGATGGGAAGCCTAAAGGTAAAACCGGAGCTAAACCAGGTCGCTCAAAGGGAGCAGCAAGTAAAGGCTCAAAAAACGTAAAGAAAAAACGCGGTAAAAGTGGTAAGAATAACCGCGGTTAATTAACCAATATTGAAAGGTTTATATGTCTGAATTAGTGTATGGCGTTCATGCCGTTGAAGTGTTGCTAAAAAGAAACAGCGATAGTGTGCAACGATTATTTGTGCAGCGAAATCGTCATGATCAGCGTGCTCATAAGTTAGTTAAACTGGCTCAATCTAAAAATATTCAAGTGATCCAAAAAGATCGAGAAGAGCTGGATGATATGACGAAGCAGCGTCACCAAGGGGTGATTGCTGAATGTAGTAAGTTAAAAGAAAAACAATTTCATGAGAAACACATCCCAGACATTCTTGATGCCTTGGAAACAGATCCTTTGATCTTAATTTTAGATGGTGTGACTGACCCTCATAATCTTGGCGCTTGTTTGCGTAGTGCCGATGCCGCGGGTGTTCATATAGTCATAGCGCCAAAGGATAACGCTGCCAGTATTACTGACGTAGTACGCAAAGTCGCTTGCGGTGCTGCAGAATCAGTGCCATTTATTCCAGTTACAAATTTATCTCGCACCATGAAGCAGTTACAAGAACGCAATATCTGGATTGCGGGTACTGCCGGTGAAGCGGAGCAGGATATCTATCAAGCTAACCTGAAAGGTGGATTAGCTATCGTCATGGGCGCTGAAGGCGATGGCATGCGTCGCTTAACTCGCGAAAATTGTGACTTCCTGATTAAGATCCCAATGGCGGGTGAAGTTTCTAGTTTGAACGTTTCGGTAGCAACGGGTGTTACACTGTTTGAAGCTGTAAGACAGAGACAGAAATAAGAATGAATCAGAAGGTTCTTTTAGGATTGTTAGTTGCATCGTTAGGACTAAATGCTTACCTATTGTGAAGTCGGATAATAAAGCGTTATCCGATATGCGCTCTATCTTTAATATCAATGATAGTAGCGGGCAGGTCGAAATCTTTTTAAATAACACTCATTAGTTTTTAGTTATTGAGAACTGAGTCGAAATAGCTGTTCTTTTTGGATAAGGCAGTTAAAGCTTCTTCTACAGTTACCGGGTAAAAAGATAACGTATCATTAGCTTTTAGTTGAGCCAGCAAGCTTAAGTCGGCGCTAATGACTTGCCCAACTCTTGGGTAGCCACCGGTGGTTTGTCCGTCGGCTAGAATGACGATTGGATGGCCACTCGGTGGAAGTTGTACAGTTCCTGAAACGATAGGCGCTGTGGTCATCGAGAGCTCTTGGGATAGATGAAGGGCGTCCTTGTCAGACTCAAGCTTGATCGCCATCCGGTTGCTATAGCCGCTCACGCTATAGTCGTTTTCAACCAAGGACTGTTTACTTGACCCTGTTAATAGTTCATATTCCTTACCTTGAGTAAACCGCACCACAAAATGATGTTGCTGTAGACTATGGTGGTGCTCGACAGAAAGCTCTTTAGGCGTTACTCGGGTTTCATCGAATGGCTTTCGATTAATTTTTATTTCGTCACCATCCTCTAGTGCTCGGCCCTTATAGCCACCAAAGCCAGCGAGTAAGTTGGTCGATAAACTACCCATCACCGATGTTAAGTTCACCTCACCTGCTATGGCTATATATGCTCTAGCCCCAGATAAGAGTTTTCCAAATGTTAATACGTCGCCAGCTTTGAGGTGCAAAGTTGTGTTCATGGGGCAGGGTGAATCGTTAAGAGTGAGCTTGAAACTAGCGCCTGCGACAGCGACGGTATGGTCTTCAGTGAACTCTAAAGATGGCCCAACTTGAGTAACTTCTATGGTCGCATTCGATTTTGGATTACCCACAAGCCAGTTGGCAATTTGATGACTGTATTCATCGAGAGCGCCATTTCTAGAAACACCGTATTCTAGATAGTTTGGCCGCCCCAGATCTTGGATGGTACTTAAAACGCCAGCTTTTAACACTCTAATGCTCATAGCTATTAAACTCATCAAGGCTGATAGAAGTGAACTGTATGGTATCTAGAGGCTTGGCAATCGCAGGGTTTTTCTTAGTGATGTTGAATATCCTCATGGGGGTTTTACCAATAATATTCCAACCGCCAGGGCTGTCGATAGGGTAAATCCCCGTTTGTTCGCCACCAATCGCCACTGAGCCTGCTTCAACTTTGGCTCGAGGGTCATCTCGTCGAGCGCAGTGCAGCTTAGGGTTAAGCCCACCGAGATACAAAAAACCGGGTAGAAACCCAAGCATGTAGACAGGGTATTCACTGGCTGTGTGAAGCTGGATGACTTCCTCAACGGAGAGACTGGTTTTGTTCGCAACGTATTCTAGATCAGGCGCTAAAGAAGCGTCGTAACATACTGGGATGACATGCTTCTTAGCATCAGTAGCGCCTACTGCTTTAGTCGATCTGAGTGACTTTTCTATACTCTGTATAGTTTGCTGTGGTTTCCACCCCAATGGATTAAATATTACTAACAAAGAGTTGTAAGCAGGAACAGCTTCAATAAAGCCGTTAGGGTGGGATTGTTCAATACTTTGTTTACAGCCTAATATAAAACGCGTCAATTCAAGGCTAATATCGCCTGAAAACTCTATGATCAAAGAGTTGTCGCTGTTTAGATTGACGCTAAAATCAAACATTATATTCCAGAACGAACCTGTATCTGATTATCCTTGAGGCGTTGTTGCAGTTGCTTAGCAATAGAGACGGCGTCTGGGTTATCGCCATGCAGACAAATTGAGTCGACCTTGATGCTGAGTAACTGCCCCGATGGTGTATAAATTGGCTTTCCTTGAGCAAAGTTTAAGGCTTGCTGCAAACTTTCTTCAAGAGTGCTATGTAACGCTTCAGACTCCGTGCGAGACACTAAAGTTTTATTCTCTTGGTAATTGCGATCCATAAAACCCTCATTGATGAAATCAATGCCAACCTTGTTAGCAGCTTCCTTCATGGCCGAATCGGCTAAGCCCATCAGCTTTATATTTCCTGACACTTGCGCCACGACTTCGGCAAATATCATAGCCAGAGATTCATTCACAGCTGCATCATTGTACAGAGCACCGTGAGGTTTGACGTGGTTAAGCTTGATACCGTGTCTATTACAGCTATCAGTTACTAAGGCAATTTGCTGTTGTAAGGTTTTTCGTAAATTGTGATCACTAAGGCTCATGGACTTTCGACCAAAATTTTCTTTATCCGGGTAGGAGGGGTGCGCACCAATCGCTAAGTTATGAGACATAGCATTTTTGATTGAAGCATTGACGCTCGCTTGGTTTCCTTCATGACCGCCACAAGCAATATTGCAGGAGGATATGTAAGGCATAATCTCAGCATCACGAGCCCAATCTTCTGGATTAGTGCTTTCACCAAGATCACAATTAATATCAATGCTTCTAATCATAAACCTATTATAACAACTTAAAGGCAGAGAGTAGACTCTTAGCGCCTAGAACAAACGAGACGATAACAACCAAGATGCCTAACAAGTTTTGCCATAGATTGTTTTTATGTTGGCCTAAAAAGTTTTGGTTCATGGCCCACAACAAAAAGCTTGCAATGATCGGCAACAATAAACCGTTAGCCACTTGGGCAAACCAAATGACTGAAACAGGTTTTAAGCCTAAAGATGCCACGGCTACACCAACCACTAAAATGATCATCCAGATAGCACGGAACTTATAACTTCTAAGGTCTTCTGGGATGTTTAACAAACCCGTTAATGCATAAGCCGAAGCTAATGGGGCTGTGATCGCCGAAGAAATCCCCGAAGCAAATAATCCTAACGCAATCATGTATTGTGCTAATTCGCCAAATGCAGGCTCAATACTTTTCGCCATATCTGCTGCGCTATTAATTTCCAATTGGCTGCCGAAGAAAGCGCTGGCAGCGGTAGAAACTATAGCGATGGAAATTAATCCACCAAGCGGAATCGAGACATAAATATCTTGGCGAGCTTTTTTGAGGTCAGCGACGGTTTTCCACTTTTTCTTGGCGCTAGAGGAGTGCAAAAACAAATTATAAGGAACTACCGTCGTACCGATTAAAGCAATCACGGTTAAGGTTGCAGAGTCGGGAAGGCTTGGCACCAATAATCCTTCAAACAACTCACCTAAGTCAGGTTTGGTTAAGACAAAGGTGACGAGAAAGGCAATGCTCATTAATAAAACTACGGCGATTAACACCTTTTCGATTAAGCGATAGCTTCCAGTTAAGAGTACGAAGAACGCAATAACACCAATAGTCAGGGCGGCTAAATCGATTCCTGCAATATCCGGATAGTCCCAGACCACTTCCACACCAAGTGTTGCGCCTGCAATATTGCCGCCTTCATAAGCGGCATTTCCGATGATGATGGCGCTAACCACTAATATAATGGAAAGTGCTTTTAAGGCAGGGTTCTTTATTAATTCACGAATAGACTGACCCAACCCTTTTTGTCCGATGACGCCAAGCCTTGCGGTCATCTCTTGCAGAATCATGGTGGCCAGAATCGAGAATAATAAAGCCCAGAGCAAGCTAAAGCCGAAGTTAGCCCCCGCTTTAGTGGCAACGGTGACGGTTCCAGGTCCAATAAATGCAGCAGCGACTAATGCCGCTGGGCCGATGGAGATTTTAGGTAGTTTCATAGACGTGTAGGGTTAATATTTTTTTATGAGACTACAGGGAAAAGCTTTATACCGCAATGGCTTGTCTAGGGGCAAAAGATTCGATATAACTAGTTTCGGAAAAAATATAAAACAAGGAATTTGCAATGAAAAAGGTCCTCGCCATAGCTCTGCTTCTGTCTATTGGTTTAAATGTTTATCAATTTTTTGACCAAAAACAGTTGAACAATAAGCCTAAAACTTTAACTCCGTCAGCCGTCGAGATAAGTAAACCTCCTGTCGCAAAGAGTGCGGAAGACGACCACGACAAGACTATGCAGTTTGAGTCGCAACTGTCTGAACTGGAAGCTAAGATTAATAACTTGAGAGCAATCAACTCCAGTCAACAAGCGAGAATTGAAGAGTTAGAAGAGCTTGTTGCCATGAATAATGAGCATCAAATAGCCTCAGAAAATAAATCCAAAAAAACGCCTTCTATCGGGCCATCTGAAGAAGAGGCCAAGAAAGCCATAGCAGAAAGAAATTCGGTTATAGAGACCTTTAAAGAGCAAGCAGTCGACGGGGACTGGTCTTATAAAGCTCAAGAAGAGTTAGCCGCAATTGTTAACAACTCTAAACTTTTATCAGAGATGAGTTTTAATGGTGTGGAGTGTAAGACAACGATTTGTCGCATGTCAGTGACGCCATTGCACGAAGGTACGGGTCATAAAGTCAATGCATTCTTCAGCATCTCATCTGCTTTAAGAAAAACTGACTACACTAAATACTCCACTATGTCGGATAATATGGGCGACTCTAAAGAGGTTCATATCTATATTGTGCGTCCGCAAGAAGAAAGCTAGTTTATATATGTAACGTCCCTTGCTGTTAGCGCTTGAAGTGAACAGCAAGGGACACGAGATATAGGCATATTATAAAACTGGTATTTCCAGCTCTTCTGGCCAAACACTGAATTGGACCTGCCCAATATGCGCTTTTTGCAATAAAAACATCATCAGTCGAGACTGGCCAATACCGCCACCGATGGTTTGTGGCAAGTGACCAGCCATTAGTTGCTGATGCCACAGATAGTTGAGGCGATGCTCGCAATTGCGTATTTGTAGCTGTTGCAGCATAACTTCAGGTGATACTCGAATACCCATGGATGACAGTTCAAAAGCATCTTCTAATACGGGGTTCCAGACTAATATGTCACCGTTTAATCCATAATAACCATCTTCCGCTGGGCTGCTCCAATCATCATAATCAGGGGCACGTCCGTCGTGAATGGTGCCATCACTAAGTTCACCGCCAATTCCAATGATAAAAACAGCTCCATATTCTTTACAGGCTCTATACTCACGCTGACTCGGTGACAGATCAGGGTATTGTTTCATCAATTCCTCTGACTGGATGAAAGTGATCTCTGCTGGTAAGAGTGGCTCTCGTTGCATTGCGCTAGCGACAAGCTGATCCGTTGCCCTCATAGCTTTATATAATGTCTCTACCGTTTCTTTGAGGTAGTCCAATGACGCTTCATCGGTACTCATGACTTTTTCCCAGTCCCACTGATCTACGTACAGGGAATGGCGTTCAGTAAGAGCTTCTTCATCAGGTCGAATCGCACGCATTTGAGTGACGATCCCTGTGCCGATATCAAAATCACTTCGAGCCAATAATTGACGTTTCCACTTAGCTAAGGACTGTACTATCTCTAGCGGACGGGACAGTGTCTGGCTTTGTACAGCTACCGGCTTCTCAACACCGTTGAGATCGTCTTGGATGCCATCGCCCTGAAAGGTAAGGATCGGAGCCTGAACTTCAAGCAGCGATAACTCCTGACATAACTTCTCTAAGAAGAACGACTTCGCCTGTTGAATCAACTTCTGATCCTGGATAAAGGCCTCTTTTGGTAGCTTTTTCATAGTTGGTCCTTAATTCGATAGATTAATACTTATTAATTAGTATTTTTATATTTAACTGATAGATATTTCTATATCCGTCTAACAATAAAGCTCTATTGCTATATTAAATCTAAAAAAGCATAATAATTTTTACCGTATGAATAATTTCAGGAAGGATTCTCATGAAAAATTATGAGATCGATAATTTGGATAAAAAGATTCTGGCTCAATTATTACAAGAAGCACGTACTCCCTATGCCAAAATTGCAGAAAGTTTAGGCGTTAGCGCAGGGACTATCCATGTCAGAATCGAGAAAATGCGACAAGCTGGCGTTATTCAAGGGACAAAAGTTAAGATTGAGCCTAAGGCGCTTGGCTATGATGTCTGCTGTTTTGTTGGTGTTTTCTTGAAATCGGCAAGGGATTATCAGCCAGTAAAAGAACAGATAATTCAGATACCCGAAGTCATAGAGGCATACTACACCACAGGGCAGTATAGTGTTTTGTTAAAGGTCGTTGCGCCGGATATCGACCGCTTTCAGCATATACTGATCAATAAACTTCAATCCATCGAGCAAGTTCGCTCGACCGAGACTTTAATATCCCTGCAAAATCCAATTTACAGGGATATCGACGGTTTATTGGTGTGATGGATACTTTTATGCACTTTATCTACCAAATAGCCTATGAGTCAGTGTATTAGCGCCTAAATTGGTTGATCTTTAGCCATGAAATCCTTAAAATACGCGCCCTTGGTCAATCTCTGGCCAAGTTTTATGACAATCAGGTTTACTCCTTGTTGCTTATAGTTCCACTTCAAAGACGGGCTATAGGTGGCTGGAAACCGAAAGGAGACTTTAAATGAGACACTACGAAATCGTATTCTTGGTGCACCCAGATCAGTCTGATCAAGTTCCAGGCATGATCGAGCGTTACAGCAAGATGATCACTGATGCAGAAGGCACAGTTCACCGTCTAGAAGACTGGGGCCGTCGTCAGCTTGCATACCCTATCAATAAACTTCACAAAGCTCACTACGTTCTTATGAATGTTGAAGCGAATGGCGAAGTTATCGAAGAATTAGAAGATGCTTTCCGTTACAACGATGCCGTGTTACGTAACATGGTAATGCGTCGTAAAGAAGCCATCACTGAAGCTTCTCCAATGGCTAAGAAAGACGAAGCACCTGCTCGTGACGAAAAGCCAGCTAAAGAAGAAGCTAAGAAAGAAGAATCAACTGAAGCTGCGGCTGAGTAATAAGGAGACATATCATGGCACGTTTTAACCGTCGTCGTAAGTTCTGCCGTTTCTCGGCTGAAGGTATAACTGAGATCGATTATAAAGATACAGCTATGCTAAAAAATTACATCACAGAAACTGGTAAAATTGTTCCTAGCCGTATTACCGGTACTAGCGCAAAATACCAACGTCAATTAGCTAGCGCTGTAAAGCGTGCGCGCTTCTTGGCTCTTTTGCCATACACTGATAGCCACGAATAAGCGGCATTTTGAGAGGGTATAACGATGAACGTCATTTTACTTGAAAAACGTCGCAACCTTGGTGATTTAGGTGATACGGTTACTGTAGCAGCTGGCTACGGTCGTAACTTCCTTATCCCTACTGGTAAAGCAGTTCCTGCGACAAAAGAAAACATCAAACACTTCGAAGAGCGTCGTGCAGAATTAGAAGCGAAAGCTGCTGAAGTTCTAGCTGCTGCTCAAGCACGTGCTGACAAACTAGCTGGCCTAGAAGTTACTATCACAGCAAATGCTGGTGACGAAGGTAAACTTTTCGGTTCAGTAGGTACATCAGACATCGCAGAAGCGGTTGTTGCTCAAGGTGTTGAATTAGAAAAGAAAGAAGTACGTATGCCAGAAGGCGCTATCCGTCAAACAGGCGAGTACAACTTTGAACTACATTTACACCCAGAAGTTGAAGCTAGCATCAAAGTTGTTGTTGTTGGCGAATACGACGAAGCTCAAGCTTAATTCTGAATTAAGTTAAAGAGTTTCAAAAAAGGCACCTTAGGGTGCCTTTTTTGTGTCTAGCGTTTGATAGTCGCCAATACTTTGTTAAAACTCATTTCGAACGTGCTCATGTACTTCTAGTTCATAGTGCATTCATTGAGTATTTTCCTCGCCTTGATTTTACTTATAACCCAGAAGGCTCATCTTTGCGAGCGAACATCGTGAGCGCGGCAATCTCTAATCTCAAGACTTTTCAAAGATTGCCACGTCGTGTTTCGCACTCCTTACAATGACGGAATTTTTGTGGACTTGTTTTGGTTTTACTTACAAACCAGAAGGCTCGTCTTTGCGAGCGAACATCGTGAGCGCGGCAATCTCTAAGCTCAAGACTTTTCAATAGATTGCCACGTCGTGCTTCGCACTCCTCGCAATGACGGAATTTTTGCGGACTCGCTTTGATTTTGCTTATAAACCAGAAGGCTCGTCTTTGCGAGCGAACATCGTGAGCGCGGCAATCTCAAATCTCAATACTTATCAATAGATTGCCACGTCGCGCTTCGCACTTCTCGCAATGACGGAGTTTTTGGAAGTGTACAATACTCTTATGTGTATTAGCTTTCTTCTAAAAGAGAAATAATGCCTTCGTGGATTTTCCAAATACCCCGTTCGGTTTTAACATAAAAAGTTAATCCAGTTTGAAGGTTGTGAAAAACATGGGTTGGTGCAGGGAAGTCAGAAACGATATGAGTGAGCATTACCCCTTTTGAATCGGCAGGGGCTTTTAACTTAATACAGCTTTTACTGTACGCTTCGTCAGATAAAATAACCTTACCATCAGCTGAAGTTATATACTGTTTATGACCACCAACGGGTATCACACCAGGCTCCTTAGTCGAGCTTAAAATATAAACCTGCCATCCATTTTCCATTGGCAAAACCACTGAATTGAGGGTTGGTGAGCAAGCCTCCTTTATGCTGGCCCTAACAGTTGTTAATGCTGTTACCATGCTTTGTTCTTGCAGAGAGATATTTCTGTCAGGTGCTAACTGTAAAGTAGGGTTTTGAAAGTTTTTGTCAAAAATCACATCAGCAATTACATGTAATTTGCCTTCTATATCTTGGTAGAAAGATACTGTCGGTGCTTTAGGCTTATCTAAATGAACAATCCAACCCCTACCATTTTTTATTTGGCTTATATCAACAGCGTCAATGAGTATGTCAGTGGCTTGCCAGGCTAGGGAATCTTTTATCCAAATGAGTCTCCCTGTGTTCTCTATAAACTCTTTCTTAAAGAGATCTTCTGGGGTGTAGAACATGGATAATTTACTACTAGAGGCTGAGTTAAGTTCAGAGCTTTTTTGCGACGTGGTAGAGCAAGAAGTTAAAAAGATACAAAGTATTAAGAAGAGCGGTTTCATAATAATCCCTTATTTGTGTTTATGATAGTGGGCTATGGCAAGATTGATAGATAGTATTATTTATGAGTTACTTTATTATTGTCAATGGACTTGGAAGTAAACCCTTATTCTATAAACCTATCTGAAATATCCTCTGTCGGAATCATACAGTAATCATACTTCCCAAAAAGCTTGTAACGGTTAAGAGCTATTCGGTTATAAACCCAGTCTCTAAGTTTTAATGGAAAAAACCTTAATACGCGAAGCCAAGGCCACGGTTTGTTCAGGTCTTTTATAACTTCAAAGAAGGCTTCCGAGCGGTAGAAGGGGGTGCCATTTTTGAGTAAGACCATGGTCTGGTAAACTGTTGTGGGCATCCCTGTAGACTTTAAAAGCTCTTGTCCTTTCGGGGACTGAACGGAGCAGAACTTGAAGTAGGCGTTAGGATCACGTTTGATCACAAACGGTACCCACTTTGAGCATAAAACGCATTCGCCATCGAAAAGAATTACTGAATTCATGGCTCTATCATAGCTGAAAAATAAGCAACGGAAAAAATTAATTAAATGATGGGGAAATGTTAGTATTGGCGATAAGTAACTAGGAATAAATAGAGTTTAGGCTCGCTTTATCAATGGCTTAGACTTATCCAGAACTTATCCAGAACTTATCCACAGACTTATTGTATTGCCTAAAAACTGTTACTATATAGAATAGTTTTGAGTAGGCAAATTGGCTTTACTCGTATTGATTGACCACCCATTTTAATAATAGAAGCAAACCATGCTATCAGCGCAACAATCTGACAAGAGAATCAAAGACTTAAAAGTTCCTCCGCATTCAATCGAAGCTGAGCAGTCAGTGCTTGGCGGCGTTATGATTGATAATGACCAATGGGAAAAGGTCGAGGAGATCCTGCTGTCTACGGACTTTTACGTTAAAAATCATCGTGAAATCTTTAAGGCGATGGCTGAGCTTGCCAATATGGCGAAGCCGATGGATGTTATTACGCTATCTGAGCATTTGGAGCAGATGGGCGATACAGATATTGGTTTAGCTTACCTTGGTGAGCTGGCTCAAAATACGCCAACTGTAGCTAATATTCGCGCTTATGCTGAGATTGTCCGCGAAAAGGCGATTATGAGGCAGTTGATCTCCGCGTCGAATGAAATCGCTGATGCCAGTTTTAATCCGCAAGGTCGTGGCTTAGCGGAACTGTTGGATTTGGCAGAGCGTAAAGTTTTTGCGATTGCTGAGTCACGCGAAACCAGTGGCGAAGGGCCAAGTAAAGTCGAAGATATTCTTAAGTCCACCATTGAGCGTATTGAGGAAATCCAAAAAACCAAGGGCGGTGTTACCGGTCTTTCGACGGGCTTCACTGATCTAGATAATATGACATCGGGTTTGCAAAAAGCGGACTTAGTCATTATCGCAGCGCGTCCGTCGATGGGTAAAACCACGTTCGCTATGAATATTGTGGAAAACGCGGCTTTGGCCAGTGACCTTCCGGTGTTGGTATTCAGTCTTGAGATGCCGAGTGAATCGATTATTATGCGTTCGATTTCATCTTTAGGTCGCCTTGAGCAAAACAAGATCCGTGGTGGCCAAATCCAATCGAAAGAAGATTGGGATAAGTTTAACAGTGGCGTTTTACAGCTAAAAAACCACACCAAATTAATGATTGATGATACTGCTGGTTTGTCGCCAGCAGAAATGCGTTCACGTGCTCGACGCGTGGCGAGAGAGCATGGTGGAGTTGCGTTAATTATGGTGGATTACTTGCAGCTGATGCAGGTTCCTGGCATGAGCGATAACCGTACTCTTGAGGTGAGTGAAATTTCACGATCTCTAAAGGCGCTTGCGAAAGAGCTCGAAGTTCCTGTCATCGCATTATCACAGCTTAACCGCTCCTTGGAGCAACGAAGTGACCGTCGTCCTGTAATGTCGGATCTGCGTGAGTCGGGTGCGATTGAGCAGGATGCGGATCTGATTCTCTTTATCTACCGTGATGAGGTTTATAACCCAGAAACAGAGCGTAAGGGGATTGCTGAAATTAAAATTGGTAAACAGCGTAACGGTCCAATCGGATCGGTTGAGCTTAGTTTCCAAGGGCAATATTCACGCTTTGATAACTTAGCTCATAACGATTATGAGGCTATGGGTGAAGGCTTTTAAGGTTAGGGTTTAACGTATGCGCCCAACGAAAGCCGTCATCGACCTCGATGCACTGCGCCATAATTTCAAAACCGTTCAGCAAAAAGCTTCTGGCAGTCGTGTCATTGCAGTGGTCAAAGCAGATGCTTATGGTCATGGTTTGGCGCAAATCGCGAAAGCGCTTCCTGATGCTGAGATGTTTGCCGTCGCCACGCCATTAGAGGCTTACACGCTTCGCGAGGCTGGAATCGAGCAGCCTATCTTGTTGCTCGAAGGTTTCTTTGAAGAAAAAGAACTACCTAAAATTGTAGAAAACGATTTGCACTTGGTGGTGCATCATCGCCCGCAAATCGATGCTTTAAAGCGACTTAAGGCGGATAAAAAAATCAACATTTGGCTTAAAGTCGACTCGGGCATGAATCGATTGGGGTTCAAGGTTGATGAACTACCGCAAATTGAAAAAGACTTATCAGAAGTTGAGTGTATCAATAAGCCAGTTCGATTGATGTCACATTTCGCGAGTGCGGATGATGTTGAAGATCCTTTTACTTCAGAGCAAATACAAACCTTCCTAGAAAGCACCAAGCACTTAGTTGTGGAGCGCTCGATGGCTAATTCAGCAGGTATTCTAGAAGCGAAAAGTGCGCATTTTGATTGGGTGCGACCTGGCTTAATTCTTTATGGTTGCTCGCCAATGATCAATACCATCGGAGCAGATTACGGTTTAAAGCCAGTGATGAATCTAGAGTCACAAATCATGGCGATTAAACACCTTAAGAAAGGTGATTCTACAGGCTATGGGCGCCACTGGTTTGCGGAAAGAGATACTGTGATTGCACTAGTCGCTATAGGTTATGGCGATGGCTATCCGCGAAATGCTGAAAATGGCACACCGGTTTGGGTCAATGGCCGCACGGTTCCTTTGGTTGGGCGCGTTTCTATGGATATGTTAGCGGTAGAGTTAGGGCCTAATCATAACGAAAAAATTGGTGATAGAGTTGTGCTATGGGGGAAGGAGTTGCCTGCTGAAATCGTAGCAAAGCATGCTGGAACTATTCCATATACCTTAAGTTGTGGCGTAACTGGGCGCGTTCATTTTGTCTACCGTGGAGAGCACTAATGTCCAAGCAGAAAACATTATCACTTACGACTCATGGACAGGGATTGTATGAATTTACTCGTGAAGCAGAAACCTGGGTTAGTGAGCAGGCAGTCGAAACTGGCATCTGTCACCTATTCGTCAGACACACTTCTTGTAGCCTGATTATACAGGAAAATGCCGATCCAAGTGCTAAAACGGATTTAGAGAACTGGCTCAATCGCTTAGTTCCAGAAAACGACCCACTTTACACCCATACAATGGAAGGCCCTGATGATATGCCTGCGCATATCAAGGCAATTCTCACCAACGTTTCATTAAGTATCCCTATTGTGGATGGCCGACTGGCGCTTGGGACTTGGCAGGGGCTTTATCTCTGGGAGCACCGTCATCAGAGCCATAGGCGTTCGGTGATACTTCATCTCAGCTCTTGAGATGTTGGAAGATTGAATATTTCCTATGAAAAAAACGCACAAAAACTGGAGTGCAGTTATTATTTCTATCGTCGTGATTCTAGGCTTCTACTGGCTTATTAAGTTATTGATTTTTCATTACCTTATTTAGTTTCGACACGAATATTTACAAATTCACGATCGTTACTCTTTAATTTCACTTGTATCTACCCCCAAAGCCCCCATAATTAATACAGTTAATTGTTCTTATTACTGGAGATTTCGATGTTAAGAATTGGTTTGTTCTTATTAACCAACTTTGCAATTTTATTATTAGCAGGTACTGTCCTTAGCTTCTTTGGCTTTGACAGCATCATGGCGCAAAACGGCGTCGATCTGAATTTAACGGCGTTACTTATTTGGTGTGCTGTTATCGGCTTTGCGGGTTCATTAATTTCATTGTTTGCCTCTAAGTGGATGGCGAAGAAATTTATGCACGTCAGAATGATCGACCAGCCTCGAAATGAAACCGAACAATGGTTAGTTAATACTGTTGAAACATTAGCCAAAGACGCGGGTGTTGGTATGCCAGAGTTGGGGATCTTCCCATCACCACAGTCGAATGCTTTTGCGACAGGTTGGAATAAAAATAAATCGTTAGTCGCTGTTAGTGAAGGTTTATTGCAGCGCATGAATCGCGACGAAGTCCGTGCGGTACTAGCCCACGAATTGGGCCACGTAGCTAATGGCGATATGGTGACTTTGACCTTAATTCAGGGCGTGGTGAACACATTTGTATTGTTCTTCTCGCGAATCATTGGTCACTTCGTTGATCGCGTTATTCTAAAGAACGAGCAAGGCCATGGTATTGGTTATTTCATTTCGGTCATGGTGGCGCAGATTATTCTGACGATTTTAGCGAGCATGGTGGTAATGTGGTTTTCGCGACGCCGTGAGTTCAGAGCCGACGAAGCCGGTGCACAGTTAGCAGGTTCAGCCGCTATGATTGGCGCTTTGGAAAAGCTGAAGGCCGAGTACGATATGCCATCTGATATGGGTGAAACCTTTACTGCCTTTGGTTTAAAGAATGGTCGAACAGGCTCTTTCCAAGAAAAGTTTGGTCACTTGTTTATGTCGCACCCTCCGCTGGACGCTCGTATTGCAGCTCTTCGTAATAAGTAATGGCATAAGCACAAAAGTTGAGTATAAAAAAAACGGGGCTGATGCCCCGTTTTTATTAAGTGCCTACGACCTAACTGTCATAACTTTGGTAACGATGAATTAAATCATTAGTTTGACTGATTTGTCGCTGCAAAGAGTCGATGTCTTTGTCCACGCCTTCGAGCTCTAACTCAATTCTATCTTTTTCCTGCTCGTCTTTTACGCGTCGCAATACTTCCGTTAAAATTTCATGCTCTTTGTAGGCTTCATCTAGGTCCAGCTCAAGTCGCTCAAGGCGTGACATTAAGCCCTGGCTGTAACCATCAAAATAGACTGGAAACTGTTGCGAGCCGCAACTTAGGTTTGGTGAGCTACCTCGAGTGCCTCGACCGAAACCATTGTCAGCAGTACAGTAACGTGCAAGTCCTTGTTGGCGTCCTGCTTCATAAGTCTCGCGGTCGAGTTGGACACCGTATTCGATACAAGATGATTCATGCTTAATAATATAGTCTGAATCACGACCTGACTTGCCATCTTTATACCCAATTTGTTCCCAGTTTCCCGATGCACACTCAGTTTCGGAAAGGGTGGCACAGCCTGATAATAAAGTCAGTAACGCAAAGCTACCTAAAGTTATAATTGTTTTCATTGTAGTCCTGTTTTCTTATTGAAATGAACACCCACACAAAGGTTTTATACCAGAGTTCTATGAATAGAAACTGAAATTAGGGTCTGAGGGCAAAGGATCATATAATACCGCCCAATTATTGCCAATATTAAACATTATGAGCCAACCAGTCGACCGTAAAATTTGTATTGCCCCCATGCTTGATTGGACCGACCGTCATCAAAGACGCTTCATGCGCTGTATTACTAAGCATGCTGTTCTTTATACCGAGATGATAACGACAGGCGCTATTATCCATGGTGGTGAAGAGCGTCATCTAAGGTACAACCAAGAAGAGCATCCGGTAGCCATTCAGCTTGGTGGTAGTGATCCTAAAGATTTAGCTCATTGCGCAAAAATTTGCGAAGACTATGGCTATGACGAGATTAACCTTAACGTCGGCTGCCCCAGCGATAGGGTGCAAAATGGTCGTTTCGGAGCTTGTCTGATGGCGGAGCCACAGCTAGTGGCGGACTGTATGGCGGCTATGTCAGACGTGGTTAACATCCCAACCACCGTCAAAACTCGAATTGGTATCGATGATATGGACTCCTATGAGCACCTGTATCAGTTTGTCGATACCGTAAAACAAGCAGGCGTGAAAACCTTTATTATTCATGCGCGCAAAGCCTGGCTGAGTGGTTTAAGTCCGAAAGAAAACCGCGAGATCCCACCTCTAAAATACGACGTCGCCTATCAAATTAAAAAAGATTTCCCTGATTTAGAAATTATCGTTAATGGCGGCGTGACTACGCTAGATCAGGTGGATGACCATATGCAACATTTAGATGGTGCCATGATCGGACGCGAGGCTTACCATAATCCTTACTTCCTGGCTGAAGTGGATAACCGTTTTTATGATCAAAATTACGATATTCCCAGTCGCATTGAAGTCGCCGAAGAATATTGCGACTATGTGAAAAGCCAACTGGAACAAGACGTATATCTTGGCCATATGACACGCCATATTCTTGGCCTCTTTCATGCCCAACCTAAGGGTAAATTATGGCGTAGATACTTAAGCGAAAATGCTTATAAAAAAGGTGCTGGGCATGAGGTTATAGAAGAGGCTTTAAATTTATTTAGATAAAAAGAGAAGCAAGGATGAAAAAAGGACTGATTATAATACTAACAATTTTATTATCGATGGCGGCTTGGGTTTACTTTAGCAAGGAGCCTGGAGCTACTGCTATCGCGTCTAAAGCTCAAAGTGAAGAAAGAATTAAGCAAGATGCCGAAGCGACTCTGCGCATAAAAGGCGAAAGAACGATAAATCGTTCAGAAGCAGTAGCTACAAAGTCAGCCAACGAAGTTAGTGAAGAGCCTCAGCTCGATTGTCATACGCGATACCAAAAACATCCACACTGGCAAGAAATTAGTGACATATATGAGTCTTTTTATCTTTCCATGGGGGAAATGATGGGGGAGCATCATTATCAGCAGATGCCCTTGGATGCTGTTAAGTCTTACGCCGATGCGGGTGATGCTGATGCTATGTTCCATTATGGCAGCGAGTTGATTTGGAAGGGAGGCTTCGGAATTTACTTTAATGAGTTAAATCGCGCTGAAACTTTAACACAGGAAGAGCGTAAGGAACGGATAAATAACCATCAGCTTAATTTACCTATGTTAGAGCAGGGAACTGGGTATTTAGTTGATTCAGCTATTCAAGGAAAGCTCGGAGGTTTAATCGAGTTGCAATTATTAAGTCACCATATCTTGAAGCGTCAAATGTCCCGCGAAGCGAATCTTGAAAATACCAAGTTAGCTTTATCGCTAAATATGGCCTATGAAGCGCTATTAATGCAGGTTTTTATTAATGATGCCGAAGTTATGCAAGGCTTTCTGTTTGCTGATGACAGAGAGGAACTTATACAGCAGTTTCTCAGGGACTATCCGCAACAGGAGTTAGAGTCTATTGAGCAAGAAGCTAGTAAGATTAAGGGGCGACTCTTTGGTTATTGGCAAGATAAAAGAGAAAGGTTGGGCTTACCGATCTTCCCAGACAAATTCCCACCTCACCTTGAGCAACACGTTAAGGATAAAAGAAGGCTCTGCGACGGCTAAAACCCTAAACTGGTTATTTCTTGCACATTTGCATTGTTTTAGTCTAAAGTAAACGAGTCTTAATTGCTCATTGGGGAGAGCTATGAAATTTCTAAAAAACTTCTTAATCGTCATTGCCGTGCTAGCGATAGCGCTAGTGATTGTTGGCTTTTTCTTACCAAAAATGGTCCATGTGGAGCGCTCAATAGTTATAAATGCCTCGCAGGATAAGGTGTTTCAGCAAGTGAATTCTTTTGAGGATTACAACAGTTGGTCGCCTTGGTACAAACTAGACCCTGAAGCGAAATACGAGTATTCCGGCCCTGATTCAGGCGTAGGTGCCATGATGTCTTGGGACAGTGAAGACTCACAGGTGGGGAGTGGCTCGCAAAAGATTATTGAAAGCAAGTACCCGTCATTTGTGAAATATGAACTGTTTTTTGGTGAAGACCCAAACCCTGGATATGCGTCTTTCGAACTGGAAGAATTAGGCGCCCAAAAGACAAAAGTTACATGGAATTTTGATGCTGACTTTGGTGATAATATCATCGGACGATATTTTGGACTCATGATGGATAGCATGCTTGGGCCATCTTATGAAGAAGGTCTAGAGTCTTTAAAATCTGAAATTGAGAAATAACATTAGAAACAATAGCTTAGCCCTGCAATAAGACAGGGCTTTTTTGTGTCTGTAACGGTTTGATTGAAAATGTTTCAATTTATGTATTTGCCTTTATTTTCACAATCAATCTGTATAATGAGTTGACCACTTAGGAGGAGAATAAGAATGTTTAAACAGACAATCAGCGCGCTAGTCGTCGCGGGTCTTGTGGGATGTGCGTCGTCACCATCAACAGACTCAGCGGTAGCGGATGGAATCAACTTATTGGAGACCGTTGAACAACAACCGGATCAACTGGTTATTCCTTACAAAAAATTTGAGCTAGAGAATGGCTTAACGGTAATTTTGCATGAAGATAAGAGTGACCCTCTTGTTCATGTGGATGTTACTTATCACGTCGGCTCTGGTCGTGAAGAAATTGGCAAGTCAGGTTTTGCGCATTTCTTTGAACATATGATGTTCCAAGGTTCGGAGAACGTTGCTGATGAACAGCATTTCAAAATTATTTCTGAAGCTGGCGGTACTCTAAACGGTACCACTAACTCAGATCGTACTAACTACTTCGAAACAGCTCCATCAAACCAACTAGAAAAAATGTTGTGGTTAGAAGCTGATCGCATGGGCTTTTTATTGGATGCGGTCACTCAAAAGAAGTTTGAAGTTCAGCGCGAAACCGTTAAAAACGAACGTGGTCAACGTGTCGATAACCGTCCTTATGGTCGCTTAGGCGAGCGGGTTGCTGAAGCTCTTTATCCAGAAGGTCATCCGTATTCATGGCCTGTGATTGGTTATATGGAAGATCTAAATCGCGCAAATGTTAACGATGTGAAAAAGTTCTTCCTACGCTGGTATGGTCCTAACAACGCAACGCTTACGATCGGTGGTGATATCGATGAAGAGCAGACGCTAGCTTGGGTCAAAAAGTACTTTGGCTCAATTCCACGTGGTCCAGAAGTCAAAGACCCAACACCTGTAGACGTAACTTTAGACGAAGACCGTTATATCTCTTTAGAAGATAACGTTTCTTTGCCGTTACTCTATATGGCATACCCAACAGTTTATGCTCGCCATGAAGACGAAGCGCCATTGGATGTGTTGGCTTCTATCCTTGGTCAAGGCAGAACTTCATTGCTATACAAGAACCTAGATAAAGTAGGCATAGCGGTTCAAAGCCGTGTGAGCCACGGCTGTCGTGAGCTTGCCTGTGAGTTTGTATTATTGGCGCTACCTAACCCTATGTCGGGTAAAGGTTTGTCGGATATCGAGTCTATTATTCGTGATAGCTTCAAGGAGTTCGAGCAACGCGGTGTAAAAGCTGATGATATCGAGCGTGTTAAAGCAAGCATCAAATCACGACTAATTTACGGCTTACAAAGCGTTTCAGGCAAAGTGTCACAGCTAGCGGCGAATCAGACCTTTGAAAACGACCCGAACCTGATTCAGAAAGAGTTAGAGCGTTATGAAAACGTGACTGAAGAAGACGTGATGCGTGTTTATGAGCAATACCTTAAAGGTCAGCACGCTGTTATCATGAGCGTTGTACCAAAAGGTCAAAAAGGTATGGTGGCGCATAAAGATACTTGGACTCCAAACCCGCGCAAAATCCCTAAGTACAAAGAAGTGACTGAAGCTGATTTGGACATTCGCGTTGCTAAAGATGACTTCGACCGAAGTGTTATGCCGAAAGCTGGCGATAATCCTACGATCAAGGTCCCAGAAATTTGGCGTACAGAACTGTCTAATGGTATTGATGTGTTAAGTGCTGTTAACACAGAAACACCTACCACAGCGATTAGCTTGAGAATCAAAACGGGTTCATCTAACGATCCTCTGAATAAGCTTGGCTTAGCGAGTATGACGGCCAGCATGTTGAATGAATCGACGAAGAATTACTCGAACGAAGAGTTAAGTAACATCTTACAGAAACTAGGTAGCTCAGTGTCGATCTCTTCGGGCGATACTTATACTCAGTTAACCATCTCAAGTTTAACTGAAAACTTAGACAAAACGTTACAAATCGCTAACGAGAAGCTTCGTGAGCCTAAGTTTGATCCAGCAGACTTTAAGCGCGTTAAAGAGCAAACTATTGAAGGCATTAAAAGCGCGGCAAAACAGCCATCAGTAGTCGCTTCAAACGTATATAGAAAGTTACTGTTTGGTGCGGATAACGCTTTTGCATATGCCGACTCAGGCACTATCGAGTCTGTAAACAACATTACGCTTGATGATGTGAAGAAATTCTATAATGATTATTATTCACCAGAAGTTGCTTCTATTGTGGCAGTGTCCGATTTGGATGAGTCGGAGCTTAGCACTAAGTTAAAGCGCTTCAGCTCCTGGCAGGGTGATGATGTTGAGCAAACTGAGTTAAAGCCATTTCCAGAGTTGCAAAAGGCTATTTACTTTGTTGATAAGCCAGGCGCCGCTCAGTCTGAAATTCGTATCGGTAAGCGATCGCTACCGTATGACGCTACGGGTGAGTATTTCCGAGCTGGCTTAATGAATTATAACTTAGGTGGTGCTTTCAATAGCCGTATTAATATCAACTTACGTGAAGATAAAGGCTATACCTATGGTGCGCGTTCTGGCTTTAGCGGTAATGAAAACTATGGTTCATTTACAGCATCAGCGGGCGTAAGAACGGACGTTACAGATAAGTCTATTATCGAGTTCTTAAAAGAGATAAAGACGTATAGCAACAGCGGTATGACTGAAGCTGAGTTGACCTTCATGAAAAACTCTTTAGGGCAGCGTGATGCGCGTGACTATGAAACACCACGTCAAAAGCTAGGTTTTCTTGGCCGTATTATGACTTACGACCTTGACGAGGATTTTGTTGAAGAGCAAAACGATATACTGCAATCAATTGAGCTTGACGAGTTAAATCAACTTGCTCAAGAGCACTTAAAGCTTGATGAGATGATTATCGTGGTGGTCGGTGACAAAAAATCAGTGCTACCAAGCTTAGAAAAGTTAGGTTATGACATTATTGAAGTTGACGCGGAAGCGAACCGACTTTAAGTCTAATTGTAAAAAAGCGAAAGAAAAGGGCCTTTATTGGCCTTTTTTTATATCCGCCATAGCACAATCGCTTCTTTTTGCTACAATTTGGCGAAACAACATCAGGATCTTTCATTATGAGCCACAGTTACCTAGCAAAGCTTTGCTCTATATCGGCCTTTATGTCATTAGCATTATTTTCAAGCGCAGTCTTGGCAGCGGAAACCGACGCTGAAGAAGAAAAAATGGACTATGATCAGTGTGTGTTGCAACGTATAGAGATTGCCGATGACAATACCACTATTGGGGATATTAAAAAGTATTGTGAGTCACTGAGTAATCTAGCGATTTACCGACCAAGCAAAGAGCTGTTGTTCACTAACGAAGATAATAAAACTGTGGCGAGTGAAAAGGGCGACAATGCTGAGGACGCTAAAGAAGGTTCGGCATTACTCAAAAAACGCCTTCGCATGGAGTATCGAGTTAGGGATAACCGGTTTGCAATTATTCCACATAAACCGAATTATTTATTACCTGTGACTTTCAACAATTCGCCGAACCAAGACAGTCTAGAGACTTCCGGTGACGAGCGCCAGGTAGACAATATTGAAGCAAAGTTTCAGGTCAGTTTTAAAACACCATTTTGGGAGAAACCATTCGGTGATAACAGTTCCTTGTTCTTCGCATATACAGGACAGTCCTACTGGCAGGCTTATAACAAAGATGTTTCCAGCCCATTCAGAGAAACCAATCATGAGCCTGAAATTTTCGCGGCTTGGGCTACTGATTGGAAGCTTGGTGGCTGGCAGGTTCCCTACTTCTCGTTGGGCGTGTCGCATCAGTCGAACGGTCGCTCAGGCCTAGGCTCACGAAGCTGGAACCGTATCTATACAGAGTTTGCGTTTGAGCAAGATCGCTGGGTATTGGCGTTTAAACCTTGGTGGCGAATTCCTGAGGAGCGAAAGGATGACCCCTTAGATCCTGATGGTGATGATAACCCTGATATCGATGATTACATGGGCTACTTTGAGCTGTATTCAGCTTACCAGTGGGACCAACATAACTTCGGAATTTTATTGCGTAACAACCTTCGTAGCGATAATAAAGGTGCATTCCAGTTTGATTGGACCTTCCCTCTGGATGATGAAGGCAAGTTGAGAGGTTATGTGCAGTATTTTAATGGCTATGGTGAAAGTTTGATTGATTACGACAGACGAGTAAACCGACTTGGCGTTGGCTTCGTGTTGACGGATTGGTTATAAAATACGAGTCCTCAAAAAGTTATTCGAAAGCGCCGCTATGGCGCTTTTTTTTATGGAAAAGTGAACTTGAATTATGGTTAATATGTGAGCTGTGGTAGTTTAGACAAAAGGTATTTTTAGAGGTTGTCAAGATTATGAATAAGTTATTATCCATTGCTATAGGGATTCTATTGGTAATATCCGCTCCTAGCTTAATGGCCCATAGTAACCAGCAAGCGGAAGTCACCATTAAAACCACGCAGTTATCCGACGGTTTATTCGTCCTGTTTGGTCAAGGTGGGAATATTGGTTTATCCGTAGGAGAGGATGGTGTTTACATTATCGATGACCAATATGCGCCTTTAACTGAAAAAATTAACAAGGCTATTGATGATATTACACAGCAACCGGTCAAGTTTGTGATCAATACCCATTGGCACGGCGACCACACTGGTGGCAATGAGAACTTTGGCAAAGCTGGTGCTACCATCGTTGCTCACGATAACGTTCGTAAAAGAATGAACAGCAAACAGGTTATGACGTTTTTTGGACGAGAGGTAGAAGCTTCGCCTAAAGAGGCTCTACCGGTTATTACATTCGATAGCGAGCTCAGCCTGCACCTCAACGGCGACGAAATGCGTGTTTATCATGTGGCTAATGCACACACTGATGGTGATGCGATTATTTACTTTGCCAAAGATAATGTATTGCATATGGGCGACACCTATTTCAATATTGGCTATCCGTTTATCGACACCGATAGTGGCGGTACCATTGATGGCTATCTTGCCGCACTGGAGAAAGGATTGTCGTTGGCTGATGATAAGACGCAAATTATTCCAGGTCACGGTCCAATGGCAAGCAAAGCTGATATGACTCAGTATTTAGCGATGCTAACTGAGCTTCGAAATGCCGTTGCTCAGTTAAAAAAGCAGGGCAAGAGTTTAAAGGAAACTATCGAAGCGAAGCCAAGCGCGAAATTTGATCAAGACAATGGGCAAGCATTTATCAAGCCCGATCAGATCGTCACCTTTATTTATAAAAGCCTGTAGCGGTTCTTATTCGATATAAAAGTCGAGGTTAAGCTCTTGATTGAGTGTTGCCTCGATTTTATCACCGCGCTCCACTACGCCTACTCCTGATGGAGTGCCTGTAAAGATTAAATCCCCTGCTCTTAAAGTTACATGCTTCGAAAGCTCCGCTATTACTTCTGCTGGTGACCATATCATGTCGCTGAGCTGGCCTTCTTGTTTAAGCTCTTGGTTTACTGACAAGCGGATTTCGCCATTATTGATTTCATCCAAACTGGCTATTGGTTGAATTGAAGAGATTGGGGCGGATTGGTCAAAGCCTTTAGCCAAATCCCAAGGGCGACCCTTTTGTTTTGCTTCGGCTTGCATATCGCGTTTAGTTAAATCGATACCGAGCGCATAACCGTAAATACCATCGGCGGCCTGATGTTCATCGGCTTCTATCAATTCTTTATTGATGGCGATGACCAGTTCAACCTCATGGTGCAATTCGGAAGTCATAGGTGGGTAGGGTAAAGACTTAGGCTCTACCACCAAACTGTCTGCTGGCTTTGAGAAAAAAAAGGGCAGCTCGCGTTCGTCATGACCCATTTCTTGCGCATGAGCAGCATAGTTTCGACCCACACAGTAGACTCGACGCACAGGGAACGACAGCTCGCTACCTAGAATTGGAATAAGAGGTGACTTGGGTTCTGGAAATAGTGTTGTCATGACAGGCATAGAGTTTGCTTATGGTTCAACGTACAATAACGACTTTAAAGCAATTTGCCAATGGAATTATTATGAATCGCTTGGGTATTTTAACTGTTTTGAACAAGTTAGTTACGGTTGTATTGTTGGGGCTGATTTTAATGGCTTGTGAACAGCCGTTGCCGAAAGAAGGTATCGAGGTTAGCGATGCTTGGGTTCGAAAAATGCCACCAGGGGTGAGTAATACGGCAGCATTTATGATTATAAAAAATCATACAGGACAGGCAGTGACTTTAACTGATGTGAGCATGGAGAAGGCACGTCACGTTATGATGCACGAAAGCAAGGTTGTCGATGGTATGGCAAAAATGGAACATCTGGACCGTGTGGTAATCGAGGAAGACGCGGTATTTGAGCCCGGTGCTAAGCACATTATGATTATGGGGTTGGATATGTCGGACAATGCAAAAAGTTACAACATCAGGTTACATTTTGATAACCAACCGTCACTTGATGTTACCGCCCAAGTGCGCGATGCTAATCAGTAGTATAAATCGAAAGGTTTAGGAACAAATTATGAATTTTGACGCACAACCAGAAGCAACGAAAAAGCGTAAAAAGTGGGCCTGGTTCGCCACTGCATTCGTGCTACTTTCAATTTTAATGCTAGTGTTTACCTTTATCTGGAGCTCGGAACCAGATCCAGTGGACCCTGATGTATTAATTCAAGAATACTCAGGCGAGCCGCCAGTGGGCTATGTCACGGTTGAAACTGTAGCTCGCGTGGCTGAAAGCTTGCTCAACAAGAGTGGTGGTTACTTAAGCAACGATATTATGCCACCGAGTGTGTTTATGGATAATATGCCGTCCTATGAGTTCGGTGCTCTGGTGCAAATTCGTGACATAGTGCAGGTCTTAAGAAACGATATTAGCCGCTCACAGTCACAATCACTTGAAGATAAAGCTCTAAAGTTCGCCGAACCAGCGTTTAATATTCATCATAGAAAGTGGATGTTCCCAAGAGCTGAACGCGAGTATCAAAAAGGCGTGGATTTGTTACGGGATTATCGTGATCGCTTGATGGACCCAGCCGATACTGAAACTCAATTCTATGCACGCGCGGACAACTTGCGTTCGTGGCTCTATTTAGTGAGTAAGCGACTCGGTGGCTTATCGCAGCGATTAAGCGCTAGCGTTGGACGAACTCGCATGAATACTGACTTAGCGAACGATCCATCTGCTGAACAGTCTACCGGCCAAGCACAGTTTGTCACGGTGAAAACACCATGGATGGAGATAGATGATGTGTTCTGGGAAGCTCGCGGCTCTACATGGGCCTTGATTCAATTCTTAAAAGCAGCTGAAAAAGACTTCGAACGTGTGCTACGTGATAAAAATGCACTCACCTCATTCCGACAAATCATCATGGAGCTGGAAGCGACTCAAGAGACGATTTGGAGTCCGATGATTGTAAACGGTAGCGAGTTTGGCTTTCTTGCCAACCACTCGCTAGTGATGTCTTCTTATATCTCGCGCGCGAATGCAGCCATAATCGATCTGATTGAGCTTCTAAAGCGCGGCTAATAAAGTCAGTACCCATGATAGGTAACCTCTATCATGGGTATCAACTTAATCAATTTAACTTTCTTTAGCTAAAAGCCGATAATACCAAGGTACCCAAATCCTATTCCGGTTTTTTTATTATCCAAGACCACAATAGCATACCTAACCTATTGAATTTATGGCCTTTGTGGCAGTTGACAAAAACTTCACGTCAACATAGTTATAGTTAGTCCATAGATAGTTTTAGTTATTCCTAGTTAGTTTGAATAGTAGTTGGCATGGACGCTAATTGAGTCATGTTCTTCCCCTAATTTTTTAGAAATGACTCTTTTTTGCCTCGCTTCCATAGCGAGGCTTTTTTTTGCTTTGCGTTTAAACCCTTTTACTGCAATCATCATCTAATAATAAAACACCGCGCAGTAAGCATATTGTTGGCAGTAAACGCTAAATCTTTAGAACCAGAATCGATTCTTGAGCTTGTTAAAAGAGCCCAAGGAGGTTCGGTTAGTGCGTTTGAAAGTTTATACCGTCATCACGCCAATCATATTTTTCTCTTGTGTTTAAGGATGTCAGGGTGCAAGGGGCATGCCGAAGATTTCATGCAGGAAACATTTATAAAAGCCTGGCAGGCGCTATCATCGTTTAAGGGTGATAGCCAATTTTCAACATGGCTGCATCGAATTGCTGTGAATACAGTGCTCGCTGATAAACGCAAAAACAGTTTAGATTTAGTACATGATCATGATTGGGAGCGTGAGTTTGAGCAAAGTCTAGCAGCGACTCACACAGCTTCCCAGATGGATCTAGAAAAGACCATAGTGCAATTACCGTCACAGGCGAGACATGTCTTAGTGTTACACGATCTGATGGGGATGACGCATCAGGAAATTGGCCAACAGCTAGGCATAGCTGCTGGTACCAGTAAGGCGCATCTTAACCGTGCGCGCGGATTGATGAGAGAGTTGTTAGAATAACAACAAGCAGGTATTTATGAGTAATGATAACGACTTATTAAATCAGCTTAATCAATTGCCTAGCGAGGCGAAAGCGCCAGATCGCTGGTCACAGATTGAACAGGCTATTGAATCAGAAAGACAGCCTCAGAAGCAAGCCAAGAAGAAACAGCAGCGGTGGACTTATGCTGTGGCTGCTTGTGCCGTGCTAGTTGCTGCTTTGTCGCCGTTATATTTAGAGCAGGGCAATAATTTAGATGATAAAGCGGTTATCGTTAAAACTGTCAAAGAACAAACGAAAACACCTAACTCCTATTTATTAACCATCGGTAGTTTGCAGCAAGCGAATGCTTACTTTTATGCTCGACTGGGATATCAGATTAAGCACGGTGAACAAATGGTATCCGTTGAAACACTCGATTCATTGAAAAGTCTACGCCAAGCGCAACAAGATTATCGGAAAGCGCTGGTTAAGCAGCCTCAAAGCGAACAGATTCAAGAGCGCTTATTCTGGCTATACCAAAAGGAGCGACACTTACTGCGTCAGTTAGTGGTATAGCCAACTAAGGTCCATAACTCACAGTAACAAAAAAGCCCGTAACATCAAATGTCGCGGGCTATTTCAAAGCTGAAATATTAAGCTAAAGAATTAGCTGTTTTTAAACATTTCAATGCTGTCTAGAATTTCTTTCTTGGCAGACTCAGCGCCTTCCCAACCAGCAATCTTAACCCACTTACCAGGTTCAAGATCTTTGTAATGCTGGAAGAAGTGCTCGATCTGATTAAGAAGCAACTCAGGAAGCTCTTTAACGTCGTGGATTCCTTGGTACATAGTGCTTAACTTGCCAGTAGGGATGGCCACAACTTTAGCGTCTTCACCAGACTCGTCAGTCATCTTCAAAACACCAACTGGGCGGCATGGAATGACACAACCAGGAATTAGTGGGAATGGTGTTGGCACCAATACGTCCACAGGGTCGCCGTCGGCAGACAAAGTTTGGTTTACATAACCATAGTTGGTTGGGTAGTGCATACAAGTCGCCATAAAGCGATCAACAAATACAGCGCCCGTTTCCTTGTCCACTTCATATTTAATAGGATCGCTGTGCGCAGGGATCTCGATAATTACATTAATTTCTTCTGGGACGTTTTTACCAGCAGGTACGTTATCCAAACTCATTACTTTACCTTTTATGCGTGTTAGTGCGTTGGGGCAGTAGCCCTAGAGGGCGCGTATTATAGCCGTCTTTGGAGACAAAATAAATTGGTTAGTAGACAATCATGTTGTATACAAATTGTACAATCAATAAAACTGCTATAGACTGAAGACACTAAGAAAAAAATTTATATAACTTTCAATGAGATAAAAGTAAATGGGGGCTTTATGCAAGAGATGTTATATCTGCCACCAGCGCTAGGAGTGCTGGGATTAATTATCGCGTTTATTATCTATGGCGTGGTAAAGAAGTATCCAGAAGGTGATAGTGCGATTAAAAAGATATCAGACGCTATCCACTCAGGTGCCATGACCTTTATGCACCGTGAATACAAAATGCTCGCAATTTTTGCGGGCATTTTGCTTATTATCTTATGGTTTTCTCCGCTGGGGCATAATACAGCTCTCGCTTTTGCCGTAGGCGCTATTTCATCCGCTTTAGCGGGTTATATCGGTATGTACACCGCAACCAAGGCAAATGTACGAACCACGACAGCGGCACACAGCAAAGGTGCAGCGGAAGCGCTGAGTGTTGCTTTCTTTGGTGGCTCGATTATGGGGCTTTGCGTTGCTTCGCTAGGCCTGATCGGGCTTGGCTCTCTCTATTGGTACTTTGGCTCTGATCCCACCAGTGCTCACTATATCCATGGTTTTGGTATGGGCGCTTCAAGCGTGGCTTTATTTAGCCGTGTCGGTGGCGGTATTTTCACCAAGTCAGCAGACGTTGGGGCGGATTTAGTCGGCAAAATCGAAGCGGGAATTCCAGAGGATGACCCGCGAAACCCTGGCGTTATTGCGGACAATGTCGGTGATAATGTGGGCGACGTTGCTGGTATGGGTTCGGATATCTTCGAATCCTATTGTGGTTCGATGATCGCCTCGATTGCTATTGCCGCGACTTTAGTCAGTACGGATTTGGGTAGCAAAAATGCTTTAATGGCAGCGCCATTGGCTTTAGCTTCGGTAGGGCTTATCTGCTCTATCATTGGCATTGTCATGGTTAAGATGATGTCGAACAAAAGCCCCGAAGTTGCCTTGAGAGTAGGAACCATAGGCTCAGCAATCTTGTTCATGATTGCAGGCTATTTCTTGCTGAGCTCAATGAGTATCTCAGTTAATGTTTGGCTCGCAGTTCTGTGTGGAGCTGTTGGTGGCATCGTTATTGGCTTGGTCACTGAGTATTACACCTCGTCAAAACCTGTACGCAAAATAGCTAAATCGGGCGAAACAGGGGCCGCAACAGTTATGATCACGGGGCTTTCGGTGGGCATGCAGTCGGTGGTGTTACCGATATTAACGATTGCTGCAATAATCTACCTATCCACAGAATTAGCGGGCTTGTACGGCGTTGGCATAGCGGCTGTTGGCATGCTAGCGACTGTTGGTATCACTATGGCTATCGATGCTTATGGCCCAGTAGCTGACAACGCGGGCGGCATCGCGGAAATGGGTGGCCTTGGGGAAGATACGCGTAAGATTACTGACTCGCTTGATGAACTAGGCAATACCACCGCTGCGATTGGAAAAGGTTTTGCCATTGGTGCTGCTGCGTTGGCAGCTTTAGCGATTATTGCAGCTTTTGTAGAAACGTTACAGGCACATCGCGTCGAAGACTTTGTGTTGCACCTAGGTGACCCCACGGTTCTGATGGGACTGTTTATCGGTTGTGTTATTCCGTTTTTGATTGCAGCGATTACCATGACTGCGGTGGGCGATGCAGCTTTCGCCATGATCCATGAAATTCGCAGGCAGTTCCGCGAAATACCTGGATTGTTGGAAGGTAACGCAGAGCCGGATACGACAAAATGTATTGATATCGCGACCACGGCGGCTTTGAAAAAGATGGTGCTGCCAGGTGTAATCGGAGTATCAGCGCCACCTCTAGTTGGCTTTTTGTTAGGCGCTGAGGCGCTTGGCGGTATGCTCGGTGGGGCTTTAATCAGTGCGGTTGCTTTAGCACTGATGATGGCGAACGCTGGTGGTGCTTGGGATAACGCCAAAAAGTATGTGGAGAAAGGTCATCATGGTGGTAAAGGTTCCGAAGCTCACTCGGCAACGGTGGTTGGTGATACCGTCGGTGATCCATTTAAAGACACCTCTGGTCCATCCATGAATATCTTGATTAATGTGATGGCGATCGTGTCTTTAGTGATTGCACCACTACTTTAAAAGTGTCTGGGTTCTGCCGCTCCAGCGGCGGAACCTAGCTCAATGCTTAACATCTGACCCTACCTCTATAAGGTACTTTCAATTAGAGGCTTTCCTGTGATTCTCAACCTAGGCTAATTTTGCTAAAGTATCGAGATTATTATTAATACAGTAACCAAAAAATTACAGGAACAGGGAATGAATTGTAAGTACCATACACAGGATAAAGCACAGTGGTATTGCCATCAGTGCGACATATCGTTTTGCGTAAATTGTTGTGATATTAACCCAAGGGAAATAGCCCCCCGCTGCCTCTTGTGCCGCACTCATCTCGAGTCTTATGGCGTAAGTGATAAAGTAACACCTTTCTGGAACAAGCTTTCTGAATTTAATAAATACCCTTGGCAAGAAAATGCCTCTAAGTTCTTGTTAACCTATATGGGAATTGCGTTTGTTATCGGACTGATAACGGATTTTATACCGTTAGTCATGATCCAGCTTCTCCTTTTATTAGCATTATACTCAATAGGGATAGGTTATGTGTTCACGGTATTAACACGAGGTGCTCGGGGTAACATGAGTGCCCCGAGTTACGATGAAGCTCTGGTCTTCAATTCCGACTCGATGACCTTCAAGGTGATTTTATTATATATAGAGTTAATTGGACTCGGTTATATCGGCTACCTTATCTTCGGTGGTGGATTTATCTTACCGTATATAGCTATTCTATCATTCTGCTCACCGGCCATGCTGATAGTGTTAGCTATGGAAAAACACGTCAGCTCAGCGCTAAACCCGGCAAGGATTGCAAGCTGTATTCGAGCTGTGGGTTGGCCATACCTTTTGCTTTTTGGCTTTTCATTTTTGATCGATCTTGGGCTCGAGTTCGCACAAGATCAGCTTCACTTCTGGCTGCCTCAAGCTATCGCCTACCCGTTACTGTTCGGCGTTTTGGCGTATTTTTATATCGTAAAATTCAGCATGTTCGGTTACGTTGCCTTCCAATATCATACTGAACTTGGTTATGGCATCGATGCCGAAAACTTGCTTGAAAATGATGACACCGGAGTCGTGAAGAGGTTAATGGCCAAAGCGGATGTTTATATTCAGGAAGGGCGCTTCGAGGACGCAGAGGATGTTTTATACGATTTAGCCAATGACAAAGCGCATACAGTCAAAGCCCTCGAGAGATTGGTCAGATTAAACATAGTGCGACGCAATCCTGTTGGCGTTGTCAAAGCCGCGAACAATTATTATAAAAACCCTAAGCTAGCTGCTATTGGCGGCGACGCGCTAAGGCTCTACCTCGAAATCATTGGCTTTGAAGCACGCTTTAAGCCGACGAACGCAGGAGCTAGAACTGTGCTGATTAACCATATGAAGCACAAGCGTTACGAAGAAGATGTTAATAAGCTAAGCGCCATTAATGAAAAGCTTCAAACCGACGTTAACTTACCTTGGCTTATGTTGGCGCGAGCACGATTTGAATCTGAGGTCATGAATAACGATAACTCAGCGCTTCAAATGCTCAACAAACTACTGAGCAAGTATCCTCGTGGTGGGCATCAAAAAGAAGCAGAACAGCTGCGCCAGGTTTGTCAGTCGATGCAACAGAAGCTGCCTTCGGCTTAGAGCCAAAAGCAGGTCATATCCATTTACTTATATTGCGGAAAAGCTTTAAGCATCAGGTTTGCTTAAAGCTTTTTGCGCCTCATCACCAATAAAAGTCCCTGAATGCTTTTTGCCTAAATAGGTAAACACTTTTTTATAGGTATGATGATCACCAGTTTGTTCACAACCGAGGCCAAACTTAAACAATAGCTTTGGTGTCTTTTCATTAAAGTCGTAGTACTTAGCGACGAAGTTAATGATGGGTTTGGCTTGGTGTAACTTGCCCTTTTTAACCAAATTAGTGGCGTAGTCGATTAAGGTATCCGCTGGTAATCGTTTCAAGCCCTTGCCGTTAGCTACGATTTCATCAATTACTTTTTCGGCTAACTGACTAAAGCGGTCATCATTAAGCGAACGTAACAATATCAAGTTACACAAGGTTTCAAACTGATGTGAGTCTGGACTGATTTTCTCTAGCGCAAAGAGTTGGGTGTAATAATCAATCTGCGTCGGATCTTTCTCGATAAGCTGTAAAAACAATAACCGTGCCTTCTCAAAGTCTAACTGCTGGAAAGCCAAGCACGCTTCTTCATACTTAGCGCGAGTAGGATTGTATCGCTCTTGCTCAGGTTCGCTACCGTTAACAATGGCAAGCTGTTGGGGCTTTAGTAGATATTTGAAAATTAAAGCGCAGATAAAACCCGCCACAAGTCCACCAAAGTGTGCCATGTAAGCCACATTATCATCGCTAATATTGGACATAATATACTCCTTTGCCAAGAAGTAGACGAAGACTAGAGCAGCGGGCAGTTTGATATAGTCAAAAATCACAAAAAACCAATAAAAATAGCGAATATTACGTAAGCCATACCAGCCGCAGAAACCGCCCATCAGCCCAGCTATAGCACCAGAAGCACCAACGAGCGGAACGTATTTATCCGTGGTGGTAAGAGCAAAAAACGTAACCGCAGCGAGTCCCGAAACAAAGTATAAGCTCAAGGTTTTTCCACGACCGAGCAATAACTCTAAATTAAACCCAAAGAGAAACAAAAACAGCATATTACCGATTAAGTGATCGATTCCGCCATGCATAAACATGTGAGTAAAAGCTGTGAAAATACTGGGGTCCGAGGGGTAGAACGCGTAACTGTAAATGGATGTCTCGTCCAAGGTATCGTTTACTTTATCGCGCTTCTGACGCCATTCGAGCGAGTAGCTGCTAAGGGTTGTGATGTAATGAGTAAAGTGTTTATCCGCCAGAATGATCTGTATGAGGTATTCGTCTGGAAGAAGCTGATTGTTATGGATGGACTGATATAGCTCTAACCGATGTTTTTGGGCGTAATTCTCGAAAGCCTGCCTTTCTGTATTCAATAACTCAGCTTCTACGTAATAGTCGCCTGCATCGGCAAAGGCTTGATTATCGTTACTCTGAAATGCCACAAAGGCAATGATATTCGCCAATATTAATAACACCGTTAAATAGGGCGGGTTGGTTTTTGAAATAGCATTTTCAGCAGGTAGTAAAAGCATAGTAAGTGATCAGTCCTTCAATCGTTATTATGATGTTTGAGCTGTAATTATTCTGATTATAAAGCAATCATAATAATTTTAACCCCTTTTCTTTAGTGCCGCGTTTATATCACTGAGAAAACAATAAAAGGGGTAATATGATGAGAATGATTATATCGGTAGTGAGTGCTTTGGTGGTGACTGCAGGGTTACTGTTTTTGATGAGCTTGTTAATTAAAGATGAAAAACGGGCTGTTGTAGACGAGCCTCCAGTGGTAATCATAGACACAGTGACACTACCAAAAGACAAGCCTGAGCCCGAACCGTCAAAGGTTGAGCCACCCAAGCCGCCAGCGATAGAGCCGTCGCCTGAGTCATCAGGGGAGGTTATCGAGACCTCGGAAATTGATTCGGTTATCGAGGAGTGGTCATCAGTAGACCCTGTGGTTGAAACCTCCTTACCACGAGGTTTTGGTGAATTACCGCAAATGGCTTTCACCCAAGAATCAGAGGCCATGCCGTTGTATCGCACGCAACCTAATTATCCGGTTTCAGCACAACAAAAAGGCTTGGAAGGTTGGGTTTTGCTGAAGTACGACGTTGATACCAGTGGTACCTTATCGAATATAGCGGTTCTAAACTCTGAGCCTAAGCGGGTTTTCGATAGAGAAGCTGTGCGAGCCCTAAAAAAGTGGAAGTTCAAGCCCGCCATGACCAATGGCCAGCCTATTGCAAGCGCTGGGCAGACGGTAAAGATTGAGTTCAATATGGAGCAGAACTGATTGAAGATTGGAATTAAACTGTTAATTTTAAGGAAATAATAAAGGCCTCTGTTGAGGCCTTTATTTTTAACAAATGAAACGATTAAATCTCGAACTTGGTTTTAACCTTTTTCTTGATTAGCTCGTTTTTAAGCTCCACGTATTGTGGCAAGCCGTTTTTATACGACGGGTAAGACTCACCAACAATCAGTGGCTGTAAATACTCGCGACACTCTTCGGTAATACCAAAGCCATTACGCGTGATGTATTTGCGAGGCATCATCTTTTCGACGTTAGCTACGTCTTCGAGCTTCGCTTCGCCAATCGTCCAGCTATACTTTTTAGTGTTTTTACGAACGATAGTCGGCATGACCGCGTTCTTTCCAGCGTCAGCAAACTCTACTGCGGCCTGACCCACAGCGTAGGCTTGTTCAACGTCTGTCTCAGAAGCGATATGACGAGCGGCACGTTGTAAGTAATCACACACTGCCCAGTGGTATTTATAACCCAACTCTTCTTTGATCATGTTAGCCACAACAGGAGCCACGCCACCTAATTGCTTGTGGCCGAAGGCATCGACGGTTCCAGCGTCGGCCAAGAAAGTCCCGTCTTTATAGGCCGCACCTTCAGAAACAACAATCGCGCAATAGCCGTGTTTCTTCACTGTGCTTTGAACTTTCTTCAAGAATTTTTCTTTGTTGAACGCAATTTCAGGGAACAGAATAATGTGTGGCGCATCGCCTTCTTTTTCACAAGCTAAACCACCAGCGGCCGCAATCCAGCCCGCATGACGCCCCATCACTTCCATTACAAAGACTTTGGTCGAGCTTTCCGCCATCGATCTTACGTCGAACGCCGCTTCGCGAATCGACACTGCAACGTATTTAGCGACCGAGCCGAAGCCTGGGCTATTGTCGGTAATCGGTAAGTCGTTATCGACAGTTTTCGGAATACCGATACAAGTGATGGGGTAACCCATCTTCTCGCCAAGCTGTGAGACTTTGTTGGCTGTGTCTTGCGAATCGCCGCCACCATTATAGAAGAAGTAGCGAATATCGTGTGCTTTAAATACTTCGATTAAACGCTCGTACTCAGCCTTGTTCTCTTCAAGGCTTTTCAACTTGTAGCGACAAGATCCGAAAGCGCCAGAAGGGGTATATTTCAATGCAGCGATGTCTTTTTTCGACTCCTTGCTGGTATCAATAAGCTCCTCACGCAAAGCACCAATAATACCGTTACGACCAGCGTAAACTTTATTGATGTTCTTTGATTTGCGAGCAGTTTCAATCACACCGCAAGCAGTCGCGTTAATTACCGCAGTTACGCCACCAGATTGGGCATAAAACGCGTTATATTTTTTTCTAGGCATAAATTTTTACCCTGTAACTTTTTGATTACTAATTGAGTTAATTTATTTTGCAATGTTGCAGATAACTACCTATTTCCCCTTATATTGAGCTGAGTAACTCATCAGTCATAGTAATTTGAATCTTGGATGATTCAAATAGTGAAATTCAGACCAGGGATGGGCTGTATTTCACGGTACGTTAAATGACTTATGATTTACGAAGGAAGTTATTCAAAGAATAACCTCAATATCGGGGTGGACTTCTCTTTGGTTACTTTCTCTTAGCCATTTAAGAGAAAGTAACTCGCTGGAGAGCGAAAAGCGTCGTTACCCAAGCATAACTAATTCTGAGCTAAGTGCCAGTATTAGGAAGAATTTGTGCCAATCTTACCGTATTTTGAGATTTCTTTCTTGAAAAGATGACGAAAAAAGACGCTTAGCTTATGATTGTCGACAAAGTATCATCAGAGAATTCATAATTACCCATGCATATTCACATTCTCGGTATCTGTGGCACCTTTATGGGTGGCATCGCGCTGCTGGCGAAACAGCAGGGAATTTCGGTCAGCGGTAGCGACCAAAACGTCTACCCGCCGATGAGTACCCAGCTTGAGGAGCAGGGCATTGAGTTGATTCAAGGCTTTGACCCAAAGCATATCCCCGAGCACACCGATTGTGTGGTGGTGGGAAACGCCATGTCGCGTGGAAACCCTTCTGTAGAATATGTACTTGAGCAAGGACTTAATTATCGCTCAGGGCCACAGTGGTTATCTGAAAATATCCTTAAAGATAAGTGGGTATTAGCAGCGTCAGGTACTCATGGTAAAACCACCACATCGAGTATGACCGCTTGGGTCTTGGAGTATTCTAATCTTAACCCGGGTTTCTTAATCGGTGGCATCCCTGAGAACTTTGGCTTGTCGGCGCGTATGACCGAATCACCATTCTTCGTGGTTGAGGCTGATGAATACGATACAGCCTTTTTCGACAAGCGCTCTAAGTTTGTGCATTACCGTCCGCGCACTCTTATCATGAACAATCTTGAGTTTGATCATGCGGATATTTTCAAAGACATCGAAGCGATAAAAACTCAGTTTCATCATCTCCTCCGAATTGTTCCAGGCAACGGCTTAGTGATTTATCCGCAGGAAGAAACCTATTTGCAACAAGTAGTTGAGATGGGCTTTTGGTCGCAGAAGGAGCTGATTGGGCCTGAGGATGGCTGGCAGTTTAAGCTACTTAAAGACGATGGCAGCCATTTCGAAGTGTTTTTCGCACAGCAAAAGCAAGGCGAAGTAAACTGGGAATTAATTGGCATGCACAACGTCATCAATGGCCTAGCGTCTATCGCGGCGGCGCGTCATGCAGGTGTTCCAGCGCACCATTGCTGCGATGCACTGTCCGAGTTTCGTAATGTAAAACGTCGTATGGAGCTTAAGGGCGAAGCGGGCGGTGTGGCAGTTTATGATGATTTTGCGCATCACCCCACCGCTATCGAAACGACTCTAGCCGGTTTTAGGAAAAAGGTTGGCGACAAAACAATTATTGCGATCTTAGATTTACGCTCGGCGACTATGCGTTCGGGCATTCATAAAGACACCTTGCTTCCCACGCTAAAAGAAGCAGATAAGGTTCTTATCCATAAGCCCGCAGAGTTCGACTGGCAATTCCCCAAAGAGCAGCTTGAAAGACTGAGCAGCGTCCAAATATTAGAAGACGTTGACGCGATTCTGCAAGCAACCGCAAAAATGGTACAATCAGGTGACCAAATACTCGTCATGAGCAATGGCGGCTTTGGCGGAATTCACGACAAGTTATTGGAGCAACTCGCTTAACCATGAGCAATTATCAAAAACAGGCAATTACCTTAGCGATAACAGGTGCCTCAGGCGCGCCCTATGCGCTAAAACTGTTGCAAGAACTGACTAAGCATTATGAGAAAGTCTACCTGATGCTGTCTGGCGCTGCGCGAGTGGTGTTAGCGACCGAATGCGAGATTAAGGTCAACAAATCGCCAAGTGTGATCGAGCAAGAATTGTGTGAGCAGTTGTCGATTGAGCCGGGAAAAATAGTCGCGTTCTCTAATGATAATTGGATGTCTCCAGTCGCTAGCGGCTCGAGTGCGCCGAAGCAAATGATTGTGTGTCCTTGCAGTACTGGCACCTTAAGCGCGATAGCTAACGGCGCTTCAGACAATCTAATCGAGCGCGCAGCCGACGTGGTGATGAAGGAGCGTGGACAACTGATTTTAGTCCCGCGTGAAACGCCGTATAACACGATACATTTAGAGAATATGACTCGTTTATCGCGAATGGGTGTTACCATTATGTCTGCTTCGCCCGGCTTTTATAACGCGCCGAAAACGATAGAGGACTTGGTAGACTTTATGGTGGCTCGAATTCTTGATCACCTCAATATCGAGCATAGTCTCGGTCATCGTTGGGGTTATAGCGGAAATTGATAGCCTCGCTGTCATCCTGAGCTTGACTCAGGATCTTTTCTGGTATGAGATTTATTTTTAAAGAGCTTCTGGATTACCTGAAGGTATTCCCTTCGGTCATAATTCAGGAGGACAATAAAACAAACACGGTAACTAAATGACAAAAGCATTATCGATCAAAGACTTATATAAGACCTATGATAATGGAACCCAGGCTTTAAAGGGCATTAACCTTGAAGTTGAACAGGGTGATTTTTTTGCGCTACTGGGGCCTAATGGTGCGGGTAAGTCCACAGCTATTGGCATCATCTGCTCATTGGTAAATAAAAGCTCAGGACAAGTTGAGGTCTTTGGGCATGACATTGATAAAAATTTAGCTGCTGCTAAAACGCAGTTAGGCCTCGTGCCACAAGAGTTTAACTTCAATATGTTTGAAGGGGTTGAGCAGATTATTGTGCAACAGGCCGGCTACTACGGAATCTCGCGTAAAGAAGCTAAGAAACGCGCACAGCCATTGCTTGAACAATTAGGGCTTTGGGATAAGCGAGACGCTCAGTCGCGTGAATTATCAGGCGGTATGAAACGTCGCTTGATGATTGCTCGTGGCTTGATTCACGAGCCGAAACTGTTAATTCTGGACGAGCCGACGGCTGGAGTCGATATTGAGTTACGTCGTTCAATGTGGGAGTTCATGCAAGAGCTCAATCGCGAGAAGAAAACAACTATTGTTTTAACTACGCACTACCTCGAAGAAGCGGAAAGTTTGTGTCGTAATATCGCCATTATCAATCATGGTGAAATTGCTGAAAATACTAGCATGAAAGAATTGTTGTCTAAGCTCGATGTAGAAACCTTTGTATTGGATACTACTGGGCTTCCAGCGACGATGCCTGAGATTAATGGTTATGCTGTTCGTGTTCGCGATGAAACCTGTATTGAAGTAGATGTGCACAAAGGCGACGGTGTTAATGGCGTCTTTCAAGAATTAAGTAAGCACGGTATTACGGTGCTAAGTATGCGAAATAAAGCCAACCGACTTGAGGAGTTATTTGTGCGTCTGGTCGAAAATCCACACGGGGAGGCTAAGTCATGAATTTAGTCGCATTTCAAACCATTGTTATAAAAGAAATTACTCGCTGGACTCGCATTTGGACGCAAACATTGTTGCCACCAGCCATCACAATGACCTTATATTTCGTCATCTTCGGTAATTTGATTGGCTCAAGAGTCGGCCAGATGGACGGATTTGGCTATATGGAATATATCGTTCCAGGCCTAATCATGATGTCGGTTATCACCAACTCTTACGGTAACGTAGTGTCATCATTCTTTAGCTCGAAATACCAACGCTCGATAGAAGAAATGATGGTATCACCCGTGTCTAACTGGGTTATTTTGGCGGGTTATGTCGGTGGTGGTGTGCTACGCGGTCTATTCACTGGTTTAATTGTCACTATTGTGGCGTCCTTCTTTGTTGATCTCCAGATCCACAATTTTTGGGTAGTGATTAGTGTGGTGTTACTGACCTCAGTCTTATTCGCCATCGGCGGCTTGATTAACGCGGTGTTCGCGAAAAAGTTTGATGATGTGGCAATTGTACCAACCTTCATCTTAACGCCATTAACCTATCTTGGCGGTGTCTTTTACTCGATTAGTCTGCTACCTGAATTCTGGCAAGGCGTCTCAAAGCTAAACCCAATTATCTATATGGTGAACGCTTTCCGTTACGGCTTCTTAGGCAAATCAGATATCCAGATCGGAATTGCATTCGCTATTATTTTGGTATTCATTGCTATATTGACTAGCTTTGCTATGTACCTACTAAACCGAGGAATCGGTTTGCGTGCATAGCACTCAGCAACCACAGAGCAACAATAATGTGCTCCCTATATTCCCACTGCAGCGTGTAGTATTTCCGGATAGCGTGCTTCGATTACAAATATTCGAACAACGCTATCTGGACATGATTGCTAGGCAACTATCTAATAATCAAGGATTTGGCGTTTGCCTTATTAAAAAAGGCAATGAAACAGGGATGGCGGCGACTCCCTTCAAGCTAGGGACTTATGTTGAAATTGTCGACTTCGATCAAAAACAAGATGGAATCTTGTTAATTACTTGTATAGGGCGACAACGTTTTATTATCAACAGTCAAACGAATTTGCCGGATCAGCTGATTAGTGCAAACGTCTCTTTTATCGACAATCTCGAAGAGTCTTTAATTGGCGGCGAGCAAAATGAACTCATTAACTTGCTCGAAGATTTGACTCAGCATCCTCAAGTTGAAATCCTCAACTCCCCCGAGCGTTGGCAGTGTATGGACTTTGTAGTCGAACGACTGACGGAGTTTCTTCCTGTTAATGAATCCCAGAAACAAGCTGTTCTAGAAGAGAGCGATCTTAAAACCCGAATAGCGATGTTGTATCAAATGTTGGCCTGGTTAAAGTAAAGCCGATAGAACGAAGTTCTGTGTAGGAAGGGTCTGCGAATATTTATTGAGACAAAAAAAGAGCCCACCGTGTGGTGGGCTAATGGCTTGCGCATTGATAAACCTATCTAAGTAATCGTTTGAATCTTGGGGAAGACAATGATTAACAAACAATGACTATAGATTAACGTTGATAATCACATTTTGCTAGAGGGGAAATTGTAAAATGTTAACAAATGCACGTTTGGAAGTGGTTGTTTTATAAAAGAATGTAAAGAAAACTGACAGTTAATGCAATGCTGACTTAGGCTTAAATTCATATCTGCATTCTCTTTCTTGTGATAAGTATAATTAATGCAAATATGGCTTGTTTAGTTTTTAGTCAATGTTTTAATATAACTACTGTAAAGAAAAAGGCACCCTGAGGGTGCCTTAAAATCGAAGCCTTTATGAGGAGCAGTTAAACGATAGGACTGGTTTCTTTATCGTAATCAACACCATCAACTTCAAAGCCGAACAGCTTGAAGAACTCATGCTGATAGCCTTTATAGTCTGAGATCTCGTTAATGTTCTCGGTTGAGGCGATTTCCCAAAGGCGCTCAACTTCCTCTTGAATCTTGTCATCAAGCTCTTTCAAGTCCACGCGGAAACGGCGAGTATCGTCATATACCGCGCTATCGCCATACATTTGCTCAACGATAAGCTCACGAATCTGCTCGATAGGACCTTCGTGCACGCCATTATCCTTCATCACCTTATACAGTAATGAAATATACAGTGGCATTACTGGGATTGCAGAACTCGCTTGAGTCACAACAGCCTTCAATACTGACACGTTGGCGCTGCCGTTGTATTTCTCTTGAAGCTTCTCGTGGATCGCGTGTGACGCACGATCTAGATCTTCTTTTGCTTTGCCGATCGTTGCGTGACCATAAATAGGCCATGTCAGCTTCTTACCGATGTAGGTGTAAGCCGTGGTTTTAACGCCATCAGCTAAAACTCCAGCTTCGTCTAGGGCTTTCATCCAAAGCTCCCAGTCTTCGCCGCCCATAACCTTAATCGTGTTCTGAATATCTTCATCAGTCGCAGGATCGATTGAAATATCGTGAACCAAGCCTTTATCAGTGTTTAGTGTTTTTTCAGTCACCGCTTCGCCAATAGGTTTAAGAACCGATTTATAAACTTCGCCAGTCTCAGGGTCTTGGCGGCGTGGAGAAGCTAGTGAGTACACCACTAAATCGATCATACCCATTTCTTCTTTGATGATTTTGATGGCGTCTTCTTTCGCTTGGTGTGAGAAAGCATCGCCATTGATCGACTTATGCCAAAGCCCAGCTTCGTTCGCCGCAAGCTCGAAACCACGGTTGTTATACCAACCCGCAGTACCTGTTTTGTTCTCTGTCGCTTCTTTCTCGAAGAATAAACCAAGCGTTTTAGCGCCATAACCGAACGCAGACACGATACGCGACGCTAGGCCGTAACCCGTCGAAGAACCAATCACCAATACATTCTTAGGGCTATCTGACGTAATTTCAGGCTTATTATTCTTAACGTATTCAATCTGCTCATTAACGTGAGCGATACAACCCTGTGGGTGTGACGTAGTACAAACAAAACCACGCACTTTTGGCTTAATAATCATAAAAATACAACTCCAAACTAAAATATGGCGCTATTGTAACGCTTTTTTAATGGAAAGGGGTACTACCAGCTGGCTTGCTAGGTTTTATACCCCAAATCATTTATAAGATGAGTAGCAAGTGAAGAAAGCTTATATGACTCATCAAAATTGTTGCTCGGCTAAAACTCTGGTACTTTATTAACAAATATCTAAAGAAGAACAATCATGAAGAATGGGGCGGGCTGTTTAACGGTTTTTGGTGGTGTTTTTTTCTTGGCCGGTCTGGGGATATTTATCTGGGGCTTATTGTCCAGCTATGATGTATGGCGGGCGCAAAGTTGGCAACCGGTCGATGCCAAAATTACTAGTCTGGAGCTAGTGACATCGACTGGCGATAACAGCACTTCTTATGGCGTAAAAGGTTCTTACCAATACCTGTATCAAGGTAACACCCATCAGTCTAACCAAATTAACTTCTACCCTGGGACTGATAATATTGGCTCGTATCAGAAAGATTTACATCGGAAATTACAGCGCGCGAGAAACAATCATCAAAGTGTGACGGCGTATGTTAATCCTAACGAGCCGAGCGAGAGCGTGCTCGATCGAACCATGCGCTGGGGCATGCTAGGGTTTCAGTCGATCTTTTTGTTTGTGTTTGGTGGTGTCGGCTTAGGCATCATGTTGTGGTCTCGTTGGGGAGCGAAAGCTTTACAAGAAGTTGGGGCTTTAAAAGAGTCTCACCCTGAAGAGCCTTGGTTATGGCGCAAAGAGTGGCAAGGACAATATTTTAAGAACACAACTAAAAACGCCTTCAAGTTTATAGCTTTCTTTGCCGTTATCTGGAATCTAATCTCGTTACCCGCAACCATCGCCGTCATCCATGAAGGAAACCTACTTAGAGAGCCATTAAAACTGCTGGTGTTTTTATTCACTTTAGTGGGACTTATTATGATTGGCGTTGCCGTGCTTTATTATTTGCGTGATAAAAAATACGGCGAATCGAAAGTAGAGTTACAGCAGACTCCGCTCGCCATTGGCGGTAAAAGCTCGGGCTCCGTCATTATTAATAGCGATATTTCACAGCAAGAAGTGATGCTGACCCTGAGCTGTCAGAGGGTCGTCAGACGCCGTACCGGCAAAGAAACTCGAACCACGACCACGATCATTTGGCAGGACGATCAGCGTTTACAAGCCAAGCAGACTCAGCAGAATGAATACCGAGTAGACTTTAATGTCAATATCCCCGAGGGACTACCTGAATCCAGCGATAAAAACCCCAGTAATAAAATTGAGTGGGTATTAAAAGTTGAGCAAAAGCAGAAAGGCCCTGATCTGAAGTTAATGATTGAGCTTCCCGCGTTTGTGGTGGCGCATAGACTCGACGATGAGCCACTTACAGAAGATCTCTTTAGTCATGCCGACGACTCGCAAGAAACCGCGAAGGGTGGCGACTGGCGCTATCTGGGCATCGTCGAAAGCTATAACAACTATGGCAAAGAGTATTATTTCAAGCCTTTTAGGCATAAAGGACTAGGCATAGCGACGTTTCTATTTGGATTGATATTCACGTCAATTGGCGTGGGGATATTTATCGCGGACACCAGCTGGCTATTCCTTATTGCGTTTGGCGGAATTGGGCTTTTGGTGTTACTGATTGGTGTGAACGTGATGTTATTTAGAAGCCGAATTATCACCAGTTCAGGAGTTTTGCACTGCCGCAAAGGCGCCATAATTCCAAAGACCTATCGATTTAACATCGCTGAAATAGACGATATTGTTAGAGACAGCAACATGAGTTCAGGGGATAAGCGTTACTATCATGTGGCGGTGAAAACGACCGCTGGTAAAAAAGAAGTCATCGCCAAACACTTGTTAAACTCGAATGATGTGGATGATTTTATAGCACAGTTAAAGTCCGATATTGGCTATCGTTAAAAATTTAGCTCAGTTTATATTAGCTTAGACTTCGGTTCGTAGCGAGGTTCATGATAATGAGCGAAGAGGAGCATTGTAATGCAGAAGAAAGTAACTTTTAAAACACGACAAGACTTTGAGTTATCGGGAGTACTACACCTGCCTGACAATAAAGTGACTAAGGCTTATGCCTTATTTGCTCATTGCTTCACCTGCACCAAAAACATTAACTCCGCGGTCAATATCGCCAACGCCCTAGCAGACGAAGGGATCGCTACCTTACGTTTTGACTTTACGGGGCTTGGCGCGAGTAAAGGCGAGTTCGCGGATACTAGCTTTACCACAAACGTCAATGATCTGATTGACGCGGCAAATTACCTCAGCGAAGAGCACGAAGCGCCACAAATTATCGTCGGGCACTCGCTTGGAGGGACTGCGATTTTAGCTGCAGCCAAAGAAATCCCTTCAGCAAAAGCTGTCGCTACTATTGGTTCGCCATCGACTCCTGAGCACGTTTTACACCAGCTTGAGCCTGAACTGAAAACCTTAGAAGAGCAGGGTGAAGCCACGATTAAATTGGCGGGGCGTCCTTTTACCTTTAAACAAGATTTCGTTGATGATGTGCGTAAACACTCTATCGATATCCACGGCTTGCACAAAGCCTTAATGGTGATGCATTCGCCAATCGACGACACAGTGCCGATTAAAGAAGCAGAAATTATTTATAAAAAAGCGCTACACCCTAAAAGCTTTATTACGCTCGATAAAGCCGATCATCTAGTAAGCAAAACCGAAGACTCGATGTATGCGGGGCATGTGCTCGCTCGATGGGCTACTCGCTATATTGATGTTAAAGAAGAACCTAGGGTACCGGAAGCAAAGGATAATGTGGTGGTGGCGGCTCAAACCAGCGAAGGCTTCCTGAATCGTATTAACGCTAATGGTCATCAACTGCTAGCAGACGAACCTGTGAAAGTAGGCGGTACTAACCTTGGCCCAAGCCCCTATGACTTTTTGTCTACGGCGCTTGGAACCTGCACAGCGATGACTCTAAATATGTATGCCCGTCGCAAAAAACTGGACGTGTCAAAAGTGATAGTGAATGTTCACCATGACAAAGTACATGCCGAAGACTGCGAACAGTGCGAGGATAAAGAAGGGAAGGAGAGAAGTGGGAAAATAGATAAATTTCACCGCAGTATTATTATCGAAGCTGATATTACCGAAGAGCAGCGTCAAAGGATGCTAGAAATTGCAGATTTATGCCCCGTACATAAAACACTCCATAGCGAAACGATTATCGAGACTGAACTAAAGGAGAATGATCTTAAAGGAGAGTGATCTTATAAAGAGAGTTCTCTTAAAGAAAATTAGCGACAGGGCTAATAAAAAATTGATATTAATCAATAATCTATATATTCTCGTTGGTGTAAAACTGACGTGATAACTGGTCTAAAACAATAATTCTGCCAGCCAATCATAAACATAAATAATAATTTATTAATAACAGCGACTTTTAACTTCACATCATCGGGGAACCTATGAAACTGAAAACACTTTTTTGCGCAACTATAATTTCAACATTGCTAGTGGCATGTGGCGGTACTGAAGACCCTGAGTCTTTAGGTAAAGATCTTTTCGAGAAACTGCAAAGTGGCGATAAAGACTCGATTACAAACTTGAGCATAAATGAAGACGATTATTACTGGTTAATCTCTAAAACGAACGAAGCTAAAGCCACCTCGAAAAGTCCAACACCATCAGAAGTAGAAAAGCAAGTTAAGAAAACGAAACGTAAAGTGACCAAGAGCGTTGGTGATATTCTTTCTTATGGAAAAATGCACGGTGGCTGGGAAAATGCTTCTTTAGTAAAGGTTGAGGTTAATGCTAAAGAAACCAAAGGCATCGAAGGCGCCGATATTTACCTACACGTAGAGATGAATGAAAAGCAATACCGAGTACTTTTCGATGACTTAGTTAATACTGACAGAGGCTGGGTCATGAGCGACAACCCGAGATGGCTAGGCCTATCTTACGATCCGCAATTCGATAAGTTGATTGGCGAGAAACTTAGCGTTAAACCTAACAACGTATTTGTGAGCTGTAAAACACCGCTTCATGTAACGAGCCTGGATATATTGCTAAGAGGAAAAAACAATGATTCTGAGGTGTCAGAGTTATTAAATAGTGGAAAATGCTCAACTAATAAATCGAGTTCAGCGGTTACCGTAACTATCGAAGAGCTTGGCGAATACACGATTGATGCCAAGAGAAAGTTTGCTAATAACGAAGCTGAATTTCCTTTTGAGAAAATTAAAATAAGCTTTGAAATCGATGGCCAACAGAAAAGTGGTTGGACATACACCAGATGGCTTGCCAACCAAGCGCAGTAGAGCCTCTGTTGGAGAAAGCTTAAGAAAGTTGAGTAAACCGGAAAGCCGTACTTTAGTGCGGCTTTTTTATGCGCACTACTTCTAGGTGGTGCTTAACCTAATACCTATGATAAGAAGATATCGCTTTTACATAACTCCCGAGCTGTATATAATTCACCCAGATCGAAGATCTCGCTCTCAAACATTCTATTCAGCAGTAAACTGCTTCAAATTGCACCAAAACCACTAGGATTTCATCATGAGTCACACCGCATTCTCAACGCTCAACTTACAACAAGAGCTAATCGCTAACCTGGCAGATTTAGGTTTCGAGGGGATGACGCCGATTCAGGCTGAAGCCTTGCCACACGTGCTGGATGGGAAAGACGTTATCGCCCAGGCCAAAACAGGCTCGGGTAAAACAGCCGTGTTTGGCTTAGGTATTTTGCAGAAACTTGAGCCTAAGAACTTTGCCGTACAGTCAATGGTGATGTGTCCTACTCGTGAACTCGCCGAGCAGGTGGCGGAAGAAATTCGACGTTTAGCGCGCCCGATTGCGAACGTGAAAATCCTAACGCTATGCGGTGGAACGCCGCTACGCCCACAGGCTGACTCGCTAAAATATGGTGCGCATATTGTGGTCGGTACGCCGGGCCGTATTATGGACCATCTTGAAAAGCAAACGCTAGAGCTCGACCAAGTCTCGACTTTGGTGCTGGATGAAGCCGATAGAATGCTAGACATGGGCTTTGAAGATGCGATGGAAGCAATCGTGGCGGAAGTGCCTCGCGCACGCCAGACCATGCTATTTAGCGCAACATACCCCAAAGAAATCCAGTCGATGGCTGACCATATTATGGTTGAGCCAGTGACAGTAAAAATTAAAGAGCAGCACACCGGCTCGACAATCGCCCAAGACTTCTACCGCATCAGCGACGAATGCGAACGTGATGTCGCGGTTCGTTTATTACTGTTGAAACACCGCCCAGATTCAGCGGTGATTTTCTGTAACACCAAGCGCCATGTAAAAGACCTGACCCAATACCTAAAAAGCAATGGCTTTAGCGTATTGGCACTGCATGGTGACCTTGACCAAAAGGAACGTGACCAAGCGCTAGTTCGTTTCACCAACAACAGTGTAACGGTCATGGTAGCGACCGACGTCGCCGCTCGTGGTTTAGACATCGACGCGCTCGACTTAGTGATTAACTACCATATCGCCAGCGACCCAGAAATCCACGTTCACCGTATTGGCCGAACGGGCCGTGCGGGTAACAAAGGCCATGCCTGCTCGATTGTTATCGGCAAAGAAAAGCACAAAGTGAATCGTCTCGCCGAATATCTTGAGCAAGATATTGAGCCAATCGCACTCCCAGACACTAAGCTGCTTAAAGAACCAACTTATAAAGCTCCAATGTCCACCATCCAGATTGATGGTGGAAAGAAGCAAAAGCTACGTCCAGGTGATATCCTAGGAGCTCTAACTGCGGATTACCGCATCGAAGGTAGTGACGTTGGCAAGATTCAAGTCGCCAACAGCTGGGCTTACGTCGCCGTAAAAAACGATATTTTAGAACCAGCCCTACAACTATTGAATAATGGGAAAATGAAGGGTAAGAAATTTAGAGCTAGAAAAATCTAGCTGATTAAACATTTCGCGTCATCGCGACGACTGCATGGATGCAGGAGTTAGTACCCAAGGGTAGCCCCAGCAATGCAGGAGCAATTGCCGAGGGAGATAAGCGAACGTGGCGATCTCTATAGAAATGTGACAAAGCTTCCCCTTTTTAAGAAAAACGAACAGCACAATTACAACAACCATGTTATCACTCCAACACTGCCTCTATATCCTCATAGCCATCATCACGCTGGCCCTTGGCATCGTTGGAGTATTTCTGCCACTACTCCCAACCACACCATTTTTAATCATCACACTCTGGGCCGCCAGTAAAAGCTCGCCACGCCTAGAAGCTTGGCTAATAAACCACAAAAAGCTCGGCCCACCGCTAGTCGCATGGCGCACCCACAAAGCCATCCCAAAACTCGGAAAATGGCTCGCTTGCATTATGATGACACTAAGCTGGTGCATCCTACTCATAAAACAATCCCCACCCATACTCATCATATCGCTTGGTGCGTTATTCCTAGGCGTAGGGATTTACATCGTCACCAGACCGACAGCTTGAGTTAGAGGTCTCTTTCCGCGTCTATTAAAAACGATAAGTGTGGTTTCCTCGAGTGGAAATAACAAAGAGCCTCAAAACCGATCGTCTTCGCGAGGGAGTGTAACGACCGCCGCGATCTCTAAAATACGATTTATAACCCTAAGTTGCCTACTGCGAACCACTTTATAGTCACCGCACTGTTTGCTAATCTGTAATCAATCAAACTAATTGGTGGTGCTATGTGTGGATTCGTAGAGCTTTGTAAAAAGCCTGCTAAAAAAATCGAAAAGACTTTGGATTTACAGGTTCCGCTAGAGCTTGGGAACTTCCGATGCTACCACCCAATCCAGATTATTCATGCCAGCGAGCAGGGCAACCAGATTACAAAAGCGATGTGGCAATTCCTGCTCGAACAAAAAGACGGCCAATGGAAACCAAGCAGATATACATCCTTTAATAGTCGCTGGTACGAAGGAGAAGGTTTTAAACGATCTTATACCAAAGCTTACCGAGAAACCCGCTGCATTATTCCCGCGAGTGGTTTTGTCGAAGGAATGAATAAGGTTTACCACCTACTAAAACCTGCCGACGAAAGCCCTATCTATTTTGGTGGCCTCTTTAAACAATGGGGCGACCCCGAAAATCCAGTCTATTCAGCTTCCATGATCACAATCCCGCCACACAAAAAACTAGCAACTATCCACAAAAAAGCCATGCCATTAATGTTGTCTGAAAAAGACTTAGAGATGTGGCTAGACCCAGACTTTAAAAATACCGACGCCTTCACAGACCTCATGCAACCAAAAATACAACAGGATTTCGAAGCCGTAAAAATAAAAGGCTGGGGCAACTTAGAAGCTGATGGCGAAGCGCTTAGAATTAAAGCAGACTAAGAAAATGTACTCTGACCCCATTAATTTGCAGCAGCAATTGATGGTTTATTAGCACTTGACAACATAATTTATGGCGAATATGAAGAGGCTGGATTAACATTATTGCCAGGGATGCTTGGTGAGGCCGTACAAAAGGTTACTAAAGCTAATAAAGCAACAAAAAATGTATCTGAACAAGTAGGTGTTGCGACCGAAGTTAATGCACAGGGGGCATTAAAAGCGACCGATATTAATGAGGAGGAAAATAAATGAAGTTTTGGATTGGACTAACTTTAGCGATTAGTTTTTATCTTTTGGGCCGCTTTATGTTTTCTAGTTTTACAAGCCCTCTAAGTTGGCTTTGTACTTTTGTTCTATTTCTTTATGGGTATAAGTGGGTCTATTTGTTTATAATGAAAAAAACAATGCCCGCTTATGTGGTTGGCAAGAGTATGGAGCCAGATGACCCCAAAATGAAGGTACCTAGACTTATACATTTTGTGTTCGGGCTGGTTGTTTCTATCGGCGCATCTGTTATTTGATCTTTCCCTAAATCAGATAGAGCAAGTGCAGCCTCAAAGAAGTAATAGCGACTTCGAGGCTCTTTTGATTACAGCACTTCTAGAAGGCGACTGAAGGAAGTGTCTGCGGAACGAAAAATAAATGGGGTCAGAGTACATTTATTTAAGGCTTAGGATAAGAGCTAATGAATTGAACTCAGTAGGAACTTACAGAGTTCACAACAAATTAAAAAAGGCTTACAGATTGCTCTGTAAGCCTTTTTTAATATGGTAGCTATGGGTGGACTTGAACCACCGACCCCAGCATTATGAAAGCGATCTGGCCATGAATTCGTATGAAATTCAATCAATCTAATTTCTTTATAAATCGCTATAAAACCAATTAAAACAACATCTTATAAAGATGTCTTGTTTCATGGGTGTTCATCTTTTATTCAGCTAAATTCATCTATATTGGACTTACGGTGGACTTACGAAATGTTTAAAAACGGTGAAAAAACGGATAACCAAGGCATTAGTAGAAGAATTAGAGCCAAAACCCCGTCCTTATGAAGTGCATGATGATGAGATGACAGGGCTGTTAGTTAGGGTTCAACCAACTGGCAAAAAGAGCTATTACTTTACCTATAGAAACTCACAAAACCTTAGAAGAAGAATTAGGCTTGGTACAGTCGATAACATGACTCCAGCCAATGCCAGATCGGTTGCTCAACAAAGATACTCAGACATCATGAAAGGGATTGATGTTCAGAGTGAAAAGGTTAAGCAAAGAAAGGAAGCCGAAGCTACAAAAAATAGAAGGCTTGGTGCGTTTATTGATGAACTGTATGAGCCTTGGATATTAACCCACCATAAATACGGTAAAGGCACTATGTCCTTAATCCGTTCGCGTTTTGCTTGCTTCATGAATACCCCGTTAGAAGAGATAACTGTAAGAAGGGTTGAGGCATGGCGTAAAGATCGTTTGGGCGATGGCATCAAGCCGACCACAGTTAATAGACAAGTCGCTTCTCTTAGAGGTTTGCTGACTAAAGCAGTTGAATGGGAAGTTATCTCTGAGCATCCCTTACAAAAGCTTAAGGCATTAAAAACGGGTACTACCCCATTAGTACGGTATCTATCACCCGGTGAAGAAACCCGGTTATATAGGGTACTTAGTGACCGGGATACCGCATTAAAAGAAGAGCGTCAAAGGGGTAACGAATGGCGTAAACAAAGAAACTACCCCTTGTTACCCGATCTAACACCCCATGCTTATGGGGATCGAATGACTCCAATGATTATTTTATCGCTTAAGACCGGGTTAAGACGCGGTGAGCTATTCGCTTTAACATGGCATGACGTAGACATGAATAACCGGGTTTTAACCGTAAGAGCAGAGAATGCTAAGTCTAGTAGAACCCGTCACATACCGCTTAATAATACCGCATACACCGCATTAAAGGCATGGCATGAGCAATGCGATAAAAGTAATGCTTTAGTATTTCCATCCCATAACGGCACGAAATTAACAAACGTTAAAAAGTCATGGGCTTCCATACTAAAGCAAGCAGAGATACCTAACTTTAGATGGCATGACATGAGGCATGACTTTTCCTCAAAACTGGTAATGAATGGCGTACCGCTCAATACAGTACGAGAGCTATGCGGTCATGCTGACATGAATACAACATTAAGATACGCACACCTAGCACCAGAGCACAGGGCTGATGCGGTAGCAACATTAGGTTAAATAGGAGCGGACAATGAAAAGTGACAGTGATTATGAAAAGGTTATGAAAATAGCAGAGGAAGGCGGTGGCTTCTTAGACAGTTTAATGAAGTTGTCGGAAGTACAAAGTGAAAGGAGTGAGAGTATTGCGAGACAAAACCTGCAAACCTATGAAAATAACTCTGATGAGTTCGTAAGGTTAACAGAGTCATTCTTTAAGAAAGATACTTTAATGGTCATGACAGAAGCGTTGCCTTTATTACATGGTATTTACCCACCTGATTGGCAATCATTACAAAAAGAGTACTATTCAGGAGAAATATTAGAACTAATTGAAGCTGATCGCTATGCGAGCCTAAAGGTTATTAATGGATACAAAAGAAAAGGGTTATGGAGGGTTAACACCAAAGAGTTCTTTAAATGGGCTGACACTAAAGGGTTATTAAAAGCTAAAGGGTTAATCGAAGCTTTGAAGAACACTAAAGGGTTATCTAAACCTAAAGGTAAGAACAATACTAATAAACCACATAAGAACGCTGAAAATAATGCGTTAGCTAGAGAAGTTTTATATAAAGCTGCTATTAGCGCTTTGATAAGCTATCCAGATGATTGCAAGTACGGTAAAAACTTTAGTGCATCAAGCGTTGCTAAAGTTATTGAAGAAAACAGTATACAGTGGTGGCCTGATGGGAATATACCTTTCGAGCCAGAAACCATTAAAAGGTTACTCAGGGAAGCTATGAAGAATATACAGTAATTTTACGATCTGATCGTAAAAGTTTACTGTCGCACATTTATAGAGGGATTTTATTAGCCTTTACTCCGTTCATTAAATTAATTAACGGAGTATTTACCATGAATCAAAGTTCATCAGAATCATTATTAACCCCTAAACAGGTTTCTGAAATCTTGGGTGTTACTGAACACACTTTAGCGGTTTGGCGTTGTGAGAATCGTTACCCATTGCCTTATATCAAAGTAGGGCGATATATACGCTATAGAAGCAAAGACTTATCAACCTTTCTTGATAATCAAACGGTTCAGGGAGGTTATGATGCCTAATCAACATATCCCTAATACAAACCGAGAAGCAGAAGAGTTTGATGGCAATTGGGAAAAAGCTGAGCATGATATTGCACCTGCTTTTAAAGTCTCAAAGATCGGTGAATTCCTAAGAAAGAAGATCCCACCTAGAGAGTTACTATTAGCACCATGGCTACCAAGACAAGGTTTAGCAATGGTTTATGCACCAAGGGGGGTGGGTAAAACACACTTTGCATTAGAAGTAGCTGTGGCATTAGCTACAGGTGGCGAGTTCTTAGGTTGGAAAGCACCTAAACCAGTTAAAGTTTTATATATTGATGGGGAAATGCCTTCTGCTGACTTACAAACAAGGCTAAAACAAATACAAAAACGCACCGGGTCAATACCGGGTGATAACTTACGGATAATGACACCAGATGAGCAGAGTGGGGCAATGCCTGATCTATCAGACCCTTGCTCATTAGCACGGCTAAAGCATTTTACAGATGTAGATCTAGTTGTTGTTGATAACATTTCAACGCTTTGTCGTACTGGTAATGAGAACGAGTCTGAAAGTTGGAGAATAACTGAAGCGTGGGCGTTAAGACTAAGAGCTGAGGGTAGGTCAGTATTGTTTGTGCATCATTCAGGGAAGTCTGGGGGACAACGTGGTACAAGCAAAAGAGAAGACACATTAGATACGGTTATAGCACTAAAGCACCCAGATGATTATAAACAGTCTGATGGAGCACGGTTTGAAGTTCACTTTGAGAAAGCCAGAGGCTTCAGTGGTGATGATGCAGAACCAATTGAAGCTAGATTGGCTATAGAGGATAAAGTAGGCTATCAGTGGAAATGGGAAAGAAAAGAAGATGTAGTTTTAGGAAAAATTAAGAAGCTACACAGCGAAGGACTAAATCAAACAGAAATAGCTGAGCAACTTGGTATTAGTAAATCAACAATGAGTAGGAGAATGCAGTATTTAAAAGCTAAAGGGAAGTTAGATTAAGTTTCAGAGTTTCACTTGTATAGAATGAAACAATGCAACTGTGCATTAAATGTACTGTTGTAAAAAAATGTGACGTGATATACATTATTCAAGTGGATGGAATAAAAAGAAAGGCAGGAGCACTTTGTGAAAACCCATAAATTATCAATTTATTTAGTAAAGAATGACTATAAAGCACCAAAAGAAATTTTAAATATTCATAAAGCACAAAAAGAGCAAGTCATTACTTACGGTAATAGTTCAAAAGGAAGTTTGTTTGTAAAAAAACGGACACAATCAAACCTACCTATGTGGACAGAAATATTTAATTCAAAAACAAACAAAAACACATTTCATTTTACTGAGACTTTAGGAGCAGTTTTCCTTTGTAAGGTTGAGGGACGGATTTTCATTCTTTCGTTTGGCACCGGCTTTCATTTAATTCGGGAGTGGGCAATCGAAAGGGATTTTGGTTTAAAGGTCACATTAAACACAGTTGTTCCTAATAAACTAAGAAGCCTAGATAAGGCAAGCTATGATCATAATCCGCTTAACTCAAGAACACAAAGTATGAAAGAGGTTGATATTTATAATTTAGATTTAGACTCAGAAATGGACATGGTCTATGCAGTTGGCGGCACTTCGAAGATTAAACGTTTAGGAAGCTATATTGCGGGCAAAGACTCGTTAAGTCTTAGTCTAAAGTTCGAATTAAATGATTTAAATGAGATATTAGAAACTGTATTCGAGCAATACAATATAAAGGTTCCTGATGAATTTAGCTGGATTGAAAATGTAAATAAAGTTAGGGATAAAAAGGAAATAGAAGAAATCGAAGAGGAGTTAAATATAAAACTAAGAAATAAACAATATGACTCTATTTTTCTGGGAGAACCGGAAGTTACTGACTGGGATACTAAGTTGTATTCTTTTGATATGAGAGATAAAACAGCTAGGTATGAAGTTTTAAAACTTGAGGAATTTGTTAGCTATAAAGGAGGCAAGATAAATTTAGAAGATTTAAAAAAAGGGACTATCAATGTAAACAATGGTGACTATGAGAAAATAAAGTCTTGGTCTCTTTTTAGGTGTGTTTATACAGAGATAAAATATAAAGGTAATAACTATATACTAAGAAATTCAGACTGGTATAAAGTAAACAATAACTTTGTATCAAAAGTAAATAAGTATTTAAATACTAACATTGTTCATTATGGGTTCAAATTTCCTATATATGCAGAAAGTGAAGAAGCAAAATTTAATTCACATGTAGCGAGACAATATGAATTTATTGAAAATATGGATAAGAAAACCATTCCAATAGGGGGGAGTTACGATAAGGTTGAACATTGCGATCTTGTGAAGGATGGGAATGAGTTTATACATGTAAAGTATTACAGCTCCTCAAGCACATTAAGCCACCTTTTTGCACAGGGGTTCGTAGCTTCTGAAGCATTTATTGCCGATATAGATTATAGGAAAAAGTTAAATGAAAAACTCCCTAAGAGAATAAAGCTGAAGAATTATCAGGATAGGCCTAACCCTTCGAACTATACTGTAGTTTTTGCAATTGCTACGAAGAAAAAGTTACCTTCTGAGCTTCCTTTTTTCTCAAAAGTTTCATTAAAGAATGCTCATAAAAAATTGAAAACTTTAGGGTTTAATGTAGCACTTTCTACAATAGATATAAATGAACAAGAAATTGAAAAGAAAAAGTATAAGGCAAAGAAACAAAAAAATAAAAAAACAGCTAAGAAGTAAAAGGAGTATACCCTAATACTTTTGTACATCTATATCTTCAAATGTGTTATATAGGTTATTAATCTTCCTATGTAATATTCTAAACTGGTTGCGCCTTTTAACTTTAGGCTTTGAAGATGCATTTTCTAGTTTAATGCCTGGGTCATAATAGACGCTACCATTAGTCAAGCTATTTAATAACAACAGAAAATCAGTCCCTGTACCCATTTGAACTTGATTGCCAAACTGATATTGATATTTTCCGTCTGAAGAGCTTCGACGTAAACAGGGGATAAAGACTGTTTTTGAGTGCTTTGTTTTCCAGTGATTTAATATCTTGGGGAAGCTCCAACTTGCTACATTTTTACGACCCTTAACAAGCATTATTTTTCCATCAGGATTTGTTATTTCATTTTTATCTTTATCGAAACCATCAAGTAGCATTGTAAGTTTTGTAGTTTTATTTGGAACCCCTATAATATGCTTACCTCCAAAGTTAAAGCGGTCTTTGATCCCGGACTTATCTTTATAACCATACTTTGTCATAAATGCTATTACTCCTTCTGTGTTGTAAATACCGCCATTTGGTTCAGGTGTTAACAAAGTAGTTGGTTTTGCTCCTATCCTTGGGAATCTAGTTACACCATACTGTTTTATTTCCCAACCTAAATAGTCTGGTTCCGCTATGCCGTTAGGTGATATACCTAATTCGGCTTCAAGAGTATAGCCTCCCCCATTTAGTGCTGAATAAGGCAAAACTTTTCCACTTGGATATATTCTTTGACCTTGGATCCATCCCTTTTCATGTATTGCTTTTAGTTCAGCCAGAAGTAATTCTTTATTTGAAGTATTTGCTTTTGGAGTGGAGTTTTGAACTACTTTAAATACGCTTGTAATCTCGGTAAACTTTCTCTTACTAAGCTCAGAAGATAAATTACAATTTGGTGTTACTAAGTATGCTAGTACGTTACCTGTATCTTGTATGCCTAGAATTAGCCAGCGTCCTCTACTTCTTCCTTCTTTCTTTGGATCCATCCAGTAGCTTGCATCTACAGATGAACCTTTTAAGAAACCTGAAAATCTAATTTCTGGGTATTGAGGATAGTATATTAACTTCGAATGCGGAGCAGGGTAATGCTTTCCTTCAGCATCGAGCCATAAAAGTTTTATCTTTGCTTGGTATTTGATCTTTCTTTTAAGGTTAGAGGTTTTCTTTGACTTTGAGATGGATGACTCTAGTTCATCTGTAGGGATAAAAGGTATATCAGTGAGATGTGCTCCAAAGTAAGGTTGGTTTTTGCTATTGTCATTTGGGGCTAACTCTTTTAAATAGATTTCATTGCACCGGTTGTGTTTAAATATCTTTATTAGCTCGGAAAATGTCAGCTCTTTTGCTCTACTTGTATCGAAAGTCCCTTTCGGCATGACTTATAATCCCCATTTTCTGTGATTTCAGTTCTCTATCTTACTGGACTGCATAACCTCTGTTAAGTACTAAACTCACCTAAATTACTAGTTGTGACAGTTAAGCAGCTAGCTCTTTCCTGTAATTTTTATTCGTGACGGCTTCTATTATGTATGGCTTCATTAGTTTTGCTACGGCTTCGAATACAGGGCACACTACACTATTACCAAACTGCTTATAGGCTTGAGTGTCTGAAACAGGAATTACAAATTTTGACTCACCCGGCAAGTCGAATCCCATCAGGCGGGCACATTCTTTAGGGGTAAGTCTTCTCGGTCTTTTTCCCTTACCTTGGTCTACAAGTATTTCTGACCCATCTTTATAATAACGGGCAGATAATGTGCGTGTGGAGAGGTCTTTTTCAGTTACTTTTCCGAAACCAAACCCATTTCCTGCTTTTTTATGCTTCTTTGCATAACCTTGTAAATACTCCCAAAGTTTGGGAGTAAGAGTATACTTTGGATCTATACTGCTTTTGGGTTCTAGTATATCGCCAACCTTTGGTGCTTTAGTAGGGTAATACTTTTTTATTTCGGTTAAAGTTAATCCTGTACTTACTTTGAGATCTTTTCTAAATGCGACAATTACAATTCTTTCTCTATTTTGAGGAACAAAATGTTTACCATTAATTATTTTGGGATCAGCTTTCCCTTCATACTCTAGATCTACAATCCTATAGCCTAACTCATGAAGGGCATTAGTGATTACTTTAAATGTTTTACCACGATCATGCGTTTTTAAGTTTTTAACATTTTCGAGTAATATCGCGGCCGGCTTTTTAACTTTGATTATTCTAGCAACATCAAAAAACAAAGTGCCTTGTGTTTCATCTTCAAAGCCATGAGACCGACCAAGGGAGTTCTTCTTAGACACTCCTGCAATTGAAAATGGTTGGCAGGGAAACCCTGCAAGTAGAACGTCATGGTTTGGTACTTTCTTATTTATATAGTTTGGTATTTGTTTCTCACTTAGGCCATTTGGTTGAGTGATTTCCCGTATATCTCCATGCACATCGTGATCACAGTAAAAATTCGCTAGGTAGGTTTTTACAGCGTATTTATCGTATTCACTAGTGAAGACGCACTTACCTCCTACTTTTTCAAAGCCTCTTCTTATACCACCTATACCCGCAAATAAATCTATAAAAGTAAAATCATACTCATCTTTATCAGGTTTACTGGGTAGAAGTGATTCGAGGGAAACTCTTTCTTCGAAAGTAAGCCAGTTATCTTTGTGCCCTTTTGATGACTCTTTCAACCAGCGGTTAACAACCTCTCTAGGGTGACTAATTGTGTCTGCGATTTTTTGTTGTGAATATATAGAAGCAACTCTAGTGAGAAGCTCGGAATCTTTTATATCTAGCATGGTCTTAAAAAAGGAACATATTTGTGACCTATAGTCACACTTTTGTCCCTTTATGTCAATTTGAGAATGCTAAGACTTTTAGTTATAAATTTTTAATCATGACCAGCAAAATGAATGAAGGGAATATATATATTTCTATCTTAAAATTGCCACTTTGAATATGAAAAGTATTTAGGCCAAAAATATACTTTATCTAACCTCTAAACAGGTATTTATGGAAGAGATAAGTATAAAAAAAGAGGTGTTTTATTAATCTACGTTGGACTTACGGTGGACTTACGTTTTTTTAAGCAATAAAAAAGGGTTACGAAAAATGACGTAACCCTTTGATATATATGGTAGCTATGGGTGGACTTGAACCACCGACCCCAGCATTATGAATTTTAGGATTTGAGTTTTGTTGAGTTTTGCTGAAATCTATAACCTTATATAAGTAGCTGAAATATAATGATTTAACCCGTATTTGAACTATATTGAGTTATATGGGATTATATCTAAAACCATTGCCCCACCATTGCCCGAGCGTTGCCCGAGGTCACAAGGGACAGTAACAAAGGCTGAGGATATAAAGCCATGAAGCGCGAAATTAAGTTTAATCAATCACGAATTGCAGAGCTGGAAGCTCCAGAAAAAGGGCGTGTTTTATATTGGGACACAAAAGTTACTAATCTAGCCGTTAGGGTAACTCCAACAGGTCATAAAAGTTTTGTCGTTATCATGTGGAAGGACGGTGGTAATAAGTTTGTTACTATCGGGCGCTTTCCTTCTATGACAGTTAAACAGGCGCAGGAAGAAGCGCAAAAAGTCACAGCTGATTTACACAAGGGCATAGACCCTAACAAAAAAGAAGAAATAGCAGAGGTTAAGAAAACAACCCTTGAGCAATGTTTAAATGCTTACATTGATAGCAGAGATAACCAGAGGTTTTCTGAGAATACTCGCAAAAGCTATCGGGCAATATTGGAAAACTGGCTATCAGACTGGAAGGCTAAACCCTTGGGGGATATTACCACTAACATGGTAAACAAGCGGTTTAATGAAATCAGCAAAAAATACCCAGTTGCAGGTAACAACACTTTTAGATTAGTTAGAGCTTTATTTAATTTTGCCCGTGATGAATGGGAAGATAAGGACGGAAACCCAGTATTTCCTTTTAACCCCACACGCAAGCTATCCCACGCTAAGAAATGGCACAAAGAACAGAGAAGGCAGGGCGTACTTAAAAACTATGAGCTAAAGCCTTGGTTTAACGCTCTTGAGTTATTTGAACAGACAAGAACAACCCAAGGGGGCGTACAACCCACCACCATAGCCGATTACTTGCGCTTTGTTTTAATGACAGGGCTAAGGCGTAGAGAAGCATCTAATCTTGAGTGGTCAAACGTGGACTTTAAAGGTCGCACGATCACGATTGAGCAAACCAAGAATAGGCAGACGCATATTTTACCGATTACTGATTATGTGTATCAGCTATTAGAAAAGCGTTATCAGAACCGCTCTAATGACTTTGTTTTTGAAGGGCGAGGTGGTGTGAGCCTACAAGAGCCTAAAAAGGCAGTCGAAAGGATTAGAGCATTATCAGACCTTTATTTTACTATTCACGACTTACGCAGGACGTTTATTAGTGTAGCGGAAAGCCTAGAGCTATCACCTTATGCCATTAAGCGCATGGTAAACCACAAGATACCAGAGCAAGACGTAACAGGCGGTTATATCATTTGGGAAGTTGAACGGTTAAGAGAGCCATTGCAAAGGGTCAACGATAAGATCCTAAAGTTGGCAGAGATTAAAGAAACCGCGCAGGTGGTGAGTTTAGAAACAGCGAGAAAGGTTAAGTAACTAATTTAATCAGCCTAGGGTAGCTCCCGAAAGCCTAGAGCCTATAGGTTGGCTGATTATTCTTAATAAGGCGAAAGCACAGGAGGCGGTGTTTTGTTCGGGAAGAAGTTGCAGTTTAAAAGTTCAAACCCCTTATCACAGTTAGATGATTCTAATATCAGGTTCTTGGAGTATTCACTACAAAAGAAGCCTTATAAAGAGTTATTTACACATCCAGATATGGAGGCGGTTTGGCGAACACTGTTAGATAAAGCTAGTGAATTACATCCGTGTTTAATGATGGATAGGTCAGTTATGGGGGGGGCATTTTTATATATAAATATATTCCTAATAGCACTAGATAAAGCCACAAACTTTAATAAAGCTTACAACCGTTTGACCCAAAACGAGAAGAGGAAAAAATTAGAGAAAGCTCAAATAGCGGTAAACACCTTATTATCAATAATTGATAATTTAGATATAGACCAGAACCTAATTGAGGAAATGCCTCAAAAAATTATAAATAAAATTTCGGAGTATAAAAGCTTAATTAATTTAGATGAGGAAAGCTTAACTAACACAGACGCAAGCCTTAGTTACTTGGTACACGGAAGGGGGAGTGATTTAGCTAATGTAGTGTTATCTATCGAAAGTTACAGCCTCCTTAATAGTTTGAAACACTATAATAAAAAATTAGAAGAACTCATGAATGAGAAAAGCATAATATCGAGTCCTAATGCTGTGGATGCGGAAGAGCTTTTTTTTATTAGAACAATTACCCGTAGCTTTTGCATTACTTACGGACAACCCTTTTATAATCAAGTAGCGATAATTTCATCTATTTACTTTGGAAAGGAGTTCGACAAAGAAAGCATAAGATATAAGGTTAAAAACTTCGTGCCTGAGTGGAAGGAGTGCTTTAAAAAAGGTGGGTGAAAATATAAAAAAATTAAGGAATTTACCCACGGGCAAATATAGTGAATATAGTCTAAATAACCCCATTATATTAAGCTGAAATTATACATAGACTGAACTCATTACGTTAATCGCTATGAGGTCATATCAATGTATACAGACAATAAACTTAATGAAAGCGCATTACTTCACCACGCGCGAACAACTTATAAGGAAATCCCAGCCGAGCTTGCTGGGCAACTATCCAAGCTAATAACTTTAGCCGATCAATATCCCGATGCTTTAGCGACTAGAGCAGTCACAGCTGTATTACTTGGTTTAAAAGAACCAACCCTTTCGTACTGGGCTTGTGTAGGCCGAGGCTTGCCGTTTGTTAAGTCGGGGAGACGTTGCTTTTATCGTTTGTCTGATATTAAGGCATATATTGAAAAGCACACTTTCCAACATACTGGGGAGGTGTAAGGCATGGATATAAAAAAGAAAGGCGCGCCCACCATAGACAGCGCCATCCCATATACAAACCAAGATCATATTACTACAAAGTTTAAGCGTTGCGCTACCACTTGCGACCGCTTTAGAAGTTGCAAAGCTAATATTTGCCCACTCGATCCTGATTATGAGCGCAGAAGTCACTTACAAGGCGAGGCTATTTGCCACCACTTAAAGAAGGAATGGAAACAGCGCCCAGAATGGCCTAGAGCATATGGAATAACGGATAAACAGCTTAAAGAGGTAGTAAGAGACTACCTAAGCAATCTATCTAGCTATTCTATAGAAAAATATAAAGCAGTAATCCTTGGTGGTGACAGGTTAGCTAAGCCTAGCATTTATACTCTATCTGCTAACGATGGAAGTAGAGCTTGCTTGGTTGCCAATAACAAGACTGAGGCAATCACTAAAGCGTCACAGCTATACAATAAACCCATAAAAGCACTTTATTGTGTATTTAGCGTTCCGCTAGGTGCTGAGCTGGTATAGGTCTAATCGATGGAGGAACTAGCTAAGCTATTCAGTGACGGCCATAAGGTAGAGATCTTGGACGGGCGGTTAAACATATCGCCCGAGGTGGTGCAGAGCATTGATAAGGATGCTTTACTATTTGAAATCGCAACTGTAACAAGTACAGAGTTGCTAATATATCAATCATATAGCGCAGGGGCTTACCAAGGGAAATACAAGGGGGTGACTTTGCAGTTTAATAGATCGCTATCAGAGCAGGGAGCATATGCAATATTTAATGCAAATATTGTACGCCAGAGAAACTCTAAGAAAGGCAAGAAAGGGGAGCGGTTGCCAAACGGACATTTTAACGTTTCTGAAAATTCAGAGTTCTACAAGTTTTGGAAGCGGTGCTATTTACCAAGACCAGCAAGTTTAACAAGGTTTTGGGAACGTATGGGAAATCTGAAAAAAGTTATCCTTACTGGCAGTTACACTAAGGGCGAACGATTAGACTCAAAGAGCCTTAAGCCAGTAGACCTTAGCTATATAGAAATCAAAGAGTGTTTTAATGATTGTCATACGCATAAGGAACGCATAAACAACGCACAAGCAACGCATAAGGAACGCATAAGACCAACGCATAAGGAAATAGACGAAAACCACACAGAGCAAGGCGTACAGGCAAACCAAAGTACGGGCAACAGTAAGTACGGTAATAAGGTAATAAGGGAATGCGGTAATAAGGGTAATGATTCTATATCTATTACTACCACTAAGAAGTCACCGCAAAAACAGTCAAATGATGAATGGTTAGAAGACTGGGAACAATTCGGTATGGACTCGATGGAATAGGTAGGGGGTAGGGTTCAAACCTTACGGCCTTAAATCCTAGAGCGCGCCCATATAGTAATTGTTTTATCCTCAAAATTTTAAAATACTGACTTTTGCGACAAGTGCGCGCGAGAGCAGAACCCTTACCGTTTCCTTACTAGTGTGTGTTTTCTTACATATAAAAAAGGTGCAAGATAACCCCAAGGGTATGAACATCACTTCTTATTCATTACAAAGTGTTTTTACAGTTCTTAAAAGACTTTAGGGACAAGTACGCGCGAGAAAGAGAACCCTTTGATAACCCTGAGTGTTTACCTTTGTAACTTCCCGACTATAAAAAAGTATATTTAGACTGTGGGGGAAGCCTTATAGGGCGGTATTTCGATCCCAAACCATTGCCCCACCATTGCCCGAGACATTTTGCACAGGCAATAAAAAAGGGCTACTTTCGTAACCCTTTAATATATATAGCAAAATATGGTAGCTATGGGTGGACTTGAACCACCGACCCCAGCATTATGAATGCTGTGCTCTAACCAGCTGAGCTACATAGCCTTAATTCAGTGGCGCGTATTTTCGTGATTTCGGGCCATTATGTCAAGCCTTTCGGGTGAAAATAATGGAAAATACTCGCCTTTCTTTATTTCTCTTATACGTTGAAGCGGAAGTGCATGACATCGCCGTCTTTTACGATGTATTCTTTTCCTTCTAAACGCCATTTACCGGCTTCTTTGGCGCCTGCTTCGCCGTTGCCAGCGATGTAGTCGTCATAAGCAACAACTTCGGCACGGATAAAGCCTTTTTCGAAGTCTGTGTGGATGACGCCGGCGGCTTGTGGTGCTGTGGCGCCCACTTTAACCTGCCATGCGCGAACTTCTTTGACGCCTGCAGTAAAGTAGGTTTGTAGGTCTAGAAGATTATAACCGGCGCGGATTACGCGGTTTAGGCCTGGTTCGTCTTGCCCAAGGTCTTCTAGGAAATCGGCTTTGTCTTCGTCGTCTAGGGCGGCGATTTCAGACTCAATAGAAGCGCAGATAGGAACTACCTCAGCGCCTTCTTCTTTGGCGAACTCACGTACTTGGTCGAGAAGCGGGTTGTTTTCAAAACCATCTTCGCTAACGTTGGCGATGTACATGGTTGGTTTGATGGTGATTAGCTGGAAGCGACGCATCACTTTCATCTCATCCGCATCAAGATCTAAACTTCTGAGCGCCTTACCTTCGTCGAGACAAGCTTTGGCTTTCTCTAGCACGGCTAACTCTTCTTTAGCCGTTTTATCGCCGCTTTTAGCGACTTTGGCCGTCTTTAGAATACGCTTTTCGACTGACTCAAGGTCAGCTAGCGCTAATTCGGTGTTAATGGTTTCGATATCCGCCAAAGGATCAACTTTGCCATCAACGTGTACTACGTCATCGTTGTCGAAACAGCGAACAACATGGGCAATGGCGTGAGTTTCACGAATGTTGGCTAGGAACTTGTTACCTAGACCTTCGCCTTTAGATGCGCCAGCTACTAGGCCTGCGATATCAACGAATTCCATAGTCGCTGGTAATACTTTTTCAGGCTTTACGATAGCAGACAAAGCGTCAAGGCGCGGGTCTGGGATTGGCACAACGCCAGTATTCGGTTCAATAGTACAGAAAGGGTAGTTGGCAGCATCGATTCCAGCATCTGTTAGTGCATTGAACAATGTTGATTTTCCAACGTTGGGCAAGCCCACGATTCCACAATTTAGTGCCATGTTACTTCTCTCTACGATTGATTGGTTTATTCAGCGCCAGTTTTTACGCTGTGTAGTCTTTGTACTGCGAGATCCCAGTCACCGTTTAATAAGGTTGGGGTTTCGCGTACGGCTTCATCAATAGCTAAATTGATGGCGTTACGGTCGTCGGGGCTCGGTTTGCCGAGGACATAGCCAGTGACTTGGCTTTTGTGGCCAGGGTGGCCTATGCCGACGCGTAAGCGTATAAATTCTTTATTGTTACCCAGTTTACTGATGGTGTCGCGCAGTCCGTTATGACCGCCGTGTCCGCCACCTTTTTTGAGCTTTAATGTTCCAGGAGCGATATCGAGCTCATCATGAGCTACTAGGATTTCTTCTGGAGCAATTTTATAAAAGTTAGCAACTGCTTGAATCGCTTTGCCGCTAAGGTTCATAAAAGTGGAGGGGATCAGTAATTTGATCTCTTCAGAGCCTATTAATCCCTTGGCAAAAAGGCCATGGAACTTATTTTCGACTTTGAAGGGGATATTGTAGGCGCGGGCGAGTTCTTCAACGTACCAGGCACCAGCATTATGACGGGTATCTTGATATTGTGAGCCTGGATTGGCCAGGCCCACAATTAACTTGATGCTAGACATTATGTAGTCTAACTAAAGCTTTCGGTTTGAACGAAGAATTAATCTTCGTTCTTTTCCTCTGAATCGCCTGCGTCAGCTTTTTGCTCGCTAGCTGGTACTTCAGTTTCGTCAGCTTCAACTTCATCGTCAGACTCTTCAACCGTTGGCGGTAACATGTTCGCTACAGCTTGGTCGTGCTCTTCGATGTCACCGTGCATGAAGGCAGCAATTTGAACGCCTTCTGGTAATTTAAGATCGCTTAAGTGTACTGATTCACCAATTTCTAAGCTGCTTAGGTCAACTTCGATGTACTCTGGAAGCTTACTTGGACGACATGAGATCTCAACAACTGTTAATGGTTGAGTCACAACGCCACCAGATTTCTTACCAGGTGCTTTGTCTTCGTTGATTAAGTGTAGAGGAATGTTAGCCAACATATCTTCACCACGAACGATTCGTTTGAAATCAACGTGCATTAACTTAAGTTTGAACGGGTGACGCTGTAGGTCTGTAATTAGAACTTCTTCAGTTTCACCTTCAATGTCTAAGTTGATGATTGATGAATATGCTGCTTCATCGTCCAACATGTTGTTGATTTCATCGTGATCTAAAGTGATCGACTTAGCTTCTTCTTTACCGCCATATACGATGGCAGGGATTTTGTCTGCAAGACGACGTAGGCGGCGGCTCGCACCTTTCCCTATGTCGCTGCGTAATTCAGCTTTTAACGTAAAATCGCTCATTGTGTTTCTCCACAAGTTGAGTAAGTAAAAGGCTAAGCCTTGCGACCAAGCTTAACCACAAAATTTTGGACGCGAATTATACCGTATTGAAGAACTAAGAAGCTAGCTTAATTCCAAATAATTACTAGCATTTCGGGCTTTTTCGGTGAATATTCACGGTTTCTAGGGATATATACAAAAATCCCGCCTTTAAAAAGCGGGATTTTGCGAATTTTGATTCAGCGCTTAAAAATTAAGGCTTAATCTAAAAACATAGTCGATATTGATTCTTCAGTGTTTACACGACGAATAGACTCACCCAATAATGGCGCTAAGTCGAGCAGTTCGATGCGGCTGCACGAAGCTGCGTCTTCATTTAGAGGAATCGTGTTGGTCACGACCAATGCATCTAAGTTTGAGTTGTTCAAATTGTCGATAGCTTTGCCTGATAAGACTGGGTGAGTGGCGTATGCAGATACGCTTGTTGCACCATTGTCTTTCAGCGCTTGGGCTGCTTGGCAAAGTGTGCCAGCAGTATCAACCATGTCATCGACGATGACACAATCACGGCCAGCTACGTCACCGATAATATTCATCACGCCAACTTCGTTAGCACGAGGGCGACGTTTATCGATAATCGCTAAATCAGCATCATCTAAACGCTTAGCGATAGCTCTTGCGCGTACAACACCGCCCACGTCTGGCGAAACAACCATAAGGTTTTTGCCTGACTGAGATGCGATATGGTCGAGAAGAACTGGCGTTGCGTAGACATTATCTACCGGAATATTGAAGAAGCCCTGGATCTGATCGGCGTGTAAATCTACGGTTAACACGCGGTCAAAACCAACACCACTAATCATGTCGGCGACAACTTTTGCACTGATTGGTACACGCGCTGAACGTACTCGACGATCTTGACGTGCGTAACCAAAGTAAGGAACAACCGCTGTAATACGCTTTGCTGACGCACGCTTTAGCGCGTCGGCCATAATGATCAACTCCATTAAGTTGTCATTGGTAGGCGCACAGGTTGATTGAATAATGAAAACGTCTTTACCACGAACATTTTCTAGGATCTCAACATTACATTCGCCATCGCTAAAGCTAGACGTGTGGATTTTTCCTAGAGGTACTTTTAAGTAGGTAGAGATGCGTTGAGCGAGATCAGGAGTGGCGTTGCCACTGAAAAGCATTAAATCTGACATCGGAAAGCCCTGTGTTTTGCCCCAAATTCACAAGCAGAGAGTTGATGTTAAAGCGTAAAGAAAAAATGGCAGGGGTAGCTGGATTTGAACCAACGAATGGCGGCATCAAAAGCCGCTGCCTTACCGCTTGGCGATACCCCTGCAATGTAGTACCTCAAATCAGCGGAGAAGTATTAATACCTCTTGCTGTCAAGGTTAGCCAGCGCTGCTTGCACAGTGCCGCTATTTTACGGACTTCTCGCTCATTGTCAAAGGTTAAGAACACACAACTTCCGGTTCCTGTCAGCGTCGCTTTTCCAAATTCTCCAAGAAACTCAAGGGCTTCCCGTACTTCTGGATAGAGCTCTGCGACAAGAGGCTCGAAGGCGTTGTAACCAAGTTCTAAACTTGCCTCTGTGCGAGTGGCGCGTAATTTAATCGGTTTATTGTCTCTTGTCAACGCCCTATGTGAAAAAATTTTCGAAGTGTTTATTTTTACATCAGGATAGACGATTAAATAGTGCTTTTCGGGCAATTCGGTGGCGCTTAAAATTTCACCAATACCTTCCGCCCAAGCGGTCTTGCCATTGACGAAAACAGGTACATCGGCGCCTAAGCTTTTGCCAATCTCGCAAAGTTGCTCGTTTTGTAGGCCAAGCGACCATAAATTATTCAATGCAACTAGCGTTGTCGCTGCGTCTGAGCTGCCGCCGCCAAGACCAGCGCCCGATGGTAATTTTTTTTCTAGTTTTATGTCGGCGCCTTGGTGATCTTGCTTATAAGGTTCTAAAGATCGAGCGGCTTTAATGATAAGGTTATCGTCACTCGGCACTTCGTCATACTCGGACTGGAGCGTCACTTCACCCGAATCGTTCGGTTTTATCCAGATCTCATCGCCATAGTCCAATAATTGAAACAATGTTTGTAATTCATGGTAACCATCATCACGTCGACCCAAGATCCGTAGTTCTAGATTTAATTTCGCAGGAGCGGGCCAAAAGCTATAGCCTTCGCTATTTAAAGCGCCTGTAGCATGATTAAAGCTCATCCGTTATTCCTCGCTAGGGTTTGCTTTTGAGGAGTGTGTTTCTGCTGAGATAATATCCCATGAGCGAATCGATAGGATGATTTTATTGTCGCCTTGCTCACCGTTTGTTTGCACGATTCGTATTTTTTTCGGCATCATTAGGACAAATGCTTTATCGCCAAGCATTAATTCAGCTTCCTCGTAGCGCACATAATCGACCACATAGTCGAGGTATTTGATTTGTTGCAAGGTGCCATCGGCGTTAATTAATAAATCGCTTTTATTGATTCCAGTGGGTAGACCTTTAATCCAGTCTTGCATCAGTACGACTGGAATGTCCCAACCTGAAACGCTATATAGCAGTTGGCGCGCATCGGTGCCTTGGTAGTGCTCATCATCGCCAGTGGACAAAGAACTGAGGTGTGGTTCCACCTTTAAAATCATGTAAGTTTGGCCAAAAGCACCATACATCCGAAAAGTGAAGTCGCTTGGTGCCTGTTGGCGCCAAAGGAAGTTAGAAGAGAAGCTGTCTTCGGGATGAGTGATGCCGATTCGGCCTTTGAGTTGGTGTGACTCGAAGGTTTTTAAAAGCTTGTAGTGCTTTTGCCATAAAGGATCATCCCACACTGTGGTTTGTTGTTTTACAGGAGCAGTTTGACAGGCGCTTAAGAATAGTACGGTGCAACTCGCGATAAGGATGGTTTTTATTGTTTTTACATTCATGCTTTGCATCGGCCGTTGGTAGATGGTTGTTCAGTCGTTCGCAGTTAATGGCTCGCGTTTGGCTGTGCCGAACTTTGAAACTGATGAATCAAGGGTTGAGTATGTTTGCTTCGGGAAAACGTCGAAGCGTGCGCAAAATATACTGGTTATTTGGGTTCATTCGCAAGGCTTTTTGCCAAACTTGTATCGCTTGGCTTTGTAAATTCATGGTCCACAAGACTTCGCCTAGGTGCGAAGCGATTTCTGGGCTTTCCTGTTGCTCATAAGCCATTTTGAGGTATTTTAGGGCTTCTTCGTAGTTGCCCAAGCGATAATGCACCCAGCCTAAAGAATCTTGAATCGCCACATTGTTCGGCTCTTTCTCATACGCGCTTTCGATGAGCGCTTTGGCCTCATCGAGCGAGCGGTTGAGATCAGCTAAGGTATAGCCTAGCGAATTTTGGGCGTGAGAATGCTCTGGATCTAGCTTCAGCACTTGGCGCAAATCTCGCTCCATCGAGCTGTAGTACTCTAAAGGCTCTGCAGCTAATGCTTTGTTGTACAGCAGATCAATATTATCTGGGGTTTGCTCGACTGCAGACTCTAGAAGCTGGTAGGCGATTAGGTGGCTATTGCGCTTTTGCAAAAAGTGGGTGCCGATAATGATGATGTCAGTGCGTAACTGTGAGTTGGTGACATTATTGCTAAGCTCTTCAACCGACTGCCTGAACTCTTGAACAGACTGCGTTTGATTTAAAAGCTGTAGCTTTAAGTAGTAAAGGAACGGCTTATCAGGGCTGACTTGTAGCGCCGATTGGATACGGCGATCCGCTTGCTGATAGTCGCCAGTCTGCGTCAGCATATTAATTTCAAACTCAAGCAGGCGCTGTCTATCGTTTAAGCCAACCTTACGCTGGGCATGGCGTAGCGTGTTGATGGCCTGTTGCATCAAGTTATTTTCAGCATAAAGTTGGGCTAACTCAGTTCGCGCGGTCATATAATAGCGACCCTCAGGCACCATTTCGTAGCAACTGTAGGCTAGGGCTAATTTGTTGATGCGTGCTGCTGAGTCAGCGCAATAATAACTGGTGATTTCTTTTTTGTAGTTTTGCTGAGCTAATTGCCAAAAGCCGTGGTTGGCTTTTTTAAAGTTGTCCAATGCGTAATGGCTACTGGCGATAAGGAATTGGGTTTGTTCATCATTGAGGCGCTTCGCTTGCACTTGTTTTAAGGCTTTTAGCGCTGCGGGGTAGTTTTTCTGTGTATAAAGTAATTCACCTAACTTGTAAGTTTGTTCCGTATCAAGAATCTTCTGGTCGATAATGGAGCTTAGATAGGCTGCGCGTTTGTCGTTGGAATGTAAAGCATACGCCTCACCTTTAAGCTCTATGGCAGAAAGGAAGTTTGGCTTTTTATCGAGTGAATAATCGAGCAGACTTTGAATTCGGTCGTATTGTTTTTCTGGGGTTGCTGACTTTAAACGTAAATAGGCTTCTGCCGTGGCGATATAAGGTGAGCTTGGGGATTCATTCAAAACTTCGAATAGGCTGATGAAGTCGGCTTCTTCCTGAAAGCTCGCCATTTGGATAATTTCATACAGTTTTTCGTCTTGATGAGCAGGCAAGAGTGGCATTAGTTGTTCTAAATAAACTTTGGCGTCATCAATTTCATTTTGTGCAAGACTGGCGACAAGGGCGACTTTATAGGCGTTTTTATCCTTATTATCGGCTTCAAGCCACAACGAAGTTGCATCTAGTGCTGTGACATAGTCGCGCTCGATTAAAGCTACCATGGCGGCTTTGGCGGATAGCTGTTTGCTCCCTGTTTGTTCCGCGGCATAGAAGAAATTACTTTGTGCGACGTCATAGAGTTTTTGCTTATTAGCGATATCTGCCAGCAAAATACTGAAATAGAGCTGGCTGCGTTCCTCGACCGATAACTTGGCAACAGAAGGATGCTCCTGTGGCTTTGGGGCACTGGATTCTGGGGCTGTTTCAACGGTTTTTGGCTGGTTGGTGGCGCAAGCGGCAAGCAATAAACAGCAGGTTGAAACGATTAGGATTCTTAACAAGAAACTTCTATTCATCCGTATAGTATAAAATATTCCTATAAACATTTTGTGAAAGCACTCCACAAAGTATTTCAATAAAGTGCTTCATGAGGTACTTAAATTAAGTGCTAGCTCAAGAGTATCAGGAATATTTTAACAGTACAGTTGAAATGCTGAGTTTTAACGAATTTTTATGATTAGCGGACACACTGAAGCAGTGTTATAATTCGCGCCATCTACCTGCCTCGGCAGAATTGTGTCTTTTTTGAGTGACCTATTTTAATAGCTTTGCCTAACTTATGTCTTTGATTGTTCTAGGAATTAACCATAAAACAGCATCTTTATCCATCCGTGAGAAGGTTGCTTTTGCTGATCATGAGTTAGGTCAAATCATGGCGGAAGTTAAAGAAAACACCGAAGACTCTGAAGTAGCCTTGCTATCAACATGTAACCGCGTTGAATTTTATGTCTCCAACGAGTCGAAGCAGCACGAAGAGCTGAAAGCCAAGCTTCTGCAATGGTTAGAAGCTAAAAAAGGTGTTGGCGAAGAGTTGGAGCAGGCAGTTTACTGCCACCAGGGCGCTGATGCCGTTGGGCACCTGATGAAGGTCGCGAGCGGTTTGGATTCAATGGTGTTAGGTGAGCCTCAGATTCTCGGCCAGCTAAAAGCTTGTTACCAAAAAGCTCGACGTGCCGGGACCGTGAATCAGGTCATGGAGCGCTTATTCCAAAAGACCTTTGCGGCGGCAAAAAGGGTGCGCCATGAGACTGAGATTGGTTCTAACCCTGTCTCAGTGGCTTATGCCGCAGTTACCTTGGCGCGTCATATTTTTTCAGACTTTAGTGAGCTTACGGTATTGTTCGTTGGCGCCGGCGAGACCATCGAGTTAGCTGCGCGCCATCTAGAGCAAAGCGGCGTTAAGCAAATGATTATGGCCAACCGCACTTTAGCGAATGCGCACAAGCTGGCTGATGATTTCGGTGGTAAGGCGGTCGGTTTAGACGCTATCCCACACTATTTACCACAAGCCGATATTGTGGTCAGTTCAACCGGCAGTATGTTGCCGATTATCGGAAAGGGTATGGTTGAAACTGCGTTAAAAGCGCGCCGTCGTAAAAGTATGTTTATGGTGGATCTTGCGGTTCCGCGCGATATCGAAAGTTCGGTCGCCAAGCTCGATGACGTTTACCTCTATTCTGTTGATGATTTAGAGGGGGTGATTCAGGAGAATCTCCAGGCACGCCAAGAGGCAGCAGAAGAAGCTATCGTGATTTTGCAAGAGTTTGTGGGCGACTTTGAAAAGTGGCACGCGGGCCGCCAAAAACATGATACAGTGCGTGAATTACACCAAATGCACGGTGCCATCGCTCAGGCCGAACTGGAAAGAGCTAAGGCGCAATTGAAGAATGGTAATGATGTGGAAGCCGTGTTAGAGCACTTTTCGCATCGTTTGACCAAAAAGTTTTTACACCAACCTTTAGTCTGGTTGCGTGAGGATGATGAAGAGCTGGATAGACACGAGATTACTCGTGAACTGTTTCAGCTTGATAAAGCATCCGATGATTAAGTAAGCTTACATTAGGCTTATTCAGCAGTTTTATCCCATGTCGCTAACGACTTGTTTAACCACAACAGGAATTAAGAAATAGCATGTTGCAGGATTCTGTCAGTCAAAAACTAGAAGGTTTGGTTGATCGCCACGAAGAGCTTGAGGCTTTGTTGGGCGATCCAGAAATTATTTCTGATCAAAATAAATTCCGTGATTTATCAAAAGAATACTCACAGCTCGAAGAAGTGGTAAAAGCCTTCCAGCAGTATCAAGAAGCGGTAAAGAACCTGCAAAATGCAGAGGAAATGCTGAAGGACGATGATCCTGATATGCGTGAGATGGCGCAAGAAGAGCTTAAAGAAGCGAAAGCGACAATCGAAAGCCTAGAAATCGAGCTACAAAAATTACTGTTGCCGCGTGATCCAAACGACGAAAAGAATACCTTCTTGGAGATTCGTGCGGGTACTGGTGGTGACGAAGCCGCTATATTCGCTGGTGATTTATTCCGCATGTACAGTAAATACGCGGAAAAGAAGCGTTGGCAGGTTGAGGTGATCAGCGAAAGCCAAGGCGATCATGGCGGTTATAAAGAAATCATTCTACGCATTGTGGGCGACATGGTTTATTCACACCTAAAGTTTGAATCGGGCGCGCACCGTGTACAGCGAGTGCCTGATACTGAGTCGCAAGGTCGAATTCATACCTCAGCTTGTACCGTTGCAGTGATGCCGGAAGCCGATGAGATCGATGCGATTGATATTAATCCAGCGGACTTAAAAGTCGATACTTTCCGTGCTTCGGGTGCGGGTGGTCAGCACGTCAACAAAACTGACTCAGCAATCCGTATTACGCACTTGCCGACGGGCGTAGTGGTAGAGTGCCAGGACGAGCGATCGCAGCACAAAAACCGCGCTAAAGCGATGTCTGTATTACAGTCGCGACTACAAGCGGCCGAAGAAGCGAAACATCAGTCTGAGCAGACGGAAATGCGTCGAAACCTTGTTGGAACGGGCGATCGCTCGGATCGAATTCGTACTTACAACTACCCACAGGGGCGTATGACTGACCATCGCATCAACTTAACTTTGTATAAGTTAGACGAGATTATGGAAGGCGATATTGATCAAATTTTAGAGCCATTGGTTCAGGAGCATCAAGCGGATCAATTAGCGGCACTTTCTGGTCAATCGTAAAGCCAATTTTGGGGCTTAGCTTCGAGGCTAAGCCTTATTCATTTCAATAAAGGTCAGAGACTGTGAGTAAGACAGTTCAAGAAGCATTATCATGGTCTATCTCGGAGCTCGAAGTCTTAGAGCTTGAAAACTCAAATTCGAAGATAATTGATACCCCCAAGCTTGATGCCGAAATACTGCTTGCAGATACTCTGGACAAAAATCGCACTTGGCTGAAAACCTGGCCTGAGAAAACACTATCCCCAACTGAATTAGACATCTTCAAAGGATTAATCATGCGCCGTAAAGCGGGTGAGCCGGTGGCTTATTTAGTGGGAAAACAGGACTTTTGGACATTTACGCTAAAGGTCACTCCAGCAACCTTAATCCCTCGCCCTGAAACAGAGCACCTGGTTGAGTTCGCTTTGAGTAAAATTCCTGCGGATGAAGTTTATCAAATTTTTGATCTCGGTACTGGTTCAGGCGCCATAGCCTTAGCCCTCGCTTCAGAGCGTCCACAGGCTAAAGTAACGGGGCTCGATATCAGCGAACAAGCGCTGAGTGTCGCCGAAGATAATCGTCAGCAACTGAAAATAAGTAATGTCAGCTTTCAGCGGGGTCATTGGCTTCGAGATTGGTCGGGTAAGATCGATATGATTGTGAGTAACCCACCATACATTGATGCCAATGATGAGCACTTAAAGGGTTTAACCTTTGAGCCAATCGGTGCACTAGTGGCTGGCGACAATGGGCTAGCCGATATTGTGGAAATTACAGAGCAAGCGCAGCAGCACTTAAAGCCGAGTGGCTGGCTAATTTTTGAGCATGGCTTTGAGCAAGGGCGAGCTGTACGCGACATAATGCAACAGCATAGGTTTAAAGATGTTGTGACTCTAGCGGATTATGCAGGTTTGGAGCGGGTTACCGTAGGCATAAAGGCTCCAAAGTAAAGCTGAACTAAATCAAATAAATCAGGTCTTTTAATAGGCAAAGTGCTAAAATTAGCGCTAAGTCGGCAATCTTAGGAAAAACTTTCCCATCATTCGTTTTTAAGCTTGCCGAGACTAAGTAGTATTGTTAGAGTAACGCGATTGAGAAAATTCTCAAAAGCCTTGTCGTTGCTGGCGTTTAGCCCTTTTAGATTGACAATTATTTTAATGAAATTTGAGTAAAACAAGTTTTTAGCGGGAAACCTCCTCCGATGTTTAATAAATTACGTGGCCTTTTTTCTACCGACCTATCGATCGACTTAGGTACGGCAAATACTTTGATTTATGTTCGTGACCAAGGGATCGTTCTTGATGAACCTTCAGTTGTCGCTATTCGACAAGATCGCTCAGGCGGAGCTAAATCTATCGCTGCGGTCGGAGAGGCTGCGAAAAAAATGTTGGGTAGAACGCCTGGCAGCATCGTTGCAATCCGTCCAATGAAGGACGGTGTTATCGCTGACTTTGAAGTGACTGAGAAAATGTTGCAACACTTCATTCGAAAAGTTCATGACAATACGTTCTTCCGTCCAAGCCCGCGAGTTTTGGTTTGTGTGCCTTGTGGCTCAACTCAGGTTGAGCGCCGTGCGATTAAAGAATCAGCCTTAGGGGCTGGTGCGCGCGATGTGTACTTAATCGAAGAGCCGGTGGCTGCTGCTGTTGGTGCTGGTTTGCCTGTTAATGAAGCGCGTGGTTCTATGGTCGTGGATATCGGCGGTGGTACTACTGAAATCGCAATCTTGTCATTGAACGGCGTGGTTTACTCAGATTCTGTGCGTATTGGTGGTGACCGTTTTGATGAAGCTATCATCGAATACATTCGTCGTAATTACGGTACTATCATTGGTGAAGCAACGGCCGAGCGCATTAAGCACGAAATCGGTACGGCTTACCCAGGAACTGAAGTTCGCGAATTAGACGTTCGTGGCCGCAACTTAGCGGAAGGTATTCCTAGAAGCTTCACTATTAACAGCAATGAAATTTTAGAAGCTCTTCAAAACCCTCTTCACGGTATTGTTCGTGCGGTGAAAGCTGTTCTTGAACAGTCTCCACCAGAACTGGCTGCTGATATTTCAGAGCGCGGTATGGTGTTAACGGGTGGTGGAGCGCTTATCCGTGATGTGGATAGATTGCTGATGGAAGAAACGGGCTTGCCAGTCATTGTTGCTGAAGATCCGTTAACGTGTGTTGCGCGTGGTGGTGGTAAAGTTCTAGAAACTATTGATGAACACGGCGGCGATTTGTTCTCAGACGACTAGCTTTAAAGATTAAGGACTTTAAAAAAGTCCATTAAAATCGGGCACTTAGATTGCCCGATTTTTGTATGACAGCTCGAAATACTGCTAAACTACAACTTGTTTGTGTTACATCATAAAAACAATACTCTTGCGGGAGGAGTAGGCTATTAAAAATCTATTCACTCGAGGCCCTTCTTTAGTACTTCAGCTCATCTTGAGTCTGTTAGTCGCATCCCTATTGATGGTACTTGATTATCGTTACGACTACTTAAGCAGTGCTCGTAAAGGTGTTTCCACCGCGCTAGCCCCAATTTACTATCTTGCTAACATTCCAAACGAAATTGCTTCGTGGGCTGACAACAATATTGTGAGCCGTAACGACCTATTGGCAGAAAACCGTCAGTTAAAAGATGAGCTGTTGATTCTCAAAGCACAAAACCAACGTTTAATCGGACTCGAGTCAGAAAACGCTCGACTGCGCTCGTTACTAGGTTCTTCGCGAACTTTACGCGGAAAGCGTGTGATTGCTGAGGTGCTGAATATTGATAGCAGTTTGTTTGCCAATGAACTGTTACTCAACAAGGGCAGCATGGACGACGTGTTTGTGGGGCAGCCAGTGGTTGATGCGGAAGGGATTATGGGGCAAATTGTCGAGGTCTCGACTACGACATCTCGCATGATTTTATTGAACGACCAAAAGCACGCCATCCCGGTTCGTGTGGATCGTAATGGCGTTCGCGCGATTGCCCAAGGTAATGGGCAGTTGTTGTATTTACGTCACTTACCGAACACTATTGATATCAATGAAGGTGATGTTTTATTAAGCTCGGGGCTTGGACAGAAATTTCCCGATGGTTACCCAGTGGCGAAAGTGATTTCGGTCACGCGTCAATCGGCACAGCCTTATGCTGAGATTTTGGCAGAGCCTACGGCTAATATTAATCGCGCTAATCATGTGCTTTTATTATGGCCGTATCATGATCCTACAAAAGCGAAAGCTAAGCCTAGCACCGAAGCACCTGACAATAAAAAAGAGGCAGTAGGAGGTTCCGATGCAAGCTAAAGGTAAACGCGGAACCTGGGTCATCATCCTCAGTTTCATCATAGCCCTTATCCTGACGGTTATACCATTGCCTGAATCGTGGCATCCTTTTAGGCCTGACTGGCTTTTTTTAGTCATGGCTTATTGGGTCGTGGCATTACCGCATCGCATCGGCTTGCTGTGGGCTTTTTTATGGGGACTGATTTTTGATGCTTTAATTGGCACAACGCTGGGGTTGCACAGCTTCAGTTTGTGCTTACTGGTCTTTGTTTTGCAGCTAAATTATTTACGGATTCGTATTTATCCAATCTGGAAACAGGCATTAACCATGGGCGGTTTGAGCTTACTGTATTTAGCTCTAGTTCTGTGGCTATCACGAGTGACAGGAAGTCCTGAAAGCGACTTGAGCTATTGGCTTTCGGCCGCAATCAACGCCATTCTATGGCCATGGCTATTTATCCTTTTGCGCGATATTCGACGTTATTTTAAAGTTAACTAAGGGCTTTGTATGTCACAGCACACAACCATTTACTTAGCTTCAGGTTCGCCACGGCGCCAGGAAATATTGACGCAACTGGGCGTGGACTTTATTCAGATAGCGAATCATTTTGATGAAACTCAACTAGCAGGCGAGTCCGCTAAAGAGTATGTAGAGAGAGTAGCGCGTGGGAAAGCGTTATCGGCGATGGAGTCTAGTGAGTATGCTGAAAAACTGCCGGTGTTGGGCGCAGATACAACGGTTGTTCATCAGGGGCAGCCGCTCGGTAAGCCGGATGACCTTCAGCATGCCGAGCAACTGTTAGAGCGCTTAAGTGGGCAAACCCATCATGTTTATTCGAGTGTGGTTATCACCCATGGTGAGCAGCTGTGGCAAACTACCGTAAAAACCGAAGTTACCTTTTCCAATCTTAGTAAAACCATTATTCAAAACTATTGTCGTACTAAAGAGCCTATGGGCAAAGCTGGCGCTTATGCCATTCAAGGGTTAGGCGGGAGTTTAATTACAACAATTAATGGTAGCTATACAAATGTAGTGGGCTTGCCTTTATATGAAACTCGCCAACTGTTAGAGCAAGCCAGTATTAAGCATGCGCTAGTATAAGGAGCTTAATCAATATGCGCGATGAAATATTAATAAACGTAACGCCTCAGGAAACACGTGCTTCTATCGTGGAGAATGGTGTGCTGCAGGAAGTGCATATTGAAAGGACTGAAAACCGCGGTATCGTTAGCAATATTTACAAAGGTGTTGTAAAGCGCGTGATGCCAGGCATGCAGGCTGCATTTGTCGATATTGGCCACGAAAAAGCAGCATTCTTACACCTTGCAGATATTGTCACGGAAAAAGATGAGGGAAGTAAGCAAGCGATAGAGGGCTCGAAACTTCTTGATAAGCAACAGTCACAAGAAACGGATATCACGTCGGTTTTACACGAAGGTCAAAAGATTATTGTCCAAGTCATTAAAGACCCTATTGGGAGCAAAGGGGCCAGACTGACGACCCATATCACGATTCCATCGCGTTACTTAGTATTGATGCCAGATACTGAGCACGTTGGCGTCTCGCAGCGTATCGATGATCAAGTCGAGCGCATTCGGCTCAAAGAATTACTGGAAGATCATGAAGAGCTCGATAATGGATTTATCGTTCGAACCGCGGCTGAAGGGGCGACAGAAAAAGAGCTTGTTCGAGATGCTCTTTTTTTAGCAAAGCTCTGGCGCGGAATTACGGAAAAGTCTAAACAGGTTAAAGCACCAGGTTTAATACATAATGATTTGGGGCTTGAGCTACGCATCATGCGAGACATCTTTGAAGACGATGTAGAGCGAGTTCGAATCGATAACCAAGCCGCGCTAGAAAGAGTACAAGCCTTTGTTAAAGAGTTTTTGCCGGAGATGCTGAGCCGTATTGAGTTGTATCAAGGCGAGCGTCCCATTTTCGATTTGTACAACGTCGAAGAAGAAATTAAACGTGCGTTAGAGCGCAAAGTCCCGTTAAAGTCCGGCGGCTATTTAATCATTGATCAAACCGAAGCTATGACCACGGTTGATGTGAATACGGGGGCTTTTGTTGGCCATAAAAATCTCGAAGAAACCATTTTTAGAACAAACCTTGAAGCAGCCACAGCTTTGGCTCGGCAATTAAGACTGCGTAACCTAGGTGGCATTATCATTGTTGATTTTATCGATATGAAAGAGGAAGAGCATAAACGACAAGTGCTACGAACTTTGGAGCGGATTCTTGAAAAGGATCATGTCAAAACACAGATTACTGAGGTCTCAGCTTTAGGACTTGTGGAAATGACTCGAAAGCGCTCTCGCGAAAGTTTAGAGCGTTTATTGTGTGAGCCTTGCCAACAGTGCAATGGCCGTGGCTATGTCAAAACCGCCGTCACTGTCTGTTACGAAATATTTCGCGAATTAAGTCGCGCAGCGAACACCTACGATGCACAAAAGTTCCTAGTCCTTGCGAGTCAAGAAGTGGTGGATTGCTTGTTAGATGAAGAAGCAAGTAGCCTAGGAGATCTCGAGGTGGCTATTGATAAACCGATCAAGTTGCAGGTTGAAAGTTTGTATTCGCCAGAGCAGTTTGATGTGGTTTTGATGTAAGGTGTTTATAGGTAACCTGGTAATTGAATGACTAAACGTTTGACTCGCATTCTGAGACGTTTATTAACCAGCTTTTTGTGGCTGGTGTCAGTGCTGGTCATTATTTTCGTCGTCCTACTTTCTATTGTAAAGCTATCGCTTCCTTATTGGACTGAAGATAAGCAGGAAATGGTTGCCTTAGTTGAAGGGCAGTTTGGCGGTACCTTTGATTATTCAGAGCTCGAAGTCGATTGGTCGGAATTTAAACCAAAGGTCTTCCTCAAGGATGCTTCATGGAAACAGTCCGATGGCTCAATGAGTTACAGTTCTGATAGTACAAGGGTAGTTCTAAATTTTTGGGAAAGTTTGATTAAAGGATATGTTGTTGCTGAGTCGATAGAGCTGAACAGTGCGAATGCTAAAATTAGAATTCCAGCCCCTTCCAAAAGCACTGACTCTTGGTCACTTGATATTGATTTATTGCTTAAGCGTCACCCTGAATTTATTAATCAAGAACGTATTGATGTTAATGGACTCACTGTTAGTGTCGCAAGAAATGACTTAGTCAGGAAAATACAGTTTAGTACTGTAAGTTTTGAAAAACTCAAGGAACAGAGACAGCTGGTTTTAGACTTTCAGAGCGACTTTTCTTCACAAACCAAGTTGATCATTGAGTCCGAAGGAATGCCGTTTAGTGAGGACAGTGAGCTCAAAATTTATGGTTTGTTACGTGATTTTGACGTGCTGGACAGTGCGATATTTCTAAAGTTACCGGAAGACATTCCTGTTGAAATTGCGGATTCTGAGTTTTGGCTTGAGTATGAGGGTAAGGAGCCCATTTCGGGGAGACTCATATTTAAAGCAGAAAGCTCAAACTCCAAAGTGGCGCGATTAGACGCGGAAATTAATTATCACAAGACTGACAATACGGCTATTTTTTCAAGCGACAGATTTTATGTGGCTGAGCGAACTGCGGATGATCAGCTTTTAGAATTCGATAGTTTTTTTAAAGCTGTGAGAGAGGTTGGAGATGACCAGTCCATAGAGTGGTCGCTTGAGGCAGAAAATACGCCGATAGGTTATTTTGTCACTCTGTCATCGCCTTTTATTCCTTCAGAGCTTAGGGATATATTTTCAGAAGTACAGCCGGATGGAGAGTTAGTATCACTGGATATCCGCGCTGTTCAAAAGGATGCAAAGGTAATCCCAATTAGTGGCAGTGCTGAGATTGGTAACTTTACGACAGTTGCTAGCTCCTACGGTCCTGAGCTATTGATGAATAGCATTCAAATTCAAGAAGAAGACTCTGGTTGGCGTTTAAAAGCAAAGTCTACAGAGTCACAGTTGTCTTGGCCAACTGTGTTCAAAGGCGATATCCCTATTGATGATTTTTCTCTTAATACTTGGGTCAGTGTGGAAGACAAACCATTAATCAAAATTGATGAATTTTCACTGAAAAATAAAGAAGCTCAAGTTGTGATTCATGGAAGTGTTCAGCTTGAGGAAGATGATGCTGTTCTCTCAGTGTATGGTGAAACGAAGCAAGTGGATATTGCGGCTTTAGAAAAGTATTGGCCCAGAACCACAATGAGTCAAAACGCTCTAGAATATCTGGATCAATCTTTGCTAAAAGGAAAGGTTGAATTTGCAAGACTAGTCTGGCGAGGTGGTTTCGAAGCATTCCCCTACGAGGACACCTCGGGTGTATTTGATCTAAGAGCCAACGTAGTGGATACGAGTCTGAAGTTTGATCCTGATTGGCCTCAAGTAGACCAACTTACCGCTATAGCTCACTTTAAAAATAACCAGCTCTTTTTATCTTCTGATAAAGGGCAAATAAAAGGACACGATATCGGTCAAGCTAGCGGCGTCATTGACTCGGTGTTTACGGATGATACTTCTTTAACACTCGATATTGAAAATAGAGTTGGCTATGAGTTATATAACTTTGTCTTTTTAAACTCGCCACTTCAAGAGTGGTTAGGACCTGCATTACTAGACCTTACTTTCACTGGCAACTTGAAGCATCAGCTTAGGCTTGAGGTTCCTTTAAACGAGGGCAGCGATGCAGTTGTTAGTGGTTCTGTGCTATTCAATGGTGAAAGTGTCCAGTTAGATTCTTATGGATTGAATCTAAACTCGCTGAGAGGGAAACTGAGCTATACAGAACAAGGAGCTTTTGGTAAGGGTTTAGAAGGGGAGCTATGGAAAAGTCCAGTAACCATTGATATAGCGGTTGGTGACTACGGGAAAGGCGATGATTTAGTCAATATTGATGCAATTTCAGACTTTGATTTGGCTATGGCTATGACTTCATTTGATATGCAGCTGCCTATTAATGTTGATGGTAAAAGTAAGGTTAACCTGCACTATCGTCAAGATAGTGAGGGCTCTGAGTCATTAATTATACGTAGTGACTTGAAGGGGACTGCCATTAAAGGGCCTTCCTGGTTTAGTAAGACAAAAGAAAGCCAAAGCTCTTTCTTATCGACTTTATACCGTAACAATAACCGGATTCACGCAAGAACGATCTACCGTGATACTGTTTCAGCTCAACTTAGCTTTGACGTTAACTCACCCGATAATATTAATGGGGTTATTGCTTTAGGAGACTTAGCGACTCACAGCATTGAAGTTCCTAATAACGGGGTTGCGATTAAAGGTTTTTTTGCTGAGATTCACAGCAATGAATGGCTCAATAGTTTGCAAGTTAAAAAGGGCGGAACTTTCTTTTGGCCTAAATGGATCGATCATATTTCTATCAAAACAGCTCTTTTCACGATTGCAGGCCAATCGTTACACGATGTGGAGTTAAGTGACTCGTTGTTGGCAGATGACAGCGTACGTTTTAATGTAAAAGCGAATGAAGGGTTTGGTAACTTAACGATTCATAAAGATGGCCGAAAACACGTAACCGTAGAAAAACTGGATATTGAATTAAACGATTTTAGCCAGCTTTCTGATTCCGAGGTTAATATTGAAAAGTCTTCGCTCGATAACTGGCAGGTTGAATGCTTGGCCTGCAAAATTAATGGGATTGATACGGGTAAGTTAACGCTGGTTTCAAAATTAGATAACGGAACGGTGCTGGTTCAAGGTGACAGCCAAATTGAAGGACAGCTCAAAGCTTATTTAGAAGGTCGTTGGCAAGGGGATAAAAGTCAGGTAGAGATTAATTTTGAAACCTTAGATACCGGATCTTTACTCAAACGATGGGGCTTCGGCGACGGTTTAAAGGATACCAATGCTACGGGTAGCGCATCCTTAGAATGGCCTGGAGGTTTTCATGATATTAGTATTGCGAATATAAGCGGCTCGATTGATTTGGAAACTGGTGAAGGCTCGGTCAAAGAGCTGAGTGACCGTCAGGCAAGAGTTTTCAGCCTATTCTCACTACAGAGTATTCGACGTCGATTATCGTTGGATTTCAGCGACCTTTTTGAAGACGGTTTTTTCTATGACAAGATAAAGGGTGTGTTTACCATAAAGAATGGGGTTGTTTATAGTGAGAACGTTTTCATTAATGGTACTGCTGCCGATGTAAAGGTAAAGGGAAGAACCAACCTTGTTAAAAATACCGTTAACCAAAATGTTACAGTGGTACCAAAGCTTGGCTCAAGCTTACCACTATTAGCTGGGTGGGCTATTGAGCCTACTACCGGCTTAATTATGCTGCTTGTTAATAAGTTGTTTGAGCCAGTAATTGATGTTGTGGTTAGTATTGAATACAAAATTAGCGGTGACTTAAGTAACCCAACGGTTATCGAGTTAAACAAGAAGTCTAAAGAAGTGGCGCTTCCTGAGGTGGATGAGGAAGAAGTACAGAATGAATCTGAGCCTGAGTCTGAGCCTGAGGTTGAACCCAAGACTGGGTCAGAGAGAGAGCCACAAGAAATGAAACTTGAAGAGACTGATGAGACTAACTCAGATGCTAATAGGAAGGTTACTGCTGAAGAGCCACAGCAAGAAGACACGACTAAAGATAGTGGTGAGAAATAATGGCGAATAAAAGTATCAATATAGGCTTAATTCAGATGTCTTCCTCAAGTGTTGTTGAGGACAACCTAAAGAAGGCAGAGAAATTGATTGCGCAATCCGTAAGCGACGGCGCAGAGATGGTCGTTTTGCCGGAAACTTTTGCTTTGATGGAAAAGTACAATGGGCAGAAGCTGGACTTTGTAGAGCCTCATTTAGAAGGGCCGATTCAATCATGGATGCAACGAGTCGCTAAAGAATACAGAGTCGCGCTAGTTGGTGGCACCATAGCTATCCAGTCTAGTGTGGCAGATAGACCTTTTGCCCGATGTTATGTTTGGGATGAGCAAGGCGAGCTGATCACTTATTACGATAAGATTCATATGTTTGACGTAGCGGTGAAAGACGATGAAGTCTACTCAGAGTCTGATAACACGCTAGCTGGTTATCAGACAAGGTCTTTCGATTATCGTGGGATTAAGTTTGGACTTTCGGTTTGCTACGACTTAAGGTTCCCCGAACTTTATAGAAAGTATCAAGCTGAGTCCGTAAATGTTATCTTAGCGCCATCAGCGTTTACCTTAAAAACGGGTGAGGTTCATTGGCAGCTGTTACTACAGGCAAGAGCCGTAGAAAACCTTTGTTTTATGGTAGCTGCTAATCAAACAGGGGTACATGATAATAAGCGGAAAACCTTTGGCCATAGCATGTTTGTAGGTCCTTGGGCTGACGTACTTGGGGCGCTTGGTGATGAAGAGGGCTATATTAATCAAACATTGGAAATTGGGCAAATTGACACCATTAAAAAGCGCTTCCCTGTGCACACTCACAGACGGCTTTAATGCATTTATTTAGGTAACTAATGACAACTATTATTGATCGCGTAGAACAACATTTATTTAGAGAGTCAGACTTGTCAGTGGCGACTATTTCACAGGCTATAGAGTCTATTAGTCGTTATCAGCAGGATTATGCCGATATATTTTTGCAAGAAGTGGTCATGGAATACTGGCAACTTGAAGATGGCTTGGTCAAAGACGCGAGTTTCAACCTAAATAAAGGCTTGGGTATTCGCAGTATTGATGGCGAAAAAACAGGCTTTGCCTACGCCAATCAATTTGAATCAACGGCACTCAATAATGCACTGGCAGCCGCTACTAGCATTAGTCGTGCGGGCCAGTCTAAAGCGGTGAGCTTTAATCAAATAGTACCAAGTCATAGCTTGTATACCGAACATACGGTTTTGGGTGATGTTGAGCCGTCACTTAAGATTGCCTTGCTTCGCCAGTTAGATGCTAAAGCTAGGCAAATGGATGAAAAGGTGAAGCAAGTAATGGTCAGCCTGTCGGCGGCCGATGAACACATGCTTGTGGCGGCGATTGATGGCACTTTAGCCGCTGATATTCGACCGATGATTCGCTTAAATGTCACTGTGGTAGCAGAGCATCAAGGGCGCCGTGAACGAGGTAGCGCCGGAATGGGCGGACGATATGATTGGCAGCACTTAATGAGCTTAGACCTCGAAAGCTTAGCATCACAAGCGGTGCATCAAGCGGTGGTCAATCTTGAAGCAGTCGAAGCCCCAGCTGGTACCATGCCTGTGGTTTTAGGTAATGGTTGGCCGGGTGTGTTATTGCATGAAGCGATTGGTCATGGTTTAGAAGGTGACTTCAATCGTAAGGGCTCCTCAGCTTATGCTGGTCGAATCGGTGAAAAGGTGGCATCGGAACTCTGTACGGTGGTGGATGATGGCACTTTAGAAGGGCAGCGCGGCTCTTTAAATGTGGATGATGAAGGAACCCTTACTCAGTCTACGGTCTTGATCGAAAATGGCGTATTAAAAGGTTATATGCAAGACAAACACAATGCGCGATTGATGGGGCAGCAAGCAACAGGCAATGGTCGTCGCGAGTCTTATGCACACTTACCTATGCCACGCATGACTAATACGCTGATGTTAGCTGGACAGTCAAACCCTGAGGAAATCATTGCTAGCGTCAAAAAAGGGATTTATGCGCCTAATTTTGCAGGTGGTCAGGTGGATATCACATCGGGTAATTTCGTCTTTAGTGCGAGCGAAGCTTATTTAATCGAGGACGGCAAATTAACAGCACCGATTAAAGGCGCAACCTTAGCTGGAAATGGCCCAGAAGTATTGAAGTATGTCAGTATGGTCGGTAATGATTCGCAACTGGACCCCGGAATTGGGGTTTGTGGTAAAGACGGGCAAAGCGTTCCGGTGTGTGTGGGCCAGCCTACCTTAAAAGTCGATCAACTGACCGTGGGTGGAACCCAAGCAGGGTAGTCTTAGCTGTTTGAAAACTCGGCGTTATCACGCAAGTAGCGGAACAATTCACGCTGGTATTTCGGTGGTTTGTTAAGCTCTTGCTCTTTTATAGCGTTACGGACTAATTGACGCAAGTGTTGGCGGTCTAGGTTCGAGGCTACTTCTAATAGTTCAAACACCCCCTTGTCGCCTTCATCTAGGAGGCGATTGCGCCAATGTTCACAAAGCTTTTCTCGTTGTACTTCTAGCGTATGTTGCTGATTATCGATGACCAATTGCTGCTCAATTGATTCGATATTTTCATTACGCAGAAGTTTTCCGATGTATTTAATATGACGCTTTAAACCAATGTGGTGATTGATTTTAGACACTTCTTTGAGAGCATGCTTCAGTGTGTCTGAAATAGGAAGCTTGTCCCACTGCTGCTTCGGTAGTTTAGCTAGCTTGTCACCCAAAGCCGTTAACTCAAGCAATTCCTTCTTAACTCGAGATTTCGACTTCTCATTTAGGTCTTCATGATGCTCAATGTTGTCAGTCATAAGTTAGCTACTAAAGTTACAATAATGGACACAAGTTATCGCTATGATAACGCTTTCATAAAGTTAGTGGTAGTTTTGTTCCTTAAAATAAATCTTGAAACACGGTTCTTATCATGCTTAAAGGCTTTTATAATGAGTCAAGATTAAACGGTAAAGATGGAGTTAGGATTGTCGAAAGTTAATAGTAACCAGCTAACGTTAACGCAGATCGCTAAACAGCAAGAGCAAACCTCTAAACTGATGCAAACCATTGCTCAGAGGGTGTTAGAGTCCGCTTCGAAAGCAGGTGCAAATCAAGCTGAGGTCTGGAGCTATAACACCATCGGTAATAGCCTTGAAGTTCGCAATGGCGAACTCGAGACGCTGGAGTTTAACCAAGACAGTCACTTAGGCATTAACGTCTATTTCAATCAATCAAAAGGCACAGTGTCTATTAACGATTTGACTGAAACTGCTGCGCTACAAGGCTTGGAGGCAGCTTGCAATATTGCTAAACACACTGAGCCAGACCCTTACTCTGGTTTAGTTGAAAAAGAGCGAATGGCTAAAGACTTTAAAGACTTGTCGCTAGATCACCCTGATGACCTCACTGTCGAAGATATGCTGGAGGTGGCTAAAGCCGCTGAATCTACTGCACTGCAGGCAGAACACGTTAAACAGTCAGAAGGCGCAAACTTCTACAGCCACAGGTCCTTGTCATGCTATGCCAACAGCCATGGCTTTATGGGCATGAATCGTACGACCCGATACAGTTTATCCAATGTTTTAATCGGGCAAACCGATAAAGGGATGTTAAGGGATGGGTATTACACCTTAGGGCGAGAATATAGCGATTTATTGTCGCCACAAGAAGTGGGGGCAGAAGCGTCTAAACGTATAAAAAGAAAACTAACCCAAGGCTCTTGCCCATCAGGAAACTATCCTGTGGTATTCAGCCCTGAGGTGGCGCGCGGGCTTTGGTCACACCTTCTTGGAGCGTTGAAAGGGGGCGCAATATACCAACGCTCTTCGTTTATGCTGGATAAACTTGGTCATCAGATATTGCCTCAAGGGGTTAGTATCGCCGAAGATCCTTTTTTATTAAAAGGCCTAGGTAGCTCAAACTTCGATAGTGATGGCGTCGCCACTCAACAACGAACTATTGTCGACAAAGGTGTTCTAGAAGGTTATTTTTTGAGTGGATATTCGGCAAGACGACTGGGTCTAGAAACTACCGGTAATGCCGGCGGAATCCATAACATCATTATTAATTCAGCGACAAAAGCTCTGGATGAGATCCTGAAAGAATTAGGAACTGGTTTATTGGTGACAGAGGTTATGGGGCAGGGAGTGAATATCGTTACCGGTAACTATTCTCGTGGGGCCAGTGGTTTCTGGTTTGAAAATGGTGAAATTAAACACTATGTTCAAGAACTTACAATTGCTGGAAACTTAGAGCAGATGTTTCAATCCATCGTTGCCATGGGTGATGACATTGACCATCGCTCGAGTATTTTGACGGGCTCAGTTGCGATTGAACAGATGACGATTGCTCGATAAAGTTTTTGAGTCATGTGGCGAGACAAGCTCTTGTCACATGCTCTTGTCACTTTGCCTGTAACTAGCCAAAGAAATAGGTCGCTAGTCCAAGAAGTGCGAAGAAACCAGCTACGTCCGTGACTGTGGTTAAGACAACGCCACCAGCAATGGCTGGGTCTATGTTTAACTTCTTAAGGATTAGAGGGATGCTGGCACCGCTCAAAACGCCTGTCACTAAATTAAACAACATGGCGCCACCGATAGTAATGGCAAGGTGAAAGTGGTTAATGTCTGTGCCCTTATAATAAGCAAAGGCATAGACTAAAGACGATATTACTACCGCCCAAAGTACGCCGTTGATGACACTGACCGCAAGTTCCTTTTTCAGTAAGTAAGATTGGTTACCATCACTAATATGGCCCAGCGACATCCCTCGAATAACCAAGGTTAAAGTCTGAGTACCGGCAATCCCTCCCATGCTTGGAACGATGGGCAGCAATACCGCCAACAGGGTCACTTTTCCAATGGTGCTTTCAAACAGACCAATGACTAAAGCCGCTAGAATGACCGTTAATAGGTTTATCCCTAACCAAATAGCTCTTTTGCGTGCAGTCACTAAAACAGGACCGAAGGTATCTTCCAGCTCATCAAGACCAGCCATAGATAGTAACGAATGATCCGCTTCTTCACGGATAACGTCTACCACGTCATCAATCGTAATACGTCCAAGCAAGCGGCCTTCTTCATCAAGCACAGGAGCTGAAACTAAATCATGCCGCTCGAAAATCTGCGCAACTTCCGTATCAGACATATCGACAGGAATAGTAAACATTTCTTCATCGACGATTTGTGTGATCGAGGTTTCGGGATCACAGGTTAGAATCGAACTGATAGGTACCGAGCCAATCAAAACATCGCGAGAGTTGACCACGTACAGGTGGTCGGTATTGGGAGGCATACTGCCACGTATGCGCAAATAGCGTAAAACAACCTCGACCGATACTCGTGGACGAATCATGATGGTATCTATGTTCATCAGACCGCCGGCAGTATCTTCAGGATAAGTTAGAGCGTGCTCAATAAGTGCGCGGTTTTGCTCGTCCAACAAGCGCAAGACTTGGTTACTGACGTTGTTGGAAAGGTCTCCTAAGATATCAACAACATCATCCGTATCTAAGTCTGCTAGTGCATTAGCAAGCTCTTGTGGCTGCATGTTCTCGATGAAGTTTTGACGTATTTCATCGTTCAGATGTTGCAGTACATCACCCTCGCGCTCTTTATCAAGTAGCTGCCAAATGACATTACGTACGCGAGGTGGCGTTGATTCCAGGAGATGCGCGATATCTGCTGAGTGAAGTTCTTCTAAGAGGTTTCTAACAGGAATTAAATGTCCGCTATCAAGCGCGGAGTTTAGTAGCTGTAGCTGCTCTTGACGAGTCTGGTTGTTTAGGTTTTCAGCCATAGCTATCCTGTTAGTGATTGATTTTATTGCTTATTCTATCGCAGCTATATAACCTAGGCAACTTGTAAATCTGGGCCGAAGATTGCTGATAAAGCCAGTAAATATAGGCTTTTTAGCGCTTAAAGAGTGCTAACTTCGATGCGCAGATATGGTGCTTTTCTGCGCAACGTTTAAAGCTTGTTGAGTCTACTGTGTTCTACGGAAATGTTCGGGTAATGATTCTTTAAATAGCGTCCTAAGGTTTCCACCATGTAAACCGAACGGTGTCGCCCCCCTGTGCAACCGATGGCGCATGTAAAGTAACTGCGGTCTTGTTTGCTAAACTCTGGAATCCAAGTGGTTAAGAAGACTTGTAGTTGCCAGGTGTACTCCATAACCAGTGAACTTGATGATAAATAGTCCGCAATTTCCTGATCTTTACCCGTGAAGTCGCGAAGTTCTTCAACCCAGTATGGGTTTGGTAGGCATCTAACATCAAAAACAAAATCCGCGTCTTTTGGGGCGCCATGCTTAAAACCAAAAGATACAAGGCGGATATCCATCTGTGGAGCTTTATTGCTACTAACACGATCACGTACTCTTTCGCGTAACTCATGTGGCGTTAGTTCTGAAGTGTTGATAACCAGATCCGCTAAACCACGAACAGGCGCTAATAGTTTGTTTTCTTCGTGGATGGCGTCACGTAGCGAGTAGCCTTGATTGGTAAGCGGATGACGACGACGGGTTTCACTAAAGCGTTTTAATAAAATATTCTCGTCAGCATCTAGAAAGAGAATGCTAGCGTGAGGAGTCGCTTTTTTAATTTTCTCCATTTCTTCGGAGAACTTTTCTAAATCCCTAGGATTTCGGGCATCGACGCTGATTGCTATGAGTTCGTTATTTAAGATATGATCATTAATCACATTTAAAGTCAGGCCTAGAGGTAAGTTGTCAATGCAGTAATAACCGGCGTCTTCAAGTGCTTTTAAAACAACTGATTTTCCCGAACCCGAACGACCACTTACTATAACTAGCTTCACGAAGTTTCTTCCTTACCTTTATTGCTGAATTCTTTAAGCGCATTTTCAATGATATCAAATAATGCTTCGTTATTGTGAGCATTTCTGATTTGAGCGCATAATGTTTTATTTCCAAAAGCTGCTTTAACAAGCTCAATTCCCTTGAGGTCTCTAAAGTCGAGTTCATAGGGCACAATAAGTGCGAAAATAATATCCACATTTTCTTTATCAGAAGCGAAAAAGTCGACACCTTCCTGTAGCGAAATGAGTAGAGCGATTGGCTCTTTGCAGGACTCGAGTCGAGCGTGAGGAAGGGCGATACCGTTACCAATGGCTGTGCTACCTAGCTGTTCGCGTTCAGTTAAAGCTTGCAGGATTTCAAAAGAGTTTATCTCTGGGTGGCTTTGACTGAATTCATTGGCGACTAATTGCAACGCTTTTTTTCGGCTAGTTGCTTCTAGTCCAAGCTTGCAACGTTCGGGAGCTAGCGTATCCAGTATGTGCATTGTCTTGCTTTGTTGTTCGCTCATAATATATCTCTGCTGGGAATTATATTTCAGCTCCGCAGTATTATTCGTGACCAATGGGGTTGTTTATCAAATATTATAACAACGCTTGGCGAAAAAAAGCCCCAACAATTTTGGTTGAGGCTTAAATATTCTCACTCATAGACAGTTACTAGCTATTTTGAGTGAATTAACTCTAACATTTTTTGTATCTTGTAACGACTCTATCAATACAGTCAAGACTAAGGATAAGAGTTGGGGTGTTTAGTGACGAGTCAATTTTTCCTTATGCTTGATGACCTGTCTGTCTAATTTATCAATTAATAAATCAATCGCTGCATACATATCTTCTGATTCGCTGTTGGCAAATATTTCAGCGCCATTAAGATGGACGGTTGCTTCAGCAATTTGGCGGATTTTTTCAACGCTTAGGACTACGTAAACATTATTGATTTGCTCAAAGTGTCTTTCTAGCTTTGAAAATTTCTCATCCACAAATTGTTTTAATGGTTCTGTGATTTCTAAATGACGCCCAGTTAGATTGATTTGCATAATAAACTTTCCTTCTATAATTAGATTAATAGTTGATTTTGGTAATCTTCTGAACAGATCAGACGACTACATAGTCGGTCGTGGGAAGGTTCCACGCTCGCTAAAGAAAACTTGTTTATAGTGGATTTGATTCGATGCGATAATTCACCTCCTTGGGAGAGTTGGAGACTACAGAGTTGCAAAAGGGCTGGTAATTGCTGATAAAAAGAAACAAATGGGTTCAGCAATGATGGTTGTTTTGAATTTAACCAAATATTAAGGGGATTGAATTTGAGGCGTTTTGTTCTAATCACGTAAGCCAGTCTTTTCCTTATATTGCCCTTTAACTACCAAGTTACCTTGAGATTAGAGATCTTGCAAGGCTTATTCTTAACTTGGGGACTGGCTCTTGAATTTCAATGATTAGAGTCACATTCTGAAGTGTTCGCCTAGGTATCTTTGCCTTACAACTGGGTTTTCAAGGATGGTTTCAGGGTTACCATCGGCGATAATATTGCCACTATCAACGATATAGGCGTGCTCACAGACATCCAGTGTTTCGCGAACATTGTGGTCGGTGATTAAAACACCCAGCCCGCGCTCTTTGAGTTGCATAATGATGCTTTTTATCTCTATCACGGAAATCGGATCAACCCCGGCAAAAGGTTCGTCCAGTAAGATAAACTTAGGGTCATTCGCGAGCGCTCTGGCGATTTCTACACGACGACGCTCGCCACCCGACAAGCTCATGCCAAGGCTAAGGCGAATGTGTTCGATATGAAACTCAGCTAATAGCTGGTCGAGTTTTTCTTCCTTTTGTTCATCACTCAAGTCTTTTCGGAGCTGCAAAATAGCCATAATGTTGTCTTGCACAGAAAGCTTGCGGAAGATTGAAGCCTCCTGGGGTAAGTAACCAATCCCTTTTTGAGCTCTAGCGTGCATTGCTGCTCCAGTGATATCTTCGTCAGCGAGTAGGATTTGCCCCGCATCCGACGGTACCAAGCCGACAATCATGTAAAAAGAGGTGGTTTTACCCGCACCATTTGGACCAAGAAGGCCAACAATAGAGCCTTGGTCAACTTTTAGCGAGACGCTTTCAACAACTTTTCGTGTTTTATAGCTTTTAGCTAAATTTTTTGCTTCTAGAGAACTCATTACTGGTCGTCCTCTGGGTGGATAGAGTCCTCAGTCTCATTTAGGATCTCTTTGTCTAACTCTATTGTATTTTCTATAGTTTTACCGTCGACAGTAGAGTCTTGCTCTAATGCTTTTTCGGTTTCTGTTTTCTCAGGCTGAGGTTCATCTTGCCAGAAAAACTCTGTGACTACTTGTTGAGAGCCGTCAGAACTTTGGTCTGCAGATATGCGCTTAGTAGCCCCATCATAAGTGAGTAGTGCTGCGGAAGTGTTTGAAGAGCCTTGACTTAAGTTGACGGAGCCGACTAGTTGAGTTTTTCGATCTTTACCGTTTGAGCGCAAAGTATCGGCGACCGCAGTAATTTCAGCCTGATTCGGTTGCTTTAGAATAAACCGCGTTGGATTGCCTGTTAAGACAAAGCTAAACCCATCAGTAATACGCTGATTGGCTCTTAGTTTGTTACCAATTAGCGTTAATGTATCTTGCTGTGAGCTTTGCACGATTTGAATATCGCCATCAGCCGCCAGCTCACCAGTTTTTTGCTCGTAATTAATGCTCGGCGCTTCAATATCCGTTGTTTCGCCTAGAGCATCAACGTAGTGTATTTTTACAGGGTTTCCCTGAGCAGTGATAGTGCCTGCGTCTTCGCCACGCTTTATCAATTTATCCGCATGAATAGTCATTTGACCGTGCTCATAAACCACGTTGTTTTCATAAACAACGGTTGTCGTTTCCTGAGAAGCGTCTAAATAAGAGCTTTCTGCTTTAAGGCGTGACTTTTCAAACTGTGCTGCTTGAGCTGTGAAAGAGGTGGCTAGCAGTGAACTAACTAACAATGTAGGAATAAGTTTTAGTATCTTCATAGTTCTTCAGAAACGACCTGAGATTTAAATTCAATAGTGTTATTGCGCAAGTCCGCATTCATGCCTTTGGCCGTTTGACGAAAAATACCATTGTTCAATTCAACAGTAGTGTCGGTAAAAGCGGTTTGGGTCGTGAAATCGACTTTGAGCTTTGGCATGGTTAAGGTCATGCTCGGATTTTGGCTTTTTGGGGTTAGTTTGATTTCCACATTGCCGGCCAGCTCTAACTGCTCGCTGAGCTCATTGTTTGTCGCCGTATCGGCTGTGATTTGCCAAGGCTTTTCGGTGGAAATCATTTCAAACTTAGGTGCTTGCAGACGCGTTATCATTAAGTCATTGAAGTGAGAAGTTTTCTCACTGGTAAACTTGCGCGTGCGCTGACCCTGTACATCAAATTCAAGGGTAGAGGTGTTGACCAAATAATAGTCGGGGTTATTGTCCGCTTGAATAAAGTCTGGCTTTTGCTCAACGGATTTGTCCCACAGAAAGGCGACCACAAAGGTAGCTGGTACTAGTAACCATAAAATGTGACGGCCTTTCAAAAAGGTCATTAGGTGTACTCCTGAAGGTGCTTTTCTAGCAAGCCCTTGCTATCAAGAATCAAGTCAGTAACTTCGCGAACGGCGCCAAAACCACCATTACACTGCGTCGTCCAATCTGCATTTTTGCGCACAAACCAGTGCCCATCCGCTACTGTAACACCTAGGCCTGAACGGCGCATTAACGGTAAGTCAGGGAGATCATCGCCAATATGGCAGACTTCGCTTGGCTCTAAGGCTAACTTATCACAGAGCTCTTCATAGGCTGCATTTTTATCCACTTGGCCTTGATAAATATGCTTGATCGATAATTCACGGCATCGTTTCTCGACAATTTCTGAGCGTCGGCCGGTAATAATGGCAACTTCAATCTTGTGTTGCATGAGGCTTTTTAGACCAAAACCATCTTTAATGTTGAAGGTTTTGAGTTCTTCACCCTGATTGCCGATAATGACTTGACCATTACTTAAGACACCATCGACATCGCAAATGACTAGTTTAATCTCGCGTGCCTTTCGGGTTAACTCTTGCGAATATTGTGGTTTGCTCATATTAAACCACTCCTGCTTTTAATAAATCGTGCATGTGAACCGCACCTAAAGGTTTATTCTTTTCATCAACAACGATTAAGCAGGTAATGCTGTTTTGTTCCATCAGGCCAACGGCATCAACGGCTAAGGCATCAGCTGAGATGGTTTTGCATCCGGTTGTCATAACGTCTTGAATCGGCGTGTCGACTTTAATGCCTTTCTCGAAAGCACGACGTAAATCACCGTCGGTGAAAATTCCAAGTAAGTACTTATCTTGGTTGAGCACCGCGGTCATCCCTAAGCGCTTGTCGGTCATCTCGAGCAACGCGTCTTTAACCGACGTTTCTGGAGTTACCGCTGGGAAGTTCTCGGCAGTGTGCATCAAATCTTCTACTTGAAGCAGCAGCTTTTTGCCTAAACTTCCGCCAGGGTGCGACAAAGCAAAGTCGTCAGGTGTGAAACCTTTAGCTTCGAGTAGGCTCACCGCAATGGCATCGCCAAGTGCTAAAACGGCAGTGGTTGAGGCGGTAGGCGCTAAGTTATGTGGGCATGCTTCTTGCGCGACTTTGACGGTGATATGTATTTCACTGGCTTTGGCTAAACTGGAGTTAGGGTTGCTGGTGATACTAATTAGCGGAATGGCGCGGCGCTTGATCACAGGGATAAGAGACGTTACTTCGTGGGTTTCGCCAGAGTTAGACAGCGCTATCACCACATCGCGTTCTTCAATCATTCCCAAATCACCATGGCTAGCTTCGGCAGGGTGAACAAAAAAGGCTGGGGTACCGGTGCTGGCTAATGTTGCCGCCATTTTGCCGCCAATGTGGCCAGACTTGCCCATACCAATAATGACGACTTTGCCTTGGCATCCCATTAGGCGATCACAAGCTGCGATAAAAGTATCGTCGAGCTGCTTTTTTAGCTGATTAATCGCTTGGCTTTCTATGTTGATCACGCGCTCAGCGCTTTCAAGATAGCGTTGCTGAATAGAAGTGTGACTCAAATTAAGCTCCCTAACTCTATGCTTATTATCAGTTTTTTGTGACTAAAGCACAAAGAACCGAACTATATAATACCCTAGGAAGACAGCAACTAAAATAGCGCCTTCAATGCGGTTGATTTTACCGGGGCCTCTAAAACCATAAGCCATAATGGCCATGGCAATGATAAGACCTAACATCAATGGGTAATCAATATGGAGAATATCTTTCTCAATAACTGGAGCCGCAATGGCGGCAGGGATCCCTAACACGCCGAGTAAGTTGAAAATATTCGAGCCGATAACGTTACCGATAGCAATTTCATGCTCATTTTTTAATACACTGGCCACCGAAGCTCCAAGCTCGGGTAAGCTGGTGCCTAATGCAACGATAGTAAGGCCGATCACTGTCTCGGAAACGCCAAATGCTAAGGCGATACCACTAGCACCTTCGATTAACAGCTTAGAACTTCCGACTAGTAATAAGAGACCAATAATTACCCAGAAAATTGCTTTTCCACTAGGCATCCCCTCTGGCAGCTCCTCGATCATCTCATCGACCATCGGGTCATGTTCTTTTCGGGACTGAATGCCGACATGTACCAACCAGAAGAAATACAGAATGAGACCTGTTAATAGAATGAAGCCTTCGATATGGCTAAGTCGAAGATCCCAAAAGAACAAGAATACGACGGCCGAACTTAAAAAGAGGATAGGGATCTCTCGCTTTAATAACCCGGAATTTATCATTAACGGTCGTACTAAGGCTGTAATACCAAGCACTAGGGCAATGTTGGTGATATTGGAACCTAGGGCGTTACCGATGGCAACTTCTGGGCCACATTCGGGTTTATCCGGCGCACACGTCTTGAAGGAGTCTAGAATCGAAACAAAGATTTCAGGGGCTGAGGAGCCTATTGCAACAATAGTGAGGCCAACGATTAATCGTGAAACGCCAAAGTTTCGGGCAATTGCAGCCGCGCCGTCGGTAAAGCGATCTGCACTCCACATCAAGAGGGTGGTACCAATAATTATGTAGGCAATATGTTCTAACATGAGGACCTTAAATGCTCTATTCTATTAACGATTATAGGGTTACTAAGCTGTTGAAAAACAGCGGCAAAGTGTAACGAAGCTTTGCTTATGAATTGCTCAGAAACTTTAAATTTGAGCGCGCCATTGTACAGGGGCACAAAAGGCTTGTCATGCCCTAGTTACAGTCGCTGTGAGCCCCTAAATCCCTATAATTGATAGTATTATTGACCACCAGGGATGATGCAAGTGGCAACTGGTTTTGATAAATGTGGTTACTCCTAGTGTGTAATTCATGGATTTAAGGTAAAATCTGGGCACTTTACAGTCACATTTGATAATTCTCAGGACAACTTCGGGCTTTAATTTGTCAAAGTCAGGGGCCATACTGTGGGTTAATCAGTCACAATCAGCAACTTTAAGAAATCCAATGATAGAAGATATTAAAAAACTAATTGAGCAAGAAATTAATACCACCGAACTACGCGTTGATGGCGACGGCAGTCACTTTCAAGTCATCGTGGTTAGTGAGCAATTCGAAGGACTGCGTGCAGTTAAAAAGCAGCAGATGGTTTACGCTGCAGTGAACGAACACATTGCCAGCGGTGATATCCATGCTTTAACTATTAAAGCTTATACGCCGCAAGAGTGGGAAAAAGCCAAGCTTTTTGTCTAAGACTAGCACAATAATTTAAGGTTTACTGATGGATAAATTATTAATCAAAGACGCTGGTCCACTAGATGGTTCAGTAAAAATTTCAGGCGCAAAAAATGCAGCGCTTCCAATCTTGATGGGCAGCTTATTGGTTGATGGTGTGACTTCCATCGGAAACTTGCCACACTTGAATGACGTGACAACGACGTTGGAGTTGCTAGGGCGACTTGGAGCGCAGCTGACGATCGACGATAAATTTAACGTTGATATTGATGCTTCAAATATTCATAGCCACGAAGCGCCGTACGACTTAGTTAAAACCATGCGTGCTTCAATTTTAGTGCTTGGGCCATTAATTGCACGATATGGTCAGGCGGTGGTTTCTTTGCCGGGCGGCTGTGCCATCGGCGCACGTCCTGTGAACCTGCATATTGAAGGTATGCGTGAAATGGGGGCTGAGATTGAGGTAGAAGCGGGTTACGTTAAGGCTAAAGTTAATGGTCGCTTAAAAGGCGCTAAAATCTTTATGGACACCATCAGTGTTGGCGCAACTGAAAACTTGATCATGGCAGCGACTTTAGCTGACGGTGTGACTACTATCGAAAACGCAGCGCGTGAGCCAGAAGTTGTCGACCTAGTGAATTTCCTCAACTCAATGGGCGCGAAGATTAGTGGTGGTGGTACTTCTGTTATCACCATTGAAGGCGTCGAGAAATTACATGGAGGCCAGCATAACGTACAGCCGGATCGCATCGAAACGGGTACTTATTTAGTGGCCGCCGCGATTACTCGTGGTCGTGTCTTGTGTAAAAATACGGATCCGACGTTATTAGACTCTGTTTTGGCGAAGTTAGAAGAAGCTGGAGCGGAAATCAAAACTGGCGACGACTGGATTGAGCTAGACATGAAAGGGCAGCGCCCAAAAGCGGTAAACATTAAAACGGCTCCTTACCCAGCGTTCCCAACCGATATGCAGGCTCAGTTTTGTGCCTTGAACTCGGTGGCTGAAGGTACTGGGATTATTACTGAAACTATCTTTGAAAACCGTTTTATGCACGTGCTGGAAATGCAGCGTATGGGTGCTGACATCGATATCGAAGGTAATACTGCGATTTGTCACGGCGTTGAAAAACTATCGGGTGCACAGGTTATGGCAACTGACTTGAGGGCCTCTGCAAGCCTTGTGCTTTCTGGTTTAGTGGCGGATGGTGAGACTCTGGTAGACCGGATATATCATATTGACCGCGGCTATGAAACTATTGAAGAAAAGCTGCAAAACCTCGGAGCATCGATTAAACGAGTTGGCTAGTTTTGCTATTATAAAACGGTTATGAATTAAAGGCGCTAACCTCAGGTTCAGCGCCTTTTTTGTAATAACTGATAACTCAACCAGCTTGCAACATTGACCGAGTTATGGAGAAACAGAGCCTCTTTTCCCCAGTGTGACGGTTTGACTATGTTTAGTACCGTCTCGCATATAATTAACCGTGACTTCTGCACCTGGTTCTAGATTCCATATTGCTGAGGTGAGGTCTACCGCGTTATAAATCGGTTTGTTATTCACTTCGGTGATGATATCTAGGGGCTTTAAACCTGCTTGCTCGGCTGGACCTTGAGCGGCAACTGCAGTGACCACAACGCCTTTGCCAAAAGGTAGCTGGTTAATACGGCTTTGTAATTCTTGCCTTTGCTCGGCAGTGAGTCCTAACTCGTAACTAATGGAGTTTAGGTTAATGGTCATGTCGCCACTTAAACCAAGCCAGCCGCGATGGACTTGGCCGTGTTTGTTTATTTGCTCAACAATGTGGCGAACGTTATTAGCCGATACGGCGTAGCTTTGATACAGTTTTTCACCTTGGTTGCTTAAAGTGCTGAGTGAGGTAATCCCAATGAGCTCGCCGTAGGCATTGACTAAAGCGCCTCCAGAGTTACCTGGACGCAGCGCTGCGTCAGTTTGGATATAGTGCGCAACGCGAGTAAAGAATTTCGCGCTGATGATGCCCTGAGTTACGGTTTGATGGAAGCCTAAATTAGGCGTACCAATGGCGAATACTAGATCGCCAACTCGACTTTGATCGTTTTCAGGTAGCGGTAAAAAATGAGGCGTCTCGACATCTACTTTTAATAAAGCAATGTCTGACTCAATATCGCCACCGACTATATTGGCTTTCAGTTGTGCGCCACTTTTTAACTCAACGATGACGGTGTCGGCCTTGTCCAATACATGCGCATTCGTAACGATATGTCCTTGTTTATCAATAATGACACCAGAGCCGTCGGAGAGCACGGCACAAGCGTTAGTGTCGGGTGGGCGGGCTTCCAGATCAGCGCAAGCACCACTTTCTAGTGAAAACACCTTAGAGCGAACCTTAATACTAACAACAGCGGGTGCAGTCTCTGCCAACATATCTGCATAGCTTGTTTTTAAGCCGTTTAGGACTTTTGAACTAGCTTTTTGCGTGAGCTGTGACTGATATGCAGTATGCTCGGCAGGGCTTTTATCCTTGGAAAACTTTTCAGGCAAGAAAACGATAAATAGGGCTGCTATTCCCAAGCCTATTAATAGGTATTTAATGATGAAGCCTATAAATTGCAGTAGTTTCATTGTTTATTCTATGCCTTAAGTTAGAGCGGAGTAGGTGGCGATGTCTTAACCTTCGAGACACGCTAGGGCGCCACCTGCGGTGTTAAACCAACACGCTTTTTAGTGCTTATTTTTTGTTATCTGGCTCGCTTTCTTTGGGCTCATAGCCTGGTGCTGACGGAGCCTCTGGTTCTTCGCTTGCCAGATCTGCGAATTCAGACTGTGCAATATGCGGTTCGTTCGGATGATAATTTTCATCGATATCATCTTCAGCCCAATCTTTCGGTGGTGAGACTTCGATATCGAGATCTGCTTGAGCCGTTTCTTTTACTACAGACTGACTTTTGTCTGCTGTAACTTCTTTATCGTGATTTAAGTCTGAGTTATCTTCTTCTGTTGTAGCTTCTAAAGACTCATCCCTGTCACGGATAAAGCTTTCTTCCTCGTGGTTCGGTGTGCGATCTTCTGTTGTTAGTTTAGCCGTAGTTAAATGTTCTTCAGCATCCAAAACATTCGAACCGCTTACCTCACTCGAAGACTGACTAATATCAGCAGAAAGACCGGCCGCCCCAACAGGGGCTGATAGTTTAAGTTTAAAGTCTTTGTCGGATAATTTATTTGCGCCGGTCGCGAGGTGCTGATAAAGGGTTTTATATTCTTCAGTCAGATTAGAGAAAAGTCTTGCTGTTTCGTCAAAGTGTTCATTGACGCCCGATTTAAGCTCATTGAGCTCTTTGTCCTTTGACTCCAGCTCTTGGGTGAGCTCCTTCGAGCCAGTTGATAAACCATGCCAACGCCCTATAAAAAAGGCAACAACGGCAGCTAGAACGATAAGAATGATGCTAAGAACTGCTGACATTCAAAATTTCCTTGTATACGAATTAATGCATGCTGCAAGAAAATGCGGTTATATAAAATATAAAACGCTTCATTGCAGGCCTTGATACTTTACGCTTATGATACACAAATTCTAAGACAAAGTACGAGTAGAATAATGACGCCTAACGCACGTTTTTTCACGATACTAGGAATTCTTTTTACTATTGTTTTTGTTATATGCGCCATAGACCCTCACGACAGGGCAGACTGGGCGCTTGAGAATGTTCTGACAATACTGTTTGTCATAGGACTAGTCTCGACCTACAAATTCTTTCCTTTGTCGAAAATTTCATACAGCTGTATTTTTATTTTTCTTTGCCTGCATGAAATAGGATCTCATTATACCTACGCCAATGTGCCCTATAACGCATGGACCAAAGCTGTGTTTGGCTCTGAACTAAATAGCTGGTTTGGTTGGGAGCGGAATCACTTCGATCGCCTAGTGCACTTTTTGTACGGATTACTCTTTGCCTATCCCATTCGTGAGGTCTTTATTCGAGTGGCAAACGTTAAAGGCTTTTGGGGATATTTTTTACCGCTTGATTTAACCATGTCGAGCTCGATGCTTTTTGAGCTTATAGAGTGGGGCGCAGCTGAATATTTTGGTGGTGATCTGGGGATCGCCTATTTAGGCACGCAGGGCGATGTCTGGGATGCTCATAAAGATATGGCGTTAGCCAGTATTGGGGCTTTGATTACTATGTTGGTAGTGGCTTCTATCAACGCCAAGTGGCAACGTGACTTTGCTCAAGAGTGGAACGAGTCGCTTAGCGTGAAGCATAAGTACCCTCTGGGCGAGAAGGATAAAATATAAAAACCAAGGTAACCTCCTGTTATTTAACGAAACTTTAACTTATTAGTGTTTCTGTTGTGACGCCGATCACGGAAAAGGCGAATTCTATTAAAAAGTGTAAAAGGTGCTCAATTTTGAAGCCATTCGCTGGCAGTGAGCATTGGTTTTTAATAGGCTAAAAGTCCACTTTAATTAAACAAATAGGTGTTGATGATGAAAACACAACTAGCATTAACTACAATTTTCGCACTAGCATTTTCAGCAAGCGCTGCCGCGGTTGGTGTAAAAAGCCAAGTCGAGGTTGAGAAAAAGTTAGAGGTGCAAGAATCAACTGAGCAAGCGCTAGAAAAATCTCAGGAGCAGCGTGAAGCTGCCAAGCAACGCGCTGAAGAAGCTAAGGAAAGAGCAGAGCGAGCTAAGCACCGTGCTGAAGAAGCAAAAGCTAAAGCGAAAGTTAAATCAAAGTCAAAAGCAGAAATTTCTGAAGAAGAGATGGATGAGCGCATCAAAGCTGACATTAAAGCCGAGTCGGATGCCGAAGTACATATGGAAGATGAGAAGTAATTAGTACTTTTCATGGTGCTCTCTTGAAGAGCTTGGGGGTCCTTCGGGGCCCCTTTTTTATGGATACCGAAAAGATCCACCGTAAGCATCCTCACTCGAGTTCCATGCAAATGAAAAACATGCGAAAATAGCCTCACTAGTCCCTAGCCATAAACTATTTTGAGCAAAGATAAATTTCTTATTGATGGAGCAGCTGGCGCAATTGAAGCTATCTTAGACGCTACAGAGGCTGATGAACGTAACGCGGTTGCGGTTTGTTGCCACCCCCATCCCGTACATGGCGGCGCCATGACCAATAAAGTGATTTATACAGTGTCACGAACTCTTGCTGGCTTAGGCATTCCTTCGGTGCGATTTAATTTCAGGGGCGTTGGTGCTTCTGAAGGAGAATATGATGAAGGTCGCGGTGAACAAGATGATTTGATTAAAGTCATTGAGTGGGCGCGTAAAGAGTATCCTAATCGACCTTTATGGTTGGCCGGTTTTAGTTTTGGCTCTTGGATAGCGGCACTGCAAGCGAGACAGCAAGACGCCAAGCAGTTAATTTCTATTGCGCCGCCGGTGAATCGTTTTAGTTTTGATGAGTTCGTTATTCCAGACTGCCCTTGGTTAACGGTGATGGGTGATGCCGATGAAGTGGTGGACCCCGATGCTGTGTTTAGTTGGATTGATGAACTCGAGCCACAGCCTGAGCTCATAAAAATGGCTGGCGCTGGTCATTTCTTCCATGGTCGCTTAGTAGAGCTAAGAGAATCGCTTGAAGCAGCTCTTTCACAGAACTTGCCGGAACTTATCTAAATAATGACGCCGTTAGAGCAATATAATAAAGACCTGCAACAAGGTTTTACTAAAGATCCTGCGCAGGAGCAGGCCGTCCAGGCGCTACAACGGGTGTATGAGGATCTCATGCAATCGAGGCCACGTGACGGCTTTATGCAAAAAATTACTCGCTGGCTGTCTGGCGACAGTCAGCCTGTAAAAGGGTTGTATATGTGGGGGGGGGTTGGGCGCGGTAAAACCTACCTAATGGACACTTTTTTTAATGTCTTGCCCATAAAAGCGAAAGTCCGACTCCACTTTCACCGTTTTATGCACGAGGTTCATAATGAACTAAAAGCGCTGGCTGGCGAGAAAAACCCTCTGGTGAAAATTGCCGATCAACTCGCGGACCGCGCCAAAATCATTTGCTTCGATGAATTTTTCGTCACCGATATTACGGATGCGATGATTTTAGGCGGCTTGTTTGAAGAGCTTTTTAAGCGTCACGTGGTTTTAGTCGCCACATCAAATATCCCGCCAGAGCGACTTTACTGGAATGGACTGCAGCGTGAACGATTCTTACCGGCCATTAAATTGATTCAAGAAAATTGCCAAGTTTTAAATGTGGACGCTGGTATCGATTACCGCTTACGAACACTAGAGCAAGCTAATATCTATCATTACCCCTTGGATCAAGCCGCCAACGACAATATGCAGCAGTATTTCAAGCAATTGTCAGCTACAGAAGGGCAAGATCACTGTAAGCTTAAAGTAGAGGGGCGACTGATTGATGCGGTGAAACTATCGGATAGCGTGGTGTGGTTTACTTTTGACGCTATTTGTAAAACAGAACGATCGGCTGCCGACTATATCGAGATCTCACGTGGCTTTCATACGGTTTTTGTTGGACAAGTACCACAAATGGATGACTCATTGAACGATGCCGCGCGTCGCTTTATTGCGATGGTTGATGAGTTTTACGAGCGCCATGTGAATCTAATCCTATCGGCCGAAGTGCCAATGGAGGAGTTATATGTGGGTAAGGGGCTCGCTTTTGAATTCAAGCGAACCCTAAGTCGCTTACAAGAAATGCAAAGTACGGATTATTTAAGCCTTGAGCACTTGGCATAAAGCCCCACATCGTAGGCAAAATAAAACCGGCATTGAGCCGGCTTGTATTGTGGTTAATCGCTTATATGGATTCAGGAATTACTTTGCCATATCCTTTAGCTTTTTTAGGGGACGTACTTTTACCGCGGTAGAAGCTGGTTTAGCTTTGAATGTCGTTTCTTCACCTGTGAATGGGTTAATGCCTTTACGTGCTTTGACCGCTGGTTTCTTTACCGTACTAATTTTTAATAGGCCTGGCAGTGTAAATTCACCAACTGAGCGCTTCTTAATATGACGCTCGATTACAATTCCAAGCTCGTCGATAACCGCTCCTACATCTTTCTTAGTTAGGCCTGTTTGTGCTGCGATTTCGTTTAAGATTTGGGTCTTGGTGAACTTCTCTTTGACTGCGGTAATCTTGCGAGTTTTATTATTTGCCATTTTTCCTTTGCCTCTTGGGTTGTTTGACTGTTAAAATAACGTCTTGTCTTGGCGAGCAATGCAAAATTGACTCTCCCAACGCAGTATTATTTATAGCGTTTACAGCCCCGTAAATAAAGTCTTTTTGAAAGGATTTGGTTGAAAATTCGTAAATTTGCCCAAGACGAAACATAATTTTGGTAAATCCTTTGCCTGCCACTTGTAATATAGGGGCGGGTTCTGTATGATTTGCGCTCTTTTTTGTGGGACGCTGAGAGCTATTTTATATTAAGCCTCTCGTAATCGCTTATGACACTAGCGGCCCAAAAATGCGGGTGCAAATGGCTTTTTGGAGCTCAACGAATATGAAAACATTTAGTGCAAAGCCTGAATCTGTTAAACGCGACTGGTATGTCGTTGACGCAGAAGGTAAAACATTAGGTCGCTTGGCGACGGAAATTGCTCGCCGTTTAAAAGGCAAGCATAAAGCTGAATATACTCCTCACGTTGATACTGGCGATTACATCGTTGTTATCAATGCTGAGAAAGTTACTGTTACTGGTAACAAAGCGGAAGGGAAAATGTACTACCGTCACACTGGTTACCCTGGTGGTATCAAAGAGGCTAACTTCAGTAAACTTCAAGCTGAGAAGCCTGAAATGATTATTGAAAAAGCGGTTAAAGGTATGTTGCCTAAGAACCCTCTGGGTCGTGATATGTTCCGCAAATTGAAAGTTTACGCAGGCTCTGAGCATAATCACGCCGCTCAGCAACCTATTAAATTAGATATTTAAGGTAGAAGAGAATTATGGCTGAACAATATTACGGTACAGGTCGTCGTAAAAGCTCAACAGCTCGCGTATTCTTGCGTCCTGGTAGCGGTGAAATTACTGTAAACCAGAAGAGCTTAGACCAATATTTTGGTCGTGAGACTTCACGCATGGTAGTTCGTCAACCACTAGAGTTGACTGAGCTTCTAGAAAAATTCGATGTTTACGTTACTGTTTCTGGCGGTGGCGGTACTGGTCAAGCGGGTGCAATCCGCCACGGTATCACTCGTGCCTTAATGGAATATGATGAAGAACTTCGTACGCCACTACGTCAAGCGGGTTATGTTACTCGTGATGCACGTGCCGTTGAGCGTAAGAAAGTTGGTCTTCATAAAGCACGTAAACGTCCTCAGTTCTCTAAGCGTTAATCGTAACCTTAGTCACAGAACTATCGGATTACAAAACACCTGCCTTGCGGCGGGTGTTTTTGTATCTGAATCTAATAAATCTAATCCAGAATACCCGTCAACATGTTCTAGCGCCTCCTTGTGGTCAGACCACTTTGTAATGGGGTTGCTTTTCCTATAAGATATGCCACCAGTAATCTGCCACTTGTACCGTATGCTATATTTACGCGGTTGCGAGCAGCTTGTTTATCATTATGATTTTATCCCATCTGTTGTTTTGACAGGTGGGTTTTCTTCGTGGGGAGACTATTCGAATGAGTAATCAGGGCGTTAACAAAGGACGCAGGAATCTCCTGATCGGGGCTACTTCAGCAGTAGGCGCGGTTGGTGTGATTGGTGCGGCTGTACCTTTTGTGCGTTCCTGGGCACCGAGTGCGAAAGCACAGTCAGCCGGTGCGCCAGTGGAGCAAGAATATAGCAAATTAGAAATTGGCCAACAGATCACTGTTGAATGGCGTGGTAAGCCAGTATGGATTATTCGCCGTGATAAGAAGATGCTCAACAGCATTTCTAAGAGTGAAGAGATTGTTGCCGATCCAAATTCTGAGTCAGATCAACAACCTGAATACTGCAAAAACGAGTATCGCTCAATCGATCCTGAGTTTTTTGTGGCTGTGGGTATCTGTACTCACCTTGGTTGCTCTCCAAAGTTGTTTGCGGAGCCAGGTTCGCTAGAAAATGAATGGCTTGGTGGTTTCTACTGCCCATGTCACGGTTCGAAGTTTGACTTGGCTGGTCGCGTATACGCCGGTGTTCCCGCTAACGCCAACTTAGAAATCCCACCTTATACACTCGACACAACAAACAAAGTTATCGTTGTGGGCGAAGATGGAGGTGCCTAATGTTTAAGAGTTTTATGACCTGGTTGGATGCACGCTTCCCTGCCACAAAAGTTTGGAACGAGCACCTAGCTGAATACTACGCACCGAAAAACTTTAACTTTTGGTATTTCTTCGGTTCATTAGCACTATTAGTCCTAGTAAACCAATTATTAACCGGTATCTGGTTAACCATGTTCTATAGCCCAAGCGACCCATTCGCTTCGGTTGAGTACATCATGCGTGATGTCGACATGGGCTGGATTATTCGTTACCTACACTCGACAGGTGCTTCTGCGTTCTTCGTGGTGGTCTATTTGCACATGTTCCGAGGCATCCTTTACGGTTCATACAAGAAACCACGCGAGCTAGTGTGGATTTTCGGTATGATCATTTTTGTATTGTTAATGGCTGAAGCCTTCATGGGCTACCTATTACCATGGGGTCAGATGTCGTTCTGGGGTGCACAGGTAATTATTAACCTCTTTGGTACGATTCCAGTAGTTGGCCCAGACTTGGTTGAGTGGATCCGTGGTGACTTTACCTTGTCATTGGCGAGTTTGAACCGCTTCTTTGCGTTACACGTGGTAGCAGTACCTTTAGCTCTAGTGGCTATGGTCTTCTTACACATTGTGGCTTTACACAAAGTAGGTTCTAACAACCCAGACGGTGTTGAAATTAAAGACAAGAAAGATGAAAACGGTATCCCGCTAGACGGTATTCCTTTCCACCCGTACTACACGGTGAAAGATATTGTGGGCGTGGTTGTTTTCTTGATGATCTTCTTAAGCATTGTATTTTTCGCACCAGACTTTGGTGGTTATTTCTTAGAGAAGCCAAACTTTGAGCCTGCGAATCCATTGAAAACTCCGCCACACATTGCCCCAGTTTGGTATTTCACACCATTCTATACGATGTTACGCGCAGTTCCGCATCCGTTCCTAGGTTTCTTAGTAATGGCATTAGCGATTGTAATTTTATTCTTATTACCTTGGCTTGATCGTCAGAAGGTGAAATCAATTCGCTATCGCGGTGGCTCTTTCAAGATTCTATTAGCATTGTTTGTAGTTTCGTTCATCATCTTAGGCTACTTAGGAGTGGTTCCGGTTACTCCAGCAAAAGCATTATTGGGTCGAATCTGTACGGCTTACTATTTCTTCTTCTTTATTGCTTTATGGTTCTTACCTAAGTTCGAGAAAACAAAGCCAGTACCAGAGAGGGTAACAGACAAATGAAAAAGTTAATTTCAGCTATTTTATTCCTGCTACCCGTTGCAGCTTTCGCTGCGGGTGGTGAGGTTACTTATCCAAACGATAAGGTAAACGTTAACTATGGTGATAAAGCCTCGTTGCAAAACGGTGCCAAACTATTTGTTAACTACTGTCAGGGCTGCCACTCGATGGAGTATGTGCGTTATTCTCGTGTCGCTCAGGATTTGGATCTTACTGAAGAGCAAGCTCAGCAGTTAATTTTAGGCGAAGGTAAGTTAGGCGACACTATGGATAAATCCATGGATCCCGACTTGGCTAAGAAATGGTTTGGTGTAAACCCACTGGATCTTTCGATGGTTGCTCGAGTGCGTGGCAATGACTGGGTATATAACTACCTAAGAGCTTTCTACATCGACAAGTCACGCCCTTTTGATGTCAACAACACTGTATTCCCAGGTGTTGGTATGCCGCACATCCTAGCCGACCTACAAGGTTTGCAAATGAAGAGCGACGATCTTTTAGCGGTAGAGGAAATCATTTCGAGTGGTAAAGCTCGAATCGACGAGCTTAAAGCTACTGTTAAAGATAAAGAAGCGTCGGCCGGAGCGGTTGAAAAAGCGCAAGAAGCTATCGCGAAACTTGAAAATGAAATCCATGAGGCGGAGCAAGAGATCGCTGAAATTTCCCGCCAAGGCAAGATGTTTACCATTGTAGAAGAAGGTAGCATGACTCCAGAAGAGTACGATCATGCAGTGCGTGATCTGGTTGCTTTCATGGCGTATACCGCAAACCCTGTAAAACTAAAGAGTAAAGAGATTGGCCTTTGGTCACTATTGTTCTTGTTAATTTTATTGGTGTTAGCTTACTTCTTGAAGAAAGAGTTCTGGAAAGACATCAAGAAGAAGTAATTCGGTTTTATGGGTCTCTAAGCCTAGAGACCCTTACTGTTTAGGAGAAAAAACATGGCCGTAGTCGCCAAACGTTCGGTAATGACATTGTATTCAGGTAACGATGTATACAGCCACCAGGCGCGTATCGTTCTTGCTGAAAAAGGTGTTAATTATGAAGTAGTCGAAGTTACTGCTGATAAAGTTCCGGAAGACCTTATGGATCTGAATCCGTATGGCTCTGTTCCTACGCTTATTGATCGTGACTTAGTGCTGTATGAAGCCAGTATCGTCATGGAGTACCTTGATGAGCGCTTCCCACACCCACCACTAATGCCGGTATATCCAGTAACTCGTGGTCGTAGTCGCTTAATGATGCATCGCATCGAAAAAGAATGGTATAGCCAGTACGAGATTATTGTTAATGGTACTGAAGCAAAAGCGAAAAAAGCACGTAAAGAGTTGCAGGAAAGCATATTGGCCTTATCGCCAGTATTCGCCAGCAATCCGTACTTTATGAGCGAAGAGTTTTCGTTAGTGGATTGTGTCATCGCACCGTTACTATGGCGTGCTGAGCAATTGGGTATTGAAATCAGTGGTCGCGGTAGTAAAGCGATTCACGAATATATGGAACGTATCTTTGAGCGCGAATCTTTTAAAGTCAGCTTGACTGAAGAAGAGCGTGAAATGAAATTAGGTCTAATGTAATGGCGAGTCCCTCGCCTTTACAACCTTATCTACTCATCGCTTATTACGAGTGGATGATTGATAACGGTTGGACACCTCAGGTCTTAGTAGACTGCTCGCACAATGAGGTTAATGTACCACAACAGTTTGCAAACGATGGCAAGATAGTATTAAACATAGCGCCTGAAGCTGTGGCAAACTTTGAGCTTAACCATGATTTTTTAAGCTTTAGTGCTCGATTTTCGGGTAAATCCCTCGACATTTATATTCCAATGAATTCAATCGTTGCCATCTATGCGCGTGAAAACGATCAAGGAATCATGTTCTCTCCAAATATGTATGGAGATGGCAGTGCACCCAATACGGCTGATTTCGATGGTGATGGACCTGATGATGAGCCACCTACACCGCCTAAAGGTAGACCTAACCTGAAAGTTGTTAAATAATAAGTCGTTATATAGTTAGAAGCAGTTCATTACGAACTGCTTCTCATTTCTCAAGTATATCCCAGGATATTTTTTTAGCATTAATATAATAGAGCTCTCGTCAAAGCAAAGGACTAAAGGGATATATTTATGCTAAGACATGCAGTGGGTAAAAATGCCACTAATCATTCTTCGGATGTGAAAGTCATACAAACACTTCTTAACTCCAATCAGCGTAACTCTTCTAAGAAATTACTTACGGTAGACGGGCTCTATGGCAATAATACGGCAGCAGTTATAGAAGGCTTTCAGTCACGGTTTATGCGTCAACCCGATGGCGTTATTTCACCCTACAAAAACACCATTAAACGATTGTGGCCAACTGCTTATAGCAACCCAACTGGCAAAGGTATTCGACGTATGGATCCTTATGGCAGTGGCGAGTACGGCGCTTCTAGAGGCCGCAGAACTCATGATGGCGTAGACTATATCGCACTGGCTGAGCAGAATGTGGTGGCCCCAATATCAGGCTGTGTGTTAAGAATTTCTTGGCCTTATGCTTCAGGCATTGATGCTAATGTGCTCGAAGGTGTTGAAATTGAGGCAAGCGACGGAACTCGATGTTGGGTATGGTACATAAAACCAAGTGTAAATATTATAAACCAAGTCGTAAAAGCGGGTGTGAGCATTATCGGCAGGGCTAAAACATTGTCTAACCGTTATAGTAAAAACATTAGGGATCATGTGCATGTGCGCTTGCAAACCCGCTTCGGATCTTCGGTAAACCCTTCAACTGTTATTAAATAAGAGTCTTAGCAGTAAGTACTTATAATAAGAGAGCATCGATAATGAAAACATCAATTAAAGTTATATCGATAGGCGTTATTATCGCTATGACGCAGTCATGCAGCATCTTTAAGAAAATCGAGAATCAAGCCGAGGATATGACAAGTATGACTAAAGGAAATTATATGTATGGTAGCGAAGTCAGCTCGTTTCAGCCATGCGACTCGGAAAGTGAGTTTTGGGTTGTTGGCGATGAAGGGATAACAACTGAGTTACAGAATGATTATTTAGAAATGGTGAACAAACCTTATGAGCAGGTTTTTGTTAGCTTTAGAGGTTACCAACTGGAAAAAGCCAATGAATGCTTTGCTGCGGATTACGATGGTCAATTTAAAGTGACTGAAGTGATTTCTTTACAAAAAGATGATATCTGCCAATAGTTTGAGCTAAGGTAAAAAAGCCGAAACGTTACATCTCCCGTTTCGGCTTTCGACTGGTTCGATTATCGTCTACTCTAAGTGGCTTTAGTTTATATATTCAAAGATTTTTACGACTTTTTTGACGCCCGCAATATTTCTAGAAACGAGGGCCGCTTTGTCGCCTTCTTCGCGCGTCACCAGTCCCATCAAAAAGACTTCACCGTCTTCGGTAGTAACTTTGATGCGCTTAGAGTCCAACCCTTTCTCGGCGGCTAAGCTAGATTTCACTTTTGTAGTGATCCAGGCGTCTGACATGCCGCTGACTTCGTTTGGATCTTTAATGCGAAGCTCGTTAAACACTTTGCGTATTTCAGGGATACCACGGATCTCATTAGATACTTGAGCTTTAACTTTTTCGCTTGGAACTTGGCCGTATATCAACACATAAAGATTGTGGCTTTCTACGCCAATATAAGAGGGTTTATTTTTTTCTTCTATGGCGTTCGTTAAGGTGCTGACACGGCGCTCGATACTACTATCTTCAGCTAGTGTGCCAAAGGTTGTACAGCCTGGTAAGAAAAAAGCTGCAACTGCAGCCAGTGTTACTATGCGCATTGTTTGTTTTGCAATCATGGTTAAGCCTCAGTACCAAACAAGGTGTTATCAATATAATCACATAAAGCGTGGATCACGACTAAATGAACTTCCTGTATTCTTGCGGTGGAGTTTGAAGGGACTCTGATTTCGACATCATTCTGCCCAACCAGTCCAGCCATTTCTCCGCCGTCCTTACCTGTCAAAGTGACAATCAGCATATCTTTACTGAGCGCAGTTTCCATGGCATTGATCACATTCCGAGAATTACCGCTAGTAGAAAAAGCCAACAAAATATCACCAGGTTGGCCTAGCGCTCTAAGCTGCTTTGAGAATACTTCATTATAGCTGTAATCATTAGAAATTGAGGTTAAAGTGCCTGTGTCAGTGGTAAGCGCAATAGCAGGTAAGCTAGGGCGTTCACGCTCGAAGCGGTTAAGCATTTCGGAAGAGAAGTGCTGTGCGTCGCCGGCGGAGCCACCATTACCACAGGTTAGAATTTTGTTACCAGCCAATAAAGAATTAACCATAATTTGACCGGCCTTGGCGATAGACTCAGGTAAAGAGTCAGCGGCCGCAATTTTGGTTTGAATACTTTCTGTAAATATATCGCGTATACGTTCTATCATGGATAGCCTGATTTGTATTACCAGCCTGGCAGTTGAAACGCGTTCTTAAGCCAATCAGCCGATAAGGATTTATTGGTTAATGTTACGGAAACCACATCAAAACGACAATTAAGTTGTTGAAATTTTTTTGCCTGTTGCAAAAATAAATTAGCCGTTTTAATAATTTTCTGTTGTTTTACGTAATTCACGCTTTCCGCGCCACTTCCATAGGAAGTGTTTGCTCGAAATCGCACCTCAATGAACACGAGATAGTCGTTGTCCTTCATGATAAGGTCAATCTCGCCGTAGCGTGAGTAGTAATTACGTTTAATCGTTTTGAGCCCTTTGCTTTGAAGGTAACCTTCTACAAAGCGCTCAACCTTGTCACCTTTCATCCGTGAAAGCATACATTATCATCCTAGTTTTAATAACTGTGCTTATGAATATCAATTTTTAGACAAAGCTGATAGTTAAAGTATCAGTCAAAGTCATAGCAAGTAACGCTAAGTATTTTAATATTCGCTTCTACTCATTTGGTTTAAGGGAATCACTTTACCACCTTTAAACTTTCCCCAAGATAATTGGCGCACGATGCGGCCATAAGAATCCATACTCAAATGCCCTGAAAGGCCTTGCACACTATGGTGAGTATCTTCTGTAAATTGTTTAAGCTCCGGGATAACCAAATAGGCATCATGCCCTAAAGCGAAAAAACGTGCCAAGCTATTAGTCGCGTTTGGTACTAACTGATTCATTTTTTGGCGACTGTTATTTATTGACTCGGTACTACCTAGCATCCAAGGCGCGTCGGTAAAAGAAATCCCATCTAAATCATTGTCACGAGTAGGGCTAGTGCGACCTTCGTAGATGGTTGAGGTCGAGTAGACCGGTAAATTATAAGCATAATAGTAGTTAAGGTACGGTTTGATTATCCGTGCTTTATCAACTTTTGAAATCATAAAGATAAAGTCTGCGGTGGCAGATCCTTGGCCGCTGGCTTCAATCGGTACATTAAGAAAATTTTGTAGATCTTTAGCCCGCTTTTCGGCTTGATCAGCACCAAGCATGGCCATCACGGCAGCTTTTACATTTTGATTGTGCGAAATATTAGCCGTTTTGACAACAAAGCCACCCAGTTGTTGAAACTCATCGGTAAAGGCTTCTACCGCACGCTTGCCTAACGATGAGTCAGCATTAATGATGAATGCTCTGTTTTGGCCCTGCTGGATCGCGTGGCGTGCGATTTGACGAGCTTCATCTTCTATCGGTAAGCCAAACTGGAAGAAATTACTTGGCAGATAGCTTTGGTCTAACCGATTTAAGGCTAGGGTAGGGATTGGCAGACTGGCTTGCGCTGCTAAGTTATCAATGTTTGGTTTTAATAAGGGACCTACGATAAAGTCGACACCGTCTTCAAAAGCATTTTGATATAAAGTCTGAATATCAATACCGTTGGTGTCATAAACAACAACATCAGCCGCTTCGGAACGATTAGCTTGTTCGTAATAGCTGGCCATAAAGCCATCGCGAATGAGCTTACCTACTGGTGCTAGGTTACCACTCATCGGGACCATCAAACCAATTTTCTGTGGCACACTTGCTGTAAACTCAAAAGAGCCGATTTGGCTAATATCAATATAGTCGTAGGCTGGGTGTTCTGGGTATATTTGTGACCACTCATCCATAGCCGTCGCCATATTTTTGGCGTTACGCATATAACGGTGGCGCACGATGGCCATGTCGAGCCAACCTAGCACATTATGGTCTGAAGCTCTGGAGCGTTTGAGCTCAATGGCACCCACCGGTGAGCTCATAAGTTCCTGCCAAGCTTTGTCGCGTTGCTGCTCTAAGTTTCCATAAGAACCAAATAAGTGCTCGGCTTCAAGGCGTACTACTGCAGCATCCGCTAAGCGGTTATTAGCGACTAAGCTGTCAGCCAATGTTGCGGCGAAGTGAGCCTGCCAATTATCACTATGATCCTGTGGATTACCAATAGACTGTAGCGCACGAATAGACTCGAAAGGTTTATCCTGCGTTAAGGCCACTTCACCCAATAATAGGTAGTAAGCATCGCGATCATCAAGCGGCAATTCAGTCGGTTGGAAGCTACGCAATAAATCATAAGACTCTTTAGAACTTCCCATGTTGTGGTAGGCGATAGCCGCTTGCAGTTTGAAGGGCGCTTGGGCCGTTCCTTGGTGTTTCTCAGCTTGTTGTAAGTAATATTCTGGTGACTGTGCAACGCGATCACGGATCCCCTCGTCGCTAGACGATTGGCGTGGTTGCGTAGTGACACAAGAAACCAATAATAAGCTAAAGATTGCTAATGATAGGTTCTTGTTGAAAGACTTTTTTGTCATAATTCCAATCTCAATAAAGAGTTAATGCTATTCTAAGCTTTAGGGCGCAACAAGGCAAAGTACCAATGACAGATTTGACAGATTCTCACAACAAAAATTCACCGCAAATCAACCAGTTCGACGAGAAGGGCACTTTATACGTGGTAGCCACGCCGATTGGTAATATTGATGACATGTCTTTTCGAGCCATTAAAACTTTACAGCAGGTTAGCTTAATTCTTGCTGAAGACACGCGACACAGTCAGCGGTTAATGACGCACTATGATATTCGCACGCCCATGATGTCGCTGCACGAGCATAACGAAGAAGCTCGAATCGAGCAGATCGCGAGCAAGCTCGATGATGGCCAGTCGGTGGCGCTGATTTCCGATGCGGGGACGCCGTTAATTAGCGATCCGGGCTTTAAACTGGTGCGAGAATTGCGTCAACGGGATTACGCCATTAGTCCAATCCCTGGCGCTAGCGCTTTAATCAGTGCTTTATCAGTTGCCGGTTTAGCCACCGATAGTTTCAGTTTCTGGGGGTTCCTCCCTTCGAAAACCAATGCTCGAAAAGAGCGATATAAAGAACTGTGTGAGCATAAAGAAACTTTGGTGTTTTATGAATCTTCGCACCGTATTGCTGATAGTTTAAAGGATTTAGTTGATGTTTTTGGTGAGAGGCATATCGTCATAGCTCGCGAGTTAACCAAAAACTTTGAAACAATTCTCTCGGGTCCTGCGTCTATAGTACTAGAGCAGGTTAATAATGACTCAAACCAGCAAAAAGGTGAGTTTGTTGTGATGGTCGAAGGCTTAAGCAAAGTAAATGAAGGTTTAAGCATAGAAGCAAGGTCTATAATGACGCAACTGTTAACCGAACTACCGCCGAATAAAGCGGCTAAGCTGACCGCACAAATTACAGGTGTTAAAAAGAAAGATCTGTATCAATGGGCGCTTCAGCAAAAATCAGATTAATCGGAGGTTTTATGAAGAACTGCAAACGTATTTTAGTGAGTGCTATCGGTGTGTTAGCGCTTGGCTGGGGAAGCGCAAGCATCGCTAACCCGGGTAAAGACTCTAAACAGTCCCAAGAGAGGATTCAGGTAGAGTGGAGCGATTTTAACGATTATCGGGATGTGCGTGCCGCTTCAGAACCGAGAGGCACTTTCCATAAGCGTGTCAAAAAAAGCTTTGAGAAGTTTTTTAAGGAATACAGTAAAGAGCTCCCCGAAGGTCAAACATTGAGTATTAAGATCCTAGATTTAGATTTGGCTGGACATGTAGAACTTGGTTCGACGCGTGATATCCGTGTTATGAAAGATATCCACTTTCCACGAATGAACTTCAGTTACACCTTAACAGGAGCTGATGGCAAAGTTTTGAAAGAAGGTGAGGCCAAGTTAAAAGACATGAACTATCTGTATCATGAGAAAACTTGGAAGCGTTACAGAGAGGGCTTCTACTATGAGAAACGCATGTTCCGTGAATGGTTTGAAGATACATTAGAGAAAGGTTAATACTCACTAATCATTTGTTACCCCTAAAGGGCAAGGAAACTAAGTTTTTCTTGCCTTTTTTTGTATGAAGACTAAACTTGCTGCAAAGCTGGCCAGACAGTCGCTGCTTGCTCGTTTGAGCGAGGAGAGGAAAGTCCGGACTTCACAGAGCAGGGTGCCAGGTAACGCCTGGGCGGCGCAAGCCGACGGCAAGTGCAGCAGAAAGAAGACCGCCGATGGTTCTTAGTTCGCTAAGTTCACAGGTAAGGGCGAAAGGGTGCGGTAAGAGCGCACCGCGCTACTGGTAACAGTTAGCGGCAAGGTAAACCCCACCCGAAGCAAGACCAAATAGGGTTCCGTACGGCGTTGCTCGCGTTGGAACCGGGTAGGTTGCTGGAGCCATCGAGCGATTGATGGCCTAGACGAATGACTGTCCACGACAGAATCCGGCTTATCGGCCAGCTTTTACTTTATTTCATCATTAAGTCAGTATTAATCCTTTGTCATTCACTGAGTGACTGTTCACGACGGACTTTTCTACAAGAGAAGCGGCTTATAGCCCAACTCTTCTTTTTTACTTTAGCCCCCTTCGTCATTGCGAGGAGCCGTCTCCACGGCGACGCGGCAATCTCAGCCAAGCTTGTCATTCCGTACTAGATGCGGAATCTAGTCTTTCGTTTGTTAGATCGTTGGTTGGTTTAGCCCTTAGGTGTAACCCAACATTGCATACGATTTGTCATTCCAAATGATGACCACAGGGAATGCCTTTAGGTAACTTGGGAGCTAGGGTTTTATAAACCCAGGTTTATCATTAGCATTCAATTTCGCCACTCGGCGAGTCACTTTTTCTTGTGCGAGCAAGAAAAAGTAACCAGAAGAAACACGCCCTAATATTGAGGTCATGTGAACATGACCTCCTGCTCTATTTCTAAAATACTTAACACACCAGAGTTTACTGCACTTCCTTGTGCTGAAAACTCTTACCAAAATCATCCACGATTTTGGTTTGCTATATTTTGTGAATAGCACAGCTCAATATAAGGGGAAATTTGTGCAGGATTGTGCTCTTAATACCCCCTTAAAGTTAGCCGAGCAAGGAAAAGTTATAGCGTAAATTAGGCAAGGAGCCTAATTTAGCTAAGACGAAACAAGGAAGTTTCGTTTAGCGGCGCGTAAGTAACTTTGATGAGCGAGGGAAGTCCGAAGGACCTAACGATCTGGGGTGCCTTTTCTTTTGGTTCGTTTTCTTTGGGCATGCAAAGAAAATGAACAGTGCTTTTTGATTAGGTGTTTTACATAGTTTTATATATTACGGTAGGATATAAAAAATTATAAGTAAGTTATCGAGGAATAATGGAAGTCATAGAGCCTCTTAATAGAAAGGCAGAAGTTCAAAGGTATATGGATTTTTCTAAATTTATACACTTACTAGAAAGTCAGCAGTTATTTTTATCGAGGGTCTCGAGTTTTGAGGACAAGCTGGAAGGGGGGTTAACTCCGTATTATTATTTAATGAAAAGTGGTATGGCAGAAGCTTTGGACCACGCAATAAATAGTATTTGGCCTTCTGTAACTCCTCAGACAGAAAGTGAAATCAAACAAAAAGAACAAGACACCAAGAGGTTTCAAGAGAAAGCTAAAAAAAGGAAGGTTGTAACTGTTTTTGGTGATATACCAGCGATTGATATTGATTTTCCTACACTATATAAACAACATAAAGAGTGGGTTGATGTAAGCTGTTGGCACTCGAATGAGTCGGAAAGTATGGCAATGTGGAAAGTTTATGGAGGAGAGACTAACTCCATATTATAGTTAGCGATATTTCTAGAATAATTAATTCTGTAAGTCCGCCACAAAATAAAAAACTGGCTTTATCAAAAGTAAGCTATATAAATCATGAAAACGAACAGTTTTTTATGGATCACCCTTTAGCGCCATTGCTACATAAGTCTAAGTTTTATAGCTTTGAAAATGAGGTTCGATTAGTAGCTTATGATCCAGAAGCTAATCTGATGGAGGAAAGAGATATTCACGATAATGGTACATTAATTGACGTTGATTTGTCTCGGTTAATATCTGAGGTTAGGGTTGCTAAAGATGCGCCTAACTGGTTTTTCGAATTGGTTAGTACACTTGTCAAAGATAAATACGAGCTGGATGTTGATGTAAAGAAGTCAAAAATGAACCAAGAACCGATATTTGGTATCTCTACTTTAGAGTAAATGTCCCTAAAGTTAGAATTGAACCAAGCAAAATGCCTAATTTATAAACTTTGAATGTGGAGTTTGAGTTATCACTTCCGAAAAATAATGAATAAAATACAAAAAACAGTAAGCAGAAAGCTAATATAACAGTACCAAAAACGCTAGGAGCGATGAAGTAACCAGTTGCTAGAACGAGCAAAGTTAATAAAGCAATGAATAGTGATTGCTTTATTTGGTTGCGTTTGAATTTTGAAGCTTTAAATAGCTTCCAGACTGGTAAACTGGGGTTGAATATATCCATATTGTCTTGATTCCAATAATTTTTCTTTCGAAGTATTTTAGAGTAACTCGCTGTTTTTACAAATTAAATAACCTGATTTTGTTATTTAGTTCGCAAGTTATTAGATAATCCATAAACCGCTATTCCACATGCTGTTGCGACATTCATGGAGGAGTTGTGGCCGAGCATGGGGATGTGGGTGGTGATGTCTGCTAGGTCTAGTAATTCTTTACTAACGCCTGTGTTTTCAGAACCAAGTATTAGGCAAACATTCTGGTCATTTTCTAGATTTAATTCTTGTAGTGGAATACTGTCGCTGGTGATTTCTAGGGCGATGATGGTGTAGTTTTCTTTCTTTAATCTATTAACCAGCTCCAGTGGCGATTCTATCGCGTCGTGGGCAACGTATTTTTCGGTGCTACGTGAGGTTTTGCGGATTTTGTTGTTGGGTGGTGTAGCGGTGTCTCCGGAGAGGTAGATTTTATCGACACCAAGTGCGTCGCTGATGCGAAAAAGACTGCCGACGTTCATGGGCACAGTGATGTTGTGAGCCAGTAAGCAAATGGTTCTTTCCGTTGTGTTTGGACTATGTTTGCGCTTGATGTGATCGGTATGCTCTAACTGACGGTTTGTGCTCATGCTTTGTTTTGGTTTTTTGTAATTTATATAGTTTGCACTAGGGTGCGAGATTTGGCAAAGATCGATTGTAGGTATGTAGGTATAGATTGAAAATTTAGCTGCAAAAAGCAGCCAGCGCAATAACTATAGGGGGTAAATTGTTGCCAATTAAGGCTGCGCTGGCTGTAGCACTGAAGTGACGTTGGCTATGTTAGCCATAAACTTAATTTATGACTCTTCTTCACCAACATCTTCAGATTGGGTAGTGACTAGGGCGCGGGTATGGTCGCCGTAGACAGGTTTTTCATTTCGGAGCATATCCATCATGATTTGAAAGTCTTGACCATTAACGGAAATACTTTTTTCGCGGGTGTTGTCGTAATAGGTAAACCAGAAGTGGCCACGATTTCGGCTAGAATCCCACCATCCTTGATACTTATTGATTAGTTTAATCGCCATAGCAAATTCCTTTTAGGTTAGTTTGTATCCATATTCCCTAAAGCTCTGGGGATGTTGATAGGGAGTCGTGAATCCAGCACAACTCCCTAATTTATCAACATGCTCTACCGAGCTTTTCCATCCTTAGGGCTCTTTCCTTAGAGACTTTGTCCTGAGTAATTTCCATATTACCGCGTCCTTAGGCATTAACATCATCCCAGCGCTCGCTTCCTTGTGAGCTCAGCCTGTCCTTTGGCTTAGTCATTATTTAACTATAAGCCGTTTTGATTCTAAAGAGGTGAACGATGAAGCTTTTGTGAGACATTGACTATAGTTGTATTACGATTACTCGTATTCGAGCTCATCGAATAATGGTGTTGGCCCAAAAACGTTGGATTGGGTGATGGTGGTGAAAAGTTCCAGTGCTTTGATGCCCTTGCTTGAGTTTCCTTTGCTATTAAGGCCAGGGCTCCATACAGCAATACTGTATTGATCAGGGTAAATGGCGACGATGCCACCGCCCACACCGCTTTTACCGGGTAGACCTACTTTGAACGCAAACTCTCCAGCTTCGTCGTAAAAGCCACATAGCAACATGATGGCATTAATACGTTTAGTTTCTTGCGCGGTTAGTATGCGTTCATTATTGAGTGGATTCTTTCCGCTACGGGCTAGGAACATAAAAGTTTGCGCCAGATCTTTGCAGCTCATTTCAATCGAGCATAGGTGAAAATATAAATCTAAAACTTCATCAACATCATTTTCTATGTTGCCATAGGATTTCATGAGGTTGATGTGAGCATTATTTTTAAAACCACACTCTTTTTCGGACTGTGCAGTTTCTTTGCAGTAGTCGATTGATGGGTTACCAGATAGCTTGCGCACAAACTCGATAAAGTCGTGGTATGGATTTTTAAGCTGACTGACTAGAATGTCACAGACGACAATCGCTCCAGCGTTGATCAAAGGGTTTCGAGGGATGCCTTGCTCGTATTCAAGCTGGACCAGTGAGTTAAAGGGGCTACCCGACGGCTCCACACCAACACGCCTCCATAAGTCAGTACCCACTAACTTGAAAGCGTATACTAGCGAAAGAACTTTAGAGATACTTTGAATAGAAAAGTTTTCATGGATATCGCCATGATCATACTCATGACCTTCTTCTGTTACTAAGTACATACCAAACTTATTGGGATTTGCTTTGGCGAGAGCAGGGATATAGGTCGCGACCTGTCCAATTTCATCAAAGTCTCTCAGTTCCTTGCTGATTTGTTCAAAAATCTCTTTGTAATTCATAGCGTTAAGTTTTGATAAGCGTTGTCATCAGTCTAAGCAACTCTAGACTAGATTGCTAGGTATAGAGCTGCGAGGCTTGGACTTTTATACAAAAGAATACAATTCTCCCCATTCAGCACTTCATAATATGGGCTTTAATAATGAGATATTTTCCCCGAAGGGGAGCCAACCGCCCCCTGTGAAATGTAAATTTATACTCACATTTGGTCAAAACTCGCGTAATTTTAGTCAATTTATTGTTCGTAAAAAAGGTAATGGCTGTCTATAACTTAAAGTAGTTTCTAACTTATAACGCTAATGCAATGAAAAATCTCGCTTTTATTTTTGCGTGTTTGTTAGTGCTAACTAACTGACGCTAAGTGTTTGTCAAATAAGGACATTTCTCACATTTTCCATGCATATTTGCCTTGCAAAAAACACCTAAACTTCATATAGTGTAGATAAGTGGAGAAAAGTGTCGCAAAGTGGATCGTAGAGGATCAGTGACGATCAAAACGATTTACTGAGCGTGGTAACAAACCATCATTACTGATGGCGAGCTTTAAACTAAGACCCTTGAAAGAGTCTTGCTAATACTCTCTCCTAGCACCTCTCTTTCAAGATTCTTACCTAAAGTAGCCCTTAATGATGCAACAGTCGAGTTAACTGGGGTTAAAAGAAGCCAAATGTTTAGAGGCGCAACAGCAATTAATATGGACGCGAAAGGTCGAATCGCCATACCGGCGAAGTACCGTTCGCGTTTTCATGATGCTTGCGCTAATCAAATCGTGGTGACTATTGACCTGTTTGACCCGTGTTTATTGCTTTTCCCGCTTCCCCAATGGGAACAACTCGAAACCACTTTAGATACTTTTTCCAATACTGATCCTAACCAACGTCGTATTAAGCGGATGTTACTTGGCCATGCTTCTGAGCATGAAATCGATGGCAATGGCCGTATTTTACTACCTCCTGTTCTTCGTGAATACGCGCATCTTGAAAAAGAAGTGTTGTTAGCGGGCCAAGGCAAAACCTTCCAGATCTGGAACGAGAGCAACTGGCACAAGAAAATTGAGGAAGATGTGGCCGCGTTAGGTGAGGGTCCATTAGATACTGAGAATTTACCGGACCTGGCGTTTTAATCATGAACTCTAATCATGAAAAGACTGCGCACGATTCAGTTCTGCTTGGTGAGGCAGTGGAGGCTCTAGTGATCAACCCTGACGGTATATACATTGACTGTACCTTTGGCCGTGGTGGCCATAGTCGAGCAGTGTTGTCTATGCTTTCAGAAAAAGGTCGCCTAATGGCTTTTGATAAAGACCCTCAAGCGATAAAAGAAGGGCAGACCTTAGAGCAAGAAGATTCAAGGTTTGAAATTATCCATGAGAGCTTTTCCCTTTTAGAACAGAAGGTTAGCGAAAAAGAGCTGGTTGGTGAAATCGACGGAATTATGATGGATCTTGGTGTTTCATCGCCTCAGCTAGACCAAGCTGAGCGTGGCTTTAGTTTTATGCAAGACGGACCTTTGGACATGCGCATGGACACCACTCGTGGACAAACGGCAGCAGAATGGATCGCGCAAACCGACGAAGAAGACATGGTTTGGGCATTTAAAACCTTTGGCGAAGAGCGTTATGCCAAACGAATCGCGAGAGCGATCATTGAGAAGCGACAAAAAGCCTCGATTACCCGCACTTTAGAATTAGCGGCCATTATAAAAGAGGCACATCCACGCTGGGAAAGACATAAGCACCCAGCAACTCGTTGTTTTCAAGCAATTCGTATTGCCGTGAACCGCGAGTTGGATGACTTAAAAGATACTTTGGAGCAATCGCTGAATTGCTTGAAAGTCGGTGGCCGTTTAGTGGCCATCAGTTTCCATTCGCTAGAAGATCGAATGGTTAAACGATTTATACAGAAGCAGGAAAAAGGCCAGGACTTTCCGCCTGGCTTACCGGTAACAGAGGACATGATAAATCGCCGGATGAAAAAAGTCGGCAAGTTCACCAAGGCTGGTGACGAAGAGTTAGAAAGAAATAACCGCGCGAGAAGCGCGGTTATGCGTGTAGCGGAGAAGATTTCTTGAGCGCAGGCAAAAACAGCTCCGCTAAGAAAAAGGTTAAAGAAACCAATAGTTTATGGCCTTTTTATAGTTTAGTTGCAGTTTTTGGTCGACGCTTTGGTGTGATGTTATTAGGGGTAGTTGTGGTCATTTCAGCGGTTACAGTGGCCCATCAAACACACCAGTTACGTCAGGCAACGATAGAATTTAAAAAGTTGCAAGACGAACAAACAGCGTTGGATTTGCAGTGGCAAAAACTTCGTTTAGAGCAAAGCGCTTTAGCTGATCACAGTCGAGTCGAGAAGCTAGCGCAGGAAAAGCTGCAAATGAAGCACACAGATACAGAAGACGAAATAATTATGAAGCCATCCCTTAGGGGCAAAGAGTTATAAAGGAACGGTATATAAAAAGCATGAAAAAAGTAAGAAACCGTAAAGTAAAAACAGTACCACTATGCACATGGCGTTATTACGTCATGATCGTAGTATTGCTGTGCGGTTTTTTTGCTCTGATGGGACGCGCGGCCTATTTGCAAGTGGTCAATGCTGATGATTTAGCCAAAGCCGGTGACTCACGCTCAATGCGCGTGAAAGGTATTTCTAGCCATCGCGGACTGATTGTAGATCGTAATGGTGTTGAATTAGCGCGCTCAGTACCTTCGGAGTCCATCACGTTAGACATTAAGCGACTATTGGAAACACCAAATATTCTGCAAAGCAAAGAGTGGAAAGCTTTTGCTGCAGCGCTAAAGCGCGACGAAGATGAATTAAATCAATGGGTTATGAATCGTTCGCAGCGTCGTGACGTTTGGCTAGAGCGCCAAGTTGACCCTAATGTTTCGTTGTATATTAAGCGTTTAGACATTAAAGGCGTGAATTTTAAAACCGAATACCGTCGTTATTACCCCAGCGCAGAGGTCACCGCTCACGTAGTTGGGTTTACAGGTGTTGATGATAAAGGACTTGAGGGCGTAGAGAAAGCATTTGATACCTTTCTAACGGGGAAGCCTGGTAAAGAGAAAGTTGTCGTTGATCTATATCGCCGAGTGGTTGAAGAGCGTGGCGTCTTAGCGCAAGCGGAACAAGGGAACGACTTACAGTTGAGTATTGATTCTCGAATTCAAGCAGCAGCTTATAAAGAACTAAAAAGTGCTGTGTTATCGAATGGCGCTAAAGGCGGCTCAGTAGTCGTGTTGGATGTGGATACCGGCGAAGTGTTGGCAATGGCTAGTCAGCCATCTTTTAATCCAAACCGTTCGGACAGCCGACTGCCAGAACTAACGCGTAATCGCTCGATAACCGATATGTTCGAGCCAGGCTCAACGGTTAAGCCATTAACCGTGGTTAGCGGTTTAACCAGTGGAAAATTCAACGTCAATTCGACCATAGATACCTCGCCAGGACGCATGTTTTTAGATTATGCCTACGTCAGGGACCACCGTAATTACGGTGTTTTAACGCTTGATGGCATTATCAAAAAGTCGAGTAATATGGGTGTTGCAAAAATTGCTTTAGAGCTTACCGATGAAGAATTCTTGAGCACTTTATACAGTGTCGGCTTTGGCGTCGAGACTGGCCTAGGGATTCAAGGCGAAGCCGATGGCAAGTTAATGCCTCGAGCGAACTGGTCGCGTCATGAAATAGCCACTTGGTCTTACGGTTACGGCTTTATGGTCACGCCGATTCAATTAGCGCAAGCCTATGCAATTCTAGGCTCGGGTGGCATCAAGCGTAATCCAACATTATTAAAGCGCGCACAGGGCGAAGAGATCTCTGGCGAGCGAGTGATCAAGCCAGAAATAGCAACTGCTGTGGTAGACATGATGGAGCAGGTCACGCAAAAAGGTGGTACTGGAACTCGCGCTCGGGTGGATGGATATCGCGTAGCGGGTAAAACTGGTACTTCGCGCAAAGCCGTTCGTGGTGGTTATGGCGATGAGTATGTTACTTATTTTGCTGGCTTAGTACCTGCAACGGATCCAAAGTTTGCGATTGTTGTGATGGTCGATGAGCCTGCAGGCGATAGCTACTATGGAGGAACGGTATCGGCACCTGTGTTCTCAAAAGTTGCGGATACTGCATTACATTTACTCAACGTGGCACCTGATGGTGAGTTGAAAAGACCAGCCATTGCGACCGTCACTGGTGGTATGGGGCAGCTAGGAGGCAGTCATGACTAACGTCAAAGCAAACAGCTTCAAGCCTCAAGCGTTGTCAAAAATACTGAAAAAAGTCATCAGTAAAGAGCAACTGGGAGACTTGGCTGCCGTTGAGATTAGAAGCGTTAGCTTAGACAGTCGCCTTATTACTGATGGAGCTCTGTTTATAGCTTATCCAGGCGTAGAGACTGATGGCCGAGGCTATATGTCACAAGCTGTAAAAGCTGGTGCAGCAGTGATAGTTGCTGAAAAAGATGGGCTTGAACAATTTGCTGACATAGATAGCGATATTTCAAGCTTTGAAGGGGTACCACTTGTCGCAGTGAGAGATTTAGTTCAAGCGAGTGGTGACATAGCTGCCCGCTTTTACGGTAATCCGACGCGAAAAATGTCTGTGACGGGAATTACTGGAACCAATGGCAAAACCAGTTGCTGCTACTTATTAGCGCAAGCATTGGAGTTCTTAAACTACCCAACCTTAATGCTTAGCACAATCGGTAACGGCAACCCTACTGCTTTAAAGGCGACCACTAACACTACGCCAGACCCTGTATCTTTACAGCGCATTTGTGCCGAGTATTTGCAGCAAAAAAATCATTACATGACGATGGAAGTATCTTCGCATGGTCTACAGCAAGGGCGCATCAATGGTGTTGAGTTTAGCATTGCGTTATTTACCAATTTGTCGGTTGATCACCTTGATTATCACGGCGATATGGAGTCTTACTTCCTCGCGAAGCGTGAGTTATTCCTGAAGAAAGATTTAAAAGCAGCAGTGATCAATGCTGACGATGAATATGGCCGCCGTTTATTGCTAGACGACTCAATTAAATGCAAAAAAGTTGCTTACAGCCAGACCGGTAAAAAAGCTGAGCTAAATGTCGAGAACTGGATCACTAGCGATCATGTTGAGCTAAGCTTAAATGGCTTAAAAGCAGATTTGCATACTCCTTGGGGGAATGCAAAGTTGCACTCAGAGTTGCTTGGGCAATTTAATTTGTCGAACTTAATGGCTGTGGCAGGTGCTTTGGGCGCAATGCTTGGCGATAGTAATAAATGGATTGTAGCGCTTAACTCAGCACGCTCAGTCCCAGGAAGAATGCATCAGTTCAACGCTAAAGACAAAGCAACGGTTGTAGTGGACTATGCGCATACCCCTGATGCTCTCGAAAAAGCTATCCAAGCATTAAAAGCGCATTGTGACGAAGGTGAGGTATGGACGATTTTTGGTTGCGGTGGGGATCGTGATAACTCTAAGCGTGCCATTATGGGCAAAGTAGCTGAATCGACAGCAGACAAGGTAATTATTACTGACGATAATCCTCGTACGGAAGAGCGTGAAGCAATTGTCGACATGATTCGTCAAGGCATGGTAAATCAAGAAACGCCGTATATAAGCAGTCGTTTCGAAGCCATAAAGTATGCACTTGATCACGCAAAGCCGCAGGACATGATATTAGTTGCTGGTAAAGGCCATGAAGACTATCAGGTCATCGGCAATGAAAAAATTGATTACAGCGATCTTGAGTCAGTCAAAGCTTTGATGGAGGACTTAGTATGATCCCGTTGAAGCTATCGGAGATTGCTAAATTCTGTGCTGGAGAGTTAGTCGGTGCTGACTTAACCGTTGAAAAAGTGCTTACCGACAGTCGTGCTGACTGTACAGGCGCATTGTTTATCGCTTTGGTGGGTGAGCGCTTTGATGCTCATGAGTTTATTGACGTGGCGGAGAACCAAGGCGCCGCAGCTTTAATGGTCAGCAAAAAAGTAGAGACTGCTCTACCACAAATCATTGTTGATGATACCGAAAAGTCCCTAGGCCAATTAGCGAGATTAGTGCGTCAAGAAGTGAACCCAAAAGTTGTTGGGATCACAGGTAGCGCGGGCAAGACAACGGTTAAAGAATTAGTAGCATCGGTTTTGCACCTAAAAGGCACTGACCTTAAAGGCAATGATCTTAGAGAGAATGATCTTAAAGAGAATGTACTAGCGACAAAAGGTAACTTTAATAATCATATTGGTGTCCCACTAACATTGTTAGAGCTAAAAAAAGAACACGAATACGCAGTGATTGAAATGGGCGCGAATCATCAAGGTGAGATTGCATATTGTGCGAGCTTAGCCATGCCCGATGTTAGTGTGATTAATAATGTAGAACCCGCACATCTCGAAGGCTTCGGCTCGATCGAGGGCGTAGCTAAAGCTAAATCAGAGATTTATCAAGCACTTGGCGTCAATGGTACCGCCATTATTAACCTTGATTGTGAGTTTGCCTCACAGTGGCAGGAAGAGTTTATTGACTGTCATAAAGTTACAGTCTCTCGCCATAAAGATGCCCACTTTAGCGCTAATAATGTGCACCTAAACTCAGAAGGTTTGGTGACATTTGAATTGATTAAACGACATCTTACTGGTAAAGAAAGCACCACAATCAGTTTGCAGCTGGCTGGCTTCCATAATGTTTCGAACGCTTTGGTCGCTGCTGCAATTTGCAGTCAGCTTGATGTGGATTTGGACACGATTAAACGAGGCCTAGAAGAAGCCGGCGCGGTAAAGGGGCGATTAAACCTTATTGCGGGCCAGCAAGGCACTCTGATTATTGATGACACTTATAATGCTAGCGTTGGTTCTGTCAAAGCAGCTATCGACGTATTAGTCAGCAAAGCAGGTGAACATGTGTTTGTCTTTGGCGATATGGGGGAGTTGGGATCAGAAAGCGCTCACTACCATAAAGAAATTGGACATTACGCCAAAAAGAAAGGGGTTTCTAAACTTTATGCGACCGGAAAAGAAGTCGCACATACAGTTGAATCATTTGGGCAAGGTGCAAAATATTTCGCAGATAAAGAGGCGTTGATTGCAACCTTACTGAGTGAATTAAATTCAACACAAATTATTTTAGTAAAAGGCTCGCGCAGTGCTCGCATGGAACAAGTAGTACAGGCGTTACAAGAGTCACAACAAACAGAAAAGAGGGGAGGTTAACCATGCTAACCTGTTTGGCAGAATATCTATCACAATTTTACTCAGGTTTTAACGTATTCCAATACTTAACCTTTAGATCGATATTGAGTGTGTTAACGGCGCTGGGTATTTCGTTGATAGTAGGACCTCCAATGATTCGCCGCTTGAGCACCTATCAGATAGGGCAAACTGTTCGCGACGATGGCCCAAAAACACACCTAAGCAAAGCTGGTACGCCGACCATGGGCGGTGCCTTAATTATTGTTGCCATTGTATTGGCGTGTTTGCTTTGGGGCGAATTAGAAAATCGCTACTTGTGGGTTTGCCTGGTTGCGATTGTTGGCTTCGGTTTAATTGGCCTAGCGGATGATTACATTAAGCTTGTGCGTAAAGATCCTAAAGGATTAATCGCGCGCTGGAAATACTTATGGCAGTCACTGATTGGTGCTGGCATCGCCATTTACCTGTTTTACACGGCTAGCCCTCAAGAAACCCAGTTATTAATACCGTTTGTTAAGGACGTGATGCCGCAGCTAGGGCTTATGTTTATCTTCATGACCTATTTCGTGATTGTTGGCACCAGTAATGCAGTCAACTTAACTGATGGTTTGGATGGCCTAGCGATTTTGCCAACAGTATTAGTCGCCGGCGGTTTAGGTATCTTCGCATACCTTACGGGTAACCAAGTGTTCTCTGAATACCTATCGATTCCATATATACAAGGTGTCGGTGAGCTAGTCATTTTCTGTGCCGCAATTGTAGGCGCCGGATTGGGTTTCTTATGGTTTAACACTTACCCAGCACAGGTTTTCATGGGTGACGTAGGAGCTCTAGGTTTAGGCGCGGCGCTTGGCACCATTGCCGTGCTCGTTCGTCAAGAATTAGTCCTGTTTATTATGGGTGGTGTTTTCGTAATCGAAACAGTCTCGGTGATTTTGCAAGTTGGCTCTTACAAGCTAACCGGGAAGCGTATTTTCCGTATGGCACCGTTACACCATCATTACGAATTAAAAGGTTGGCCAGAACCACGAGTGATTGTTCGCTTCTGGATTATATCGTTGATTCTTGTGTTGATTGGTTTGGCGACACTAAAGATTCGTTAAGAGAAAGACACTAAGAGAAAGGTAATTAAAGTTAATGCACGCAATTGAACAAAAAAATCGTTTGATTATCGGTCTTGGACAGACCGGGCTTTCAGTTGCGCGTTATTTAGCTGAAAACAACCAGCCCTTCGATGTCATGGATACTCGTGCAGAGGCTCCTGGTGCAGATCAGTTAGCGGCGATTAAAAGCAATGCCCTGATTCCTTGGAGTGGCACGAAAATGCTAGGTTATGACCAGTTAGTGGTTAGCCCAGGAATTGCCATTACTCAGCCTGATATAGCCCAAGCTCATGACTACGGCGTAGAGGTTGTGGGTGATATCGAGCTCTTTGCCCAGGCTAATCGATTGCCGGTTATTGCTATCACTGGTTCAAACGGTAAAAGCACTGTGACAGAGCTAGTAGGGGAGTTATTAAAAGCAAGCGGACTTAAGGCGCTAGTGGGAGGCAATATTGGCCTGCCTGCTTTGGATTTACTTAAAAGTGCTAGCGACGATGCAGTCGTTGTTTTGGAATTATCAAGCTTCCAGTTAGAAACCACCTATTCTCTGAAGCCTGTGGCGGCAACAATCCTTAATGTGTGTGAAGATCATCTGGATCGTTATGCGGATTACAAGGCTTATGTCGAGGCTAAGCAACGTATTTTTAAGAATGCTCAATGCATTATCGAAAACACAGAAGACGAGTTGACTCAACCCGAAAACACAAAAGCGACACGGTTGTCTTTTGGATTAAGCAAAGCTAGCGATTGGCAGGTCGATGTGAAGTCTGGCGTATTACGTCGCGGTGAACGAGTCGTACTAAAACTACAAGAGCTAACTTTACAAGGCGCGCACAACGCACTAAATGTCGCAGCAGCGTTTGCATTACTCGAAGCGGCTGGTGTGCTCATTGATGATGCCGTGGTTGCTTGTGCTAAACAATACAGTGGAATGCCACATCGCAGTCAGCTAGTCGCCGTGAAAAACGGTGTGACTTTTATAAACGACTCTAAAGCGACCAATGTTGGCGCTACCGTAGCGGCTATTAATAGCTTCGCACCGCAGTTTGATCAAAGAATTATTCTTATAGCAGGCGGTGACGCTAAGGGCGCTGATTTATCAAGCTTAGAGGATAGCATCCGTAGACATGTGAAAAAAGCGGTGTGCTTTGGTAAAGACGGTGCTGATATTGCCAAACTGGACTCCAGTAAATCTGTCTTGGTTGCGAACCTTGAAGAAGCTATTGAGCAAGCTGTTGCCTTTAGTGAATCTGGCGATTGCATATTGCTGTCACCTGCGTGTGCCAGTTGGGATATGTTTAAAAATTATATCGAACGTGGTCAGAAGTTTGAGCAGCAGGTGGAGGCATTATGATGAATATTACTCAAGCCTTACGCCTCGGAGACTTTGTTGAGCAGCTTAAGCTGTCAGATCCACGTACTCGCTTAGATCCATGGTTATTAGGACCTGTAATTATATTGCTAGCTATTGGTGTAGTGATGGTGGCGTCAAGCTCTATGCCTTACGCTGAAGACCACATGAATGGTAACGAGTATCACTTTTTAGTAAGACATTGTATTTACTTAGCAATTGCTATAGTCGCATCGGTTCTAGCGTTGCAATTAGATAGCCGTTTCTGGCAAGAGAAAGGCCCTATATTCTTGCTATTGGGGATTTTATTACTGGTCGCAGTGTTAATCGTTGGCCGAGAAGTGAACGGAAGTAAACGCTGGATTGGTCTTGGACCATTAACCTTACAACCTGCTGAGTTAATGAAGTTCTTTATCGTGATTTATTTAGCGGGTTATTTAGTGCGTCGAAGTGACGAGCTACAAACGCAAATCCGTGGCTTCATTAAGCCGTTGGTTGTTATTGGATTGGTTGTTGCTTTCCTACTACTACAGCCTGACTTTGGTTCGTCGGTAGTCATCGTTGCTACAGCATTAGCGATGATGTTCTTGGCCGGAGCACGTTTATGGCAGTTTATTACCTTGACTGCCTTTGTCGGTATTGTCATGGGGTTAGTCGCATGGCAGGAACCTTATCGAATGAAACGATTGACTAGTTTCTTAGATCCTTGGGCAGATCAGTTTGGCAGTGGTTATCAGTTAGTACAGTCGCTAATTGCATTTGGTCGTGGCGATTGGTTTGGCGCTGGCTTAGGTAATAGCGTGCAGAAATTGTCGTACTTACCAGAAGCGCATACGGACTTCGTGTTTGCAGTATTCGCCGAAGAATTCGGATTTATTGGTGTTGCTTTAGTGATTTGCTTGTTCGCCATTATCTTTATGAAGAGCTTACATATCGGTCGTCGCGCACTAAAAATGGAACATTACTTTGCAGCCTATATGTCTTATGGATTTGGTTTCTGGTTGAGTTTACAGGCACTGATTAATATTGGTGTCGCCAGTGGTTCACTGCCAACAAAAGGCTTAACGTTGCCATTCATTAGTTACGGCGGTAATTCGTTAATTGTTAGCTGTGTCGCCATGGCCGTCTTATTACGCGTAGATTTTGAGGTTCGTCGTAAAGAGCACGAGTACTCAGCGGCGAAAAAATCTTATCGTGGCAGAAGCCAGGGGGAGGCGTAATGAGTCAATCTTTGGAACGAAAAAACATGCCGAAAAAATCAGTAAATAAAACAATTTTGCTGATGGCGGGTGGTACCGGCGGTCATATCTTCCCTGCGTTAGCAGTAGGCAAAGAATTGCAACAGCAAGGCTGGAAGTTACACTGGTTAGGTTCAGAAGGTGGCTTGGAAGAAGAGTTAGTACCTAAGCACAACATTAAGATGACTCTATTACCGGTAAAAGGCATTCGTAAAAAAGGCCTTGCGTCTGTAATCAAGGCGCCATTCCAATTGCTAAAAAGTATTTGGTTGGCGCGTAAAACCATTAAGAAAATACAGCCGGATGTGGCTTTAGGCATGGGCGGTTTTGCTAGTGGTCCTGGCGGTATCGCATCAAAGCTGTGTGGCGTGCCATTGGTGCTGCATGAGCAAAACGCAATTACAGGAATGACCAATCAGCAACTAAATCGATTCAGCAACATTACATTGCAAGCTTACCCTGGTGCTTTTGTCGAAAGTACAAAGTTAACAACCGTGGGTAATCCGGTGCGAACGGATTTAATGAATATTAAGCCAGTAAAAGAGCGCATTAAAACAGAAGAAGGTTCGATTAAAATTTTAGTGATTGGTGGCAGTCGTGGTGCTTTGGTCTTAAATCAAAAGATCCCAGCTATGCTGGATATCATTAATGATGGCTTGAATATTGAAGTACGTCATCAATGTGGCGGTGGCAATTTAGGTGATGTCGCGGCGCGCTATAAAGAACTGAAGAATGATTTAGTTGAGCATGATGTGACTGAGTTTATTGACGATATGGCCGCAGCTTACGAGTGGGCAGATTTGGTGATTTGTCGTGCGGGCGCTTTAACTGTCGCTGAAATAGCAATGGCTGGTGCTGCAGCAATATTTGTACCATACCCACATGCTGTCGATGACCACCAAACGCATAATGCACGTTATTTAGCGAATCAAGGTGGCGCCATCATTATTCAGCAACATGATTTGGAAGTAAAAAAACTCGCTGAGTTAATTACCGCATTAGCCAATGACAAAAGTCGAATTATAGAGATGGCTACCATTGCTAAAAGTCTGGCAAAGCCGCAAGCCACGGAGCAAGTTGCAGAATACTGTAAGCGGGCGGCGGTTGGTCAGTTTGAGATTATGAGCACAACGAAACACAACGAAGAAGGGACAGTTGAAAAAGAAGACGCTACCGCTAAAGAAGATGCGGAGGATACTAATGAAACAAAATAACACACAACAAATAGTCCCAGAAATGCGCCGTATTAAGCGAATCCACTTTGTAGGAATTGGCGGTGCTGGTATGAGTGGTATCGCTGAGGTTTTACTGAATTTAGGCTACAGCGTCAGTGGTTCTGATCTGCGTCAAAGCCAAGTGACTGAAAGACTTGAAAAGCTAGGTGCTGAGATATTCTTAGGCCATAGAAGTAATAATATTTTAAATGTAGATGTGGTGGTTTGCTCGACAGCAATTCCTAAGCAAAACCCTGAAATTGAAGCTGCCAGAGAGCGTCGAGTGCCGATTGTTCGCCGCGCTGAAATGTTAGCTGAGCTAATGCGCTTTAGGCACGGCATCGCGGTAGCGGGAACTCATGGTAAAACAACGACAACTAGCTTGTTAGCGAGCATTTATGCGGAAGGGGGCTACGACCCTACATTTGTTATCGGAGGCCTATTAAACAGCGCCGGTTCAAACGCCAAGCTAGGTAAAAGTCGCTACTTTATCGCGGAAGCTGACGAAAGTGATGCCTCGTTTTTGCACTTACAACCGATGGTTTCTGTCGTCACAAATATTGAAGCTGATCACATGGATACTTATGGCGGTGATTTTAAGAACCTAGAAAGTAACTTCCTAGAGTTTTTACATAACTTACCGTTTTATGGCTTAGCAGTGTTGTGCGTTGATGATGAAACCGTGTGCGATTTGGTGCCTCGCCTATCACGCCCAACAATAACGTACGGTTTGAGTAAAAAGGCCGATGTCCGTGCAATTGACTTTGAGCAACGCGGCACTAAAAGTTTCTTTAAAGTAGTGCGCCGTGACTGTGTAGGTCAACTCGATATTGAGCTGAATCTGCCTGGCGCACACAACGTACAAAATGCATTAGCTGCGATTGCAGTAGCGACTGAGGATGGTGTCAGTGACATTGCTATCCAGAAAGCTTTAAAAGAATTTGAAGGTATCGGTCGTCGTTTTCAGATGTATGGTGATTTTGAAGTAGGTACCAGAAAAATCACCTTGGTGGATGATTATGGTCATCACCCGAGCGAAGTAAACGCTACCATTAAAGCGTTGCGCAAAAGCTGGCCTGACCGCCGTTTAGTCATGGTTTATCAGCCACATCGTTATTCTCGCACACGTGATTTGTATGAGGATTTCTGCAGTGTGCTGAACGAGGTTGATGAGCTCTTAATGCTTGAGGTTTACTCTGCGGGTGAAGAGCCAATACCTGCGGCCGACAGTAGAGCTTTATGTCGAAGTATCCGTCAACGCGGAAAGATTGAGCCAATTTTTGTTGAGTCGATTGATGAGTTACCTGAGGCCTTACATCACGTTCTTGAAGATGGTGATGTATTGGTGACGCAGGGTGCAGGTAATGTTGGTTCTCTTGCTCCTAAGTGGGTTGAAGCAGATTTAGACTTTGAAAGTTTAATTAAGAAGGACGACTAATGAGTTTGAACAAAGCCATTAATGATCCAAAAGACTACGGCAAAGTTGCTGTGGTTTACGGTGGCTTTTCAGCAGAGCGTGAGATCTCGTTGATATCAGGCAATGCCGTGCATAAAGCGTTACTCGAAGCGGGTGTTGATGCGCATAAAGTTGACCCAAAAGTAGACGGGCTAAAAGCCATTACCGACCAGGGCTTTAATCGTGTATGGAATGCATTACACGGACGCGGTGGCGAAGATGGTGTGATTCAAGGTTTCCTTGAGCTTAACAATATTAGTTATACCGGAAGTGGTGTAATGGCATCAGCCATCACCATGGATAAGTTACGTACAAAATTATTATGGAGTGCGCAGGGCTTACCAGTAGCAAAGCATCGTATGGTTCGAACAGGAGAGCTGGCGCTTAACGAAGCTCAAGAATTATTAAGCGAGCTGAACGGTTGCGTCATGGTCAAGCCGATTCGAGAAGGTTCGAGCGTTGGTATGGCTCGTGCGGACAGCCCAGAGCTGTTACAGCAAGCAGTGGCTGAGGCGAGTAAGTTTGATGATGAAATCATGTTGGAGCAGTGGATTAAGGGCGAGGAATACACGGTTGCGATTTTAAATGGCAAAGCGTTACCGAGTATTCGCGTGATGACGCCGCACTCGTTTTATGACTTTACAGCGAAATACAACAGCAAAACCACTGAATACCACTGTCCGAGCGGGTTGTCTGCTGACGACGAAAATGAGATTGCCACGATAAGTGAAAAGGCATTTCAGTCTTTAGATTGTTTTGGCTGGGGGCGCGTCGATTTTATGCGTGACACTGCATCAGGCGAGTGGTTATTACTTGAAGTTAATACAGTGCCAGGCATGACAGAGTCATCGCTTGTACCGAAAGCTGCCAAAGTAAAGGGCATTAGTTTTAAAGAGTTGGTGCTTAAGGTTTTAGATACTAGCGTGGCGCGAGAAAGTGCTTTGTTTTCAGAATTTGCATCTGAGCAAGGAGAAAAGTAATTATGGCGAAGATGGCAACGCGAAGTGACAAAAAAGAACGTTCACTCGAGGGTCTAGCGAAACCTTTGAAGTGGGTGGCTGGATTGTTGGCGGGCTCAATCGTTGCCATAGCGCTAGTGTTCGCGGGAGTCTGGGTGTTCAGTGTTAATACTGACAACGTATTCCCGATTAACAAAGTTGAACTCACTAACCATCAGTTCACGGATGCAGTTGGTGTCTATAAAGTTTTACGTTCGATTGAAGACCGTGGATTTTTCACCATGGAGATGGAGCCGGCCGAGGAGCAGCTCGTAAAGCTGCCTTGGATTAAAGCGGTCCAGATTCGTAAGGTTTGGCCAGACACATTGCAGGTTTCAGTGGTAGAGCATGAACCGATGGCCTACTGGGGTGAACAAGGTGTGGTTTCAAAAGAAGGTGAGGTTTTTTACCCCACTAAATTGCCACAGGAAAACTGGGTGAAATTATCTGGCCCAGATGTGATGGCGAAAGATTTAACGGAATTATTACAGTTGTATCAAGAGCAACTATTACAAAAAAATATGGTTATTGAAAAAATGGAACTTAGTCAGCGAGGAGCAATTAATTTAGTGCTGACCGATGGATTAGAAGTGAAGCTTGGGAATGTACACGTGGAAGAGCGCATTGAACGCTTCCTGCAATACATTGACAGTGTAAAAGAACAAAAGGAAGCCACTTTGGCATACGTTGATCTGCGCTACCAAAATGGTATGGCGGCGCGATGGAATCAAAATAAAGCGTCAGTTATTAGTGACGGAGGCAGTAGATAAAGCTATGTCGAAATCAGTCGATAAACGATTAATTGTGGGGCTAGACATTGGAACATCCAAAGTGGTGGCCATTGTTGGAGAAGTAGGTGCAGACGATACTGTCGATATTATTGGTATTGGCTCACACCCTTCACGAGGCATGAAAAAAGGCGTGGTGGTTAACATTGAATCAACGGTGGCTTCGATCCAGCGCGCGGTTGAAGAGGCTGAGTTGATGGCGGGCTGTCAGATCCATTCGGTCTACACCGGTATCGCTGGCAGTCACATTAAAAGCCTTAACTCGCACGGTATCGTTGCGATTAAGGATAACGAGGTTGCGCAAAGCGATGTCGACCGCGTGATTGATGCGGCTAAAGCGGTGGCGATTCCTGCGGATCAAAAAATTATGCACGTATTGCCGCAAGAGTTTGTGATTGATAACCAAGAAGGCATTCGTGAACCGATTGGTATGTCTGGTGTTCGTTTAGAAGCCAAAGTACATATGGTCACAGGCGCAGTCAGCGCGGCGCAGAACATCACCAAGTGTGTTGCGCGTTGTGGCTTAGAAACCGAGGACGTGATTTTAGAACAACTAGCGTCGAGTTACTCAGTTCTAACTGAAGATGAAAAAGAGCTAGGCGTTTGTTTAATCGACATCGGTGGCGGTACCACGGATATCGCGATATTCACCGGCGGTGCGATCCGTCATACCTCGGTTATCCCGATTGCAGGAGATCAGGTTACGAACGATATCGCAGTAGCGCTACGTACGCCGACTCAACACGCAGAAGACATCAAGGTGAAATACGCTTGTGCTTTACGCCAGCTAACTAATCTTGAAGAAACAATCGAGGTTCCAGGAGTTGGTGAGCGTCAGCCACGCCGTGTTTCACGTCAAATTTTAGCGGAAGTTGTCGAACCGCGTTACAGCGAATTATTTGAGCTAGTGCAGGCGGAAATTCGTCGCAGTGGTTTTGAGAATTTAATAGCTTCGGGCATGGTCATTACAGGCGGTGGCTCGAAGATGGAAGGGTTGATGGAGTTGGCAGAAGAAGTCTTCCACATGCCAGTTCGCCAAGGTATGCCACAGCACATCAAGGGCTTGGTGGATGTCGTACGCAACCCAATTTATGCAACGGGAGTTGGCCTATTAATTTATGGCAAGCAAGACATAGGTCATCACCGTGATAGAAATGTAACTGGTTTTAATGGGCTCTGGGAGCGCATGAAAAGCTGGTTCGGTGGATTTTAATCGTTACTTTTATAGGAATGGTTAAATTGGAGAAATCACTTAATACCATGCTTAACACACATTTATTTAAGCAATTAAGTGAAAAATTGGCTAAACAATCGAAGGGGATATAGTTATGCCTAATATGTTTGAACTAGTAGATAACTGCCAGAACAGCGCAGTCATTAAAGTAATCGGAGTTGGCGGCGGCGGTGGTAACGCTGTTGAGCACATGGTGCGCGCTAACATCGATGGTGTTGAATTCATTTGTGCGAATACAGATGCGCAAGCGTTAGAGTCATCTACCGCTAAGACCACGCTACAAATTGGTCAAAACATTACTCGCGGACTTGGCGCGGGCGCTAATCCTGATGTTGGTCGTCAGGCTGCTCTAGAAGATCGTGAGCGCATTATGGAGTCTTTACAGGGCTCTGATATGGTATTCATTACTGCCGGCATGGGCGGTGGTACCGGTACGGGTGCGGCTCCTGTAATTGCTGAGATCGCTAAAGAGATGGGTATCCTAACGGTAGCGGTAGTGACTAAGCCGTTTAAGTTCGAGCGCAAAAAGCGTATGAAACTTGCGGAAGCCGGTATTGACGAATTGCGTAATGCGGTTGACTCGTTAATCATCATTCCTAACGATAAGCTGGTTGCTCAGTTCGCAGGTTTACGTCTAACTGAAGCCTTTGCTTCAGCGAACTCAGTGCTTCACGGCGCGGTGCAAGGTATCGCCGAGTTAATCACATGCCCAGGTTTAATCAACGTTGACTTTGCAGACGTACGCACAGTGATGGCTGAGCAAGGCCAAGCAATGATGGGTACTGGTATTGCTTCTGGTGAAGGTCGTGCGCAAGTTGCCGCTGACATGGCTGTGGCGAGTCCATTGCTAGAAGACGTCGACCTATCTGGCGCACGTGGTATTTTGGTTAATGTCACTGCGAACGAAGAGTTCACAATTGATGAGTTTTCGGAAGTTTGTGAAGTTATCGAAGACATTGCTCACGAAGATGCCATCGTTGTTGTTGGTACAGCCATTGATGATTCAATGGGTGATGAAATGCGTGTCACTGTGGTTGCGACTGGTTTGGGACAAGAAGCGGGTATGCGCCTTGTTTCAGACAACAAAGAGCAACAGGTGCGTAAGCCAAGTGGTGAGTTAGACTTTAACAAGCTAGATGTTCCACCAGCGGCACGTAAGCAAGCCGGCGTTGATGACTCGGAAACTGCGCAAAAGATGGCGGTTGGAAGTGATGTTGATAACTTCCTAGACATCCCTGCATTTTTAAGAAAACAGGCGGATTAATAACCAGTCATAGAACAGTTGAACAGTGACTATGGAGAGGAATGCAAGTTTATTGCAATGATATGTTCTGATATTGAGAACTAAACGCAGAGAAGTTGCGTTCATAGAATTAAGGAGGCCATCCCTTCGAGCCTCCTTAGTTTTCCTTACTTTGCATTCAGTGTGGATTAAGGAGTCAGACGGCAGAATTAGGGAAATGTGAGGATTTGTGTGGAAGAATAATTCAAACAAATGTTCCAAAAACGTTCAAAAAATGTTCAAACCACAGATATATTGTGGTAATATGCGCTAAAATTATGCCATCTTTCACCCTAAATTCTTGAAATATCAAGAAGTTGGAGAAACACCGAATGATACGACAACGTACGTTGAAAACAACCATTCGCGCCACTGGCGTAGGTTTGCACACTGGAGATAAAGTGTATTTAACCCTACGACCAGCTCCAGTGGATACAGGGATTGTGTTCCGTCGCGTTGATCTAGACCCAATTGTAGAAATAGATGCAAAACCAGAAAACGTTGGAGATACCACGCTTTCCACCTGTTTGGTGAAAGACGATGTGCGTATTTCAACCGTAGAACACCTACTGTCAGCAATGGCTGGTTTAGGTCTGGATAATGCTTATATTGATGTCTCAGCACCTGAAGTTCCTATTATGGACGGCAGTGCGAGCCCATTTGTATTCCTGTTGCAATCTGCTGGTGTTACCGAGCAGAATGCACCAAAAAAATTCATTAAAATCAAAAAGAAAGTTACCGTTGAAGACGGTGATAAGAAAGCAACGTTTGAGCCTTTTGATGGCTTCAAGGTTGCCTTTACGATTGATTTTGATCACCCAGTATTTAAGAAAAGTAGTCAAACATCGGTTATCGACTTTTCGACCACATCGTTTGTGAAAGAAGTGAGTCGTGCCCGTACTTTTGGCTTTATGAAAGATATTGAGTTTTTACGAGCAAATAACTTAGCGTTAGGCGGAAGCCAAGATAACGCGATTGTTATGGATGATTTTCGGGTTTTAAATGAAGATGGTCTACGTTACGATGACGAGTTCGTGAAACATAAAATATTAGACGCGATTGGTGATTTGTTCTTATTAGGCCATAGCTTAATTGGTTCATTCATTGGTTATAAGTCAGGTCATGCTTTAAACAATCAGTTAATTCGTACCCTTATGGCTGACGAATCAACTTGGGAGCTGGCGACTTATGAAGATGCAAAAGCTGCACCAATTTCGTATATTATGAACCCTGCGTTGTCAGTATAAAAGACAAGCAAATAATAAGTAACGCAGGAGTAAGAAGCGTTTTATCGGGATTGACTTGGTTTAACTTTTATTTGAATATTAGCCAGTGAATAATGGCCTGCTTGACGTAAGTCGGCCAGTAAATCCGATGTGATATAACGAAGGCGAGTGCCCCAAACTGCAGATTCAGCAGTAATTATTAGGCTTGTTTGATTGTATTCCGATACAGTACAGTGCCCCTTTAACTCCTCGGGTAGGAGTTTTTGCACGCTTTCGTTTATAGACTTTAAGCTATTGGATTGCTTCAATAGACTTTGTAACTTGCCAGCAGGCTTGTTCAAAATATCTGCCACGGATTTGGCGCGAGAGGGACGCTTCATATGCTCAAGGTTTTGGGCTTAGTTGGTGTTAGTTTACTATTGTAAGCCGACAGAGTTTAAATTGTCATCTTTATCGGTACTGAATATCGTTAAAGTTTGTAAGAATTCGGTTCTTATAAATATATGACCTGTGTACTTTTGGTTAATTATGCGTATTACGATTATTAAAAGCGATCAGAAAGGAATCAAAGCTTTAGAGTTAGGAAAGACAAAATTAGCAATGACAATTGCACTGGGTATGTTCAGCATATTCATGATTGTTGGTGCTACTTTTTACACTACTAAGTGGGTGTTACAGCAAGACTTAGTCAGTGAAACTGCGATCCAAAAATGGCAAATGGAGCTCGCCCAGCAAAAAGAAGAGCTCGAGAAAGCTAAAAAAGAATCTGAAGATAAGGTTCAGGCCTTGTCCAGTCGTCTTGCTTCTATGCAGGCGCATATCCTACGCTTAGACGCTACAGGATCACGTCTAGCTGAAGAAGCCGGTATCAGTGATGAATTCGGTTTTGGAGCTGCTCCAGCTATGGGTGGCCCTTCTGAGGAAGAAGATACTGACAAAGCGAGCTACCAAGACGTAGTATCTTCTTTAGACAGTATCCAAAGCTCAATAGAAGCAAAAGAACAGCAGTTGTTCGCTTTAGAATCCTTATTACTCGATAAAAATATCAGTGCTGAGCAAAAAATTACTGGTCGCCCTGTTAATACCGGTTGGCTTTCATCGCCATACGGATACCGCTCAGATCCTTTCACAGGTAAGCGAGCTTGGCATGCGGGGATTGACTTTTCTGCGTTAGCAGGCTCTGACGTTGTCGCTACAGCCGCAGGTGTCGTTACCACAGTAGAGCGTAAAGCTGGTTATGGCATCTTCGTAGAAGTAAGCCATGGCGACGGTTACACCACTCGTTACGGTCATAATAAAACTGTGGTGGTGAAAAAAGGTGATCTCGTTAAGAAAGGTCAAGTTATTGCAAAAGTCGGTAGTACAGGCCGCTCGACAGGACCACACGTTCACTACGAAGTAACTCGTAACGGTAAACGTGTAAATCCTTGGCGCTACCTTAAAGAGTCGTAAAGGAAAGACTTTTACTATTCAATAAAGCCGAGCACGTAGCTCGGCTTTTTTATGATTGTTATCTAAATACACCATCGAATATCTATGGGGCAAAGCTTATGTCCTAGTAAGCTATGTCTCCGGCTAATAGTTAGAGCTTGCTTAATATGGCTTAGACCATTGAAATATCCTTCTAAAGCCCCAATTTGTTTCAAGTACTCACTAGAAAATCCCGATCAGGCGTTTACAGCTTCTGTAATATCGGTACAATCGAGTGCTTAATCATAATTCCCTAAGCAATTGTTGCGTTAAAACAAACAGCCTATTGCCTAAAAAATAGACAGCAATTGTTTAATAACTTGATAGAAGAACTAATAGCATGAGTTTTCTTAGCAAAATTTTCGGTAGTCGAAATCAGCGTATCATCAAACGATTCAGTAAAGTTGTGGAGCAAGTTAATCAACTTGAGCCTGAGTTTGAAGCATTAAGTGACGAAGAAGTAAAAAATAAAACGTCAGAATTTAAAGCGAGACTTGAAAAGGGTGAAACGCTAGACAATCTACTGCCAGAAGCTTTTGCTGCGGTTCGTGAAGCCAGTAAACGTACTCTTGGCATGCGTCATTTTGATGTGCAGCTTATCGGTGGTATGACTCTACACCAAGGTAAGATTGGGGAAATGCGTACAGGTGAGGGTAAAACCCTTGTGGCGACTCTCCCTGTTTACCTCAACGCATTAACTGGGCAGGGTGTCCACGTTATTACCGTTAACGATTATCTAGCTAAGCGTGATGCCGAGTGGATGACACCAGTCTATAACTTCCTTGGAATGTCAGTGGGGGTGATACTTTCGGGGCAGTCGCATGAGGAAAAGAAAGCTGCTTATGCATCCGACATCACTTATGGCACAAACAATGAATACGGCTTTGATTATCTGCGCGACAACATGGCTTTTGAAAAAGAGCAACGTGTTCAGCGTGAACTAAACTTTGCCGTTATCGATGAGGTCGACTCGATTCTTATCGATGAAGCAAGAACTCCGCTTATCATTTCAGGACAGGCTGAAGATAGCTCGGAAATGTACCGTGCGATTAACCAGCTTATCCCAAAGCTAACGATTCAAGAAAAAGAATCTGAAGAAGGTGTTGAAGACACTGGTGATTACACCATCGATGAAAAAGGGAAGCAGGCAAACTTAACGGAATTAGGTCAAGAGCGCGTAGAGGAATTACTACGTCAGTCGGGCTTACTGCCAGAAGGCCAAAGCCTATACAGCCCAGCAAGCATTATGCTGTTGCACCATGTGAATGCCGCGTTGCGTGCTCATACTTTATTCAAAAAAGACGTCGACTATGTGGTTAAAGACAATGAAGTAGTTATTGTTGATGAGCATACGGGCCGTACTATGCCGGGTCGTCGTTGGTCAGATGGCTTACACCAAGCGGTTGAAGCTAAAGAAGGCGTTAATATCCAAAATGAAAACCAAACGCTTGCTTCGATTACTTTCCAGAATTACTTCCGTCTTTACAATAAATTGTCTGGTATGACGGGTACCGCCGATACGGAAGCTACTGAATTACACATGATTTATGGCCTTGAGGTTGTGGTTATCCCAACCAATAAGCCGATGCAGCGTCAAGATATGCCAGATCTTATTTACCTCAGTAAAGAAGAAAAATACGCGGCGATTATTGAGGAAATTAAAGAACTACAGTCGAAGGGGCAGCCAATATTAGTCGGCACCGTTTCGATTGAGTCATCAGAGTTAATTTCTAATGCTCTTAAAAAAGCTAAGATCAAGCACCAGGTCTTAAATGCAAAATTCCACGCAAAAGAAGCGGATATTATCGCTCAGGCAGGTCGTGCTGGTTCGGTAACTATTGCTACCAATATGGCGGGGCGTGGTACGGATATTGTCTTGGGCGGTAACCTACAGTCCGACATTGATGCACTCGGTGAAAATCCAAGCGAAGCACAGATCGCCAAAGCAAAAGAAGAGTGGCAGAAACGGCATGACGAAGTTCTGGCTGCCGGTGGTTTAGCCATTATCGGTACAGAGCGTCATGAATCGCGTCGTATTGACAATCAGCTTCGTGGTCGTGCTGGCCGTCAGGGTGACCCAGGTCTTAGCCGTTTCTACTTATCGCTTGAAGATGACTTAATGCGTATCTTTGCCTCTGAGCGTCTTGGTATGATGATGCAGCGTCTTGGTTGGGAAGAAGGCGAAGCGCTTGAGCACAAAATGGTTTCTCGAGCTATCGAGAATGCACAACGTAAAGTTGAGCAACGCAACTTTGATATGCGTAAAAACCTGCTTGAGTATGATGATGTGGCTAACGATCAGCGTCGAGTGATTTACGAGCAGCGTAATGAATTGATGGAGTCTGACGATATCCAAGAAACTATCGAAGATATGCGTTATGACGTAGTACAAGACGTGATCAGTCAATATGTTCTACCACAGTCTATTGAAGAAATGTGGGACATAAAAGGTCTTGAGCAACGCCTTGAGCAAGATTTTGCCATAGAATTGCCAGTACAAAAATGGTTAGACGAAGACGATAAATTTGCCGAGGAAGAAATTCGGGAGAAAGTTTATAACGAAATTCAAGCTGCTTACGCTGAAAAAGAAGCGGCGCTACCTGAGCCAAGCATGATGCGACAGCTTGAGAAACAAGTAATGCTGCAACACTTGGATATGCACTGGAAAGAACATTTGGGCAATATGGATCACCTACGCCAAAGTATCCACCTTAGAAGTTATGCACAGAAAAACCCGAAGCAAGAGTATAAGCGTGAAGCTTTTGAGCTATTCTCAGGCTTGCTTGATAACTTGAAGCATGACGTGGTGACGGTGTTGTCTAAAGTTAAATTCCGTTTACCGGAAGAAGTTGAAGCGATGGAGCGTCCGCAACAAGATGCTTCTAAGATGAACGCTCAACATGAGTCAGCGTCTGCTTTACCACAAGAACAGCAAAGCCAAACACAACGCCAAGCTGAAACTTTTGTGCGCGAACAGCCTAAAGTAGGGCGTAACGAACCTTGCCCATGCGGCTCTGGCAAGAAGTTTAAGCACTGTCACGGTAAAGCTTCTTAACTTCTAAAAGCAATGAAAACAGTTAATGTCGCGGTCGCAGTAATAAAAATTGCCGACCGCGTCCTTATCGCAAAAAGAGCTAATCATCAGCACCAAGGAGGCTTGTGGGAGTTTCCTGGCGGTAAGATTGAAGAGGGTGAAGAGCTTCTTAATGCGCTACAAAGAGAGTGCCACGAAGAGCTTGATATCCTCCCAATATCAATAACGCCTCTTACAACAATTCACCATCAATATCCCGATAAGTCAGTATCACTCCATGTCTGCCTAGTCAGAGACTACCTCGGCGTTCCCTACGGCAAAGAAGGTCAGCCAATAACTTGGGCACATAAAACCGAATTAAATAACTACCAGTTCCCCGCGGCCAATATAGAAATCCCTAGCCTTTTATAACTCAGTATTATTTACAGCCTCTTCCGTCATTACGAACGTAGGTATTGAGCGTAGCAATCCCGAACCTCGTCATTGCGAGCGACGAAAGGAGCGCGGCAACCCCAAACCTCGTCATTGCGAGGGACGAAAGGAGCGCGGCAATCCCATAAAGGCACCCGTGGACAAATTCTTGCAAAAAGAAGAGAACAGTCAAGCAACATATTCATTAAAGTAATTCAACTCAAACTCGACTTTTACAGTAAACGAATAGGGGATTAACACGTCGTCCTTCAGACTCCGCGTAATGACGGACTATGCGTCGTTGCGAGGCCCTTAGGTCGCGGCAATCTCGCTTTTAATTATCAAGAGCTAGAGTGAACTAGTTAGCTAAAAACTATCAATAACAATCGGTATTTCTTTATTTGAAAGATGCTAATGGAATTATTAAGTCAAAACTAATCGTAATGCAGATTTGCAAACTGTGAAAGCAAACACTGAATGCCGACAACCTCAGCATTATAGTAACGCCTGCCTTTGCCGTATGAATTACAAAATGGAGTAACAATGCTACAAGGATACGTCTATATCTTAACCAACAAGGCTAAAACAGTACTCTACACTGGAGTCACCAGCGACTTAATTCAAAGAGTCCACCAACACAAATCTAAACGAAGCAGCGGATTTTCAAACAAATATAACTGTAACCTTCTTGTCTATTACGAAGTCATTGACGGCATTGAAGCTGCCATACAGCGGGAAAAGCAAATTAAAGCTGGCTCACGCGCCAACAAAGAAAAACTCATTAATAGTATGAACCCAAGCTGGAAAGACCTTTATTACAGCTTAACTTAAGACTATCTCACCGTCATTGCGATGGGCTTTTGGCGTGGTAGCTAACTAAGACTGCTTTTAGTCGTCATTACGAACGACGAAAGGAATGCGACAATCCTACCATCGTCATTGCGAGCGACGAAAGGAGCGCGGCAATCCCTAGAAGGCGCCTGTGACCTATTGATGTGCACTGAGCGAACTAATACAGCGAGATTACTTCGGTCGCTCCACTCCCTCGTAATGACGGAACAATTGTCATTGTGAGTGACGAGAGGAATGCGACAATCCTACCCTACGTCGTTGCGAGCGATCATAGTGAGAGCGGCAATCCTCAACCATCGTCATTGCGAGCGATGAAAGGAGCGCGGCAATCCCTAGAAAACGCCTGTGACGCATTAAAGAGTACATAACGTATTAATAAAGCGAGATTACCACGTCGTGCTTCGCACTCCACGGTAATAGCTCCTGCATTGCTCTAACTCCTGTATCTGACCTGCACGGATGCAGGGAATGCAATAGCAATGCCGGGAGCATTGTTCGTCATTCAGTCGTCGTAATGACGGACATTTGTTATTGCGAGTGACGAAAGGAATGCGATAATCCTACCCTACGTCGTTGCGAGCGAACATAGTGAGCGCGGCAATCTCGCTCTTAATACCAAACCGGAAAGCAACTACTCTTATTTATCTTTCAACTTTGCCAGCTCCTCAACGGTATGAGGATCTAACTGTTGACCGGCGATCTTGTGCCCTTCGCTTGCCCACTCGCCTAAATCAATCAATTTACAGCGTTTACTGCAAAACGGTTTATATTCGCTAGACTTATTCCAAGCAACGGACTCAGAGCAAGTCGGACACTTAACAATCATCGTATTCGACATAGTAAAAAATAAATTAAAAGAATTAGCGACAGGATACTCGTTGAATAAATAAAAATCGAGAATTAGAGTATGGTTTTAAAGTCTAAACTTTAAATTGCATAATCTTCATCTACTAATAAGCTGTAAAAGTTCTTTAAATCAATACTTTAGTTAGATGTTCTTACTTTTAATTGAAAAAACAGATATTAATGAACATTAATAGCCACCTTTAAAGTGACAAAAAATGTCAATAGCCTCTCGTTTTGGTTGTTATTTAACCGCATTTTAACCTTTTGCTGATGCGATTTTGCATATAAGTGTGATTTAAGTCATTGTTTTAGTTGGTATGTCGAGATATTTTACAATCCCTTGTTGCTATCTTGCTTTGCCAAAGTTATATTGATTAACAGAATTTGTTCACATATATCAGTTAACGATTCTAATATTGAAAACGACTTATGAAGCCAAGCTTACATAGACCTTTGAGGGACAGCAAAGCATCACAAGAAGATATATGTAAACACAGTTCCAAACGATTTTATTGAAAATGTATAGGAGAGAGTCTCATGCAAACTAAAAAACAAGCGGGTTTTACCCTTATTGAATTAATGATCGTAATTGCGATCATCGGTATCTTGGCAGCAATCGCTATTCCAGCTTACCAAGATTTTACAATTCGCTCAAAAGTATCTGAAGCACTAGTAATCGCTGGTAAAGACAAGACGTCAGTATCAGAGTTTTATATTTCAACAGGTGCTTTACCTGCTGACGCTGCGGAAGCTGGTATAAACGTATCTGCTGCACAAAGTGATTACTTAACAGCCGATACAGCTGTAGCAGGCGGAACAGTGACATATACTCTTGGTAATTTGGGATCAGCGGACGCGATAGGTACGTTTATCTTTGCACCTACGGCAACAGACAATGGTGTTAGTTGGGATTGTACAGGTGGTACGTTCCCAGATAAGTACCGTCCAGCTAACTGTAGATAATTAAATATTGAAAAGAAAAAGCGGGCTTAGCCCGCTTTTTTTATTTTAATTTTGACTAATTGACAACAGAAGAAATTTAATCAAGTATATTAATATATCTTAAAAAATATATTAAATGAGTAGTTAAGTTATGGCATTAATTGAAACTGGATTAACAGGTCTTGCTCACATGTTAGTGGCTGAAGGATTGATAGAAAAAGATAAGGTTAAAGAAGCTATAGAGCGTGCAAAAGAAGAAAAGGTAGGCCTGATTGATTGGTTGGTTAATGCTGGTTGGGTAAAGGGGGCGGATGCAGTTAAAGCGCAAGGTGTGAACTTTGGAGCACCTTACTTCGATGCTAATGCCATTAACTCTGATAATTTACCAAAAGATATAATCGACCTTAAAATGATGCGTAAGCATCGGGTTATTCCTCTTTATATGCGTGGCACTCGGCTTTTTGTTGGGGTGGCTGATGCGACAAATCTCAAAAGTTTAGAAGAGATCCGGTTTCAAACTAACTGCTCCGTTGAAGCGGTTTTAGTAGAGCCCTCAAAACTAGACTCTCTTGTCGATAAGTTAATTGACGAAAAGGAAAGCGAGTCTTTATCTGACTTTGATGATGCCGATCTTGATAACATTGATCTTGATGCCGTCGATGAAAGTCAAGCTGGTGATATAGAGGAAGGGGCGGAGCGCGACGATGCTCCAGTTGTGAAATTCGTTAAGAAAATGTTGGTCGATGCAATTCGTAAGGGCGCTTCGGATTTGCACTTTGAGCCCTATGAAAAAAAGTATCGAGTACGCTTTCGTATCGATGGTTTGTTACACGAGGTTGCTAGTCCTCCAATTCAACTATCCTCACGTATTTCAGCACGCTTAAAAGTTTTATCAAATCTGGATATCTCAGAACGTCGTGTACCTCAGGATGGTCGTGTAAAGTTAAAATTATCTAAGACTAAAGCTATTGATTTCCGTGTAAATACCCTGCCGACTTTGTTTGGCGAAAAAATTGTAATGCGTATTTTGGATCCGACTAGCGCCATGCTCGGGGTTGATGCTTTAGGCTTTGAAGCGCAGCAGAAAAAACATTTTATGGAGGCGATAAGCAAGCCACAAGGTATGGTATTAGTTACAGGTCCTACGGGTTCTGGTAAAACGGTAACGCTTTATACCGGCGTAAATATCTTAAATGATGAACATAAGAATATTTCGACTGCTGAAGACCCTGTGGAAATTAACCTGACAGGGGTTAACCAGGTTAACGTGAACGTAAAAGCAGGTTTAACGTTTGCTTCTGCGCTGCGTGCATTCTTGCGTCAGGATCCGGATATTGTACTGGTTGGTGAGATTCGAGATTTGGAAACTGCTGAAATTGCCATTAAAGCCTCGCAAACGGGTCACCTAGTGTTATCTACGCTACATACTAACTCTGCTCCTGAAACGCTAACTCGTCTAGTTAATATGGGGGTTGCACCATTTAATATTGCGACCACCGTTAACCTAGTTGTGGCTCAGCGTTTAGCTAGAAGGCTGTGTGAACATTGTAAAAAGCCATCTCAATTACCTGACGAAGCCTTATTAGAGGAAGGTTTTACTAAAGAAGAACTGAACGAGCTCACAGTTTATGAGCCTGTTGGTTGCGATAAGTGTACATTAGGCTATAAAGGTCGTGTGGGTTTATTCCAAGTAATGCCAGTGTCTGATGCAATGGGGCGAATAATAATGGAGGGCGGTAATGCGATTGATATTGCCGATCAAGCGAGAAAAGAAAATATTCCAGATTTACGACGCACTGGCTTAAACAAAGTTAAATTAGGGGCTACCAGCTTAGAAGAAGTAAACCGCGTAACTCAAGAATAGTAATAACTATTAGCAATAAGTCACTGTTTTTATTATTTATTGAGTAAATACGCCTTTATTTGCTATATTGGTTGGTAGAACTATGAGCGATAGGGTACAGCAAGATGGCGACTGCAGTTAGAAAAAGAAAAGCTTCACCAAAAAAGAAGAAGCAAAAAGTCTTTCAGTATAAAGGGGTTAACAAACAGGGGCAAAAAGTTAAAGGCTCAATGCCCGCTATTGATGCGGAAGAAGTAAAGGCTGCTTTGAGAAAACAAGGGATTACACCCAAATCAGTGAATGCTGATTTACTCGGATCAGTTGGTGGTGGAAAAAAAGCAATTAAGCCTGTTGATATTGCAGTATTCTTGCGACAATTAGCTACTATGATGAAGGCTGGCGTACCTCTAGTACAATCCTTTGATATTATAGGCAAAGGTCATGAAAATGCTAGTATGCAAGAGCTTGTCATGAAAATAAAAGAAGAAGTTGAGGCGGGTAATCCTTTCGCAACTGCACTGCGAAGACACCCTAAGCACTTCGATGATTTGGTGTGTGATTTGATTCACGCGGGTGAACAGTCTGGTACGCTCGAACAAATGCTAGACAGAATTGCCACTTATAAAGAAAAGTCGGAAGCTTTAAAGTCAAAAATTAAAAAGGCTCTCATGTACCCTGCAGCAGTTGTAGTTGTGTCTATCGCAGTTACAGCCATCTTATTGATTTATGTGGTTCCCATGTTTGCCAGCCTTTTCCAAGGTGCTGGAGCTGATCTTCCTGCTTTTACTCAGATGGTTGTTGGGATGTCTGAGAATGTCCAGGAGTACTGGTGGTTATATTTAATTGTCATGGTTGGAACTGTAATTACTTACTCTCAGCTTAATGAAAAATCTCCAGGGTTTAGAGCAGCTAAAGATAGACTGCTCCTGAAATTTCCAATATTTGGTCCTTTAGTTCAAAAAGCTGCAGTTGCTCGCTATTCTCGCACACTGGCGACTACATTCGCGGCTGGTGTACCGTTAGTTGATGCTTTAGACTCCGCTGCAGGAGCTTCCGGTAATGCGGTTTATAAAGAGGCAATCATGAAAATTAAAGAAGATGTTACCAGTGGATTGCAAATCAATATGGCGATGACCTCGACCGGCGTGTTCCCAAATATGGTCAATCAGATGGTAGCTATAGGTGAAGAATCCGGTGCTGTGGATACTATGCTTTCTAAAGTAGCAGATATCTATGAAGGAGAAGTGGACGATGCAGTTGACGGTATCAGCTCCCTCATTGAGCCATTCGTCATTGTTTTCTTAGGTGTTGTTGTTGGTGGCCTTGTTGTTGCAATGTACTTACCAATCTTCCAGATGGGTAATGCATTCTAAGAAAATAATCTCCCTAAAATTTAATTAGAATAAATATGATTGAATTATTATCAAATAACCTGCCTTTATTAGCAGGTTTTGTTTTTGTGTTAGGGTTACTTTTTGGTAGCTTTTTTAATGTTGTTATTCATCGCCTACCAAAAATGCTTAATCGTGAGTGGCAGGCTACAGCAACAGAAATACTCAAAGAAGCTAACTGTACGGTAAGCTTCCCTGAGACTAAGCAAGGTGAGAAATATAACTTAATTACGCCTCGTTCAGCTTGTCCTAAATGTGGGCATAATATTACGGCATTAGAAAATATCCCTGTAATTAGTTGGTTATTTCTTCGGGGTAAGTGTCGTTCCTGTAAAACACCTATATCAATTCGTTATCCCTTCGTTGAGCTTTTAACCGCTACAACATTTGCTGTATGTGCTTATTATTTTGGCTTTAGTTGGTTATTGTTATTTGGCATTATTTTTACCAGCTTTTTAATAATTGCTAGCTTTATCGACTATGATCATAAAATTCTACCCGATCAAATGACGTTACCATTGGTTTGGATTGGTTTGAGCGTTTACCTGTTTATCAAGCCGGAAACTTTACAGCTAAGTTTTGCGCCCAGTCTAGAGTCGGCAGTAATAGGTGCGCTGTGTGGTTACCTTGTGCTTTGGTCAATCTATTGGCTTTTTAAGTTAGTAACTGGCAAGGAAGGTATGGGGCATGGTGATTTTAAGCTACTTGCGGCAATAGGAGCTTTTGTTGGGGTGAAAATGCTGCCGTTGGTGATTATTTTATCTACAGTTACTGGCGCTGTTCTTGGAATTATTTCTATGATAGTGACTAAGAAAGGTCGTGATCATACTATTCCCTTTGGGCCATTTCTGGCCATAGCTGGCTGGATTACCTTGATTTGGGGTGAGCCTTTGACAGAGCTTTATTTGAGCTGGTTGCAGCCCTAGTTCTAAAAGCGAGATTGACGCGGCCTAAAGGCCTCGCAACGACGATGGTTGGTAGGGTGCAGTGCGTGCAAGGTTACTTTGCTCGCAACGACGATGGTTGGTGGGGTGGTGCTCAGTTCCTTCACTCGCAATGACAAATAGCTCGTCATTACGACGACTGCAGGACAAGCAATGCTCCCGGCATTGCTATTGTATTCCCTGCATTCGTGCAGGTCAGATGCAGGAGTTAGAGCAGTGCAGGAGCTATTGCCGAGGAGTGCGAAGCACGACGTGCTAATCTCCGTTCGTCTGCTCAAAGCGAGGTTGCCGCGCTCACTGCATTCGCTCGCAAAGACGAGTATATATGTTCGCTCGCATCGACGCTGGTTGGGAGGCGGTGTTCAGTTCCTTGCTTGTAATGTTCTTAGATCGTCATTACGAGGAGTCCGAAGGACGACGTGGTAATCCCTTTTCATTTACTGTGAAAGTCGAGTTTGCAAGGATTGCTCATCGAGTATGTCAGTTGACCGTTGTGTTTTTTTGCGAGAATTAGTGCGCGGGGCCTTTATGAGATTGCCACGCTCATTTCCTTCGTTCGCAATGACGAGATAGGATTAAGTAGCAAGTCCCTTATGTGGCTCGCAACGACACTGGTTGGGGTTGCCGCGCTCAGTTCCTTCACTCGCAATGACAAATAGCTCGTCATTACGAGGAGTGCGGAGCACGACGTGGTAATCTCTGTTTGTCTGTGCAAAGCGAGGTTGCCGCGCTCACTGTGTTCGCTCGCAATGACGAGAATATATGATCACTCGCAACGACGATGGTTGTTAAGAGCGAGATTGCCGCGCTGCTTGCGTCGTTCAAAAAGGCGATGGCTAGTATTACCACGCTCTGTTTCTTCGATAAACCATTCACTCTCCTTCTTTTATATTGTTGACCTTAAAGTTAGAATAGCCCTTTTAGCAAACTAGGTGCTCTATGACTCTTCATATTGTTTTAACAGGCGGTATAGCCAGTGGTAAAACCGCTGTTAGTCGATTTTTCGAGGAGTTAGGTGTTAAGGTCATTGATGCCGATATTATTGCTAGAGAAGTTGTTGAACCTGGTTCATCAGGTTTAAAACAAATTTCTGAGCATTTTGGTGACACTGTTCTTTTGGATAACGGCGCTTTAAATCGACAAGCTCTTAGAAAAATTGTTTTTAATGACGATGCAAAGCGAGAGTGGCTGAATGGTTTACTTCATCCTATGATTCGCAATCGGATGACCGAGCTTAGAACCGAAGCAGAAAAGTGTGATGAGCTCTACACCGTTAGCGTTATCCCTTTATATTTTGAAACCATTCACGGAACTGCTGAAGCTCAAAACTATCACAGGGTATTGGTAGTTGATAGCAGTGAAGAAACTCAGTTAGAACGTTTAATGAAAAGAGATGGTGATAATTTGCAATTAGCGCAGTCATTAATGTCTAGTCAGGCTAAACGCCAAAAGCGTTTATCAATAGCCGACGACATCATAAACAATAATTCAGATTTGCATTCATTAAAACAACAAGTTATAAGTTTAGACAGTCATTATCGTGATTTAGCAAGGAATGGGCGGAATGAGCAAGGCGGTTGAGACAATACTGTATGAGCACCCTTTAAGTGAACAGGTCAGAACATACCTCAGATTAGAGCAGCTTTTCGCGACCCAGCTACATTTACGCGAGCAAGACTCTACAGCTTGTCACGTCAGTGCGCTCAGAAATCTTTGGGAGATATTAGATTGCCTTGATCGCGGTGATATTAAGGGAGAAATTATCAAGGAGCTGGAGGTACAAAGAGCCTACTTTCAACAATTACAGGAAAGTCCTTACATTGATGACTTCAAGCTAAAACGTTTCCTAGAGCAGTTAGATCAATTATTAGAATGGGTCGGCGGTTATCGCGGAAAATTTGGCGCGCGCTTACGTTCAATTCGTTTTATCGATATGCTTAAAAACCGTATTCGAATGCCTGGTGGAACTTGTAGTTTTGATTTGCCCGAACTGCATCAATTCTTAAATCGTCCCTTTGAGCATCGCCTTGATAGTCTAAAAGGCTGGTTTTCACATTTAGAGGGTTTGGCCCAGTGTATCAAGATTCTATTAAGGCTATTCCGCGAAAACGGTGAGTTCGAAGTCGTACAGTGTAAGAAGGGAGTTTTTCAAACTAGCTTATCCAATAAAGGTAACCCGCAACTATTACGAGTTAGGCTACCTAAAGATTCATGTTACTTTCCTGGAATTAGTGGCTCGAAACACTACTTTAGTATCCGATTTATGGAACAGGTAGAGGACGACATTAGGCCAGTAGCCGATGATATTTCATTTGAGTTGGCTATCTGTTGATAGTTAAGGCTAAAGTGGTCGCGTTCTTTATTCTATATCGATGATTTTAAAAGCGAGATTGCCACGGCCTAAAGGCCTCGTAACGACGCTAGTTGGTGTTGAAGTGTCTGGTTCCTACATTCTCAATGAGGAATAGTGTGTCATTACGACGACTGCATGGCAAGCAATGCTCCCAGCATTGCTATTGCATTCCCTGCGTCCTTGCAGGTCAGGTATAGGGGTTAGAGCAATGCAGGAGCTATTGCCGTGGAGTCCGAAGGACGACGTGGTAATCCCTATTCGTTTACTGTGAAAGTCGAGTTTGTGAAGGATTACTTTAAGGTGTATGTTGCTAAGCCGTTATGGTTGCAAGAATTAGTGCACGGGCGCCTTTATGAGATTGCCGCGCTCAGTTCCTTCGCTCGCAATGACGAGATAGGGTTAAGGTGTTGCTACGCACTTCATGTCGCTCGCAATAACGAGATAGGGTTAGGGGTTACCGCAACCTAAAGGCCTCGCAACGACGCTAGGAGGGATTGCCTTCGCTTGCTATGACAGGGACTCGTTACGGTCTCACTCACTTACATTTCTAAACGAAGCGATAAGTCGATGGCTTTTACGTGTTTGGTTAAGGCGCCTACAGAAATAAAATCAACACCTGTTTCGGCAATGTCACGCAAGGTTTCGATGGTGACGTTACCAGAAGCTTCAATTTTAGCAGTGTGCGAGTGCACTTGATTAATCGCAACACCGGTGCGTAACTCATCAACACTAAAGTTGTCGAGCATAATCACGTCTGCGCCGGCGTCTAAGGCTTCATCCAGCTGCGCAAAGTTTTCGACTTCGACTTCGACCAGAGTATTAGGGTGATTTTGTCGGGCTACGGCAACAGCATTTTTAATCGAGCCGGTTGAGATGATGTGGTTTTCTTTAATCAAGAAAGCGTCGTACAGCCCCATACGATGGTTTTTACCGCCACCGCAATATACGGCATACTTTTGAGCTAGGCGCATCAAAGGGATGGTTTTACGAGTATCTAATAGTTGGCAGTCAGTTCCTTTTAACTCACGAACATAACGTGCCGTGATGGTGGCTGTACCTGATAGGGTTTGCAGGAAATTCATGGCGCTGCGTTCTGCAGTCAAAATGTTTCGCGCGTTGCCTTCAATTTCGCAAAGAGTGTCGTTTGCTGAAACTTTATCGCCGTCTGCACATTTCCAATCGAGTTTTATGCTAGGGTCAAGCGCCTTAAATACGCCATTAAACCAAGCAATTCCGCAGACAACGGCATCTTCTCTTGTGATTAATCGACCTTTGGCAATCTTATCTTGTTCAATGAGCTCAGCCGTCACATCGACACCATCAATTCCATCAAGATCTTCTTCAAGAGCTTTTTTCACTTGGAATTCAATGGTTTGTTGTAGCTTGGCTTGATAAGGAATATCGATCATGTTGTGTTCCGTAAGAAGATTGATGAGTTTAGGTCGTACACTATTTGTGATTAATCTGTGCTATTGTAATCTCAAAAAAGTACTTTAGGAATAGCATGAGCACTGCCGAGTTCAATTTTTGTTTGAATTTACACACTGGTTTCGTTGAAGGTGCGCGTTTATCTACCTGTTGTCACTTCGATGATCGTGAGTCTGATGAAATTAATTTACTCGTAATTCACAATATTAGCCTGCCACCTAATCAGTTTGGTGGACCTTATATCGATCAGTTCTTTGGCGGTGAATTGAATCCACAAGAGCATCCTTTTTTCGAGGAAATTGCTGATATAAAAGTATCGAGCCATCTGCTAATTCGGCGCACCGGTGAAGTTGTTCAATACGTCCCTTTGAACAAGCGGGCATGGCACGCTGGGGTATCGAGTTTTCAGGGGCGAGAAAAGTGTAATGACTTTTCCATAGGAATTGAACTTGAGGGCGCGGACGAGATACCTTACGAAGAAGACCAGTATCAGGCATTAGCAAAAATTACGATGCTCTTATTGAAGGCTTATCCAAAAATGTCTCAAGACAGAATCACGGGACATTCGGATATTGCTCCGGGGAGGAAAACTGACCCAGGACCTGCTTTCGACTGGGAGTATTACCGAAGCCTTTTGGCTAGGTAATTTAGTGAGTCACTGGAGAAACGTGTTTAACTTTCTAGGCTTATGGTATAACTACAAGTATTGAATGATTCAACCAAGAATTGGAACAAAGTATGGCGTTATTGGCACTAGTCATTGCAATATTAATCGAACGTTATTATCACGGCAATCAGTCCGCAGCGCGGGATAAACTGAGCAGTGATAACTGGTACTTTTCATATTTAAGATTTTGCGATAAGTCCTTCGCAGATAAGAAATGGTATCAGGGCTGGGTAAAAGATGCTGTTGAAGCGGTGCTTCCTGCGCTTCTAGCGTTTGTACTATTCAAATTTTTTGATGATGGTTTTGTTGCATCTTTTACCGTATTGGCTTTGATGGTTCTAATTTTGGTTCACACCTTTGGCCCGCAACTTCCAAGCAAGCAACTCGAGGGTTATTTCAGAGCCGTAGAAAATGGTGAAAAGCAAGCTGCCTACGAGTATGCCATGATTTTTACTGGCAAGGAGTCAGAGAACGAAGCGACAATGGTTAAAGACGTCACTGAATCCATTTTCTATAAGGTTGAGAGCCAATACTTTAGCGTCGCTATCTGGTTTGTGTTGTTAGGTCCTGCAGGCGCGTTACTGTATCGAATGTTATTGTGGCAACAACAAGAGAATAGGCTCGGCGCGCTAGGAAAAAAGCTTCACTATGCCATGGAATGGTTGGCATTTAGAATCTCAGCACTAACGTATTTGCTAGCAGGGGATATGGCTAGTGGTATAGAGCAAGGCAAAGGTCAATTTTTTGATCTGGAGGTGAGTGGCAAAGATCTGCTTAATACCGTAGCCACAGCAAGCATGGGATTAAATGTAGATGATAAAAACAGTCCGTGTGCTGCCAACCGCTGTGCTATTAGTTTGTCGCAACGCTCTGGTGTGATATTATTTGCACTTGTTGCTGTAGCCTCATTATTAGGTTGGAGTTTTGTGTAGCATATAATTAACATATGTTAACCAATAAATCGTTTTGCATTATGGTCAGACCAGATGTGTGTTTTCGCCCAGAAATTGGCAAAACGGTATCTTTTTAATGCTTTTTTGACTAAGATATTGGCTTTATGAATTCTAGCATTGCTATTTAACACCTGTTAAATAAATGCGTTTGGCTGTCATAAGGCGATAATTATGTCAAAAGATAGGTCTGAAAACGATGTAACCAATAATGCGCTAGCATCAGACGTGGATCCGATAGAAACTCAAGAGTGGATCGACGCACTAGACGCGGTTATGGCTGAAGAAGGTGTGGAGCGCGCACACTTCTTACTTGAAAAACTCGTCGCTAAAGCACGTCGTGCTGGCGCAAACTTGCCATTCGATTTAACTACGGCGTACCTCAATACCATTCCACCATCACAAGAAGCTCATATGCCTGGCGATCAGGAAATGGAGCGACGCTTGCGTGCCATCATTCGCTGGAATGCGATTGCGATTGTACTACAAGCATCTAACAAAAAATTAGAGCTTGGTGGCCACTTATCAAGCTTCGCCTCGAGCGCTACCTTGTACGATGTAGGTTTTAACCACTTCTTTAAAGGTAACGACGACGATAAAGGCGACTTGATTTATTACCAAGGCCACTCTTCGCCGGGTATTTATGCGCGCGCTTTCTTAGAAGGTCGCATCAGTGAAGAGCAGATGAGCAACTTCCGTCAAGAAGTTGATGGTAAAGGTCTTTCGTCATACCCACACCCATGGCTTATGCCTGACTTCTGGCAGTTCCCGACGGTTTCGATGGGCTTAGGTCCAATCCAAGCAATTTACCAAGCACGATTCTTAAAGTATTTAGAAAACCGTGGCTTAGCGGATACTAAAGGCCGTAAGGTTTGGGCCTTCCTTGGTGATGGTGAGATGGACGAGCCAGAATCGATGGGTGCTATTAGTTTAGCCGGTCGTGAAAAACTGGATAACCTGATCTTTGTTGTTAACTGTAACTTGCAGCGCCTAGATGGCCCTGTTCGTGGTAACGGTAAAATTATCCAAGAACTTGAGGGCGAATTCCGTGGTAACGGCTGGAATGTATTAAAAGTCATCTGGGGTCGTTATTGGGACCCACTTATTGCTCGTGATACCGAAGGTCGTTTGCGTAAAGTGATGGAAGAAACCGTTGATGGTGAGTACCAGAACTGTAAGGCTAAAGGTGGTGCTTATACTCGTGAACATTTCTTCGGCAAAGATCCTAAGTTAAAAGAAATGGTCGCGAATATGTCAGATGAAGATATCTGGCGTCTTAACCGTGGTGGTCATGATCCACACAAAGTCTATGCGGCTTACCACAGAGCGGTTAATACCGAAGGCCAACCGACAGTTATTTTAGCGAAAACTGTCAAAGGCTACGGCATGGGTAGCTCTGGCGAGGGTAAGAACGCAGCGCACCAAGTTAAGAATATGAATTTGGAAGCCTTGAAACACTTCCGTGATCGTTTCAATGTACCGATTCCTGACGATAAGCTAGAAGATGTACCTCTTTATCACCCAGGTGAAGATAGTGAAGAAATAAAGTATCTAAAGGAGCGTCGTGAAAAACTTGGTGGTTACTTGCCGTCACGTCGTGTCGAGTGTGAAAGCCTTGATGTTCCTTCATTAGACGCTTTTGAGCCATTACTAAAGTCGAGTGGCGATCGTGAGATCTCAACTACTATGGCCTTTGTGCGCTTCTTGAACATTTTGTTAAAGAACAAGGCGTTGAAAGATCGAATCGTACCTATTATCCCTGATGAAGCGCGTACTTTCGGTATGGAAGGTCTATTCCGTCAAATCGGAATTTATTCTTCAGTAGGTCAGTTATATGATCCGGTAGACTCCGATCAAATCATGTACTACCGCGAAGATAAGAAAGGTCAAATCTTGGAAGAAGGCATCAACGAAGCAGGCGCTATGTCTTCGTGGATGGCTGCTGCAACTAGTTATTCGAGCAATAACTTGCCGATGATTCCTTTCTATGTTTATTACTCGATGTTTGGGTTCCAACGTATTGGTGACTTAGCATGGGCCGCTGGCGATATGCAGGCGCGTGGTTTCATGATTGGTGCAACCTCAGGTCGTACAACGTTGAACGGTGAAGGCTTGCAGCACCAAGATGGTCATAACCACTTGATTTCCGCGACGATTCCAAACTGTATCAGCTATGATCCAACTTACGCTTACGAGCTTGCGGTGATTATCCGTGAAGGTATGCGTCGTATGTATCAAGAACAAGAGAATGTGTTCTACTACATCTCTACTTTGAATGAAAACTACGTACACCCTGAGATGCCTGAAGGTGTTGAAGAAGGCATTCTAAAAGGCATGTATCAGTTGAAATCGAACAAATCGCGCAAAAAAGCGCCGCGCGTCCAGTTGATGGGCTGTGGCTCGATTTTACGCGAAGTTGAGTATGCGGCGGAGCTACTCGAAGAAGATTTCGGCGTCCTATCTGATATCTGGTCTGTACCAAGTTTTACAGAGCTGCGTCGCGAAGGTTTAGCGGTTGAGCGTGAAAACATGGTTAACCCTGACAAGAAGCCTAAGAAGTCTTACGTCGAGAAATGTCTAGAGAAGCAAAAAGGACCAGCTATCGCGGCAACGGATCACATGAAAGCTTATGCGGATCAAATTCGTCCTTTCGTACCAATGAATTACAAAGTTCTTGGTACTGATGGTTTCGGTCGCTCAGACAGTCGCGAAAACTTGCGTCGCTTCTTCGAAGTGGATCGTTATTACATCGTCGTTGCAGCACTTAAGGCGCTAGCGGAAGATGGCGAGATCGACGTTAAAGAAGTTACAAAAGCAATCAAGCGTTATAACATCGACGCTGATAAAGCTGACCCAGCAACCCTATAATTGGAGGAGGTTCCCTTGGCAAATTTAACTGAGGTAAAAGTCCCCGATATTGGCGATGCCAGTGGGGTTGATGTGATTGAAGTCCTAGTTAACGTTGGTGATGAAATCAGCGTTGATGATGGTTTAATCGTTCTAGAAACTGACAAGGCTACGATGGAAGTTCCGTCGAGTGATGCTGGAATTGTTAAGTCAGTTGAAATAAAAGTTGGTGATAAGGTATCCGAGGGCGACTTGATCTTAAAGATCGAAACAACCAGCGAAGAAGCTTCTGAGCCGGAGCAAGAAGACTCTTCAGCAGAAGAGCCAGCTGAAGACAAAGGTACTGAGTCTGCTGAGCCGAAAGCCCAAAGCCAAGAAAAGCCTAAGTCATCAGGCGCGGCACGTACTGAGTCGATCACTATCCCTGATATTGGTGATTCTGAAGGCGTGGATGTCATCGAAATTAGCGTTAAGCCAGGTGATGAAGTAGAACAGGACGATAGTCTTATCGTATTGGAAACTGAAAAAGCAACGATGGAAGTACCATCGCCGTTTGCTGGTACAGTGGAATCAATCAGCGTCAAAGTCGGCGATAAAGTCAGCCAAGGCGATGAAATCGGTACTATGAAAGTTGTTGATGAATCATCTGATGCTGATAGCGACTCTAGCGAAGATAAAGCGCCAGAGCCACAGCCTGAGCAAGAGAGAAGCATCAAAGATGAACCGATGCCGAAGTCTGATTACAAGCAGGCTCCTGTTGCTGTTGCGCCATTTGAGCGTCGCGAAGGCGAAGTGATTCATGCTAGCCCAGCAGTACGTCGTTTAGCGCGTGAATTTGGTGCAGATTTATCGAAAGTGAAGGGATCTGGTCGAAAGAATCGAATCCTGAAAGAAGATGTTCAGTCTTATATCAAGTTTGAATTATCGCGACCAAAGGCTACGGCTAATACGGGCTCTGTAGCGGCGGCTGATTTACCTGAAATTGATTTCACAAAGTTTGGTGAAGTTGAGGAAAAATCACTGTCACGTATTCAGAAAATCAGTAGTGTTACTCTGCAGCGTAACTGGAATTTAATTCCACACGTTACTCAACATGATGAAGCGGATATTACTGAACTGGACAAATTCCGTAAGTCGATGAAAGATGAAGCGGCAAAAGAAGGCGTGCGCTTAACACCATTGGCATTTATCATGAAAGCGCTTGTTGCAAGTTTAAAGGAGTTCCCAACCTTTAACTCTTCATTAGCACCAGATGGTGAAACTCTGATATTGAAGAAGTACTACAATATCGGTGTTGCGGTTGATACGCCAGATGGCTTAGTAGTTCCAGTGATTCGTGATGTTGATAGCAAGTCTGTCTATCAACTGGCGAATGAGTTGGGCGAAATGTCAGAAAAAGCACGTGATAAGAAACTAACTGCGAAAGATATGCAGGGTAGCTCGATGACTATTTCGTCGCTTGGCGGCATTGGCGGTACATCCTTTACCCCAATCGTTAACTGGCCTGACGTTGCTATTCTTGGTTTATCCCGAAACCAAATGAAGCCTGTTTGGAACGGTAAAGACTTTGAACCACGCATGATGTTGCCAATGTCGTTATCCTATGACCACCGTGTGATTGATGGTGCGGTTGCGGCTAGGTTTATCGTACATCTTGGTAAGATGTTGGCGGATATTCGTCGCACGATTCTTTAAAGAAAAATACGAACTGACGTCATTGCGAGGCCGCAAGAGCATAGCAATCTTTAAAGAGATTACTTTATCGCTCAAGCCCCTCGTAATGACGAACGTAGGATATGGCGAATTGTTTGATGATTTTTCAGTCAAATTAGGTAAAATACGCGCCATCAGACCTTATATTTAAGAGTTAAAACTCTAAATTCAGATAGAAAAGAGGAACTCATGAGTAACTTACACGCTCAAGTTGTTGTTTTAGGTAGTGGCCCTGGCGGCTACAATGCCGCATTCCGTGCCGCAGATCTTGGCATGGATGTCATTTTAATCGAGAAATACGCTACCTTAGGTGGTGTTTGTTTGAACGTGGGTTGTATCCCATCGAAAGCACTTTTGCACACAGCTAAAGTGATCGATGAAGCCGCGGAAATCTCTGCTCACGGCGTTGATTTTGGTAAACCAAAATTCGATATCGACAAGATTCGTGGCTACAAAGATGGTGTCATCAAGCAGTTGACTGGCGGCTTAGCGGGTATGGCTAAAGGCCGTAAAGTTAAAGTTGTTCAAGGCTACGGTAAATTTACTGGTGCTAACGAAATCGAAGTTGAGCACGAAGGTGAGAAGCAAAAAGTCACTTTTGATAATGCTATTATCGCTGCTGGTTCGCGAGTTGTTGATCTACCGTTTTTACCAGAAGACGATCGTATCGTTGATTCAACAGGCGCACTAGAGCTGCGTAAAGTTCCTGACCATATGCTAGTTATCGGTGGTGGTATCATCGGTCTAGAGATGGCGACGGTTTACCGTGCATTAGGCGCAAAAATCACTGTGGTTGAGATGGCTGATCAGCTAATCCCAGCAGCAGACAAAGACGTGGTAAAAGTTCTAGAGAAGTTCATCAAAGGTAAGTACGAAAATATCTTGATGGAAACGAGCGTGACTAAAGTTGAAGCCAAGAAAGATGGCTTATACGTTACTTTCGAAGGTAAAAACGCTCCAGAAAAACCACAAAAGTTCGACATGATTTTATCAGCAGTTGGACGTCGTCCAAACGGTGACTTGATTGACGCTGATAAAGCTGGCGTTGAAGTAACTGAGCGTGGCTTTATCAACACTGATAAGCAGATGCGTACTAATGTTCCGCACATTTATGCAATCGGTGACATCGTAGGCCAACCAATGCTAGCTCACAAAGCAACTGCTGAGTCGCACGTAGCAGCAGAAGTTATTGCTGGTAAGAAGCACTACTTCGATCCATTAACAATTCCTTCAGTAGCATACACAGACCCAGAAGTTTCATGGGTTGGTTTAACTGAAAAAGAAGCGAAAGAGCAAGGCATTGACTATGGCGTAGGCAAGTTCCCATGGGCTGCTTCAGGCCGTGCTATCGGTGTAGACCGCAAAGAAGGCTTCACAAAGCTATTGTTCGATAAGAAAAACAATCGCGTAATCGGCGGCGCTATCGTTGGTGTAAATGCTGGTGAATTAATTGCTGAAGTTGGTCTTGCGATTGAGATGGGGTGTGACGCTGAAGATATTGGCCTTACGATTCATGCGCACCCAACGCTTTCTGAGTCTGTAAGCTTTGCAGCAGAGGTTTACGAAGGTGTTTGTACGGATCTTCCTCCTCAGCGTAAGAAGAAGTAAGACAGCATCTTTATTGCTAGTTTAAGTCTACAATTAGACTGATTCTTAAAAGCCTCCTTCGGGAGGCTTTTTTGTCATAATCCGATTCAGAAAAAGTAATAATATTTTAGATGTAAATCTAGTATAGTGGCGTTTCCTTCGGGAAAATTGTTACTGATGAATAATAAAAAAACATAGGGAGAAGTTATGAGAATAGTTGTTTTGTCATTGTTTATAGTGGGCTTGCTAACGGCTTGTAATACCAGTCGTCCTTTAATCAATCTCAATAATCACAATATTGAGTATTTGGTCAATGGCGAGAAAACCGTTGAAGATGTGAAGCTAAGTATTATCCAAGCAGGGCAAGTATTAGGCTGGCAAATGCAGCCAATAGCACCCGGCGTAATTCGTGGAACACTAAATATTCGCGCGCACCAAGCTGTGGTTGATATTCCTTATAATACTAAAAGCTACAGCATTATTTATGTAAGCAGCGTTAACTTAGATTACGATGGGCAGACAATCCATCGCAGCTATCCGCGCTGGGTTAATAACCTTAAAGCAAAAATTGATGATTTTATCGTAACTAAGTAGGACTAATTTGAAAAGAAAAGGCTTCCACTTGGAAGCCTTTTTTGTAAATAAAGAATAATGAGTTATGGCGACGGTGACTGTTTGATGATTTTTGATTTTTTGTTGCCGGCGACAGCAGTGGTCGCTGAGCCAAGTACAACCATCACGGAGCCAACAACACTTAAAGCATTCATTGGCTCATCCGGTAAATAATCAGGGAAGAAGTAAGCTACGACCTTCATCGACATAATAGTGACTAATGGCGTTAGTGCTAAAATAGCGCTGACGCGAGAAGCTTCCCAGTGTGCCAGGGCTTCTGCAAAGGCACCATAAGCAACAATGGTATTCAAACAGCAAAATATAAGCAGCATCCAGCCGATAGAGCTTAGCGAAACTACTTGGCTCGGTTCGCTCCCTGGAATCAAAATCAATGTGCTTGTGATGTAAATAATGAACATGATTTGATTGGACGTGAAAGTATTAAGTAGCTGCTTTTGCGCTAAGGCATAAGCTGCCCAAGTGATCGCGGCGAGCAACATCCAAAACAAACCAACGGTATAGGCGCCTTGCCAGTTACTGAGGATTTCGCTGAAGCGCATATTGAAGAACAATACCAAGCCAATAACAAAAGAAGCGAAACCCATCCATTGCCATTTATTGAAACTTTCCTTAAACACTAACAGACCACCAAGTAGCATGAACATGGGGGCTGTTTGAATCATGACTTGTGCGCTACTCGGTGTAATTCTTTCGACACCAAATAAGTAGAACACATAATTAGCGCATAAGCCGAAGATGGCAATTAACATCAATATGCCAATAATGCCTTTGAGTGCTTTAAAGTTGGGTATTCTTTTTCGAACAGCCATGAAAATAAAAACGAAAATGGCTGCTACTGCAAAGCGATACCAAGTGACGGTAACGGCATCCATTTCTAGTAAAACGCCTTTTAAAGCGATGGGCAGTAAACCCCATAGGATGACTGTGGTAAGAGATAGTGCAAGGCCTAATTGCCAGCGACCGGAAACAATATGCATAGGGACTCTCGAACTGACATGTTGCGGTACATTATCTATTAATTTGAAGGTAGTGACTAGCCATTATTGGCAACTAAAACAATAAATCTAAAGCACCATCATTGATTGTTGAAGGCTTAAATTCTATGATGCTTGAACGAAAAATTACGGGGAAATATAGGTTATGAACTCGATTAAGTCCTTATTGGGTGGTGCGGCCCTAATTTTGACAGGAGCAGCTACTATGACAATGGCGAATGCCGCTGATCATGAGACATCAGGCAAGTTGACGGTTGAGCGTATCTACGCCGATCCTTCTCTCACTGGCCCTGCGCCACGTTCGGTTAAATTATCACCAGACGGTAAGCGTGTGACCTTCTTGAAAGGCAAAGAAGACGAACAAGAGCGCTTGGACTTGTGGGAATACAATCTAGCTGATAAGCAGTCTCGGATGTTAGTTGACTCTGCAGACTTGATGCCAGGTGAAGAAAATCTTTCATCCGAAGAAAAGGCGCGTCGTGAGCGTATGCGATTATTTGCAAAAGGTATCATCAGTTACTACTGGGGTGATGATGGCGAAACCTTACTGTTCCCGCTTGGTGGCGATATTTTTGTTTATGACTTAACCAAGGATGCTGAGGAAGCAACTAAGCAACTAACCAAAACGGATGCTTACGAAACCGACGTAAAACTCTCGCCAGACGGTAAGAGCGTATCGTTTATTCGTGATCAAGATATTTTCATGGTGGATATTGAAAGTGGTAAAGAGCGCCAGTTGACGTTTGATGGCGAAGGCACGATTAAAAACGGCATGGCTGAGTTTGTGGCCCAGGAAGAAATGGGGCGCCTGACTGGTTACTGGTGGTCACCGAATAGCAAGAAAATGGCGTACCTTAAAGTTGATGAGTCGCCGGTTAATATTGAAAAACGTTATGAAATTAACGCCGAAGATTTTGAAGTGTTTGAACAACGTTATCCAAGCACTGGTACAAATAACGTTTTGATTAAGCTTGGAGTGTTAGACCTTGAAAGCGGTAAAACCACGTGGGTTGACACTAAGACACAAGAAACTGCTGAAGAAACGGATATTTATATTCCAAGGGTAAAGTGGCTCCGAGATTCAAGACGTTTATCGTACCAATGGGAAAGCCGCGATCAGCAAACGTTGAAGCTGATGTTCGCAGACGTGGAAACGGGCAAATCGAACGTGATCCTCACTGAAAAATCAGATACTTGGATTAATTTAACCAAAGATTTGTACTTCTTAAAGCGTCATAATGCATTTGTTTGGAGCTCTGAGCGCAGCGGTTATCGCCATTTGTACCTGTATGATTTAAAAGGCAATCTTATTAATCAGTTGACCAGCGGTGATTGGGTGGTTGATAAATTGTATGGCGTCGACGAAGACAAGGGCCTGGTTTATTTTGATGCCAATAAAGAAACGCCTTTAGAGCAACATTTATACTCGGTGCCAATGAATGGGCTGGGTGAGATTAAAAAGATTACTCAGCAAGCGGGTGTTCACACAGCCAGTTTCGCAAAGAATATGGAACTGTTTGTCGATTACTTCTCATCAGTAAAACAGCCACCACAGGTTAGTTTACGTAAAGCTGACGGTACTTTGGTGACCTGGTTAGAGAAAAATGAACTGGACGAAGATCACCCTTACTTTGAGTTTTATCAAAAAGCAGCGAAGCCAGAGTTCGGTACGATCGAAGCCGAAGACGGCCAAGCCATGTACTACCGCTTATATAAACCAACCAATATGGAGAAGGGGAAGCAATACCCTGTTATTGTTGATGTATATGGTGGTCCTCATGCACAACGTGTAACCAACACTTGGGGAGCGCGTAATACATATTGGCACCACATGATGGCTGATCGTGGTTTTGTGGTTTTTTCATTAGACAACCGTGGCTCATGGAATCGTGGTAAAAAGTTTGAAGATCCGATTTACCGTAAGTTAGGTGAGGTCGAGGTTAAAGATCAGGTCAAGGGTGTCGAGTTCTTAAAAACGTTACCTTTTGTCGATGCTGAGCGTATAGGTATGTTTGGTTGGTCGTATGGTGGCTACATGACGATCATGAGCATGTTTAAAGAGCCTGACGTCTTTAAAGTGGGTGTTTCGGTTGCTCCAGTAACTGACTGGTATCTATATGATACGCATTATACCGAGCGTTACTTGGGCCACCCTAAAACAAACGAAGAAGGCTATGAGCAGAGCAATGTATTCCCATATTTAGAAGGACTCAAGGGTGATTTGATGATTATCCACGGCATGGCGGATGACAATGTATTGTTTACTAACAGCACTAAGCTGTTTAAGGCATTACAGGACGCTAACAAGCCGTTCGATATGATGAATTACCCAGGAAGTAAACACTCTATCTGGGGGCAGAAAACCCGAACGCATGTCTTTAATACCATCACTGATTATTTTGAAAAGCATTTGAAATAGTAAGCGATTAAAAGTGTTTATATATAAAAAAGCGGCCTTCGGGTCGCTTTTTTAGGTTAATCGTACTGACTTTTGGCGAGCTCGATTTGCTTTACATAGGGCTCAGCCTTTATTCTATATTAACTATTGATAGACGGAGTTGATTCATGAAAATTGCTATTGCTTTAAGCCTGTTTTTTGCTAGTGCGCTGCAAGCAGCTGTGGTACCAGATAATTTTTCGATTGAGGTTTTTGCGCCTGAAGTTGAAGGGGCTCGGCAGATGGCTTTGTCTGATACAGGTATTGTTTATGTTGGCTCACGCAAAGCGGGGAAAGTGTACGCGGTAGAAGATACCGATGGTGATTTTATGGCTGACAAAGTTTATGTCATTGCCGAAGACTTATACATGCCGAGTGGGGTGGCTTATAGTGATGGTGATCTGTATGTGGCTGAAGTGGATAAAATCTTGCGCTTTAACGACATCGATAATCATTACAAGAAGCCACAGGAGCCAGAAGTGGTCTATGACGATTTACCCGACGACAGCCACCACGGTTGGAAATACATTAAATTTGGGCCTGACGGTAAGCTTTACATCCCAATAGGTGTGCCTTGTAACGTATGCGATGACGAAGGTTATGGCGTTATCATTCGAATCGATGTCGACACTAAAGACAGAGAGCTAGTCGCCACCGGTGTGAGAAATAGCGTGGGTTTCGACTGGCATCCTGAAACTAAAGAGCTATGGTTCACTGACAATGGTCGTGATTGGTTAGGCGATGATGAGCCAGCCTGTGAGCTGAATCGAGTTACAGAGTTAGGCGAATTCTTCGGCTTTCCCTATGTGCATGGAGAAGACTTTTTAGACCCCGCTTTTGGCAAAAAGCTTGGTGATAGAGAGTTCACAAAACCTGCCTGGGAATTTCAGGCACACGTGGCACCGTTAGGTATGCTCTATTACACCGGTGATATGTTCCCAAAAGAATATAAAAACACGATGTTAGTAACTCAACACGGTTCTTGGAATAGAAGTACCAAGGTAGGTTATAAGGTGGTGCATCTCACTTTAGATGATAATAAGGTCGAGTCGCAAAACGATTTCGTCACAGGCTGGTTAGTTGATGAAGAAATTAAAGGAAGACCTAATGATGTGATTCAGTTACCTGACGGTTCCATACTAATCTCAGACGATGGTTTTGGTAAAATTTATCGGGTGACTTATTCTAAGTGATTTATCCGAGGTAGCTTTTCTCAAGTGACCTTCTTCAAGTGATTATCTTGAACAATAAAAAAGCCAGAGCTTATGCTCTGGCTTTTTTGTACCTATGTACTTCTGATAGCAAATGCTTACCAGATTTTTACACGCTCTTCAGGTGCTAAGTACATTTCATCAGTCGGCTCTACGTTAAAGGCTTCGTAGAACTCTGGCATGTTACGAACGGTACCATTAGCACGGAATTCGCTTGGCGAATGTGGATCCGTGTCGATACGCTTGCGTAACTCTGCATCACGGTATTTGCGACGCCATACCTGTGCCCAACCGAAGAATACTCGTTGATCGCCAGTCATGCCGTCAATTACAGGAGCTTCTTTGCCGTCTTTAGAGATTTGGTACGCTTTATAGGCAATCGTTAATCCGCCTAAGTCACCGATGTTTTCGCCTTGTGTAAATTCACCATTGATGTGAACACCATCTAGCACGGTAAACTCGTTGTATTGTGCGACAAGTTTATCGGTACGCTTACTGAACTCTTCAAGATCGCTCTCAGTCCACCAGTTGCGTAATTTACCGTCACCGTCGTATTGAGCGCCTGAATCATCAAAGCCGTGGCCCATTTCATGACCAATTACAGCGCCAATACCGCCATAGTTTACCGCATCATCTGCTTCCATGTTGAAGAATGGAGGCTGTAAGATCGCTGCTGGGAAAACGATTTCATTCATTACTGGGTTGTAATAAGCGTTAACCGTTTGCGGTGTCATGAACCATTCAGTACGGTCGATTGGCTGACCTAGTTTCTCGCGGTTTTTCTTAACCTGGGCTAATGAAGCACGCTTCATGTTGCCGAAAAGGTCGTCAGCCTTAATGACTAAGTCTGAATAGTCTTTCCACTTATCCGGGTAGCCGATTTTCGGAGTGAACTTATGGAGTTTATCAAGCGCTTGCTTCTTAGTGTCTTCACTCATCCACTCAAGTTCTTTGATACCTTCGCCATAGGCCTGACGTAGGTTTTCAACCAACTCGACCATGCGCTCTTTAGCTTCTGGCTTGAAATGCTTTTCGACATAAATTTTGCCAACTACTTCGCCTAGAGTGCCGTTAATCACGCTAACGCCACGCTTCCAGCGAGGTTCTTGCTCTTCAACACCACTTAAAACACCTTGATAGAAGCGGAAGTTTTCTTGATCCATAGCAGCATTGAGGTAGCTAGCGCTATTGGTGATCATGTGCCACTTAAAATAAGTCTTCCAATCTTCAAGAGGTATCGATTTAAGCATATCGTTTAATGCAGCGAAGTAGTCAGGCTGACCAACGATTACATTATCAACACCTTCAAGCATTGAGTTCTTTTGCCAACGATCCCAATCTAGGTTAGACATGGTGTTTTGCAAGTCTGCAAAAGTCATTTTATTGTAGCGCGCCACTGGATTACGAAGTTTCTCTTTTGCCCAGTGCTTTTGAGCGATAGCAGTTTCTAAGCCCATCACAACTGCAGCTTTCTCTTCGCCGTTTTCGATGCCCGCGAGTTCAAACATTTTAGCGATATGCTCAACGTATTGATCGCGAACCTTCTGGCTCTTTTCGTCTTCTTTTAGGTAAGACTCACGGCTTGGCAGGCCAAGTCCGCTTTGATTCATTTGAGTAATGTAAGTGTCAGGCTGTTTGGCGTCGATGTAGACGTACGTGCTGAAAGGCGACGTAGAAACCATTTGCGCGTAAGCGATGTACTCTGACAAATCAGACAGGTTTTCAATCGAGTCGATTTTTTCTAGCTCTGGCTGTAATGGCTTAGTGCCCAATTCTTCAAGCTTATCGGTGTTCATATAGCTTTCGAATAGATCACCGACTTGCTGCTCTTCAGTGCCGTCTTCGGCTTTAGTTTGCGCCGCTTCTTCGATGATATTACGAACATCTTTACGCGCTTGCTCAGCCAACTTAGTGAAAGAGCCATAGTTTGATTTATCCGCAGGGATCTCAAATTCTTTCAACCATTTGCCGTTGACATGACGGAATAGGTCGTCTTGTGGGCGGACAGAACGGTCAATATATTTCGTTTCTATCCCCGAAATCAGCTTTTCTTCTTGTGCTTTATCCGTTTGAGTTGTTTTTTGATCATTCGACTGTGCTTTGACGGTTTCAGTTTGTGACTTTTTATCCTGAGCATCGTCAGAATTACAAGCCGCTAAAACAGCTAAACACACTGAGCTAATTAGTAGCTTTTTCATAGTGATACCTGTGTTGTTTTCATTGGATAGCTCAACATACTACCAGAAATCATTGCCAGTGGAAGTTATGAGTTAGAGCTAAACGTTACAGAGTATTACGAAATATTAGAAACGCTAAGGAGTGATGGAGGGTGGTAACTTCCAATGGATGGAAGCTACCGGTTATAAACAATAGAAATCGTGTCTTACTTAAGTTCTGGCTGTAGCTTAAGGATTTTATCTAGCATTTCACCTTCAACGGGCACTTTTTGATTGGTACGGTAATCAATCATGACGATTTTACAGTGCCCAAGCGTGGTAACGGTTTGTTGCTTCTCACTAAAAGCTTGGTATTCCATGATAAAGCCAAACTCATGTAACTCACTGATTTTTGTGCCAACATGCAAAGTATCAGGGTAAGTCACAGGGCGACGGTAGCGGCAGTATACATCGCCTAATATCGGGCCCACTGGTGAAACTTTAATGTCAGCTTCCATCTTCATCGCTTCCATGTAAGTGATACGCGCGCTTTCAAAGTAACGGATATAGCTCACGTTATTGACGTGTTGGAACGCGTCCATTTCGCCCCAAGCGACACGGATAGGAAGGATGACAGGGAAGTCTTGTTTGAATTGTTCGAGAGTTGTTGCTGGACTTGCTTTCATAATCATTTGTTAAGATGGTTTATTACTGATCCGACCATCTTAACAAGGATTTTCTGAGAATTCTTCACTCAATCTTTTTATATGACGAGTTTTGGGTCTTCTTAGCCAATATTGACGAATTGAATCGAGTTTGACTGTTGTGTTTCATCGCTATCGTCTTTCTCACTAAGCATCGAACTATTGAGCTCAGGCGTATCGAATAGTGTATCGCCACCTGCTTTTTGGCTCGTTACATCTTGCGATAATCCTTTAAAATCATAAATCTCGTTATCAGCAAGGTGCGATGGAGCGACGTTTGTCATGGCTTTGAAAATTGTCTCAATCCGACCAGGGTATTTTCGATCCCAGTCTTGTAACATCATTTTGATGTTTTGGCGCTGTAGATTTTCTTGTGAACCACAGAGGTTACAGGGAATGATAGGGTAGTTTTTAGCTTTGGCGTACTGAGCAATATCTTTTTCTTTGCAATAGGCTAGAGGGCGTATCACGATATGTTTACCATCGTCACTTTTCAGTTTAGGAGGCATGGATTTCATCGAGCCGCCAAAGAACATGTTTAAAAACAGAGTTTCAATCATGTCGTCTCTATGATGGCCTAAAGCAATCTTAGTAATACCGTGGCGCTCTGCCCAGCCATAAATGACGCCTCGACGTAAGCGTGAGCAGAGACCACAAGTGGTTTTACCCTCTGGAATAACACGCTTAACGACACTATAAGTATCTTCTTCAATGATTTCGAAAGGAATATCTAACGTTGAAAGATAGTTTGGCAATACTGTCTCTGGAAAGCCAGGTTGCTTCTGATCCAGGTTTACCGCGATAAGCTCAAATTTTACCGGCGCACTCTTTTGCAGGTTCATCAGAATGTCGAGCAGTGTATAGGAATCTTTACCACCCGATAAGCAAACCATAATCTTGTCACCATCTTCAATCATGGAGAAATCCATAATTGCTTTGCCTACATTGCGACGAAGCCGCTTCTGCAGTTTATTGAATTCAAGTTTTGATCGTTGATCGGTCATTTCAGACAGCCATTTCTTACTTACCCAAGTTAAGGCGGCGGATTATAACTAAAAAAATTTTCACTGTATATTTATTCACCAAAAATTCACGGCTTCAAATTTAACATATTATTTACAATGTATAGATTACTTGTTGTAGAGAATGGCATAGAATGTATTGTACTTATGCTAAGCGGTAGTTAATCTAGCCGCCTCTAACTTATTGAATTTAATGCAAATGCGCATTAAATAAACTGTGAAATTTGAATTATCTTCTATGCACCAAAGATAATCGGTGTGTCCGGGGGGGGGAATGCGTCAACACAAAAAATTAGGTCAACTAACGTTAGCAACGTTACTTTTTTTAATAGCTGGTTTTGCACAAGCTGCGACGGTGGAATTCCAAGTAAACTGGCCATCTTTTGCGCGTGACAATAAAATTGAGTTTTGGAATGTCGCTGTAGATGTAGAAGATAGAGATGGCGATTTAGATACCGCAGAGACTATCAACAGTAATCTTGTCACGACAATATATGGCGGTGAAAATGCCATCTGTGTCCCTGGTTTTTGTTCTGCACCTGGAGTGGGCAATACCTCATTAACCCAAACTTATACCTTTAATAAAGTTCCTCCCGGTAACTATCGCATAGAAATGTTTGATTCGTTTGGTGATGGTTGGAATGGGGGTGGCAACGTTACTGTGTTTGTTAATGGTACAAGTATTGGCACTGTTTCGGCCTCAGGCTTCGGTACTTCTACTAATATTTTCACTATCAGTGATCCGATAGCACCTACAGTTACTCAAACTTGTTCCGATGTCAATCTAACAGGAGCTTGGTCAAGTTCAGGTGGCACTCTGCAGTCAACTTCAGGAGCAATCCCAATAGAAATTACTGCTTCATCTACCGGGCCGGGAAGCTGGAGCTTTGCTTTGGATTCTATGAACACAATTAACGCCTTCAGTTCATCAGCAGTTCAGGGCAACACCTCACTAGTCGCGGACTTTAGTTGGGATCAAACGCCCGGAGCCAATGGTTATGACCCAGTTTATCAAGCCGTTAATAGTGACGGGGTATCCAGTAATTTGGACCCAGGTGGCATCGGTTCTTTGGATATTAGTTTTGGTGGTCGTACCGTGAACAACGCTGTTGTACACCTTGACCGACTCGGTGGAGTGGGTGGCGGTGTCAGTAACTCTGCGAGGTGGTCAGTAGATAATGCTGGTGTTACTTTGGGACGCTTAGCTGGTGTAGGCCATTTTAATACTTATAGTAATAATAGTTTGATGCGAGAAATGCTAGTGGTTTCAGCGAACACAGAGTCATCAACTAATAATGCAACTGGTACGGCTGCAGGCTCTGTTGTTTATCAAGGTGAATATTCTACACTTGGATTTACGCTCGATGGGATTGGCGTTGAAGGCGCTGGCGGCGATGCTATGGAACTTGTTGTTTGTGTACCACAAGCAGACTTGTCATTGACTAAAACAACCAATAATGTCGCGCCAAACGTAGGCGAAAATGTAACATTCACTTTAACGGTTACCAATAGTGGACCTGATGCAGCTAACAATATCCAGGTAAGAGATTTGCTACCGGCTGAGCTAGATTTTGTGTCTTCTAACCCAAGCCAAGGTAGCTATGCTTCTGGCTCTGGTATATGGGACGTGGGAACTATAGCTAATGGCGGCTCGGCGACTTTGGAGATAGTTGCTAGCCCTAATACCGCTGGTGTGATTACAAACCAAGCTGAGATCATTAATTCCGATAGGATTGATCCTGATTCAGAATTTCGCAGTGGTTTTGGTGTAGATGACCTCAGCGATGGAATCGCAGATGACGATGAAGCTTCTGTCGATATCAGCGCTGGTGTGGTGGATATCTCGGTTACAAAAAGCTCGTTGAACGACTTTGTGCCTGGTGGTTCTGATACTTACACTATCGTAGTGACTAACGCTGGCCCTGCAGAAGCGAACAACCTAGCGGTAAGTGATAACTTTCCTGCTGGCGTGACCCTGAACGGAAACTGGACTTGTACAGCTACCGCGGGATCAAGCTGTAGCAGTGGTAGCGGTGGCGCCAGTGGCGATAGCAGCATATCCCTGAACGTCAGTGTGATTGCTGGTGGTCAGGCGACGATTACCGTGCCTGTGATGTACAGTACCGATCCTGCAGACTTTTAATTAAATCGCGCATGCATTAGATTTAGGTGAATTATGTTTAAGAAGACAGTAACTAAGACAGCAATATTCTTTTCGTTTATATCTATCTTGAGTATGCCTCTAATGGCGGCTCAATTGCAGGTAATTACCCCTGAAAGGCAAGCAACAAAGCTTGTCATAATAAAAGGCGGTGACGAGAAAGGTGCGGCTGATAGGGTTAGACTTAAAAAACAAATCGAGAAACAACTTAATGTTAAGCTTAAGTTAGAGACAGATATGTCACGCAAGGGGGTAGCGAGGTTTGTTGCTGATCGTGAGATTACAATTAACGAGCAAAATAGTTTTTTAAGTAGTTTAACGCTGGAGCAAAAAGACCATGTAGTATTTGTGTCTGGCCTACCTAGTAACTCGGATAAGAATAAATTTAAATCAAAATCGATGACCAAGAGCACTAAATCACTGAAGTGAATGCAGTAATTCGTGTTAAAAGGCACCTCAGAGGTGCCTTTTTTAGTATCTGTTGAATAATACCCAAACGTTAAATTTACAGGCCATAGGTTTTTGGGTAAGTTAGTCCTAACAATAATTCAACGAACCGTTTATGCTGAACCTGATCTGGTTACTTTTCTTTGTTATCGCCTTTGCTTTGTCGCTGTTTGACTGGATTTTTGGTGGTAACCAAGCTGCTTTCCCTGACTTAGTAAAGGCTTTGTTTGATATGGCAAAGCTGAGTGTGACTATCTCTATTGGCCTAATCGGTATTTTGGCATTCTGGCTAGGTTTATTGAAGATTGCTGAGCAAAGTGGCTTAGTGAACAAGTTAGCTAAAGTTTTGGCGCCGCTCTTTAGAAAATTGATGCCAGACGTTCCTAACGGACATCCCGCCCTTGGTAGCATTAGCATGAATATGGCGGCTAATATGTTGGGACTGGATAACGCTGCAACGCCTATGGGCATCCGCGCTATGGAGCAGTTACAGGAGTTAAACCCTGTCAAGAATACAGCGTCAAATGCTCAGATTCTGTTTCTGGTCTTAAATACCTCTGCAGTGACTATCATCCCCATTACAGTAATGCTTTATCGCGCACAAATGGGTGCTGCCGATCCTGCGGCAATTTTCTTGCCAATTCTTCTGGCCACTTGTGCTTCAACATTTGTCGGACTAGTTGCTGTGTCTATCGTGCAGAAACTCTCTATTTTTAATCGTGTTATCGGACTTTACGTCTTAGCGTTTGCATCAATTATAGGAACTTTAGTATGGGCATTAATGACGTTACCGGCTGACGAAATGTCGGCCATAAGTTCTGCGCTTGGTAATTTCTTACTGATGGCGGCGATTGTCTTAATATTAGTACACGGCTGGCACCGTAAAGTGCCGGTGTATGAGGAGTTCGTGGAAGGCGCTAAGGAAGGCTTTAAAGTCGCTGTCACCATAATTCCTTACCTTGTTGCCATGTTAACGGCAATAGGGGCGCTACGAGCCTCAGGTGCGCTTGATGCGTTTGCTTCAGGCTTAAGCTGGGTTTTTGACAGTTTGGGGTTGGATACACGATTCGTTGAAGCTATTCCAACGGCCCTGATGAAACCCTTTAGTGGTAGTGGTGCTAGAGCGATGATGTTAGAAACCATGGAATCACAAGGTGTGGATTCTTTAGCGGGCTACATGGTGGCAACGATACAAGGCAGCACAGAAACTACCTTCTATGTCTTAACAGTTTATTTTGGCGCTGTAGTGATTAAACGCATTCGCCATGCTTTGTCCTGTGGGCTATTAGCCGATCTCGCAGGAATTGTTGCAGCTATTAGCTTGAGTTACTGGTTCTTTGCCTAAGTTATAGCATTTTACTTATTGGGTTATACGTGGCGAGTTTTCAGCCTTGATCATGGTGAATATGGTTGTGAATTAGTCAATAGAAACCATATTGTCGACTCTGTCACATAATTTAAAGAGTTGGGCGTAAGTGAACGCTTACCTGTGAAAAAGATTTAAAAATCGCTTGCTTTTTTGCAAGAGTCAGAAGCTTGGAACCACTCACAAGACCAAAGAAATCCACAATCATGAGCAAACCCTTATTTTATAAGGCTTTGCCTTTGTTCAGAGTTTAAACAGGTAGCTTTTAGCCTATTGCAATCAAGCTAAGTTATTGAAAAGTATAGATATTGACTGAGGTTGGTTAAAAAATGAGCAATTTGAGTCGGGTCACCTTGTTTTGTGGTCTATGAGCAGGTGTCAGCAATTTTTCCCCAAACTTATCCACAGGAAATGTGTAAACTTTATTACATATTTATTACCGCGTTTAAGCTGTTCATAAAGTAACCGCTTTTGTACGGTTATTCTTCTTTTACTGCACTTGCGACAGTATAAGCTGGACCCTGCTTATGTTTTTTGTAATTTCCAAACACTTCCTTAAAAGCACGCTTCATAAAGTCTCTCAGCCCAGTTATCGTGACCACATAGAAACGTCCACCTGGTGCAAGACGCTCGTAGGCATCGTTGAGGAATATATATAGAAGCTCATTACCAACTTTAGCAGGAATATTTGAAACAATGACGTTAAACCCTTTTTCAGGCACATCGCTAAAACCGTTACTCAGACGGGCGCTGGCGTGTGGTGTTTGATTTTTTTTGGCATTACGATTGGCGTATTCCACGGCAACATAGTCTTTATCGACCATTAGCACTTCACCCTGAGGCGCCATTTTAGCCATAGTTAAGCCTAATACGCCGTAGCCACAACCAAGATCAAGGCACTTATCTGTAGACTCAACTTCAAGATATTTTAATAACATGATGGAGCCGACATCGATGGATCGCGGCGAAAAGATACCCCAGGTTGTATCAAACGACATGGGGAAGTTATTAATAGTATCTTCTACTTGGAGATCTTTTTTCAGTTCAGCGATTTGAGATTTTGTGTAATGAGCCATATCGGTCAGTAATTATCAAGTTTAGGGTTAAAAGTGGCGCTATTTTAGCATTGGCGTTAGCAAAACCCTAATCAAAGCTAGTGTCTCATGTTAGAATCTGCCCATCTTAATACCACTTCGTATTGACACTATATGCAACAAGCCCCTTTTGTTTTTTTCTGTCGTCCAGGCTTTGAATCAGACTGCGCCGCAGAAGTACAAGCCATCGCTAATACTTATGAGTTAGCCGGTTATGCCAATGCGCAGGCCGATACGGGCTATGTGCGTTTTTATTTGTTTGATGATGCGACTAGCAAACGCTTTTTTGAAGTACTCGATTTAGACGACATCATTTTTGCACGCCAATGGTTTTGGGCTAGGGCTGAACTAGAAGATTTACCATTGGATGATCGCATCAGTCCGATTCTTGAGGTAGGTAAAGACGTCGCCGTGGGCAAGTCGTTGCTTGTGGAACATCTCGATAGTGACGAAGGGCGTGAGCTCTCTAAATTTTGCAAAAAGTTCACCACGCCGCTGACTATAGCTATGGAAAGGCAGGGCTTAATCAATGAGGAAAGTGACTTTCGACTCCATGTGCTATTCCTAGAGACTGATCACTGTTTGGTTGGATACTCGCCATTAGCGCGTTCTAGTCACTTAAAAAGTGGGATCTTGCGTTTAAAAGCACCTAAAAATGCACCAAGCCGCTCAAGTTTGAAATTAGACGAAGCGATTCAGGTTCTAATGTCGCGTACGCAACAGCGGGAAGCGCTAAGGCTAGGTAATACCGGAGCCGATCTAGGCGCTGCGCCAGGTGGTTGGACTTTCCAGCTCGTCGAGCGAGGCTTGCAGGTCACTGCGGTGGATAATGGCACGATGGACAAGAAGTTAATGGCGACCGACCAGGTTGAGCATTTAAAAGAAAATGCTTTCACATGGCTGCCAAAGAAGCCCGTCAATGTGTTGGTTTGTGACATGGTAGAAAAGCCATCACTAGTCGCTGATTTGATGGCAAAATGGCTCGAAGGCGGTCATACGCAACATGCTATCTTTAATCTCAAGCTACCGATGAAAAAACGCTTCCAAGAAGTCGCGGATTGTATCGACTTAATTTGTGATCGGTTAGAGGACGCTGACTTGAGCTACTATTGGCAAGCTAAGCATCTGTATCACGATCGTGAGGAAGTGACCGTTTACTTTAGGCTGAAGTCGAAAGTGACGTCTAATTAATACAGGTTTTGAAATGAACGAAGCAGATATACCCTTAGGCAAAGATGTTGCTTACCCTGACACTTATGATGCAAGCTTGTTATTCCCTGTTGCGCGTCAGCTGAAGCGCGACGAATTAGGCTTAACCCAAGAGCTACCATTTCATGGTGGTGACTTTTGGAATGCCTACGAGATGTCATGGTTAAATGCCAAAGGTAAGCCACAAGTGGCCATCGGTGTCTTTGAGTTTGCTCACGACAGTGTCAACATTATTGAGTCTAAATCGTTTAAGCTCTATTTAAACTCCTTTAACCAGACTCGATTTGAGAGTTGGGAAAAGGTTTCGAGTGTTCTTCGGGCTGATTTAGAAGCTGCCGCAGAAGGCGTCGTTAGTGTTAAATTATTCACTCTAAAAGAGTATCACCAGCAAAATCCTATTATTCAGCCAGAAGCGATATTGATCGACGAGCTCGATGTTGAAATCACAGACTATGATTACGCGCCAAATTTGCTCCGTGTTGATAAAGGTGCTGGCGATGAATCGGTCAAAGAAAGCTTACAGAGCGATTTGTTAAAGAGTAATTGCTTAATTACTTCACAGCCAGACTGGGCGACAATCCTGATTGATTATAAAGGCCCTCGTATTTGTCATGAAGGGCTCCTGAAATACTTGATTTCTTTTAGGAATCACAACGAATTCCATGAGCAATGTGTAGAGCGTGTATTCGTCGATATCATGCAACATTGTCAGCCAGAAGCGTTGACTGTTTATGCCCGTTACACCCGCCGGGGTGGTTTAGATATAAATCCTTGGCGCAGTAACGTGCCGAGTATTCGTCTTAGCTCTTCCCCTAGTCTTCACCTGAGCAATCAAAGATTGGTCAGACAGTAAGTCGTTAACTTAAAGCCATAAAAAAACCAGCCCGAGGGCTGGTTTTTTTGTTTCTTGCTAGTTGCTACTGTGATTAATCAGCGCCTTCCATTAACTTCTTAATTAATGGTGAGATGATTAACATACCCACAGCGATACACATCGCAACGATACCAACGTTGGTATAAACATCTGCATAGGTTGCTTTTGCTGCAGCCACATCTGTTAGCTGACCACCAATGGTTTCTGCACCCGTACCTTTAGCGATAGCACCTGCTAAGTAGTTAGAGAAGCCACTGTAAAGGAACCAAGCCCCCATGGTCATACCGACCGCTTGCGCTGGCGCTAGTTTGGTTACAGCAGATAAACCTACCGGAGAAACCATTAACTCACCCAAGGTGTGGATCAAGTAGATTAGGAAGATGAAGTAAACCGCAGTTAAGCCTGCTTCGCCTGAAGCTTCAATACCGCCGACTAGCGCTAGGAAACCAAAGCCACACAGGAAGACACCCATGGCAAACTTCACTGGCGTTGGTGGGTTCAATTTACGTTTCGCTAAGAAACTCCATAACCATGCCAAGATTGGTGCGAAGATAATGATATAAGCCGCGTTTAATGACTGGAACACTGGCGCGGGAACAACCCAACCCATCATGCTGCGGTCGACTAAACGGTCGGTGAATAAGTTCAACGACGAACCTGCTTGCTCAAACAATGCCCAGAATGGGATTTGCGCTAAGACGAAGTAGATTGCCGCGAACATACGGTGACGCTCATCACCTTCAAGCTTAATCATGGCGTATGAAACTAGGATTAAGAACATCACAGCGGCTAATACGAATAGAATGTCGCCCATGATCTCTGCGTTCATCACGAAGAACATAGAAATCGCAATGATGCCAACACCGATCAGGTAACACATCCACTCATAGTTAATGAAAGCAAAGACTTTTTCTTTCAATTTCGCAGGATTAGGTGGTTCAGCCTTACCTTCAAGCCAGTCACTCTTCCAGATGAAGATGATTAAGCCGAAAATCATACCGATACCAGCTAAACCGAAACCATATGCCCAGCCCCAAACGATACCAATAATACCGCACGAGAGTGCTGATAGTAGTGAACCAAGGTTGATACCCATGTAGAACAGGGTGAAGCCTGAATCACGACGGGTATCGCCAAAGCCATATAGCGAGCCAACGATAGTCGAAATGTTTGCCTTAAGGAAACCAACACCCGCAATAATAAGGGCTAGCGACAAGTACAAGATATTTACGTACAAGTCTTGTTGCACAATACGGTTTTGGTATTTATCACCTTCGATAATAGCTGGTAAACCAAGTTCTTCAGCAGATGAAATCTTCAGGTCATGTGGTGCCTTGATTTCAACTTCAGACTCGCCCTCAGCACCTTTCAATAGGTAGTTAGCATCTTCGCCGTTACCTGTTTTAGTTAAAGTGTACTCTTTACCCTGGTATTTAATCTTACGAACAACAGTATCGCCATTGGTTTGAGTATCGAGAACTTCAAACTCGAAGCCACCGACCTTATTCGGGAAGCTTGGACCTAAACGGTATGAAGTAGCTAAGTAAAGCGTTGGGTTTGTGCCGAAAGTCATTGAGCGGTGAGCGCTAATATCGACCGTCCCTTTTACATCGCCTTTCTCAACAGTGGTAACTTTCTCATCGCCTTTACCTTGTGTGATGAGGTGGTACTCAGTGTCGTTGTAGGTCAAGATTTTAACGCTTTTGTTCTTGCCTTGAAGCTTCTCATCTGCGTTCTCAACGCTATATTCGAAGCCACCAAGTCGACTAGGTAATCCTAATGCTGCCGCATTGTTGATATCCAACACCTGATTGCCGAATTTGATATAGCTTTGGCCGTCGTCAGTTTTAATGATTTGACGAGCATCGCCACCTCGACCATCAAGAGTAATTTGATACTCTTTGCCGGAGTAGGTCATGATCTCTTTAGAACCACTACCTTCAAAGGCCATACCAATATGTCCCATGACCAGCAATATAGCACCGAAAGTAACCGCTTTGCGGGTTCCTAAGTATCTATCTGCCAATGAACCACCGATAATGGTCATTACGTATACTAGGGCTGTGTAAGCACCGTATAGGATGGTAGATTTTTCGTCTGAGAATAAGAAATGTTGGGTTAAGTAGATAATTAATAAGCCGCGCATCCCGTAATAAGAAAAGCGCTCCCACATCTCTGTAAAGAATAGAATGATTAAGCCTCTCGGGTGTCCGAGAATCGTCTTTTCATCCTTAGGATTTGTCGTGTTACTTTGAGCCGTCATCGTCGGCAGACTCCTATAGAATTAGTGAATTAATGCTAAAATTGTGACTACATCTTTTATAGTTATAGGGTTTTGAGTACCGCTTTCGCGCCATTTCGTCTCAAAACTAACCCGATTAGTTTAGCGATGAGACCGCTGAAAGCAAGAAAAATCGGTGACTTTCGGGCTGAGTAGTTTGATTTTTATACACACTAGCCAATGACTCCAACTGAAAATAAGTAACTTATGCAGCAAATAGATTTAGGCTTAACTTCCGAAATAGAGCAAATCCAGCTTTTTGAGAAAGTTGATGGCGGCGCTGATGGAAAGCGTAGTGGGCAAAATAACAGCGCTAGGCTAAGCTACCACCCAGCCTTCATTACAGAATCCCAATGTTCTCACTTGTTCGACGCTTTATTGCAAAAGATACAGTGGGCTGAAGAGTCTCTCTGGATCGCGGGCAATCAGCGCAAAGTCCCGCGATTAGTGGCTTGGTATGGTGACTTAGGAACGAATTATCGCTATTCCGGCAAGCTGCATGAGCCTTTACCGTGGATAGACGAGCTTTATACGATTAAGCAGAAATTAGAAGTAGAACTGGAAACGCCTTTTAACAGTGTCTTGTGTAACCTCTATCGAAACGGTCAGGACAGTATGGGCTGGCATGCTGATGATGAAAAAGAGCTAGGTGATGATCCGTTTATCGCTTCGATAAGTCTTGGTCAGCCCCGAGCATTTCATTTAAAACATAAAACAAACCCCAGTTTGAGACACAAAATGACGCTCAATTCTGGTAGTCTATTGGTCATGCAAGGGACCACGCAACGATATTGGTTGCACCAAGTTCCTAAAGAACCCAAGATTACACAGCCTAGAATTAATCTAACCTTTAGAAATATTATTGGATAAGTAGAGTAAGACGTTAGATAGGGGGTGAATTAAACAATGAGGAGTCAAAAAGTGTCTTTTTTAGCCTGCCGAGTATTTAAAGAAGCCGATATCAAGCACCAATTAGTTCAAATGGAGACCGATGAGCTGAGCGCTGGTGACACCTTAATCAAAGTGGATTATTCAAGCATCAATTATAAGGATGCGCTTGCGGCGAGTGGCCGTGGAGCTATTCTAAAGTCCTTTCCCTTGAACGCAGGGATTGATTTAGCCGGCACGGTCGTTGAGTCTTCGAACCAAAAATTCAGTGTTGGCGAAGACGTTCTAGTCAATGGTTGTGGTCTTGGCGAAAGCTTTGACGGCGGCTTAGCCCAATACGCGCGTGTCGATAGTCGGTTTGTGATGAAGCAACCTGAGCATTACTCTGGTCGCGAGTCGATGATTATAGGTACCGCAGGTTTTACCGCGGCACTTGCTATTCATCGGATGGAAGTGAATGGTCAGACACCAGATAAAGGCCCGATTGTTGTCACAGGTGCCAGTGGTGGTGTCGGAAGTTTTGCGATAAACCTGCTGAGCAAAAAAGGCTACGACACCATAGCGATTACCAGCCAACAGTCTATGCACGACTATTTGAAAGACTTGGGTGCGACTGAGGTGAAGACCTTAAGCGAGATGGAGTTGAGCGATAAGCCTATGGCTAAAGGGCTTTATGGCGGTTTGATTGATAATATTGGTGGCGAAACATTAAGTAAGTTGATGGCTAATATCGATCTATGGGGTAATATTGCCTGTATCGGCTTAGCGCAAAGCCCGACGCTGAATGCTACCGTAATTCCTTTAATTTTAAGAGGTGTCAGCCTGCTTGGTGTTAGCTCGACTAATTGCCCTATGGAGCTTAGGAAAAAGCTTTGGAATCAATTCGGAAAAGAATCGCCATTACCAGACTTTGAGAAAATCTTAAGTAAAGAAATCGCGCTTAAGGAGGTGTCGCCATATTTTGACGAGCTTATTGATAATAAGCATCGAGGACGTTTACTGGTGAATTGCCAATAAAAAATAACGAAAACATTAAGGAATATCATGGATTTCAGCTCGATTGACGCAGAGCAGTCATTAATCATTACGGCGAGTCAACGCCAGTCACGCTATTTGCGAGATGAATTTGCGGCACAACAGATTGCGCAAGGGCTTGATGTTTGGCCGAGTCTTAAAGTCATGCCTTGGAATGCTTTTATTAATTATTGTTGGGAGCTAGCTCAAGAGTCGGGGCTTGATATGCCGATACGACTGAGCAGCAACCAGGGGCGACATCTGTGGCAACAAATGGTGGCTAGCTCAGACGTTGTCGAACCTTTATTGAATCGTAAGCAAACGCAGAATTTAAGTTTTGATGCGTGGCGTGTGTGCCAACAGTGGCAAATAGAGCATCTCGGAGCGATGCCTGGAGATCAAGATCAAGAATCTTTTGCCGAGTGGTTTTCTACTTTTACTAAAGACTTACAAAGCCACGGCTGGATTGAAGCTCATCAACAAGCGAATTATCTGTTAAAAAACCTACCGTCATTTGCTGAGCAGCTACCTAACACTATCGTTACGTACGGTTTCCAGCAGCCAACGCCCCAACAGTCTACGCTAATCGAGTTATTAAAGGACTCGAAGGATGTTGTTAATTGGGCGCTTGAAGTATCTGCTAATCAAGAGCATGTACAGCTGTGCTCTTTACCCGATCCTTCCCAAGAATTAATTGCTGCAGTGCGCTGGGCTAAACAGAAGTTACTCAAAGACTCGGAGCAAACCATAGCTATCGTCGTTCCTGAGCTAGAGCAGAAAAAGTCTTATATCGAGCGCCTGATTTACCGTGAGTTTTACGTTGGCGATTTAGTTCAGGGTAAAGAGCTAACGCACCCGTTACATGATTTCTCGATTGACGAATCATTGCTCCAGCAGCCGTTGGTCGCCGTGGTGACCGATTGGCTGACCTTAACTTATCAGGGCTTGAGTAAAAAGCAGCTGCAGCATTTATTGCTATCGCCTTATTTATACAATGAACAGGAGTCGCACTGGCAGGCGACACAGTTTGAGCTGATTGTTAGAAAATCCACCAAGGCATATTACTCTATAGAGGATTTGTTAAAGCTCAGTCGTCACCATCAAGTCAAGTTGCCTTGGTTAACCTTTGTCGACGAATGGCTCAAACAAAACTCAGAGGCGTTGTCCGCAAAACAAGGCTTCAAGTCACATATTGCTGTGGTTCTAAAGCTGTTAGCAGAGGTTCATTGGACAGGGTATCATTCGATCACAAGTCGCGAATATCAAGTTCAACAAACCTTTATCGAGGCCATTAAATCGGCGCAGAGTTTGCAAAAGGTATTGGCGGGGAAGATTAACTTTGCTAAATCGATAAGTCTTTTAAAAGAACATTTAGAGCAGCAAACTTTCCACCAGCAACAACCTAAAGCACCGTTGCAAATCATGGGGATGCTCGAAGCTATTGGCATTACCTTTGATGCTGTCTGGTTAGTTGGAGCGACCGATCAAGTGTTGCCACAAAAAGCCACGCCAAATCCTTTTATATCGAAAGCCATACATCGGAAGTTTGATTTACCAGGTTCCTCGCATAACCGAGAAGTGGAATATGCACATTCACTGCTCCAGTCTTTGTTGGCAAATCCTGAGCTAGTGATTAGTTTTGCAGAGTACGATGGTGAGCAAGAGCAAATGATGAGCCCTTTGCTGAAAACATTATTACCCAATCATACTGTGCATAAACAAACCCTCGAATCGCAGTTGCCTGGTGAATTGACCGAATGGCCAATTAACGGTGCGCTTGAATATTATGGTGATGATAAAGGGCTGACAGTAGGCGAGCACTATGCCGTTAAAGGTGGAACTGGGTTGTTGCGGATGCAAGCCGCGTCACCTTTCGATGCCTACTTACGATACCGACTAGCGCTACAGCCTTTTGAAGAAGATGGGCTCGGGATTTCATTCATGGATCGCGGTAACTTATTCCATAAAGCGATGCAGATCATTTGGACGCGTTTAGAAACCCAAAGCGCTTTACTTGAGTTATCTGATGATGCGCTTGAGGGCTTAGTCAAACAAACCGCTCAATTTGTGTTAAACGAAGCTGCCAAACATATTTATTTATTGCAGAACCAAGCATTTATGGATGTGGAAGCTAAGCGGCTAGAAGCACTAATCATGGAATCCTTAGACTTAGACAAAAAGCGCGAACCTTTTACTGTTATAGGTACAGAAGTACCGCGCGAAGTGGAACTCGCAGGCCTAAAATTTAGCATTATAATTGACCGAATCGATAAGCTAAGGGACGGGCGATTAATGATTATTGACTATAAGACCGGCCAACCGACCTTAATGTCATTACTGCGCGACCCAATTGCCGAGCCACAGCTTTTGCTTTACGCCATTTCAGAGCAGGCTATTTCCGAGCAATCAAATTCCGATAGCCGTGACGAAAAACAAGGTGTCGCCGGCATCGTCTTTATGCAGGCGCATTTAAAGGCCTGTAAATATATAGGTATTACCTCTGAAAACGATATGCTGGAAGGCGTTAAAGCGCTACATGATATTAAAGCTAACCCTTATTCTGATGACTTTGATGAAGCAATCGAGCAATGGAAAGGGATGCTGGAAGAGATAGCCGAGAGCTTTAAAAATGGGCATGCAGACATAACGGAATACAGCGGTGACTTTACCGATCATTTGGCGATAAGTCGTTGGTCAGAGCGTGGTGAAAGTTTAGAAGCCTTGGTTAACGGAGGTGAAGACTATGAGTAATCTATTACCTCCAGATCATGCGGTAAGAAGCCAAGCCATTAAAGCTGACGAGTCCTTTATTGTGCAGGCACCGGCGGGTGCGGGTAAAACCAGTTTATTGACCCAACGAATTTTAAACTTGTTGACTACCGTTGAAAGCCCGGAAGAAGTTATCGCGATTACCTTTACGCGCAAAGCAGCTGCGGAAATGCGGCATCGACTAGTTGAATCGCTACTTTTTGCGCAAGGTGCAGAGCCTCAACAAGCTCATGAAAAAGTGACTTGGCAACTCGCACGACAGGTTCTAGAAAGAGATGCGGAGCAGGAGTGGCATTTATTACAGAATAGCCATCGTTTGCGTATTACAACTATTGATTCTTTATCGAGCATGATCGCCAATCAGATGCCGGTGCTGAGTAGTCTTGGTGGGTCTCTGTCGATCACCAATTATTCGCAAGAGTCCTACCAAAGAGCCGCAGAATCGATTTTAAACTACCTGGACGATGAGGATTATGGGACGCATATTTTAAAGCTGTTGGCTCACCTTGATAACCAAGTCGAGAAACTGATTGGGCTTTTAGCGCAAATGCTCGGTAAACGCGATCAGTGGTTGCGTTTACTCGGTGCTGGCGAGCTTGATATTGATATTCTTGAAGATGGTATCAACCAAATTGCCCAGATGCGTCTAGAGCGTTTATCGAACTTTCAGTCCAAACTTGAAAACAGTGCCTTACTCAGTGCCATTCACTTCGCATCAGGGTTTCTAGATGCTGATCACGAGTTAGCACCTTTGAAAGACATTCAACTGTTACCAAGCTTGGACTATCAGAATTTAGAGCAGTGGAAAGCCATAGCCTCTTTTTGTTTAACTAAGTCAGGCACATTTAAAAAACAACTCAATAAAAAAATTGGACTTGTAGCTGATGGTGACTTAGAGGGCGAAGATAAAAAAGTTGGCAAGGCGTTAAAAGCAGATCTAAAAGAATTGTTTGCCGACTGGGCAGAAATCCCTGATTTTGCGGAGTCATTAGCTGATGTTATGTCGCTCCCAAAAGCGGTGTACAGCCCCGAACAACAAGAAATCCTCTATTCTTTATTGCACTTATTACGTTTAGTGTCGGTTGAGCTCACGGTTGATTTCCAGTCGAACGCCGAAGCTGATTTCATCGAAATTGCGCTAGCTGCCGATAGAGCCTTGGGTTATTTTGATGAGCCGTCGGAGCTTGCACTAAAACTCGATTATCAGATTTCTCATCTTTTAGTGGACGAGTTTCAAGATACCTCTTTTACTCAGTATCAGTTGCTGAGTAAGCTGATTGCAGGTTGGCAACCCGGTGAAGGTCGAACGTTATTTCTAGTCGGCGATCCGATGCAGTCAATTTACCGATTCCGCGAAGCCAACGTGGGCTTATTCATCAAAACTCAGCAGGAAGGTATTAACGGTTTCCCCGTGACCCCATTGCAGTTAACGGCTAACTTCCGTTCTTCACCTTCAATTATCGATTGGGTAAACCGACGTTTTGATAAAGTTTTCCCGGCAAACGATGATGCTCTGCTAGGGGCTGTAAGTTATAGCAAGGCAGAAGCCATGAAACCGGATAATAATGATCATTTCGTGAAGTTCTTAACAAACTTTGATCAGGCTGAGAAAAACGAAGCCGAGCAACTGGCACAAGAGATTCGTCAGATTACTCTTGAGCATCCAGGTGAATCGATTGCAGTTTTAGTCAGGGGCCGCAGTCATGCCCAAGATCTCATGTCTGAGCTAAGAGCGTCTGGAGTGAGCTATTATGCTAAGGACATGGAGTACTTAACGCACAAATCTTGTGTCAATGATTTGATATTACTGTGTCGATTATTGCTACATCCACAAGACTCGCTTGCCTGGGTAGGTTTCTTTAAATCGCCACTCGTGGGAATTGAGCTATCTGATCTAACGCATCTACACCAAGCTTTTTCTCATCAGTTCTGGACTTGGCTTGAGCAGTTTAGCTCTGTTGAAGGTTTGAGTGCGGAAGTGAAGACTCGCCTAGAATTAGTCAGTGAAGTCATTACACCAGCTATCGCTAATAGCGGCCGTAAGCCCTTGAGTCAACTCATTGAATCAATGTGGCTTGCTTTAGGTGGCCCGAGTAGCTTGTTGAATCAATCTGAGCTTAGAGATGTTTACGCGGTCTTTGAATTACTACTGGAATTAGAACAAAAAGAGTGGCCTATAACGGTTGAAAGAATCGGCACGGCGGTTAGTGAGTTGTTTGCTGATCAACAAGCTGACGCAGCACAGGTTGAAATAATGACCATGCATAAGTCGAAAGGACTTGAGTTTGATACGGTTATATTGCCGTCATTGCAAAGACAAAAACGGTCGGATGACCATCAGTTACTACTGTGGGAAGAGTTTACCGCAGAAGATAGGACGGGCTACCTATTAGCACCGATTCAAGCTGCAGAGCAGAAAGAGCCCATCTATCAGCTGGCACGAGATATCCAAAGTAAAAAAGCCACTTTTGAAGACGCTCGTCTATTATATGTGGCGGCGACAAGAGCGAAAAAACGACTTATTTTAAGTTGTGAGTTGAAGCTAAAGTTTGACGAAGAAAAATCTGAATGGTCGTACAACTCAATTGATAAACGTTCCTTATTGCATTATTTAAAACCGCACTATGAAAACGTTATCGAGAGAGAGTTCAACTCAGTCATAGAAACGCTTGAAACAAGTTCGCAAAGAGATGAAACGCAAGCTCTTGATACCGGCTGGTATCGTTTAAAGAGTCATGTACAACTGCCTTCGATTGAAAATCAATTGTCATTAATTCAGAAAGAGTCTTTAGAGCAGGAGTCTTTAAAGCAAGAAGGCTTAGACTTTGATTGGGCAAGTGATGTTGCGCGAGTAGTGGGGCTCGTTGTTCATAAGCAACTCGAGTTAATTGCACTTCGCAAAAGCAGTTTTGAGCAGTTGGATGCAACTGATTACCAAGTAGTTAAGAATCAACTTTGGGAGTTACTGGACTCTGAAAAAGAAGTCACGCAAGCGTTCGTTAAAGCAAAGCAGGCATTAATTAATGTGCAGTCAGATGACAAAGGACAGTGGTTACTCAAACAACACCAAGACGAAAAGTGTGAGTGGGAACTGACGGGCACTGTCACAGATTTGGCTGGAAAGACTTTGGTCCGCAATTTTATTATCGACCGCAGTTTTGTTGATGAACAGGGGACACGGTGGATTGTTGACTATAAAACTGGTGATCACCAAGGTTCAGAGCTTGAACAATTTATTCAAGCAGAAGTTGAGCGCTATAGTCCTCAATTGAAGCAATACCAACAGTTGGTGCAGAAAGTTGATGCGAGGCCAATTAAAACCGCATTATACTTTCCCCTGCTAAAACAATTTGTTGAAATTTCAGGATAGACTCAATGAAAGAAAGCATTGATACAGAAAGGTTGCTGTTAAGGCCACTGAAAGAAAGTGATTTTGAGGATTATTGCGAGTACGCAATGGATCCCAACGTGATGCAATATATTATGCCGGTATCTAACCGAAAAGATGCCCATGATATTTTTATGAATCACTTCGGCGACTGGACAGGTGAAGAGGGACGCTGGATGGGGGCTGCTGTAGTACTAAAGTCTGAGAACAAGCTTATTGGTGATATAGGGTTCCGTTATCGGGATAAGTATCATGGTCATATTGAGATTGGCTACAAGTTCAATCGTGACTATCATGGACAAGGCTTTGGTACTGAAGCAATAAGAGAATTACTGAAGACTATTGTAAGCGATTGGCCATGTCATAAGATTGTGGCGTATTGTGAGCCAAGAAATATTCCGTCTTGGAAATTAATGGAACATTTTGGCATGACCCGTGAGGCTTATTTTAAAGAGCACTTCAAGTTTGAAGACCGCTGGCAGGATGAAGTGGCTTATGGCTGTCTGGTTAGAAATTTAAAGAACTTATAGAGCTATAGAGCTTTATAAAAAAGGAGCCAAAGAGGCTCCTTTTTAATTCCTATTACCGTTTACGAACTCTGTTTTGAATCAATCCACTCGCGGATTTTTGATTTCAAAACTGGCATAGGCAAAGCGCCATCAATTAACACTTGGGTATGAAATTCACGAATATCAAATTTATCACCAAGCTTCTCTTCGGCTTCTGCGCGCAAACGGCTAATTTCGCGCTGACCGACCTTGTAAGATACTGCTTGCCCCGGCCATGCGATATAACGTTCAACCTCAGAGATTACGTCGGTATCGGCCATCGAAGAGTTTGCCATCATGTAATCGATTGCTTGTTGGCGCGACCAACCCTTAGCATGCAAGCCAGTGTCCACTACTAAGCGCATAGCGCGTAACATTTCATCGCTTAAACGGCCGTAGTATTGCATCGGATCGGTGAACATCCCCATCTCTTTACCAATCGATTCTGCGTAAAGAGCCCAGCCTTCTGAGAATACGCTTAAACCACCAAAGCGGCGGAACATTGGTAACCCTTCAACTTCTTGTTGTAACGAAATTTGGAAATGGTGGCCAGGCGCCGCTTCATGAATCGATAAGGTTTCCATGCCGTATTTAGGTTGGCCTTTTAGATTAAACGTATTTACGTAAAACACGCCAGGACGCGAGCCATCAGGACTTCCTGGCATATAAGATGCGCCAGCTGACGACTCTGCACGGAAGGCTTCAACTGCTCGAACTTCATAATCAGACTTAGGCTGAATATTAAACATCTTCGGCAACAGCTTGTTTACTTTAGCTTGCAGGTCGCGATAGCCTTGTAACAGATCTTCTTCGTTGTCGTAATAGAACTCAGGGTTGCTCTGTACATAACCAAACCAATCTTCCAAAGAGCCCTCGAACTCAACATCCTTCATCACCTGCTCCATTTCAGCACGAATACGAGCAACTTCATTGAGGCCAAACTGGTGAATCTCATCAGCCGTTAAGTCGGTGGTGGTGTAGGTTTTAAGCTGATAGTCGTACCAAGCTTTGCCATTTGGTTGTTCGCTTAAGCCAAAGGTATCGCGAGCCTGTTTTAAGTAATCATCCTTAATGTAATCATGCAGTTTTTTATAGGTTGGAATAATGTTTTGAGTAATCGCTTTTTCGTACTCAGCAGTAATTCGTGCCTTGTCTTCCTCGCTGAAACTCTCGGGCATGTTAGCAATGGGCTGATAAAAAACACTGTCTTTGGGGTTGTCGACGATATGTGAGGCTAGTTGTGGAATTACTTTTTCCATTAAAGCCTTTGGTTGCACCACATTGTTTTCGATACCCTGATTCATGTTAATGATGCTTTGCTCAATGATTGCCTGACCACCTTCAACACGCTTTAACCAATTATCATAATCCTCAACCGTATTAAAAGGCTGCAAGCTTTGTCCCGAGCCAAGCTGTGCAAAGAAATTAGCGATATTGTTGGACTGGTTAATCGGAATTAAATGTCCAGGGAACTCTTCGCCTTCAAGCGCCATTTCTGATTGATAAATAAATACGTCGTAGCTCAATCGATCTTGACCAGTTAATAAGTCACGATCGACTTCTTTTACTTTTTCCAACCACTTAACAGTAAAGTCATGAGACTTTTTGCGGAATTCTGGCGATAGGAAATTGGGCAGCTGGTCATTAAAGCGACTATCGCCAATAGCTGTGGCTTGAATAGGGTTTAGGGCTAAGCTTTCCTCGAAGTTTTCAGCGAAAAGCTCGTTTAACTTTTTAGAAGCCTGTTCTGCCGTCATGGTCGCTGAAGGTGATTTTAGCTCGCTAGAGTTGGCCTGTTGTTCAGTCGTTTGAGCGACGTTAGTTTTTGTTTCATCACTATCCGAGCACCCGCTTAGCGCTAATGCGATGCTCAGGCTTAATATTGTTATTTTGGTCATCTAATTTCCCACGATCCAAAGAGACTTATGTCTGTATTTTTAGGTAAAACTAACATTACCACAAAAAATACGGACAAAATCACTCTGAAATATCTTTTTACACATAATCTGAGTTATGCCATGATTGTCTGGTCAGTCCAGCTTCGCAGCCACATTGATGTGATTATTGAAAAGATTAGAGGTTCAAAAGAAAATCATGAGTCGTGATAACCGTTTAGCGCGTTTAGTCAAGAAAATACAAGGGTATCCTGCCTTTTTAAGAAAGCCACTTTTAAACTTTGCTCTAAGGAAAACCGTAAAACTCGTCGGAACGGCTAAAATTGAAGTGTTGGAGCTCAACAAGCAACGCTCAGAATTCCGATTAAAAAATCGCAAAAAAGTACAAAATCACATCGGCACCATTCACGCTGCAGGCATGGCTTTAATCGCTGAAACGGCGACCGGTATGGTGGTAGGAATGAATGTCCCAGATGACAAAGTCCCAGTCATCAAAACGCTTAAGGTTGACTTTCTAAAGCGAGCTAAGGGTGATTTAGTGGCCAAAGCGCACTTAACCGAAGAGCAGATTCAGGACATTATCAGCCTAGAAAAAGGCGAAGTTGAAGTCGCGGTTACGGTTACGGATGAAGAAGGGAAAGAGCCGATTGGGTGCAGAATGCTGTGGGCTTGGACACCTAAACGCCGGTAAAACTCCCTATCGTTGTGCTTAGTTTGTTAAACTGAAATTTTTCAGTCGTCATTTACTATTAGTAAACTCCGTCCTTAAAATTTCAATTTGCCGCCTAAGCACTTAGCTAGTGAGCTTTAATGCTAAAAATTGTGGGTAAAAAGGTGCGCTAAGTCAGCTCTTAGCTTCACTTGAAATGCACTATTGTCATTTACTAAAGTAAACTCCTTTCCCGAATTTATGATTTGCCTAGCCTAAGTTTAGTCTATAGCTTTTAAGTTCGTGTTTTGCGAACAGTTTGGCTCAGTTTCTTCCCATCACGAGTCTTGGTAAATTCCGTCCTTAAAATTTCAATTTGCCGCCTAAGCTCTTAGCAAATGAACTTCAATCCTAAAGTTTGTGTGTAAGAAGGCCCTTTGCTGGCGTTGAGTCAGTACCTAGGCTCACTGTCTCAGCATAAGACTTATCCTTTAAATCCCATTATTTCCACCTTACGTCTAATATTTATTGTGATTTTGGTTATATGATTTGGTTTATGGCTATGCAGTACCGCCGTGATTGGTTAAAATATGCCACTTTTGCATAGAAATGGCGCGAAAATGCCACGAATTAATGCTTTTGGGGATTTATGTTAGAAGTTAATCCAATAAGAGAACACCTTAAAGATATGTCCGAGCGTGTAGTTACGCTTAGGGGGTACCTTTGACTTTGATGCTAAGCAAGAGCGTTTAGAAGAAGTCACTAAAGAGTTAGAGCAACCTGACGTTTGGAACGATCAGGAGCGAGCCCAAGCGTTGGGCCAAGAGCGCGCTAAATTAGAATCGGTGGTCAACACCATCATCAATCTAGAGCAGGGCATTGCCGATAATTCAGACCTGCTGGAAATTGCGGCGGAAGAAGACGACACTGACAGTGTCGACATGCTTGAAGAAGAAGTCGATGGCTTAGAGAAAATGCTGGCCAAACTAGAGTTCAGGCGTATGTTTTCTGGCGAGATGGATGAAAACAATGCTTATATTGATATCCAAGCAGGATCTGGTGGCACCGAAGCACAAGACTGGGCAAGCATTTTATTACGTATGTACCTTCGCTGGGCAGAAAGTCGGGGCTTCAAAGTAGAAGTTACCGAAGAGTCTGACGGCGACGTCGCTGGTATTAAAAGTGCCACTATTAAGGTCGAAGGCGAATATGCCTACGGTTGGTTACGTACCGAAACCGGTGTTCATCGTTTAGTCCGAAAGTCGCCTTTCGACTCGGGCAACCGTCGTCACACATCTTTCGCATCAGTATTTGCTTATCCAGAAGTTGATGATGATCTTGATATTGAAGTCAATCCAGCGGACTTACGTGTGGACACCTATCGCGCCAGTGGTGCCGGTGGTCAGCACGTCAACAAAACGGATTCAGCGATTCGCCTGACTCACATTCCAACCGGAATTGTGGTTCAATGTCAGAACGACCGCTCACAGCACAAAAACCGTGCTGAAGCGATGAAAATGATGAAAGCCAAGCTGTATGAGCTAGAGATGCAAAAGCAGCGTGAAGAGCAGCAGGCGCTTGAAGACTCCAAGTCAGATATTGGCTGGGGAAGTCAGATTCGATCGTATGTCTTGGATCAGTCGAGAATTAAAGATTTGCGTACAGGTTACGAGTCGAGTAGTACGCAGTCCGTACTGGACGGTGATTTGGATGGGTTTATAGAAGCATCCCTGAAGGCCGGCGTTTAGAGCGTCTGTGCTTTGTATTTGCTTTGTTAAAAGCTCAATATAAATGCTCATTTACTAGAGTAAACTGCGCGTTTATATTGAACTTTTGCCTCGCATCTACTGTGCACAGAGCACTCTAAATTGAGTATAGATTTAGAAGTTTTAGAGCCTAAGCGTTACCTTGTAACAACTTAGCAAATCCTCTGAGGGGTAAACATTTAGGGGCGACACTCTAAATGTTGTATAGATTTAGAAGTTTTAGAGCCTAGGCGTTACCTTGTAACAACTTAGCAAATCCCCTGAGGGGTAAACATTTAGGGGCGTACACTCTAATATTGAGTAAAAGAATTTATATATTCACAGAAAAATGATGTGAGTTTTCGTACCGTGAATCGGTACTTGTTTTAATGAAGAAAGTAATTAACTTGAGGTGTAGAGAAAAAATGAGCAATCAAGAAACCCCAGTGGTCGACGTCAACGAACAAATTACATTACGTAAAGAGAAGTTGGCGGAGAAACGAAAACAGGGGGTTGCCTTTCCGAACGACTTTCGTCGTGATTCCCTAGCAGCGAATATTGCCGAAGAATTTGGCGATAAGGAAAAGTCTGAGCTAGAGGAAATCGGGAAGAAGGTTAAGGTTGCTGGTCGCATCATGTTATTCCGTAACATGGGTAAAGCGAGCTTTATCACCATTCAAGATATGTCGGGCCGTATTCAGTCTTATGTGCGCAAAGATCAGGTTGGCGATGAAACTTACGATGACTTTAAAACTTGGGATATTGGCGATATTGTTGGTATCGAGGGTACGGTCTTCAAAACCAATAAAGGCGAATTGTCGGTAAAAGCATCGAGTATTCGCTTATTAACCAAGTCGTTACGTCCGCTCCCCGATAAGTGGGGGGGGTTGTCAGATCAAGAAACTCGTTATCGTCAGCGCTATGTCGATTTGATTGTTAACCAAGAATCGCGTGCAACTTTTGTCGCTCGTTCGAAAGTGGTTAAGGCAATTCGTGAGTTTTTAGAGACTCGTGACTTCTTAGAAGTTGAAACACCAATGATGCACGTTATTCCTGGTGGCGCTACGGCGAAGCCATTTGAAACGCATCACAATGCTTTGGATATGCCGCTGTATTTGCGCGTTGCGCCTGAGCTTTATCTGAAACGTTTAGTCGTTGGTGGCTTCGAAAAAGTCTTCGAGATTAACCGTAACTTCCGTAACGAAGGTTTGTCGACTCGTCACAATCCAGAGTTCACCATGCTTGAGTTCTACTGGGGGTATGCGGATTACAATGATCTTATGGATTTAACCGAAGAAATGTTACGTTTCACTGTTGAGTCGGTGCTTGGAAAAACAGTCTTTGAAAGTAGCGGAGCAACCTATGACTTTGGTAAGCCATTTGAGCGCATGACGGTGCTAGAAGCAATTGTTAAGTATTTGCCAGAAGTCACAATTGAGCAGTTGAATGATCTTGAAACGGCTAAGAAAATAGCCAAAGCTTCTAACGTTAAAGTCGAAGACTCTTGGGGCTTAGGTAAAATTCAGATCGAAATATTTGAAGAAGTCGCTGAACATAAATTAATTCAGCCGACCTTTATTACCGCTTACCCAGCTGAAGTATCGCCTTTGGCTCGTCGCAATGATGATAATCCATTTGTTACTGATCGCTTTGAGTTCTTTGCCGGTGGCCGTGAGTTAGCCAATGGCTTCTCGGAGTTGAACGACGCTGAAGATCAGGCGGAGCGTTTTAAAGCACAGGTTGAAGCTAAAGATGCTGGTGACGACGAAGCGATGCACTTCGATGCGGATTATATACGCGCGCTAGAGTATGGCTTACCGCCAACAGCAGGTGAGGGTATTGGTATTGATCGTTTGGTGATGTTGTTGACTGACTCGCCAAGTATACGAGATGTACTACTATTCCCGCATATGCGCCCAGAGTAAACTTGCCTTTTTCACTTCTAACTTTGTTGCAGGACGTTTCTGCGGGGTTCATTAACTATTTGTTAACTCTACTCCTCGAAACGTCCGCGCCTCGTTAGAAGTAAAAAATTCTGCGTTTATAGGTATATTAAATTTTTTTCATGTAATTAAGTAAACTCCGCGAGATAAATTGCTTCAAGCCTCGTCTAAGCATAAAAATCTTAGTTTTTAGTTAGCTCCATCTATTCCTCGAAACGTCTGCGCCTCGTTAGAAGTAAAAAATTCTGCGCTTATAGGTACGTAAAATCTTAATTTTGCCCTTCATTGGTAAAGAAATTTTAAAGCCCGCACCGTTGCGGGCTTTTTTGTATCTATTGTTTAAACTTTTAGTTAGGATATTTACAAATAGTTTTAAGGAGTGATTATGTCTTCTGAAATTGATATTCGCATGGCTTTGCGAGCCTACCAAAAAGTTGTTGAGTTGGGTGAGAAACGAGGTAATAAACATCATTACAAAGGGATTAATGCTTACTCAGACTTGGATGGTTATAATGTTGAGTTGACCGATGATAAAGTGACGTTAAGTATTAACTTCCATAGTAAATATAACTTGGATTATAAGAGCGCGCTCGATAAAGATGAGTTTATGGAGAAGTTAAAAAAGATTGATAACATTAAAACCAAGAAATAAAAGAGCCCGCGATTGCGGGCTTTTTGAATTACTTAAGAGTTATCACTAAGAAATCAGCTTTAAACCTAAACTTTTTCGAATACTAATGAGCAATTTGTGCCACCGAATCCGAAGCTATTCGATAGGAAGCTTTTGATCTCTGTGTTGTCCATGCGCTGACGTACAATTGGTAAGCCTTCGGCTTTTTCGTCTAACTCATTAATGTTGGCTGAGGCCGCGATGAAGTTATTCTCCATCATAATTAATGAGTAGATGGCTTCGTGAACGCCAGTTGCTCCTAAGGAGTGGCCCGCTAATGATTTAGTAGAGCCAATATAAGGTACTTTTTCTGGGAACACTTGTGTGATGGCCGATAGCTCGGCGGTATCGCCTACAGGGGTACTGGTGCCGTGAGTGTTGATATAGTCAACAGGTTGTTTAGCAGTCGCTAAAGCTTGTTGCATACAACGTACCGCGCCTTCGCCAGATGGTGCTACCATATCGTAACCGTCAGAAGTTGCACCGTAGCCAGTAATTTCAGCGTAGATTTTTGCACCACGTGCTTTGGCGTGTTCATATTCCTCTAGCACTAGACAACCGCCACCCGATGAAATAACAAAACCGTCACGAGTCGCATCATACGGACGAGATGCGGTTTCAGGTGTATCGTTGTACTTGCTTGAAAGGGCACCCATAGCATCAAATAGAACGGTTAAGCGCCAATCTTCTTCTTCGCCACCGCCAGCAAACATGATGTCTTGTTTACCTAGCTGTATTTGCTCAACGGCGTTACCGATACAGTGTGCGCTCGTTGCACAGGCAGATGAAATGCTATAGTTAACGCCTTTAATTTTAAAAGGAGTCGCTAAACAAGCCGAAGTTGTGCTACCCATAGTTTTAGGCACAGCGTAAGGGCCTATGCGTTTTGGGCCACGCTCTTTAGCGATATCAATAGATTCCACTTGCGCTTTTTGTGAGGCGCCACCAGAGCCCATGATAATACCTGTGCGGAAATTTGAAACTAATTCTTCCGTGAGATTGGCATCAGCGATAGCTTGTTCCATAGCGATATAGGAGTAAGCAGCAGCATCACCCATGAATCTAAGTTTCTTGCGGTCAATATGCTCTGAAACATCGATGTCCGGTTTGCCCGCCAAGTGGCTACGTAAGCCATGCTCTTCATAAGCGTCAACTTTCTTGATACCTGATTTACCGTCAATCAGAGACTGTTTAACGCTCTCTACTGTATTTCCAAGGCAGGAAACAATGCCCATACCTGTAACTACGACTCTTTTCACAATCACACTCACTTAATTCTTGCTAAGTTATCTAAACTATTCTACCGCGTTCTATTAGAAGTTGTCTGTAGATTCGAACAAACCTACACGTAAATCTTTCGTTGAGTAGATTTCTTTATTGTCGACTAACATCTTGCCGTCAGCAATCACGAGTTTTAGCTTACGCGTTATGACTCTTTTTATATCGATGATGTAAGTGACAAGTTTAGAGGATGGTAATACTTGTCCTGTAAACTTGATTTCCCCAGACCCTAGGGCGCGTCCTTTGCCTGGCAGACCTTTCCACGGTAGGAAGAATCCTGTTAATTGCCACAAAGCATCAACACCTAAACATCCCGGCATAACGGGGTCTGACTCAAAGTGGCAATCGAAAAACCAGAGATCTGGAGTGATGTCTAATTCGGCAACGATTTGCCCTTTATTATAAGCGCCACCTTCTTCACTGATATGAGTAATTCGATCCATCATTAGCATCGGTGGCAATGGCAGTCGTGCATTGCCTTCACCAAAGAGTTTGCCATGACCACAATCCAACAGGTCTTGTTTACTGTAGGATGATTTTTGCATATTGAGAAAACCTTGTGTGTTGAATAACACGTTTATAGGATTTAAAAGGTGCATTATGCCAGATATAAACCGCCTATCTGGTATGGACAGTGGGGTTAGATTATCAATTAATGCAATGTTGAGAACTGGTTACAATCAGTCGGTATTAACCATGCAATTTGCAGGAGTCGTGAAAGTTGCTTAAGAGGAGGAACGCAGCGAAGGAAGTGTTAATTGGGTGTGGGCTATGGTCGCATAATGACCTACCAAAACTAGTGAACCTGAAAAATATAGAAACCACTTTTGGGTGGTTACAAGAGCACAAAACACGCAATATTTTGTTACTAGTTGCTTTTGTTTTGAATTGGAGCAAAGGTTATAGTGGATTCCGTATAGAAAAAACAACTAATCAATACTAAGAAATTTATCAATAAATATCAGTATTGGACGAATTTATAAGAGGAGTCCCTATGAAGTCTTTAAAGTTTCAATTGTCGGCTGTGGCTTTAGCTATTGCGCTAACGGCGTGTGGCGATGACGCATCAAAAGAAGGTACTAGCAACACTCAAAAAGAAGTAGAGGTTAAGTCTGAGCAAGTTACTAATTTAGAACAGACCGCTTCCGAAGAGCAGGCATTAAGCGAAGCGGAAAAAGCCAAAAAGATTTATCAGTCTTACTGGGAAGAAAACCTAAAAATGAACCCATTGAATGCAACTTTTATGGGTGATAATCGCTATAACGACAGATTGGGTGATTTTGGTAGTGAAAAAGGGCGCGCCGAAGCTTTAGCTTTTCATAAAAAATACCTCAACAAAATCAATCAAATCGATCAGTCAAAGATCGAAGGCCAGGCTCTTCTAAGTTATCAGATCTTTAAGAATGAGCGTCAGGCGGCGATTGAAGGTGAGAAATACCCTGACTATATGCAGCCAATCCAACAGTTTTATAATCCTTTTAACTTTTTCGCCATGCTTGGTTCGGGTAAAAGCGCCCAACCGTTTAACACCGTTGAAGATTACGAAAACTGGTTAAGCCGTTTAAATCAAGCTTATGACAGCGTTGACGTCATTATCAAAAATATGCGAACGGGTATGGAAAATGGTGTGGTACAACCTAAAGCTCTCATGGTGAAAGTGTTGCCACAGCTCAAAGCTCATATCGTTGATGATGTTGAGCAAAGCTTGTTCTATTCTCCGATCAAAAGCATGCCAGAAAGTTTTTCCCCTGAAGACAAGCAACGCCTAACCAAAGAGTACGTCAATACCATTAAAACCATGGTAGTGCCAATGTACAGTCGTATGCATGACTTTATTAAGGATGAATATCTTCCTGCAACGCGCGAGACTGCGGGTATGGTAGCTCTACCTAATGGCAAAGAGTGGTATGCGTTTAAAGTGAAGCAAACCACCAGCACTGACTTAACGCCTGATGAAATTCACCAAATTGGCCTCGATGAAGTGGCTCGTATCCATGGTGAAATGAAGGGCGTTATGGAACAAGTAGGCTTTGAGGGTTCTCTACAGGAATTCTTCGAGTTTACCAAAAACGACCCCCAGTTTATTTTCGATTCGAAAGAAGATATGTTGCAGGCTTACGAGGACTTGCGTGAAACTCTGGATAAAACCGCTCCAGACTTATTTAAGGTTATTCCAGAGGCGCAGTTTGAAATTCGTGCGGTCGAAGCTTTCCGTGAGCAATCTTCATCTTCCGCATCCTATCAGCGTCCAGCGCCAGATGGTTCGCGCCCTGGTATTTTCTATGTGAATACTTACGACTTAAGCGCACGTCCGACTTGGACTGTGGAGTCCTTATACTTGCACGAAGCGGTACCAGGGCATCACTTCCAGATTTCGACACAGCAAGAACTGAAAGATATCCCAGACTTCCGCCGATTCGGTGGTACCACAGCCTTTATTGAGGGTTGGGGGTTATATTCGGAGTCGCTTGGTAAAGAAATGGGTGTCTACACGGATCCATACCAGTATTACGGAGCCTTGAGTGCAGAGTTGTGGCGTGCGATCCGCTTGGTGGTCGACACAGGCTTACACGCAAAAGGTTGGACGCGTGAAGAAGTCTTAGAGTATATGGAGAAGAACTCAGCAGCGGCTGAAGCTCGCCGAGTCTCAGAAGCTGAGCGTTTTATGGCTATACCAAGCCAAGCTTTAGCGTATAAGATCGGACAGTTGAAAATCCGTGAACTACGAACTTTGGCTGAGACAGAACTTGGTGATGATTTCGATGTGAGAGAGTTCCATTATCAAGTACTAAAAGATGGCGCATTACCGCTGAATATATTAGAAGCTAAGATTAAACGCTGGGTTGACAGTCAGAAGTCATAGCTTTAGCAGGTAATAATACAAAAAAGCGGCTCCTGAGTCGCTTTTTTGTTTTTCAACTGTAACAATTCCTGTGCAGTTTTCTCTTATAAACACTATTGAACCATTAAAACTAAGGCAGTTATGAAACGAGTATTACAGATCATCCTATTTATTTTAACCGGAACCCTTTCAGTCGGTGCTTTGGCTTTAGATCGGACGCAGGTTGTGGATGACCCAAATAATGTGTCACCACTGTTGATTGGGCAAAGTGCACCTGAAATGATGCTTTTTACTAGTGAGGGTGCGCCTTTTAGTCTGCGTAAAAAATTAGCTCAAAAGCCGACCATACTACTCTTTTATCGAGGTGGTTGGTGTCCGTTTTGTAATGCACAGTTGAGTCAGATTCAAGAAGTTGAAGATGAGATCTCAGCGATGGGTTACCAATTATTGGCTATTAGCCCCGATACTCCAAGCGCATTACAAAAAACAAGTAAAGATAAGAATCTTGGCTATGAGTTAATATCTGATTATCAGTTGAAGGCCACGCGTCAGTTCGGTTTGGCGTTTCATATTTCTGATGAATACAACCAAAAAGTAAAATCGATTGGTGGCAAAACCGCACGTTTGGCAGGTGATGATAAAAGCACTTTACCAGTGCCTGCAGTTTTTATCTTGGATACTGATGGCGTGATTCAATTTCAGTATGTAAATCCAAACTATAAGGTCCGTATTAAACCTGAGTTATTGCTAACAGCGGCCAAATTGGCGCTTGAAGAATAATTGTTGGTCTGTATCACATAAAAAAGGCGCTTAAAAGCGCCTTTGTGGTCTTATCGCAACACCTATATTAATCGAGAATTTTAGCTGGTTGCTTGTCTTCACCAATAAATATTGGCAACTCTAGAGCTTGTTCTTTTAGGCTAATAAGACAATAGGTCTTGCCGTCGAATACAGCTGCACGTATTAATTCGCCAACGTTCTTGTCACCTTCGCTATATACTTTGCTGAGTTCCTCAAGAGTGACGACAGAGTCAATGTACGACAAGACTGCGTGTGTTTTCAGTTTACCGCGATAGTGCATTCGAGCCACGATTTCTTGCCCGGTATAGCACCCTTTGGTGAAGCTGACAGCACCAACCTGGTGTAAGCCAACGTTATGTGGCAAGTGGTGCTCTATGGCAGCTTTGCCAAACATAGGGATATGCGCCTGCAACTCGATATAATCCCAAGCATTCTTATCAGCGAGAGTAGTTCCAGCTAACATATTCACCAGCTCGCTAGCGCGCTCTTTACGACTAATCAAAATAGAGGCATTGAAGAGGCTGTTGAGATGGACATCATAGATACCATCTAAATTACTAACAGTCAGGACTTCTTGCTCTGTTGAGTGGTTGCCTGGAGCTTTTTGGGTATGCCCCCAAAGCTCATAATCCTTACTAGCATCGACTAGTTCGGATTGGTAGAACGCCGCATATTTAGACAAGGTTTCTAGCACATGCTGTAAATTGTCTTTTGGCAGAATCATTAAATAACTCTGCTCAAACTTCATTATGTAAAAAATGCTGTGTAAGCGTCCTTTGACGCTACAATAGCCACCGAGACTCGCCTGCTCTTCCGTGACTAAGTTCATATCGCAAGTTAGTTGACCTTGTAACAGTTTATGGCTGTCTTCACCTGAAATCTGAATCACGCCAAAGCCGCCAAGTTCACAGGCAATGTTTTGTAATTGTGGGATATGCTGAATAGCATCTTGATTAGTAAAGTTCATAACACCCTGATTATTTAAGGTCGTATGGTTAGTACGATATCTATGTGTTTCGAAGCCGATTTTACTGCAAACCAAATGATTTTGCAGTCCTATTTCCAAAACCATTGAGTATAAGGCTATAATTGTGCCAAAGAGAGTTCTGACAATAGAGTAATAACGTGACCGAACAACAATTTAAGAAGCTTCAGTGGGCAAGTAGGCGGGGCATGCTGGAGTTAGATGTGGTGTTATTGCCGTATCTTGAGCAACATTCTAAAGATTTTAGCGATAGTGATGTTCAACATTATCAGGAGTTCTTAGAAGAGACCGATCCTGATTTGTATGCATGGATTATGGGATTTGAAACTCCGAAGCCAGAATTCGCTGAGTTGGTGGCGTCGATTAAAGAATTTGTCGATAAGCAAATTAAATAACCACTAATCTAAAGTCCCTTGCCAGTGCCTCTTATATGAATTTACGCATAGTGCTTAAAACGCCTAAGGTTAGCCGTCAGGTCTTTATGATCTTGTGGTCTGCCTTTATTGTTTTGTTTGTGGTTGCGGGTTGGCTCCAAGAGCGTTGGATTATTGCGCTAACTGGTGTACCAGTAACTGTTTTATTGGGCCTGTGGCAGCTCAGGATGCTGAATCGTCTTTATAAGCATGTCACCGAGCTGGTGTTTTTTGAAGGCCAGTGGTTTATTGTCGAAAAAGACCTCAAGCTAGCAATTGAGGTTAAAAAAGATACGGTTGCTTGGCCTTTGTGGGTGACCTTAAAGTATCGTGAGCTCGATCCCTCAAGGCCCCAAAACATTCGGCAACTCATTCTATTTCGCGACTCGATGAAAGAATCTGAATTTCGGAACTTATCGCGAACTTTGAAGTTTTATAAGGCAGGTTAAGGGTTAAACTGTTAAGAGTCCGTTGGCGTTAACACCGAGTCAACGGCTTTATCGGCAAGTTGCGGGTAATCTAGCGTAGAGTGCAATCCACGACTTTCTTTTCGTTGCATCGCACATTTCACAATCAGCTCTGCCACTAACACTAAGTTCCTGAGTTCGATGAGGTCATTACTAACTTTGAAATTGGAGTAGTATTCATGGATCTCTTGCTGTAATAATTCAATACGTCTTAGAGCTCGCTGTAGGCGCTTATCGGTGCGAACAATGCCAACATAATCCCACATCAACTGGCGCAGTTCGTGCCAGTTGTGAGTCAACACTATCTCTTCGTCTGAATCGGTAACTTGGCTCTCGTCCCAAGGTGGTAACTTAGCAGGAATGTTCGTGTTATCCCATGAATCTTCGATGTCCTGAGCGGCCGACTGAGCATAAACTAAACACTCAAGCAGTGAATTGCTGGCCATACGGTTAGCGCCGTGTAAGCCAGTGAATGCAACCTCACCAACGGCGTACAAGCCCTCGATATCGGTGCGACTATTAGTATCTACGCGAACACCGCCACAGGTGTAATGGGCTGCAGGCACAACTGGAATTGGATCCATTGTGATATCAATCCCAAACTCCAAGCATCGCTTATGAATAGTTGGGAAATGGCTTTTGATAAATTCGGGCTCTTTATGAGCAATATCTAAATAGACGCACTCGAAGCCATACTTTTTGACTTCGTGGTCAATGGTTCGAGCGACAACGTCACGAGGGGCTAACTCTGCTCGCTCGTCATACTCCGGCATAAAACGTTCGCCGTTAGGCCGACGTAAGATGGCACCTTCACCGCGCAGTGCTTCTGTAATGAGAAAGCTTCGAGCTTGGGGGTGGTAAAGGCAAGTAGGGTGAAATTGGTTAAACTCTAAATTTGCCACACTACAGCCAGCGCGCCATGCCATCGCTATGCCGTCGCCACTAGCGACATCCGGATTGGAAGTATAAAGATAGACTTTACTGGCGCCACCTGTGGCTAGAACCACAAATCTAGCTTGAATAGTTTCGACGCGATCTTCTTTAAGGTTTAAAACGTAAGCGCCATGACAGCGTTTATCTGGTAAACCGAGTTTATCACCAGTGATTAAATCCACCGCGATATAATTTTCCAGAATATTTATGTTTGGCTCTGCTTGAACAGCGGCGACAAGGGTTGTCGACACGGCTTTACCAGTTGCGTCGTCAGAATGGATAATGCGACGCTTACTATGACCACCTTCGCGGGTTAGGTGATAATGCTCATCCTCTTTACTAAAAGCGACGCCACGCTCGATTAACCACTCGATAGCTTCGCGCGAGTGCTCGACCGTGAAGCGAACCGCGTCTTCATGGCATAAGCCGGCGCCCGCGATTAGAGTGTCTTCGACGTGCGAATCAATAGAATCGCTTTCATCAAGTACCGCAGCGATGCCACCTTGGGCGTAGAAGGTAGAGCCTTCGGTAACTTCAGCTTTGCTGAGCACGGTAACTTTGCCTTTGTGGGCTAAGCGTAGTGCCACTGAAAGTCCTGCTGCGCCGCTACCAATGACCAAAACATCAGTGGAATGTATGAGATCTTGATGAGTCTTAGACATGAAAATTTATACCGTGATGGAACTTTTCTTATGTTAACTGGGTCTTTCTTTTCTACGAGCGGGTGGAAAGGAAAGTGTTTTCCAAGCAAAATATATCTGGACGATAAGCTTTCATAAAAACACAGGTACTGATACTTTATACACTCAGTGGTGTTTTTACGAAGGTTTAACCGCACCTAATCTAATGCGGACTTTACCACAGTCGCTTATTATCAGTTAGTTTTTTCTAGCGAATAAGTGGCTGTAAAAAGCATTGAAAAACTATAAATAGATCTTATTTGCCCTGCAAATACAACAATAACGGGAATACTCGATGAGAAGTGGACAGCTAAGTAGAGGACACCATGTCTGAGGCTGATGTTGATTCAGAGCTAGTAAAGCGAGTCCAAAAAGGCGACAAGAAAGCTTTCGATATGCTGGTGGTGAAATACCAGCAACGGATTATGAACCTAATTTCACGATTTGTGCGAGACAAAGACGAAGTTATGGACATATCGCAGGAAGCTTTTATTAAGGCCTACCGCGCTTTGCCAAACTTTCGTGGTGATAGCGCGTTTTACACTTGGCTTTACCGAATAGCGATAAATACGGCGAAAAACTTTTTAGTCTCGCAGGGGCGTAGACCGCCAGGCAGCGATATTGATTCTAGCGATGCCGAGCAGTATGACGGTGGTGATGCTCTGCGCGATACTGGAAGCCCTGAGCGCTTAATGTTTCGCGATGAAATCAAAGAAATGATTTTTAAAACCATCGATGAGTTACCTGAAGATTTACGCACAGCTATACTGTTGCGAGAGATTGAGGGATTGAGTTATGAGGAAATTGCCGACTCGATGGACTGCCCTGTGGGCACTGTCAGGTCGCGCATTTTCAGAGCTCGTGATGCCATCGATCAAAAAATTGCGCCATTATTGGAGCAGGGGTGGCGATCCTAAGATTCGCTGAGAACACAGTTACATGTATAAGGTTGGCTGAAAATTCGCTGAACAGACAAACTTTTTTACAAAAAGTGTGAACTTTTTACAGCAACCCCAGTCAATTGGTATAAGAAGGTTAAAGCAAGTTTGCATAAGTAATGCCTAAAAGTATTACATTCTATGGTTTGCGTGGCTTTGGTTTCCCTTAATATTTGGGCTAGATTTATGAGAAAGCCCAAATATAGTTGATAGGTGCTAAAGCATGATAAAGGTAAAAGGTAATTGGTAATGAGCGATACAAAGCGTTTGGATAAAGAGATTTTGTCTGCCTGGGTGGATGGTCGCGTTGGAAGCGATGACCAACAAGAAAGCCTAGAGCAGGGTAGCGAGTCGATGGCTGTTTGGTCGCGTTATCAATTAATCGGCCAAGTCATGCGCAACGAAGTCAAGCCTGTCGAGATGGATATTTCCTCAAAAGTCAGTTCAGCCATAGCTTCTGAAGAGATCTACAGTAAAGACACAGACGAGCAATCATCGACCAGCAATGTGATTCCATTCCCGAACCGAATTTGGAAGCAAGCAGGCGGTTTCGCTATCGCAGCGTCGGTTGCTATTGTTGCTTTATTTAGCGTCTCTAATACGCAACCAGGCGTAAACCAATCGTCTCAGCAGTTGGCGGCGGCTAGCAATACAACGATTCAAGCGACTGATGGTGCTCTTGAAGTGATTGCTTCGAATGTCGATCGTCAGGAGCTACAAACAATGCACGATATGTTTTTAAAGCATGAAGCGTTAACTCGCCAAATCACCGGTATGAGTAGTTTGCCTACTGTTCGTGTGGTGAGTAATCAAAAAGTCATCCCAGTTCAAGTTCCGATGCGTGTGGAAGAAGAATTAAAAACCTCACAACAAGATGAACAGGGTAAAGTGGATAACAATAGCAATAAGTAATCACCGTCGTTGAAGTAGCTTGCGAATTGAATTTGCCCTCTGAGCGTAGGTAAATCTTCAGTGATACGTTAGAATAGCCCATCGAATGATGGGTTTTTTTATGGCCTAAATCCTACAATAAGGTTTTTAACTACGATGTTTACAGAGACTGGGCAAGTTATAGCAGCGGAAGACGGTACGGTTTGGGTTCAAACTCAATCGAAAACCGGCTGCTCGAGCTGTAAGGTCAGCTCAACCTGCGGCAGTGGCATCGTGAACAAGGCTTTCTCCCACAAAGTTTATGTTACACCTTTAAAAAATACCCTGAATGCCCATATTAATGATGAGGTAGAAGTGGGTATTCCTGAAGATTTAGTGCTGAAAGCATCTTTGGTTGTGTATTTACTACCTTTGTTTTGTCTAATGTTGGCGCTACTATTATCTTCTTTAGCCCTACCTAACCTTTCTGAGTTAGGCTCCATTTTAACTGCCTTCGTAGGCTTACTCGTTGGTTTTGCTGGAGTTAGCTGGTTTTCTCGTCGCAAAGCACAGCAACACAAAATGGAACCTATTTTGTTGAAAATTGTAAAGAGACCTATTGAAGTGACACAAGTCGTAACATCACCTGACTAAATGCGGGCGAAGCTACGGGAACTGTCTCAGTAAGATATTCTCTAACAAGGTATCTACTTTCAATAAGTTATAAAACTTATGGTTAAAACAAAATTTTGCGGAGAAGGCATAACATGTTGAAACGTTTCTTATCAATAACTCTAGTGACGTGGCTGGTGGTATTATCGGGCTGCGCAGAAGCAAATTCATTCCCTGATTTTACTAAGTTGGTTGAAAAGGTTCAGCCAAGCGTAGTAAGCATAAAAGTCGAAGTTAAGCGCTGGGGGCGAGTCGTCGGCCGTGGCGGTGGTTCTGGCTTTATTGTTGATGATAAAGGTTACATTCTGACAAACCACCATGTCATCGACGGCGCAGAAACGCCTATTGTAAAGCTCTATAACGGACGTGAATTTAAAGCTGAGGTAGTTGGTAGTGACGCTAATACTGACGTAGCATTGTTGAAAATTGATTCAGGCGATTTAGAGCTCGAAGCGCTTGAAGTAGGCACTACCAAAGACTTAAAAGTGGGGCAGTGGGTGTTGGCTTTTGGAGCGCCATTTAATTTAGAGCATACGGTGACGGCTGGTATCGTAAGCGCCAAGGGGCGTGGCGAAGTAGGATCGCAATATGTGCCTTTCATCCAAACTGACGTGGCCATTAACCGCGGAAACTCCGGCGGCCCTTTGATTAATCTAGACGGCGAAGTCGTGGGGATTAACTCGATGATTTTTAACCCGATGATTAGTAGCGGCTTATCTTTTTCTATTCCAATCGATCTCGCGGATAACGTCCGTCAGCAGTTATTAAAAGATGGCAAGGTCAATCGTGGTTTCTTAGGTGTTACGTTTGGCCCGATTGATCAGGATAAAGCAGATGCCTTTGGCTTGGATAGCGTTGGCGGTGCTTTAGTTACCCGAGTAATGCCGAATATGGCTGCCGATAAAGCAGGTATCAAGGTTGGCGATGTAGTGATTGAGGTGGATGGTAAGCCAGTGCGTAAAGCGCAAGACCTACCGTTTTACATTGGTCAAATGCCCGCTGGTGAAGAGGTGGAACTTACCATCGTTCGTAATGGCGATGAAGAAACTATTGAAGTGACTTTAAGCGACGCCAATGGTCAGTTTACGGTAGCCTCGAATACCGGTAAGCAAGAGCTTGGAATAGCGGTTTCAGCACTGACTCCAGATTTAAAAGAAGCGACGGGGATCGAGCAAGGTGTCATTATTCGAGATGTTGAGCGTGATAGCCCTGCGGCAAGAGCGGGTCTACGTCAGGGCGATATTATTCAGAAACTACATCGCACGGCAATTAGAAGCCCAGAAGACTTCCAAAAAGCGGTTACTTCTCTCCCTAAAGAAGGCAAGGTTGCGGTATTGATTGTGCGCCAAGGCGTCGGTAGCGACTTCCTTGTTATAGAACTGAAGTAAGTTGTTACTCATTTAGACGTTAGCAAGGCCAGCTTAAGTCCAACTTAACTGGCCTTTTCTATGAATTTAGCTAAAATAGGCCGCTTACTTTTAAATTAAATTCAAAACAGTCACTTATCAATTAACACTTAATCGTGATTTTGCAGAAGAAATAATAATAAACTCTTCAAATTCAAATGGTTAGGCGCTTAAGCGTTAATAAAACAAGAAGGTTTTAGCGGAACATATATGGCATATACCGATTATATTCGTAACTTTTCTATCATTGCTCATATCGATCATGGCAAGTCAACTTTGTCAGATCGTTTAATTCAGCAATGTGGAGGCCTTACTGAGCGTGAAATGGCCGAGCAGGTTTTGGATTCGATGGATCTAGAGCGTGAGCGTGGTATTACCATTAAAGCTCAGAGTGTGACGCTGAACTATGAAGCTAAAGATGGCCATACTTACCAGCTGAACTTTATTGACACCCCTGGTCACGTTGACTTCTCGTATGAAGTTTCGCGCTCTTTGGCGGCGTGTGAAGGTGCTTTGTTAGTGGTTGATGCCGCCCAAGGAGTTGAAGCTCAGACACTGGCTAACTGCTATACCGCTATCGAACAAGATTTAGAAGTTGTTCCGGTGTTGAATAAAATTGATTTACCAGCGGCCGATCCTTTGCGAGTAATGCAGGAAATCGAGGACATTGTTGGGATAGAAGCATTGGATGCGGTTCAGTGTAGTGCTAAAACCGGTGTTGGTATCGATGAACTTTTAGAGGCAATTGTGCGTGATATCCCGCCAGCTTCTGGTGACCCTGATGCGCCGCTCCAAGCTTTGATTGTTGATTCGTGGTTTGATAACTATTTAGGTGTTGTCTCGCTGGTTCGTGTTATGCAAGGAACCATTAGAAAGGGCGATAAAATGCAAATTATGACCACGGGTAAATCACACCTAGTGGATCATGTGGGCATTTTTACCCCTAAGCGCTATGACACTGACGTTTTGCGAGCTGGCGAAGTGGGTTTCGTCATTGCCGGTATTAAGGATATTCAGGGCGCACCCGTAGGTGATACCATCACATTAGCAAAAGATCCGTCTAAAGACCCTTTACCAGGTTTCCAAAAAGTGACGCCTCAGGTCTATGCTGGACTTTTCCCGGTGAGTTCGGATGACTATGAATCTTTCCGTGATGCCTTATCTAAACTAAGTTTAAACGATGCCTCTTTATTCTTCGAGCCAGAAAACTCGACGGCATTGGGCTTTGGTTTCCGTTGTGGCTTCTTAGGGATGCTCCACATGGAGATTATCCAAGAGCGTCTAGAGCGTGAATACAATCTTGACCTGATTACCACTGCGCCAACAGTAATTTATGAAGTCGTAACCACTGATGATGAAGTGATTTACGTGGATAACCCTTCAAAATTACCGCCAGTTTCTAACATTGCAGAAATTCGTGAGCCAATCTGTGAAGCAAATATTCTTGTGCCACAGGAGCATTTAGGCTCAGTGATCACGTTGTGTGTAGAAAAGCGTGGCGTCCAAACTAAGATGCAATATGCGGGGACGCAGGTCGCTTTGACGTATGAAATGCCGATGAACGAAGTGGTGCTCGATTTCTTCGATAGACTAAAATCGGTTAGCCGTGGTTATGCCTCTTTAGATTACAACTTTAAGCGTTACCAGCAGGATGAACTCGTTCGTTTAGATATTTTGATTAACGGTGACCGAGTCGACGCATTGGCCTTAATTGTCCATAAAGAACAAGCGACATATCGTGGTAGAGAGCTGGTTGAAGCGATGAAAGAGATCATTCCTCGCCAGATGTTCGAAGTGGCGATACAAGCGGCGATTGGCAACCATGTTATAGCGCGCTCAACGGTTAAAGCGTTACGTAAAAACGTACTGGCCAAGTGTTATGGTGGTGACGTGTCGCGAAAACGTAAGCTGTTAGAAAAACAAAAAGCGGGTAAGAAGCGCATGAAGCAAGTGGGTAAAGTTGAAATTCCACAGGAAGCGTTCCTTGCTGTATTAAACGTAGGTAAGGACAAGTAATGCCAACAATTTATTACGATTTTGGGTTTTATTTAGGGCTTGCTGCGCTAATTACTGGCGTGGTGACTTTGCTCGATAAGTTTTGGTGGCAGAAAAAACGCATAGAAGCCGGTGGTGTCGAATATGATGAAAAGGGACGCGAGAAATATCCTGCGTTTATTGATGTTTGTCGCTCCTTCTTTCCTATTATCTTTGCCGTCTTGGTATTACGCTCTTTTCTTTTTGAGCCGTATAGAATTCCCTCGGGCAGTATGAATCCAGGTCTTTATGACGGTGACTTTATTCTGGTCAATAAATTTGCTTATGGTGTTCGTCTGCCTGCTTTCAATACTAAGATTATTGATGTAGCGGATCCTCAGCGTGGCGACGTTGTGGTGTTTCACCCACCCCATGAACCACAGCAAGCCTATATCAAACGCCTAGTTGGTGTTCCTGGAGATCGTCTGGAGTGGGATCGTGGAACTTTAACCATCATTCCACAATGTCAAAATGGTGATGATATTGGTGGTGGAAGCTGTGAGCCGATGACGATTAAGTCCGAGTTTGTGTCGGATGAGGTCGAAGACTTGGTGCCTAGAGGTGAGCTCTTTAATACATATAAAGAAACCATCAATGATAACCAGCATCCGCTAATTTATTTAGACAACTCTGTACAAAGAGTTGGCGGCAACAGCCTTAATGCTCGTTGGACAGAAGTAGTACCCGCGGGAAAATACTTTGTGATGGGTGATAATCGTGATGGTAGTGCAGACTCTCGTGAATGGGGCTTTGTGCACGAAGAAGGTATAATTGGTAAAGCGGCTTATAAGTGGATTTTCTTAACTTTTACTGATGAGCCAGTTTTATTTGGCAAACATCTACCAAAAGGTATATCCTTTAGTAGAGCGGGAGCAATAAAATAATCCTAAGTTCTTGATTAAGAATACAAGTTTACGTTTAAGGAGAGCGGGGTCTATGACTACTCAAAGTAATTTAAGTAATAAAAGAATGAGCCGAACATATCTCAACAAGCAATACCAAGGTGGCATGACTGCTGCCGGCTGGTTGATTATCATGGCAATAGTTCTCTTTTTTATGTATTTAGCTATTAAGTTAGTCCCTGCTTACATGGAATATTTTAGTATCAAAAGTTCGCTAAAGTCAGTGGCTGAAGAAAGTGATTCAAGCACCAGTAAATCTGATTTAAAGCGCTATATCTCAGGTCGTTTTAGCGTTAACAGTATTGATATCGTTGAGACTGATGATGTAGAAATTAAAGATGTTACTGGTGGTAAAGCGTTGTACATTGAGTACGAAAACCGCATAGCATTATTTGGCAATATTAGTGCTTTATTAGAATTCAAGCACGAAGAACCCCTTAATTAATCTACCCATATCTAAAAGGCCAAGATGAGTCATCAGCAACAGCAAATCGAACGGTTTTGTCGCCATCTTGGCTATGAGTTTTCAGACCAAAAGTTAATCCAAAGAGCTCTAACTCACCGCAGCGCTTCTAATCGCCACAATGAAAGGTTAGAATTTCTAGGCGATGCGGTTCTTGGCATGGTTATCGCAAAAGCACTTTTTGAACAATTTCCTAAGGTAAATGAAGGCCAGCTCACCCGAATGCGCTCCAGTCTAGTAAAAGGAAAAACACTAGCTGTTATCGCTAAAGAAATTGACCTGGGTGATTATATTCGCCTTGGAGAAGGTGAGCTAAAAAGCGGCGGCTTTAGGCGTGCTTCTATTCTTGCTGATGGTTTCGAAGCGGTAATCGGAGCGGTCTATTTAGATTCAGGCTTTGAAACAACAAGCCGGTTAATTCTGAAGCTCTATGGTGAACGCTTGACCCAGCTTAATCCTGAAGAGGTTAAAAAAGATGCTAAGACTAGGCTTCAAGAGTTATTACAATCTCGTGGCTTCCCCTTGCCTATATACGATCTTATAACGGTAACGGGCGAGGCTCATAAGCAAACCTTTGAAGTGGCTTGCGTCATCGCTGAACAAAAGATAAAAACCCAAGGAACTGGCAGTAGTCGCCGCAACGCTGAGCAATTAGCGGCCGAAAAAGCATTCACTGAATTACAAAAGGCTTTAGTGTCTTAAGTTGATAAACATGACAGAACATTCTAAACAGCAAGATTCTTTTCGTTGTGGTTACGTTGCGGTATTAGGCCGACCAAACGTGGGTAAATCCACCTTGATGAATCATATCCTTGGGCAAAAGGTCAGTATCACATCACGGAAGCCTCAAACCACGCGGCATCGTGTGTTAGGGATTTATACTGATGATGAAGCGCAGATCTTGTTTGTCGATACTCCAGGAATCCACCGCAAAGAAGCTCGAAGCATTAACCGCTATATGAACCGAGCAGCATCAAGTTCAATGGTTGATGTGGACGTGTTGGTATTTGTGATTGATAGTCTGCAATGGACCGATGATGATGAGATGGTCTTAGAGAAACTCAAACAAGCTAAAGGGAAGAAAGTTTTATTCGTCAACAAAGTAGATAAAGTTGAAGACAAGGAAGAGTTACTCCCCCACATTGCAAAAATCACGGAAGCTTGTCATTTCGATGCAGTCTTCCCGGGCTCTGCGTTAAAAGGCCAGAATCTTGATGAGCTCACTAAAAACTTGAAGCAATGGTTACCTGAAGGCGATTTGTTTTATCCTGAGGATTATATCACCGATCGCAGTGAACGATTCATGGCGGCAGAGCTTATCCGTGAAAAATTAATGCGTTCCCTTGGTGAAGAAATACCATACTCATCGACGGTCGAAATTGAACAGTTTAAGTTTAAAGACAATGGTGTACTTCATATTAATGGTTTGATATTAGTCGAACGTTCTGGTCAAAAAGCTATTATTATCGGCAAGCAAGGCCAGCGCCTAAAACAGATTGGGCGTGATGCTCGTCTTGAGATGGAAGAGCTGTTCGATGCTAAAGTCTTCTTAGAACTTTGGGTTAAAGTTAAAGACGGCTGGGCTGATGATGAGCGTGCGCTAAAATCTTTAGGCTACGACGATCATCGATGAACAATGTTGAGCTAACACAGTCATTTGTATTACATGCGCGTCCTTTCAAAGAAACTAGCCTCATTTTAGAGTTATTTACCTTAGACCACGGGCGATGCAATGTATTAGCTCGTGGTGTTCGTGGTAACAAGAAAAACCATAAAAGAGCTTTATTACAGCCGTTTCAGCCCCTTGTCGTAAGTTGGGTTGGACGCAGTGACTTAAAAACCTTAAAAGATTTCGAAGCGAGCTCGCAAAGTTATCCGTTATTAGGGATTCCAAGCCTGTCAGGTTTATATATGAATGAGCTGATGCTTAAACTACTAATTCAATGGGACCCCCACCCAGATATTTATCACAGTTATCAATCCGCTTTATTGCGCCTCAGCCAACAAGAAACCCCGTCAATTGTGCTGCGTGAGTTTGAACTCGCTTTAATTGAGGAGCTGGGTTACGGCATAGACTGGCAGTGCGATATCCAAGGGGAAATGATAGAACCTGAACTTGATTACGGTTTTATACCCCAGAAGGGTTTTGTTCTGCTGCCTCAAGCGCCAAAAGGCTCTCTAAAAACACAAGGCAAGCACATTATTGCTATCGCTGAGCATGATTGGCAGCAAACCGGTAGCTTGGCCTTAGCTCGCAAGGTGTGTCGAACTTTGATCGATCCTTTGGTAGGCTATAAGGAGCTGAATAGCCGTAAGCTTTTACAACAAACACTTGCTATTCAATCATAGGTTGCATAACCTTTAATTAATTGATTCTGTACGGAAATTTTTATGAAAAACCCCATACTTTTAGGTGTAAACATCGATCACGTTGCTACAGTGAGAAATGCTCGCGGTACCGACTATCCAGATCCGGTGCAAGCGGCATTTATCGCCGAGCAAAATGGTGCTGACGGAATTACGGTACACCTAAGAGAAGACCGTCGCCACATTACAGATCGTGATGTTGAGATTCTCGCTAGAACGATCCAAACACGCATGAATTTAGAAATGGCTGTAACCGATGAAATGTTATCGATTGCCGAAAAGACCAAGCCAGCCTATGTCTGTTTAGTGCCAGAGAAGCGTGAAGAGTTAACCACCGAAGGTGGGCTAGACGTTAAAGGTCAAGAAAGTAAAATTAAAGAAGCCTGTCTGCGTATGGCGGATGCCGGAATTCAAGTCTCGCTTTTTATCGACACAGATGAAGAGCAGATTGATGCAGCAGCCCGAACTTGCGCACCTTTAATTGAGCTACACACTGGGCATTATGCTGATGCAAAAAATGATCATGAGCGTGAAGTCGAGTTAGTAAAAATCCAACGAGCCGTTTCTCATGCTGTTGGACAGGGTATTCAAGTCAATGCTGGGCATGGATTGCAGTATCATAACGTACAACCTATCGCTGCTATCAAAGAAATTGTAGAGCTTAATATAGGGCACGCGATTATAGGGCGAGCGGTATTTAGTGGTCTTGATCAAGCGGTCTCTGAAATGAAAAAGTTAATGGTTGAAGCGCGTCAATGGCCATATTTGGTGTAGGCACCGACATCGTAAAGCTGGAGCGCGTTGAGCGCTCCTACCAACGTCATGGCGATAAGTTTGCTGAGCGAATTTTGTCGGCTGATGAGTTGGAAGCCTACGTAACCAAAAAAAACAAACCCACTTATCTTGCCAAACGGTTTGCGGCAAAAGAAGCCATCAGTAAAGCGCTAGGAACAGGCATGCGCGAAGGCATTGATTTCAAGCAACTTTCCATTGTCAGTAACCAGCTTGGCAAGCCAGAAGTGGTCTTGCAGGGCAAGGCCGAAGAGTGGGCGCAAAATAATAAAATAACTAGAGTCCACTTAAGCATTAGTGACGAACGAGATGCTGCTGTGGCTTTTGCAATAGCCGAAACAGAATAAGCTGGAATATTAATACAAAGTCAACACAAGGATTCGACACAGTTTTTATGTCACAAGATTATTTATCACAGGACTATTTATCAATAATTGGCCGTTCGGCCGACAGCTCAGAGGTACAACGATTTTTTCAAAGATTTAACGCGAGTTGGAACGATGTTATTTCCTATGAAGGACAAGGCGTTACCGAAGCGAGCTTAGAGCTCTTTGACTCGGTGATTGAGTTGGAGTTTATTAAGAAGCTATCGCCTAAATCATCGGTGACCAACCAAGCTGACGACTTTATAGTAAGTAACCTCTCATTAGTTAATCACTCTACAGAAGTTAATGAAAAAATTGGGAACGTAGAAGGTACTCTTCGGCTAAGTGACACTATTTATAAAGCGATAGAGGTTTTTGGTAAGGACTATCAATACTTAAAACAAAAAGGTAGCTACTGTTGGCGTAAAGACGATGTTTTGATAGAAGTTGGTCAAGATCGCGCTAGTGATAAAATTAGCCATATCACCTTGACCGCTGATTCCCTCGATGTTCGTTCGATAAAAGAAGTGACTGAAAGTTTATCAAGCAGTGCTTTGCCGAAAAGGGAGGACGAAAACCTGGGTGCCGAGCTCCCTGATTTACCCTACGTAGATGAGCCTGTAACTCTAGGTTATGAGAATGATGTAGTCGTAGAGCGAGCTTCAGGAAGTCGTTTTGGCGTTGTTGTTCTTATTGCTGCAGTAATTGCTGCATTACTTTTTTACGATGAAATAGCTCAGTTTTTCATGCAGCTTTTTAAGTGATACTTTTAATCAGTGTACTAATTGCCAATTAATCTAAAAAAAGGTCTTTCTTTATTTTTCCCTCATAATCAGGGTTGTATGCATATTGTGTAAAGTCAGAAACTTTAGCGGCTTTTAAGACCTCTTCATCAATCAACCACAAGCCGGTGTAATTATTACTCGGGTGGGTCAGAATAACTTTAGCCGCATCCGCCATAATCTCAGGTTTGCGCGCGTAGTTAAGGGTTTCTTTATTACCTACCGCAAACTCGATGGCCGCTGTCGCAATATATGTTTTAGGCCATAGAGTGTTTACTGCAACGCCGTATTGTTTAAACTCAGCCGCCATACCTTTACTCAATATACTCATGCCGTACTTAGACAAAGTATAAGGACTATAATCTTTTAACCATTCTTCCTTCAGGTTTACAGGTGGCGATAGGTTTAGAATGTGTGGGTTTTCCGACTTCTTTAGATAGGGCAGGGCATAGTGCCCGAAACAGTAAACTGCGCGTGAGTTGACCTGTTGCATAAGATCATAACGCTTTGGCGAAGTATCTTCGACAGTGGTTAGGCTAATGGCGCCAGCGTTGTTTACGACAGCATCAATGCGGCCAAACTTTTCACCAATTTGGTCACACAGCTTTTTAATTTGCAACTCCTTGCGCACGTCTAGCGCCACTGCAATCGCTTTACCGCCAGCCTTCTCGACTTCTTCAGCTACTGTATGAATCGTACCTGGAAGTTTTGGGTGTGGTTTATCAGATTTAGCGGCGATAACGATGGTGGCGCCTTCTTCGGCGAATCTCAGCGCCATAGCACGACCAATGCCACGACTGGCGCCAGTAATGATAATAACTTTATCTTTTAAACTAGGCATTAAAGCAGTTTCCTTATGTCTTCTTTTAGATTCTCAGGTTTGGTTATTGAGCCATAGCGCTCGATGACTTTGCCGTCTTTATCGACTAAGAACTTTGTGAAATTCCACTTGATTTTCTGTGAACCTAATAGGCCTGTCGCTTCTTTTTTTAAATGTTGGTAGAGCGGGTGAGCCTTATCACCATTAACGTCAACTTTTTGGAACAGTGGAAAAGATATATTGAAATTCAAGTCACAGAAATTCTTGATTTCGTCATCTGAGCCGGACTCCTGCTTGCCAAACTGGTTACAGGGGAAGGCTAGGACTTCTAATCCTTGACCAGAAAACTCTTGATACAGCTTCTCAAGCCCTTCGTATTGTGGGGTGAAACCACAGGCGCTGGCTGTATTAACAATCAGTAACACTTTTCCTTGATAGTCTTTGAGTGAAACTTCTTGGCCGTTATTTAAAACCGCCGAATAATCGTATATGGTAGGCATGATTTTTCCTCGACAAAACCTTTTAGCTACTCTAGCCCCTTGGTATGGAGACTGTCAATCTTGAGTCGATGACAAGTTAAGAGGGTATTAACAAGCAGAATTAAATTTTCGAAGAGTATCTTATGAAACTGAAATATGTATCGACACTAGTTGTATCATGCTTTATTGCTTTTAGCGCAGTGGCGAATGATGCCCCAAACTTTGATGATGAGGACTTAAAAGTCGCAGCACAACTAAGAGACAAGGCTCTGGATAGCTCGCTGGATTACGACATTGTTGAATCGCTAACCACAGAAGTAGGTCCACGAATGGCGGGTACGCCAGGCGACGCTGCTGCGGTAAAGTGGGGCGTAGCTAAGTTGGAAGAGCTAGGTTTCGACAAAGTGTGGACCGAGCCGGTAACCTTTCCGACTTGGAAGCGTGGTGTCGAGAGCGCAGAGGTTTTATCACCTTACCCGCAACCGCTAGTTATCACTGCCTTGGGTTTTAGTGTGGCGACCCCTGAAGATGGCTTATCGGCTGAAATCATTGAGTTTGATGATCTTGAGGCTTTAAAAGCAGCACCTGCTAATGCCGCTAAAGGGAAAATTGTATTTATTAAGAACCGTATGGAGCGAGCTAGAGACGGTTCGGGGTACGGACCAGCGGTAGCCGCAAGAGGGCAGGGAGCGTCTGAAGCGGCTAAGAAAGGCGCCGTAGGAATCTTAATTCGCTCAATAGGTACCGACTCACATCGCATGGCGCATACTGGCGTTATGCGTTATGAAGAGGGAATCACAAAAATTCCAGCCGCTGCCTTGTCAGCTCCTGATGCGGACTTGTTAGAGAATATGATTCGCCGTGGTAAGCCTGTCACTGTGAAAATGACGATAGGTGCTAAAAATGGTGAAGAATACACTAGCCATAATGTTATTGGTGAGATCACGGGTAGTGAAAATCCTGAAGAATATGTAATTATCGGTGCGCACTTAGATTCATGGGACTTAGGTACTGGGGCTTTAGACGATGGCGCTGGAATTGGTATCACAGTTGCTGCGGCAAAGTTAATATTAGATTTACCAGATCGTCCAAAGCGCTCTATCCGCGTTATCATGTTTGCAAACGAAGAACAGGGCTTAATAGGCGGAAAGGCGTACGCCGAAGCACATAAAGATGATATTAAAAATATCATCACTGCCGCTGAGTCAGATTTTGGCGCTGGTAAAATTTGGCGAATCGATTCAAAGGTCAAGCCTGAAGCGATACCTGCAGTGAAGCAGATGGCAGACGTCATGGCACCTTTAGGTATTAGCTACGGTAACAACAATGCTGGTGGTGGCCCAGATCTTATTCCTTTACGTGGGAAGGGGATTTCGGTCTTTTCTCTACGCCAAGATGGAACCGATTATTTCGACTATCACCATACACCAAACGACACTTTGGATAAGGTCGACCCCGGATCATTAAAGCAAAATACCGCTGCTTACGTTATCTTTGCCTATCTTTCCGCACAAATGAACGGTGACTTCGGTACAGGTTTTAACCAAAAGTAACCGAGTCTATCCCTATCTGCTCGGATGTGTTATCTTTTTGAGACTAATATCTACCCAGTTCAAGAGGCCATAACATGTCCGAGTTAGTGACTTCTCAATTAATCAATAAAGTCCTTCATATCAGCTTCCATCGTGAAGATAAGAAAAATGCATTAACCTCAGAAATGTACGATGCGTTGTCGGCGACTCTAAAGTCGGCTAAAGCTAACGATGAAGTAAATGTGGTACTTTTTAAAGGCAGCGAAGGGTGCTTTTCAGCAGGTAACGACATTACCGATTTTTTAAAGCAGCCTGTATTGGAAGAGGGAAGTCCGGTCTTAAAGTTTTTGCATGAGTTAACCAATTTCGACAAGCCGATGGTGGCCGCCGTTTCAGGGCCTGCCGTTGGGATCGGAACCACCTTGTTGCTTCACTGTGACCTTGTCTACGCCACAGACCAAACCTATTTCAGTTTACCATTCGTTGACTTAGGGCTGTGTCCTGAGGCTGGTTCTAGTTACTTACTAACGCGCCAGATTGGTTATGTTAGAGCAGCAGAGCTGTTACTGTTAGCGGAGCCGTTCGATGCTGCGAAAGCAAAAGAACTTGGCATTATTAATGACGTTGTAGCAGTAGATAAATATTACGAAATTGCGCAAGGCAAAGCTGAGAAACTAGCGAGTAAACCTGCTCATGCCTTAAGAGTGAGCCGTCAATTATTGCGTTCGAATTCTGGGTTAGTCAGTAAAGCAATCGAGCGTGAGGCACGAAGCTTTTCATCGCTTTTAACTAGCGACGAAGCTAAGGCTATCTTTAAGAAGTTTTTAGAGAAGTAATCTTTATCGAGGATGATTGCCGATATAGCTATCAGTAATCATCCTCATCATCCTTGTAAGGCTGTGGCTTTACACCTTTAGGAACTTTGAATTTGTTGTTTCGTTTCAGCACAAACAAAGTTGCGCCAATAATGGCGAAAATTAATAACGTAATCAAAATCGCTTTCAACATAATCGCTCCTTGTTTCGCTATAGAATGACAGAGTAATGCGTCACTATAGAATTACTCAGTACAAATATTATACACGTATTTCCTAGCAAGACTCTCCAGCCTTGAATTGATATTGTCTTTGCCGCCTATATCTTTTTCTCTTAACGTTTCTTTCAAGAAGTCTAACGGAAACTCCTTCAAAGCTTTTTCTGCAATCGGTCTGTAGCTGATGTGCCATGGCTCGCAAGCTACGCCACCTTTGTCCTCGCGATAAGGTTTAAAGAAACCAAAAGACTCAAGGTTGTAATCTAACCATTCGTCTAAACGCGAACAAGGGCCTTTATCTTCGAACTCTTCTTCAGTGAGTTTAACTTCGTAGCCTTGATCGATTGCTGCCGCATCGAATACATCAAAGTCCGTTCCCCAGTGGTGCCTGCTGGTGCCTGGGATGGCGCTGTAGTGTAGGATTGCATCGACACGCTCTTTAGGCGATAACTCAAAAGAGTTGACGGTGGTGCCATCGCGTAAATTCAACTCAACATCATTGTTATACTTATAATTCCATATTTCAGCTTGTCGCTCGAAGCTACGATAGCTACTGATAACCCGAAGCGGGACTCCGTCGAGCTCAGACTGACGAATTAATTTTGCAATTGGAATTAGCACCTCATGGTGGCATTCGAATTTTTGCCCTAATAACTCGCTGTTATCAACAACATTAATTAGGTGGTTCTGCTCCAACCCAATCAGTTGCTCGGGTGTCATCATGGAATTATCTATACTCTTCATATTACTCTTTAGCTAAAAGGTGTTTTAAAACACTGTAATAAACATCCACTAAGGTTTTTAGTTCGTCGATTTTGACGCATTCGTTAATTTTGTGAATGGTTTTATTCACGGGACCAATTTCAACAACTTCAGCGCCAGTCTTTGCGATAAAGCGTCCATCGGAAGTTCCGCCACTGGTTAAAGCTTCAGCTTCAATATTACAGTTTTCACGTACCGCATTCTTTGCGGCAGTAAGCAATTCTCCAGGAGGTGTCAGAAATGGCTCACCGTTTAATTTCCAGTCCAGCTGATAATCTAGGTTGAAGCGGTCTAGGACATCAGTGACACGCTTTTTCAAACCCTCTGCAGTGGACTCTGTTGAGTAGCGGAAGTTAAATTCCACATATTTTTCACCAGGAATGACATTGCTTGCGGTACCAGAATTTTCGATCGCTATCTGAAAACTGGTTGGTGGGAAAAACTCATTTCCATCATCCCAATGCTCTTCTGCCAGAGCATTTAGAGCTTTATAAGACTTATGAATGGCGTTATCTGCTAAGTGAGGGTAGGCGACGTGACCTTGGGTGCCTAGAATCTTTAGGAATCCTGTCAGCGAGCCACGACGCCCGTTTTTAATAACGTCGCCAAGTACGGCTGTGCTCGAAGGTTCACCAACCACGCTGTAATCGAAGCGTTGGTTACGTTTCATTAGTTCTTCGACCACGCGCACAGTGCCATTAATAAAAGGGCCTTCTTCATCGCTGGTAATAAGGTATGCAATCGAGCCTTTATGATCAGGGTAGTCAGCGACAAAACGCTCTGTGGCCGCGACCATAGCGGCAAGGCTGCCTTTCATATCAGCAGCGCCACGACCGTAAAGATAACCATCTTCGATTGTTGCTTCAAAAGGCGGTGTATGCCAGTCGTCTAAGTTGCCTGCCGGCACTACGTCGGTATGGCCTGCGAACACAAAAACAGGCTCTTCCGTAGCGCCTTGACGAATTGCCCAAAAGTTTTGAGTGTCTTCAAAGTCCATGATTTCGTGTTCAAAACCTTGCTTATCGAGCAGATCTATCATCAGCTTTTGACAACCGGCGTCATGCGGCGTCACCGATTCACGATTAATCAGGTTTTTGGCTAACTCAATAACATCGATAGTCATAATGTGCCTTAGCTAAAAATATCTTGGTATTGTTCAGGCTTGAAACTCAAATGAACTTCATCGCCTTTGACCAGTACTGGTCTTTTAATCAAAGTCACTTTGCTTTGCATTAAGTCGATAGCCGAGTCGCGATCAATATTATCTTTCACTGACTGCTCAAGTGGACGCCAAGCGGTGCTGCGCTTGTTGAGTAGTTTTTCCCAACCGATAGCTTTATCCCAACTCTCTATAATCGAGCGCTCTAGCGGGTTTTTACGATAGTCGATGAACTCATGCTCGATGTCTTTAGCTTCTAACCATTTCACTGCTTTTCTTACTGTATCGCAGTTTGGAATGCCGTAAATCTTTACCATAACTAATACCTAAACCTTTTTAACTTATGCTTTAAACTTAATCTTTGCCTAAACGTAATAATTCGTTAACGCTAGTTTTAGCACGAGTTTTCGCATCAACCTGCTTAACGATAACGGCACAATTTAAGTTATAATTACCGCACTCCGAAGGCAAGCTTCCTGGAACTACAACCGAGCCAGCTGGAACTCTACCGTAAGTCACTTCATCAGTTAGGCGGTTATAAATCTTAGTACTTTGGCCAATGAATACGCCCATTGATAACACAGCACCTTCTTCAACAATAACGCCTTCGACTACTTCAGAGCGTGCGCCAATAAAGCAGTTGTCTTCGATAATAGTTGGGCCAGCTTGTAATGGTTCTAAAACGCCACCAATACCTGCACCGCCTGATAAGTGAACGTTTTTGCCGATTTGTGCACAGGAACCAACGGTTGCCCAAGTGTCGACCATAGTGCCTTCATCAATGTAGGCGCCAATATTGGTGTAGCTTGGCATCAGAACGACGTTGCTAGCAATGTAGGAGCCATGACGCGCGATGGCGTGTGGCACCACACGAGTGCCACCAGCTTTGAATTGCTCTTCGCTCAAACCTTGGTACTTCATCGGCACCTTGTCATAAAATTGCGCCAATTCTGTGTCGATGACATTGTTTTCATTTAAGCGGAACGATAAAAGAACCGCTTTTTTTAGCCATTGATTCACGATCCAATCGCCATCTTTCTTCTCGGCTACACGAGCTTGGCCTGAGTCGAGTAGGTTTAGTGCTTCTATTACAGCTTCTTTAATCTCCGCCGGTGCTGAGCTTGGAGAAAGCGAATCGCGGTTTTCAAAAGCTTGTTCAATAGTATTTTGCAAAGACATAACGGTTCCTATAAATATTTAGTTTAAGCGTTAATCGCTTGCTTAAGATATTGCTTAATTTGTTTAATCTTAGTCTCATCAGTAATCGACTGATTATTGCCATCGCTGATGGTAAAAGTATCCTCGACACGCTCGCCAAGCGTGACAATTTTTGCAGAGTGCACCTCGATATCACAATCTCTAAAAGCTTGACCGATATTCGCCAAAAGGGCGGGGCGGTCGAGCGCTGTGATTTCAAGAGTGGTAAATGCTTTGTTCGGGTCATTAAATATCTCGATTCGAGTTTTGACCGTAAAGTATTTCAGTTTCGATGGTATGGCACGACTAATCGACAAGTCTAAGCCTTTCATGTTGGATAAGCCATCAATTAAGTTGTCTTGGATTTCTTGGATCCGCTGCTCGTATGATAACGGGTAACCTTGTTCATCCAACACAATAAAGGTATCGAGACACAGGCCTTTGGGCGAGGTAAATAAAGTTGCGGCCTGAATGTTCAAATGATTCTGGCTCAATAATGCTGTTATCGAAGCGAACAAGTCTGGCTGGTCTTCTATCGCAATAAAGACTTCTGTGCCTGCCTGTGATCGGTGATTCTTTATGGCGACATAGGGCAGTTCCGGCTGCGATAATAATTGCTCGGTTTGCCAAATGATTTGCTCAGGGTGATAACGCAACAAGTAATCATTACCTAGCTCAACAAGTAGTTCCCGAACGGGCTCTACAGACTCGCCAGACTTAGTAAACTGCTCGATCACTTGTTGACGGGTATCTTCAAGCATTTCACTTTGGTTCGCGCGAGGAGTGGATTGGGTTAAGTAATGTTTAGTCGCTAAGAACAGTTCTTTCAATAGTGACTCTTTCCACGAATTCCACAAGGTCGGGTTGGTCGCACGAATATCCGACACTGTTAGCACATAGAGTAATTCCAAATGCAGAATCGAGGGCACACGACTTGCAAAGCGCTCGATAACGTCAGGGTCACTAATATCTTTGCGCTGCGCTACAAGCGACATGATGAGGTGATTTTTCACCAACCAAGCAACCAGCTCTGCAATATGTGTCTCTAGCCCAATTGATTTACAGTATTCTAAAGCATCGACAGCGCCGAGCTCCGAGTGATCGCCGCCACGGCCCTTGCCGATATCGTGAAAGATAGCCGCCAAGTACAAAGGTGTAGGGTCGACTAAAGTTTTCATGATCTTGCGACATAGCGGAAACTCATGCTGAAACTCAGGCTTATTGTAGCGAATGATGTAGCGCAAAAGGAATAGGGTATGTTCGTCCACAGTGTAAGCGTGGAATAAATCGAACTGCATCTGGCCTTCAATCTGCGCGAACTTTGGAATCATAGCGCCGAGAATATTCGTGCGTTTCATTAGCGTGAAGCCACGACTGGTCAACTGCTTAGTTGCTAAAAACTCTTTGAAATAGCTAATGTTAATTGGATCACGTCGATAGCTTTTGTTGACCATTTGTTGACTAGAGCGAATTTTTCGCATGGTCTTGGCTTCGATTTGTATAATCTCCGGGTTAAGCGCTATATGACTGAAAATTTTAATTAACGCATGTGGCTTTCGCAGAAACAGATCAGGATCTTTAATACCAATTCTTTGGTTGTGCAGATAAAAGTCTTCGTCCAACTCAATGAAGTTAGCGTTTTGCCCAAGCTGCAAATACTCTTGCTCAAAAATCTGCAGGAATAGCTCGTTAAGATTACGAATGATCATGACGGCGCGATAATAGCGTTGCATCAAATGTTCCACAGCTAACTTGTTGTCGTGATCCTCAAAGCCCATCCACTCAGCGACTTTTTTCTGGTGTTCAAACAATAATCGATCTTCACGCTTATTGCTTAAGACGTGTAGCGCGAAGCGCACACGGTGGAGGAACTGCTGCCCATTCAATAAGCTCCGGTACTCACGTCGTGTGAAAATTCCGTACTTAATCAGGTCGTGCAAACTACTGCTTTTGAAGTGTTTCAACGTAATCCATTGGATGACTTGCAGGTCACGCAGTCCGCCCGGATTCGACTTAATATTAGGTTCTAAATTAAAGGAGGTTTCCTTAAATTTAATGTGGCGAGTGATTTGTTCGTTAAGCTTAGCTTTGAAAAACTTTTCTGATGGCCAAAATTCAGGCTTCTTGATTCTTTCGTCTAATTCTTTTAACAATAAGCGATCGCCACACAAATAACGTGACTCAATCAGGTTTGTCGCTACGGAGATATCTTCTAGCGCCAGTTCTTCACAGTGCTCGATGGTTCGGACGCTGTGGCCAACTTCAAGGCCAATGTCCCACAAAAAAGCTAACCATGCCTCAAGTTCAGGTTGCTTACCTTTTGCATCATCCAATTCGTTTAATAACACTAAGATATCGATGTCAGAGTAGGGCTGCAACTCTTCACGCCCATAACCACCAACGGCGATTAAGGCGGCACTGCTATTAACGGAAAATTGTGACCAGCTGGTGATTAAGATATGGTCCATTAAGGCACTGCGGGCGCGCAACAGTTGAATAATACTGGTGCCTTTTTGGAATTGTTTGGTCAGTGCGTCTAAGCCTGCTTGAAGATAGCCTTTATAAACTTTAAGACGCTCAATGCCTTCAGCCGACTGGCTCTTCTTGAGTAAATCGGCTGCTTTTGGAAGGTAGTTGAATTTGTCTGGACTTGCCACTTACAGAAGCCCGCTTAAAAGGGTTCTTCTTGGCGACGGGTAAGCACCTCTACGCCTGTCGAAGTGACTAATAAAGTATGCTCCCACTGAGCTGACAAAGAACGATCTTTAGTTAACACTGTCCAGCCATCTTTTTTGTTATGTTTAACGTGACGTTTACCTACGTTAACCATGGGTTCGATAGTGAATGTCATGCCTTCCTGTAACTCGACACCAGTGCCAGGGCGGCCGTAGTGAGTCACTTGTGGCTCTTCGTGGAACTTAGCGCCAATACCGTGGCCACAATATTCTTTAACGATAGAGTATCCTTTGCCTTCAGCATAGCGCTGGATGGCATAACCGATATCACCTAAGCGTGCGCCAGGTTTTACCATATCAATCGCAAGGTAAAGACTTTCTTGAGTCACTTGAATGAGCTTTTTGGCTTGAGGCGTCGGCTCTCCGACAACAAACATTTTACTGGTGTCGCCGTGATAACCGTCTTTAATCACCGTCACGTCCAAGTTGAAAATATCGCCATTGCGTAAAGGCTTTTTGTTAGGAATACCATGACACACAACGTCGTTTACCGAAGTACAAATCGATTTAGTAAAACCACCGCCAACTAACAGTTGAGTTGGGTTACCTTCTTCGTCGAGTGGAACTGGGTAGGGAGAGCCACCATAGTACAAAGTAGCTGGGTAGCCACCTTGCTTGTGCACGATATGGTCGTGGCAAATTTGGTTCAGTTCTTCGGTGGTGACACCTTTTTTGACGTGCTCACCAATCATCTCAAGAACTTCCGCAGCCAAACGGCCTGCGACGCGCATCTTTTCAATTTCTTCAGGAGTCTTTAGCTGAATGCCCATACAATGTCCAATAGGTACCTTTTGTTGTGCCTAGCCTTAGTTTGATGGCTAGCAAATAGTCATCTATTCTAACGAATTGTATGCGACAAGGGAAACCTGATAGCTTTTAAGTTAGGCATTGATAGGAAGGGTAAATATCGGGGCTAAATAGGTATTTTATTAGCTAAACAAGGTTGGTGTTTACTTTGAACGTGACTTTCGCTTTCTGATTTCTTGGGCTATGCCTGCGACTGCTCCCGCGCCTACACCAATTGCCATACCTAGCATCATATTGTCTAGAGCGATACCAAGCGCTGTTCCCATGCCAACGCCAATGGCGAGAAAAGCACCAATATAAGTTGAGCCATGATTTTCCCCTGCTTGCTTCTCTTTCATGCGGTTTTCGAGTTGGTGGGTAATAAACTCAATCATAAACGGCTGAGCTTAAAAATCAAACTTAAAGAAAAGCGACCCGAAAGCCGCTTTGTCTTAACCTAAGTGTATAAACTGTAACACTGACTACATTGATGCTCGTAGAGTTGAAGCTAGCTGTTGTGCATCATAATATTGGCCATCTGATTGAGGCATTTCGCCATCGCCAATCATAATCTCTAAAGAGCTGCTATATTTACTTTTGGAAGTTCCTGCTTCAACCCCTACTGTGGTGGTGTAAGAAGGGCGACGTCGAGTTTCACAGCCCAATAATCCACAGTCTCGCTCGATGACATCAGTACGACGAACTTCTGTTCTTGCTGGGGAATGGTGCGATTGTTTGTCGGAACTCCTATCTACAATCTGGAACCAAGTGCCGCCTTCTTGCAAAGTGAGCTCAGCTGCTCGCAGTAAAGCGTAATCCTTAACCGTATTTTGACTTGTGGTTGTATTACCATTGAAGCCCACGCGGTAACGCTTATCGCTAATTTTTGTACTGTAATAACCGTAATCATCAGTGCTATCTGCTGGGGCGTACGCTGTTGTACTTGCACAGCTCGCTAAAGCTAAGCATGCAGATATGTATAGGACTTGTATTGCTTTCATCGTGATTTCCCCTTTCTAGTAAATGCGATTCACTTTAATCAAGGCGGATAAACAACCTTGTTGCAGAACTTTAAATAATTTATTTCTTGAATAAGTCATCCATATTATTAAATCCCTTAAATTCAAGGGCGTTACCGGATGGGTCATTAAAGAACATAGTTGCTTGTTCGCCAGGTTTCCCTTCAAACCGAATATAAGGCTCGATGGTAAACTCGACTCTATTTTTCGTAAGATGCTCAGCCAGTTTGCGCCATTGCATCATGTCTAGCACAACACCAAAGTGCGGAATAGGAACGCCATGCCCATCAACCTTAGAGGTGTTGGCTGGTTTGGGTTGCATTGATTCATCCAAATGTACTACCAATTGGTGGCCGTAGCAGTCGTAATCAATCCAGTGGTCGCTAGAGCGCCCCTCGTCGAACCCTAATAACTCGCCATAAAACTGACGTGCTGACTTTAGGTCATGTACTGGAATTGCTAAATGGAATGGTTGGGGCATCTCTATTCGCCTTATTTTGTGCTTTTATAGTTACAGTGAGGGTTTAACCTCTACTTTGGCACCGTTATCTAAAATAGTGTTGTCACGCTTATGAGGGTGTTGCCTTTCTAAAGTGGGCTCGCAGTATTTGGCTGCGTTTGGCTTCCTTTCGCCAGAAGTGGCTGGGTCGTGGTACATACGGCACCATTGCAAGCTACCTTTAATCGGCTCTGATTGCTCTTTTGCTGTTCGTTCTGAATCGCTTGAGCAGCCGATCAACCCTAAGGCCAATAAGCCATTCAGAATCAAGTAAAACCGTTTCATCATTCTATACCTCTTTCTGTTAGGAGCTTGTTAAATCCTAACAGAAAGGAGGGGGTGATTTACGATTGAACTATTGAAACAGGGGGATTTTAAACCTTTTTTACAAACTCAGATTTAAGTTTCATAGCACCAATGCCAGGGATTTTGCAGTCAATATCGTGGTCGCCATCGACCAGTCGAATGTTCTTTACTTTAGTGCCAACTTTTACCACTTGTGAAGAGCCTTTTATTTTTAAATCTTTGATAACCGTGATGGTGTCGCCGTCTTGAAGTGGGTTGCCATTAGAGTCTTTGATTGATAAATCGCCTTCAGAATCCCCCGTAGAATCTTTTGACCACTCATGACCGCACTCAGGGCAAACTAACATTGCTTGGTCTTCGTAGGTATAACTGGAGTCACATTGAGGACAATTAGGGAGTTCGTTCATTGCATAACCTTATTGTAATGTTTTATTGATCTTAACTGGTGGCGAGAGGAAAGTGTAGCTAAAGGCTAAAGTTTATCTTTAGGTGCGCCTGAATCACATTTTTTGCAGTTCAGTTCTTCATCAAGCATCGACTCACGGCCTTGTTGCGTCACAACCCACGGGTGGTTGATGAAGGGTGGTTTGTGGCGCACATGTTGGAAGTGACCACAGTTTAATTCGGCTACCCAGTGGTCTTCTTCATCTTTATGGTAGCCAATTATAGATTGGTTCATAGTATTTTAGTGTATATTCGAAACTAGCTGTAGGTATAGCAATCCCTAAGGTTTAGCATTGTACCTAATGAAGCCATTGTGTTTTACCTATTTGTTTACCGTTAACATACACTTTCTTAGCGATTATTTTGCCTTTATCGTTATATTGATAAGATTCGCCCTCTCTTTTGCCTTGGACATAGGTGGATTTGAAGTTGGGTTGGCCATTTGGGTGGTACATTATCCTCTCTCCATGTTTTTTTCCGCCAACATAAATACGCTCCTCAAACAGCTTTCCTTTATCTGTATATTGCTGCCAAGGGCCCTCTAGCCTGTTATTTTTATAGTACTTTTTAAATTGCACTTGCCCTTTATGGTTATAGGATTCGGCTGGGCCTTCTTTGACACCATAATGGTAAGTCACAAAGCCTTTGGTTTTACCGCTACTGGATGATATCGAGTAGAATCGACCATGCTTTTTCCACTTGCTACGACCATTCTCGGTAATTTGGATATACAAACCCTTCGAATATTTTGAGTTTTTTACTTTATAGGTATCGCCTTGTTTGTCTGTAAACTCCGATTTGTTTTTGAGATTAGCGTAATGTTCAGGCTTAACTTTGGTGTAATCGAAGGCTTTTCCGGCGCTGAACGCGGTAGAAGCGTACAACGTTATTCCAGAGAGAATTGCTGTAATAATTGCTGCTCGAAGTTTCATTGCACGATTACCTTTGTTCGTTTTTTAACCATAGTAACCTGATATTAAAGATATTGCTATTTCATAGTGTCTTCAGATAATGTGTAGAGATTCAATAACTTTCAGAAGACAGCAATATGCCGATAACTAACGCAGCAGATAGTTCTTTAGTATTCTACACCAACCCACAATCCCGTGGGCAGATCGCGCGCTGGGCCTTGGAAGAGGCTGGAGCTGAGTATCGCCAAAAGATTCTTGAGTATGGCGCTCCTATGAAAACGGTAGAATTCATTGCGATTAACCCAATGGGCAAGGTGCCAGCGATTGTGCATAACGGGAAAGTGGTCACGGAGTGTGCGGCGATCTGCGCCTATCTGGCCGATGCGTTTCCCGAAAAGGGCTTGGCGCCGAGCATAGATAATCGTGCTGAATATTATCGTTGGCTTTTCTTTAGTGCTGGCCCGCTAGAGTCAGCCATCGTGAATCGCTCGCTAGGCGTTGATGTTAAAGATGAGCAGGAGCGAATGGTTGGCTATGGTAATTACAACTTAGTGCTTGATGTTCTTTCACAAAAACTGCAATCGAGCCCGTATATTGCAGGTGAGAGGTTTACTGCCGCAGATATTTATGTGGGCTCTCATGTTTTATGGGGACTTCATTTTGGTAGTTTAGATGAGCGTCCAGGCTTTAAAGAGTACGCCGCAAGGGTTAGCGAACGCTCTGCGTATAAAGCAGCGAAAGATCTCGATGAGCAGTTAATTGGAAATAATTGAAATATTACCAAGCGATTGGCGCTCGCTATTCATGCTAGCGCTCTGCGGGCTCATTTTTTGTCAGTAGCGTGACGTAAATTAAATAAAGAACCGATAAAACTACGGGAACGGCATGCCACCAAAGCGACAAATAAGGAGAGTCTTTAATATAAAGCGTTACTAACAATACTACAGTCGCTATACATGATAAGGGCAAAATAAATACGGCAGAGTTTAACAGCGCTAGCTTTAGTCCTTTAATGGTATGTGTATTGACCGCGCCTGAAGCCGAAAAAATCACAAACATTACCTGAAACCCCGCAAACATAAACTGCAGAAAACAACCAATAATCAATAGAGTAAGCGACATAATCATTCCTTTGGTGATTCGATTTACCTTGCTAACAGACTTAGTCTAGACCGCAATAAGGTATAAGTGAAGCATTTATGGGCTAAGAATCTGATTCGAATAGTTTTAGATAATGATTGTTTATAGGTCGTTAAATTACTGCGACAGAAATCGTTTAGCCCAGTTACCGTTATGTTCGGCTTCGCAAGCCTCTTCAGTATCAAAGTTAATCTGTTTAGCGCTATCTTTGATGGGGATATCTATGCTTCTCAGCTTATCAGTGATCAAGGAACGAACGAAACTATCCTGATGTTCCTGAATGGCTTTCGATAAAGACTCCTTGGTATCAAAGATACACACAACTTCAAAGGACTGTGGGAATGCATCGTAATCAACAAAGTGAGTCAACCACTCAAAGCCCTCGACCGTTTCAGTAGCGATATGGCAGGCATCAGTCAGAGTTTTAACGATTAACTTTTCAGTTTTTTTATCGGTTTTCTTCATAAGGAAGCGTAGAGAGAGTTTAAACCATTGATTAAAGGCTTGAGTATATTGCTTTTAGAACGCGATAACTAGCGTAGTAACGGGTTGCTAAGGGTATTTATTACTGTAAAGCACTTTTGCGCAGACATAAAAAAAGCAAGTCACGAGTGACTTGCTTTTCGAATAGGGTTGGCTAGTAATTAAACAGCAACAATATTCTCAGCCTGTGGGCCTTTCTGACCGTCAGTTACTGTGAACTGAACTTGCTGGCCTTCTGCTAAAGTTTTGAAACCTGAGCTGCTGATAGCGCTGTAGTGTGCGAACACGTCAGGACCATTTTGTTGCTCGATAAAACCAAAACCTTTTGCTTCGTTGAACCACTTAACGGTTCCTGTAATTGTATTAGACATAATATTATCCTGTAATATTTAAATATAAAATTGCCTTCAAGAGGCTTGAATAGCTGGTAATGTAGACTGATATTTAGAAACTGCAGGACACGAATTAATACTAATTACAATGAAATGTAGGATGAAAATAGAGACTTCTTTCTAGCTGGTGTCAAGAGTATAGAGTTATGGGGCCGCTGTCTACCTTTATTTCATTTATTTTTTTCTCAAGTACTTAGAAGTGCCTTAATGTATGCAGCTCTATATTAGGGCTGGTTGAATTGAAAGGTAATATCCTCGAAGTAACGTTGTCTCTTTCATTAGAGGGATACCAAGGTCAAAAGCTACACCTGCTAATCATCAGCTGCCCCACCAATACTATCATTAGCTCCACCTCCAAACTCAGTAAGTTTTTTTGAAGGATTATTCTCATTGGATAAAAAAAGGATTACTCCAATTGAAGCTATGAAGGGGATGAGCCAAATTAAAATAATTTGGAATATTTTTTGATGCTTGTAAAAATAATCGGCTTTGAAGACACGAAAACAGGCAATAATATTGAGTAGAACAGCTAATACAATCCCAAAAACTAAAAAGTAGTTACTCATTGATATGACTCGACTTATGTCTAATTGACTTTAGTAAATGTACTCTGACCCCATTATTCCCCATTTCCTCATCTACTGTAACCTCTACCGCATCCGCATGACCAAAGACGGTCGAGTATTCATCCTAATGGGCCGAGCTCACACCGTATTTTTAAGAGAGTTTATAAAAAGAAGCCCCAAATCGAAGTGGTGGATACGTTGAAGTACTTGGAAGATTAAACGTAGCCTCGATTAGCAAAGCGTAATCAAGGGTAAAGAGTCAGCTATAAACATAAAGCCTCGAAATCACTGATGTTCTTTCGAGGCTACGCTTGCTCATTGATATGGCTAGACTTTTGCTTAACATGCTTTAGTAAATGAACTCTGCCCCCCATTAATTCCATTAATTGTCATCAAGATTTATTAAACGCTTAACGCCTCTTGGCCAAGTTGAACGGTCTGGCCCAAATAGATCCTCAAAAAGTTCTATATCTTCATTAGATTTAGACTCTTCGCCTGAGGCAAGTAGAACAATATATTTATTGTAAGTTTCTTCGCGGAGGGTTGAGTACCTTTCTTTATCAGTTAAATTGCCTTCCCGTTGAGCCGCGAGTCGCATTTTGTCATAAATCTGTGAGAGTTTGAGGTTATAGTAAGCCTCCTGTATTTGCTTATTTTGGTGTGCAAAAGAAATTTTGTTGTTGACTTCCATGACTGGAATAATTTTGTATTTAACAAATTTCTCTAGCTTGGAGTATCTGCCTGCGTACTGTATATAGGGGATAATTTTGGTAAATGAATAATGGTCAAAGCCTACGCTAGATTTTTTAATGAGTTTTAGTGACTTCTTCAAAAGTCTGATTGCTTTGTTCAAACTTCCCATTCTTTTATAAGCCGTGGCTTGTCTTTGGAGCTCTGCAACTTTTATTGAATTACTATCAGGCTCCATTTTTTTATTTCCTTTTATGTATGTTAGTAGATTATTAAGGTGGTGCTAAAAAAGTCCACATTTAATAATAGTGAGTCACGTAAAATGGTCTTAGCACTTGAAATGCCTTCTTGAAAAAGTCGAGTATCGCTCCCTTCTACTAAGTCAGTTAATATGTTCGCTGATTTCCAAGCTTTTTGAAAAGATACCAAGGCTGAAAGTTTATTAGATTGAAAGGAGTCCCTATCAAAACAGGAGTTTATAAAATGGCCAAGGCAAAAGCATCTTGTGAATCACGTTCAATGGAGCTTAATGAACGTTCAAACTCATCCAAAGCTGAATTAATAGTGCTCATATCCTCATTGCTCAACGATATTGCGTTCTTAGCAAGCATTTGACCTCTGTTTTAGGAAAGTAATGACCCTGACTTAATTCTAATCTATCTAAGAGATTAGAAGCAAATCACCCAAAATCATTGCCTCTCACCCTGAAAAATGGTATAAAGCGCGCCGTGGCTCGGAAGTGCGTTTAACGACTGTCAGTTCCTTTGTCACAAAATACGATTATTTACTTAAAACACACGCAAATCGGCACATTTACCGGGGTGCTCCGTCAGAGTTCTTTTAAAAAGATACTGGCTGGGGTCGGGAAATGGGATTTGCGGAGGCTTAACCCGAAATTCGGAGAATTTTATTATGTCAAAAGTTAGTATGCGTGACATGCTACAGGCGGGCGTGCACTTCGGTCACAAAACTCGTTTCTGGAACCCTAAAATGCGTCCATATATCTTTGGTGCGCGTAACAAGATCCACATCATCAACCTTGAAGAAACTGTACCTATGTTCAACGGCGCGTTGAATTTCTTAGGTAAAGTTGCTGCGAACAAAGGCAAAATCCTTTTTGTTGGTACTAAGCGTGCTGCAGCCGATATCGTTAAAGAAGAAGCGACTCGTTGTGGTCAGTTCTTCGTTGATAAGCGTTGGTTAGGCGGTATGTTGACTAACTACAAAACGATTCGTGGTTCTATTAACCGTTTGAAAGACTTAGAAAAACAGTCTGAAGACGGTACTTTCGAGCGTTTGACGAAGAAAGAAGCGTTAATGCGTACTCGTGAGATGGAAAAGCTTGAGAAGTCTATCGGCGGTATTAAGAACATGGGCGGTCTTCCAGACGTATTGTTCGTAATCGACGCTGATCACGAAAGCATTGCAATCGCAGAAGCTAACAAGATGGGTATTCCTGTTGTTGCTGTGGTTGATACGAACTCTAACCCGAAAGGCGTTGATTACATCATCCCAGGTAACGATGATGCGATCCGTGCGATTCGTTTATACTGCGGTGCAGTAGCGGACGCAGTGCTTGACGGTAAGCAAAGCAACACTGTTGCTGATCAAGGCGACGAGTTTGTAGAAGAGTCTGGCGACGAGTAATCGCTGCCCTTCTCGATTGAAAAGTTCGAGTGTTGAAAAAGGGGGCGAGGCCCCCTTTTTTGAAAGAGTTTTTCCAGACTACCCTTTGGAAGAAACATTTTCTGAAAAGCCTTAGTAATCAAAGAGCTGATAAGCTTCATAAAGGTTTCAACACTGACGATTAAACTATTCTATTTTAAGTATTCTGCTTGATATATAAGCAGAGGAAACTATCGGAGATACTATCATGGCAATTACTGCTGCATTAGTTAAAGAATTACGTGAGCGCACTGGCGCTGGCATGATGGAGTGTAAAAAAGCATTGGTTGAAGCTGACGGTAACGTTGAGACTGCAATCGATAACATGCGTAAATCAGGTCAAGCGAAAGCTGCTAAGAAAGCAGGCCGTATCGCGGCTGAAGGTGTGATTTTAGCGAAGTCTGGCGACAACACTGGTGTTTTGGTTGAAGTTAACTCTGAAACTGACTTTGTTGCTCGTGACGATAGCTTCAAGAAATTCTCAAGCGAAGTTGTTGACGTTGCTCTAGCTAACGGCACTTCTGACGTTGAAGCCTTAAACGCTGCGACTATGCCTTCTGGCGAGTCTGTAGAAGAAGCTCGTGCTAACTTAGTTGCGAAAATTGGCGAAAACATCACAGTACGTCGCGTTGCTAAAGTTGATGGCGACACTCTTGGTGCTTACGTTCACGGCGGCCGTATCGGTGTTATCGTTTCTTTAGACGGTGGTAGCGAAGACTTGGCTAAAGACATCGCGATGCACGTTGCTGCTAGCAACCCTCAGTTCAACACGGCTGACGACGTTGCTCCAGAAGTTATCGAGAAAGAGAAAGAAATCATCAAAGCGCAACCTGATATGGAAGGCAAGCCTGAGAACATCGTTGAGAAAATGATGGTTGGTCGTATCAAGAAGTTCGTTGGTGAAATCACTCTTGAAGGTCAAAGCTTCGTTAAAGATCCTTCAACAACTGTTGGTCAGTTGCTGAAAGAAAACAATGCTAAAGTTATTTCTTACACTCGTTTTGAAGTAGGCGAAGGTATTGAAAAGAAAGAAGAAGACTTTGCATCTGAAGTTGCTGCTCAAATGAAGAAATAATCTAAGTAACTACTTAGATGTAACATTTTAGAAGGAAACACTATGGCCGACTTAGCTTATAAGCGTATTTTGTTAAAATTGAGTGGTGAGGCTTTAATGGGGCGTGAGGCTTTCGGAATCGATCCTCAAGTTCTACAAAGAATCGCTGATGAGATTAAATCGTTATGTAAGCAAGGTGTTGAAGTCGGCGTGGTGATTGGCGGCGGTAATATTTACCGCGGCCAAAAATTATCAGAAGCTGGCATGAACCGTGTGACCGGTGATCACATGGGCATGCTGGCGACTGTGATGAACTCTCTCGCTTTGCAAGATGCTTTCGAACGCATCGAGCAGCCAGCTAAAGTGCTGTCTGCGATGCCAATCGATGGTGTCTGCCAAGGCTTTTCTCGTCGTGGCGCAATAAACGCTTTAGAAAAAGGGCGTGTTGTTATTTTTTGTGCAGGGACGGGTAATCCATTCTTTACCACTGATACAGCGGCGTGCCTTCGAGGCATTGAGATAGACGCTGAAGTTATTCTTAAAGCGACCAAAGTTGATGGCGTTTATTCGGCAGATCCTGCGAAAGACAAAAATGCTGTTAAGTATGATCGTTTGAGCTATAAAGAAGCGTTAGATAAAGAATTGGCGGTTATGGACCTAACGGCATTCTGTTTGGCACGTGACCACAAGAAGAACATTCGTGTATTCGATATGACTCAAGCAGGAGCCTTAGAAAAGGCTGTATTGGGCAAAGATGAAGGCACACTGATACATCCATAAGGTTGAGCAAACCTTTCGATTGAATCAATCAAGTATTAAGGCATAATAGCCAAATTAAGAATATAACAAGCAATTATAGGAGATATCCCAGTGATTAATGACATTCAAAAAGATGCTGACCAACGTATGGATAAGACCATCGAGTCATTTAGAAGCGATCTTTCTAAAGTTCGTACAGGTCGCGCACATCCTAGTTTGCTTGAGCACATCATGGTTCCATACTATGGTGCTGACACACCTATTAGCCAAGTGGCGAGCATCAGCGTTCAAGAAGGCCGTACTTTAGTACTGCAGATTTTTGATAAGGGTGCTATTAAAGATACTGAAAAAGCTATCCTAAAATCAGACCTAGGTTTAACGCCAAACGTAGCAGGTCAAGTTATTCGCATTACATTGCCACCTTTAAACGAGGAGCGTCGTAAAGAGCTTATCAAAGTGGTTCGTGGTGAAGCTGAAAATGCTAAAGTTGCGGTCCGTAATATTCGTCGTGACGCTAATAACTCATTGAAAGAGTTAGAAAAAGAGAAGGAAATCACAGAAGACGATTTACGCCGTTCTGAAGAGCAAATTCAAAAGCTTACAGACGCAAAAATTGCTCGAATTGACGAGTTGCTTGAAGAAAAAGAGACTGAGTTATTAGAGATCTAAGACAGATTTACCAATAGGCTTGGTTGAAAAGACTTCAGCACCAATAAGCCTTTATATGGTATAAATAATGATATGGCGCCGTGAAACTTTTCACGGCGTTTTCGTTATAATAAAGATAAATAGATTCGTAGAGCCAGAGAGGATAGCTTGGAACAAAAAGTCCCCAAAAAAGAAGCTTCAATCAGTGAAGTCCCTCAGCATATCGCTATTATTATGGACGGCAATGGGCGCTGGGCTCAAGCTCGTGGTAAAAAGCGGGTATTTGGTCATAAAGCGGGCATGGAGCGAGCGCGAGAAATGGCGGAGGTTTGTGGCGAGCTCGGTGTTAAGTATCTAACACTTTTTGCTTTTAGCAGTGAGAACTGGAATCGCCCTAAGGACGAGGTCAGCTTTTTAATGGAGTTATTTGCGACTAGCCTTAAAAACGAATCTAAGAAGTTGCACAAAAATAACGTCAAACTGATGGTCATTGGAGATAAAGAAGGTTTTGATAGTAGATTGCGTAAAGCGATTGAAAAAGCTGAGGCTTTGACTCAAGATAATGACGGACTTTACCTCCAAATTGCTGCTAACTATGGTGGCCGTTGGGATATTGTGCAGGCTGCGCAATCATTAGCCGAGCAGGGAGCTAGTATTACAGAGGAATCTCTACAAGCGCAATTGGTAACTGCTGACGGTGTTGACCCAGATTTATTGATTCGTACCGGTGGTGAGCAACGAATAAGTAACTTCTTAATGTGGCAAGCCGCCTATGCCGAGTTGTACTTTAGTGATGCGCTATGGCCGGATTTTGATGGAAAAGCATTAAAGGTTGCTATAGAAGATTATAATCGTCGTCAAAGACGGTTTGGAAAGACTGGCGAGCAGGTCGCTACGACCAGTAATTAGGGGAATACTGTGTTAAAACAAAGAATTATAACTGCTGTACTACTATTACCACTTGTTGGGTGTTTATTATTTTTACCGGACTTGCTTGTTTTTTCAGCAATATTAGTACCGGTATTTGCTATTCTAGCGTGGGAATGGTCGCGCTTATTAGAAACGGGGAAAGTTGGGCAATCGGCTTTTATTGTATTATCCCTAGCAGCCATTGGCGGTGTATTTTATCAGCTTTACGAGCAAACCTTTTTCAGTGAGGCGGTCTTACCATCTTTATGGTACGACGCTTATCCCTTCAAGTTACTGTTAGTCGCCCTGATGCTCTGGGTGGTCGCTTCGATTGTTGTGGTTCTTTATCCCAAAGCCACTAAATCTATGTTTAGAGGGCCTTGGTTACGCGGTTTGTTTGGTATCGTCATTCTTGCCTCTGCTTGGTTGGCTGTCGTTATCATTCGTAGCTTGTTGATTAACCTAGACTATAACTTTGGCGCTTGGATGCTACTGTTGATGTTAGTAATTATTTGGGGTGCCGATGTTGGTGCTTACTTTGCTGGTAAAACGCTTGGCAAAACCAAGCTTGCACCAGTGGTTAGCCCTAATAAAACCTGGGAAGGCGCGATTGGCGGTTTAGTCTTAGCAATCATCGTTGGTAGCCTTGTCGCATCTATGTTGCCGTTGGCCCTAGATTGGCCACAATTTGTGGTGTTTATCGTGTTGATGGTTGTATTGTCGGTTTTTGGTGACCTTTTCGAAAGTATGCTCAAGCGCCAAGCAGGCATTAAAGACAGCAGTAATATACTGCCAGGGCATGGCGGCTTGCTCGACCGACTAGATAGCACTTTGTCCGTCGCACCATTTTTTGTAGCTGGTGTTTTATGGTTAGAATTACTGACGTAAGGTTTTAGGCTATCAAAATGAATCAACCCACAGATAACACGCCTGAACAGATTTGTATCCTAGGTGCGACCGGCTCCATCGGTACCAGCACTTTAGACGTTATTCGCAGGCACCCTGAAAGGTATCAGGTATTTGCGCTGACGGCGAACCGCAATTTAGAGCAGATTAAACATCAGTGCGTAGAATTTCACCCGACCTATGCGGTCTTGTTAGACTCCAAGTTGGCTCATGAACTTCAGTCATACGTTGAAGAAAAAGAGCTGGATACCATTGTTCTGCATGGCGCTGAACATTTGGATTACGTAGCGAGTCACCAGAGTGTCGACACTGTTATGGCGGCCATTGTTGGTGCCGCTGGCTTAATGCCAACCTTGGCTGCTGCTAAAGCTGGAAAGAAAATATTGTTAGCAAACAAAGAAGCCCTGGTTATGTCTGGTGCTATCTTTATGGATGCGGTTAAAAAGCATGGTGCGACTTTACTGCCGATTGACAGTGAGCATAATGCAATTTTTCAGTGTTTGCCTGAGCACTTTGTTGAGCAGGGTATTGAGAAATGCGGTATTCACAATATTGTCTTAACCGGATCGGGTGGCCCTTTTCTCAATAAAGACTTATCAGAGTTTTCTTCTATTACACCAGAGCAGGCTTGCGCCCACCCAAATTGGGATATGGGGCGTAAAATATCTGTTGATTCAGCGACTATGATGAATAAAGGCTTGGAGCTGATAGAGGCCTGCTGGTTGTTTGATGTAGAGCCGGCACAAATTGAAGTGGTCCTCCATCCGCAAAGCATTATTCATTCCATGGTCCGCTATAACGATGGTTCGGTCCTTGCCCAAATGGGGAATCCGGATATGCGCACGCCAATAGCCCATGCCATGGCCTTTCCTGAGAGGATTGAAGCTGGTGTGAAACCATTGGATTTTATGGAAATTTCCCAATTGACCTTTGATCGCCCAGCCAAAGAACGTTACCCTTGTTTGCTTTTGGCGAGCGAAGCGATGGAACTCGGGGGCAATAGCCCTGCAAGATTGAATGCTGCGAATGAAGTCGCCGTGGAAGCGTTTCTTGACGGGAAAATTGGCTTCACCCAAATATCAGAGCTGATTCAGCAAACATTAACGTCGACTCGTTATGCTGAAGCATCGACCCTGGAAGCAGTTTTAGATGCGGATAAACAAGCGCGAGAGTACGCTCAGCAGCTCGTTGAGCAAATGACAATTTAATATTAGATATATGATTTGGAGATACAAAGCGTGATCACAGCTCTTTGGAGTATTTTTGGCTTATTGGTTTTACTTGGCGTTCTGGTAACGTTCCACGAGTGGGGGCATTACTGGGTGGCAAAAAAGTTAGGTGTAAAAGCCTTACGCTTTTCTGTAGGCTTTGGTAAGCCTCTCTGGAGCCGGTTTAATAAGCATGGTACTGAGTTTTGTGTTGCACCAATACCGCTGGGCGGCTACGTAAAGTTTGTTGATGAGCGCGAAGGCGACGTTCCAGAAGAAGACTTGCCTTATGCGTTTAATCGTCAGCCAGTGTGGAAGCGCATTCTCATCGTCTTAGCTGGTCCTATGGCTAATTTTTTACTGGCCATTCTAATTTATGCATTTGTTTTTATGCTTGGCATTAATGTTAGCAAGCCATTCGTCACTGAAGTTTACCCGAATACTCCAGCCTCAGAGGCAGGGTTTCCTGCAAAGAGTGAAGTGCTTGAAGTTGGCGGGGAGCCTGTAAAAAGCACTCAGGATACCTTATTTGCCTTCTTAGACCATATTGGGGATGACAAGCAACTTGAGGTGGTGGTTAAGCCTATTGGTCAAAAAATCCAAACCATTACTTTGGATATCAGTCAGTGGCAAGAGCCTGATGAACAGAAAGATCTGTTTAAAGCACTAGGTGTTGATTTCGGCGCCTACGATGGTCCAGCACTTATAGGTCTAGTTGCTGAAGGGATGCCGGCTGAAAAAGCGGGGATTAAAGTTGGCGACCAAATTGTAAGTATTGATGGACAGGAAACTCCGTACTGGAGTGTTATGGGAGACATAGTTGAGCAGAATGCCAATACACCGCTTTCAGTTACAGTGTTGCGGGGTGAGCAAACCATTTCATTGACTATTACGCCAGAAGTTAGAGAGGGGACTGAAGCCATAGGTGTTATTGGAGTAGGGGCTGGCTACCAGAGCTATAACACGATGCATTATGGAGTTTTTGAGGCACTAGGTAAAGGAACGCAAGAAACCTGGCAAATGGTAGAACGTATCACCAGCTTCCTAGGTAAGTTAGTCACAGGAAAGCTTTCCATCAAAAACCTTGGTGGCCCTGTGGGAATCGCACAAGGGGCGGGGCAAACAGCCGAAGCTGGGATGGTTGCATTCTTGCTTTATCTCGCTATGATAAGCGTCAACTTAGGTTTTGTTAATCTACTCCCTATCCCCATGCTCGATGGTGGGCATTTGATGTATTATTTAGCCGAGCTCGTCCGGGGAAAACCAGTTTCTGAAAGAATTATGGAACTTGGGATGCGTGTTGGCATCATATTACTGCTTACGTTAATGGCCGTAGCGCTATTTTTTGATATAGACCGAATAAACCAATAGAGACAAGATTAGATGCATTTGATAAGAAAAACGGTAACTGCATTAGTTTTAGCGGGATTATTTTCTAAAGCTCAAGCCATCGAGCCCTTTGTAGTTAAAGATATTGAAGTTGAAGGATTGCAACGAATTTCACTGGGAACCTTTTTTACTGAGCTACCAATCCGAGTCGGTGAGACTATTGATGACTCGCGAGCCCCTTCGGTTATTCGATCTTTATATAGTTCAGGTAACTTTGACTTTGTAAAATTAGAAAAAGAAGGTACTACTCTAAAGGTTTTAGTTGTAGAGCGCCCAATTATTTCAGACATCATTATTGACGGTAATAAGGTCTTAAAAACTGACCAACTCAAGGACGGCATGAAAAATGCTGGGATTGCAAAAGGTGAGGTACTGAATAACTTTGTGCTTGATAAAATTGAGCAGGAAATTACTAACCAGTACTTTTCAAATGGACATTATCACCTCAGTGTAGAAAAAAAGATAGTTGAGCTCTCTCGTAACCGTGTTCAGTTGCGTATTAATATTAAAGAGGGTGGTTCTGCTCGAATTAAAGAGTTCAACTTAATCGGTAATAATCTTTACTCCGACCAAGAGCTAATTTCTCAATTTGAGTTAAGCACTGGTGGAATGTTTACTTTCATTACTGATGACAATAAGTATTCAAGTACAACTTTAGAGAAGGATCTAGAAACCCTAACCTCGTACTACAAGGATCGAGGATATTTAAAGTTTTCTATCGACTCTACCAATATATCTTTGTCTGATGATGCTGAGGATATCTACATTACTATCGGCATCAGTGAAGGGGAAATTTATAATGTTTCTGACATCGATATTCTTGGGGATTTCACTGTAAGCGAAGAAGTCATCAGAGGACTTATCCCTTTAAAAAAAGGTGATGTGTATTCAGCTGCGGCAATGACATTTGCTGAAGAGCAAATCAAACAGTTATTAGGTCTTTATGGGTTTGCTTTTGCAGAAGTTCGTACCATTCCTGAAATTAATGAAGACACCTCGGAAGCCAAGCTGACAGTCATGGTGAGCCCCGGAGAGCGATATTATGTTGACAAAGTTACATTTAAAGGAAATGTGACAACTGATGAAAATGTTCTTCGTCGCGAATCACGAGTACTTGAAGGCGGTGCATTATCATCCGCTTTAGTTGATCGTTCAAAATTGCGTTTGCAACGCCTCCCATTTATTGAGCAGGTGACCGTTGATACGGTTAAAAAAGAAGGAACGACAGACAGAGCTGATGTAAATTTTGAAGTAAAAGAGCGTAATGCCGCGCAAATTAGTGGCGGTTTTGGTTATAACGACTTTTACGGGTTTAGTATCAACGGTGAGTTATCCCATCAGAATTTTATGGGCACAGGAAACTCGGCCTCTATAGCTTTAAGTACCAACAAAGCTGTTAAGAGTGCAAATGTTAGTTACACGGATAATTACTTTACGCAAAGCGGAATTGGGCTTAATACGAGCTTGAACTATAGTGAAACAGACTATGGCAAATTAAATTTAATTGCACAAAGTTTAGATACGATAGCGTTAGGTTCGACTTTTTACTTCCCAACAGGAGAGTTCTCAAGTTTTAGTGCTGGAGCCCGAGTCTCAAAGAACTCATTAACGTCACCACAAACTGATTCGCAACGTGTAATCGACTTCTTCAGCCTACTTGGATCTGATTCTAGAAGAGAGTCAAAAGTCGACTTTGATGTGTTCTCAGTAAACTTTGGCTTTAGATACAATACGCTGAACCGAGCTATTTTCCCATCTAAAGGTGTAGATCATAGTTGGAGGTTGGAAGTAGCGACTGATATAGGTGATTTAGAATACTATAAAGCCACTTATGACTACGGTTTCTATTTGCCAATTAGTGATAATAATGAATGGATATTTTCTTGGCGTGGCACTATGGCCTACGGCGATGGTTTAGGTGATACGCCTTATTTACCATACTTCACAAACTTCTATGCAGGGGGAAGTGGCTCTCTGAGAGGCTTTGAAGGTAATACTGTGGGCCCTCGTGATATTAGAAGATTTAGAAGTACGGTTTCAGTGCCCGGAACGATACCAGGCTCTGGTAATACAACTGTATATTTGCCTGACGAATTTGATAGAGTAGCAGTAAGCCGTTACTCAATTGGTGGTAACGCTAAGTTGATTAATTCATTTGAGCTTATTTTCCCGACACCGTTCGTTGAGGATAACTCAAACGTACGTACAAGCTTCTTTGTGGATGCAGGTAATGTGTGGGATACTGAATTTGATGTTGGTAGATTTGAACAGCTACAAATCGATGGTAATAGCGTGTTAGGCTACGTCCCAGATTTTGGTGATGCTAGTAATTTCCGTGCATCATACGGTATTTCATTACAATGGTACTCACCATTCGCACCATTACAATTTAGTTTGTCTCGTCCCCTTAAAAGCGAGCCTTACGATGATACTGAAACCTTTACATTCAATATCGGTAAAACATTTTAATTAAATTTTTGGAGATTTATTTTGAAAAAACTAGTAATTGCTTTATTTGTAAGCCTTTCAATGTTACCAGCGCTAGCGAGCGCGGAGTTAAAAATTGCTGTAATAGACACTAATTATATTATGGCTAAATCACCTGAGCGTGAAACGGTAAAAGAAACTTTAAATAAAGAGTTTAACGGGCGTAAAAGTCAGCTTGAAAGAGAGTTTAAAAAGCTAGAAGACGATAGAACTGAGTATATTAATAATGCCAAGACGATGTCCGAATCACAGCGTACTAAAACCGAGCGTGAATTAAAAAAGCGTGCCTCTGACTTTAAATTGAAAGAAGATGCATACAAAGAAGATTTTCAGCGCCGTAGCCAAGAAGAAATGCGTAAAGCAGGTCAAAACTTGCAACAAGCTGTAGAGAAAATTGCTAAGCAAGGTGGTTACGATATGCTATTGGATCGTCGTGCTGTGCCATATATGGGCGCTTCTGTGAAAGACGTCTCTGAGCAGGTTTTACAAGAACTGTCGAAATAGTAGCTATATAAGGAGTCGTTTTGCAAAAAACACTTCAAGACATAGCTCAGTCCATTGGTGCTGAGTTACAAGGAGAACCGCAGTTAATCATAACTGCGGTTTCGCCGTTAGATACGGCTGAAAAAAGTCATATAAGCTTCATCAATGATCCTAAGTATATTGCCAAGATTGAAGGCTCTTCAGCTTCTGCACTGATTGTGACTCCAGATGTTGCAGAGAAAGCATCAGGCAATCTGCTTATTATGGCTGATCCCTATTTAGGTTTTGCTAGAGCGGCGCAAATATTTGACTCTACTCCGAAACCTTCCGCGATTATTAGCGAAAGTGCGGCTATAGATGAGTCAGTAACGATAGGCGAAAATGTTTATATAGGACCAAATGTCGTAATTGAAGCTGGAGTGACTATTGGAAGTGGTTGCATTATCGAGTCTGGTGTCTTTATTGGTCAAAATAGTGCCATTGGTCCCAACACTCGAATCTATCCTAATACTGTCTTATATCATGGCATATCTTTAGGTAAAGACTGTATTATCCACGCCAATGTGGTGATTGGCTCTGATGGCTTTGGTTATGCGCATGATCAAGGTCAATGGGTCAAAATCCCTCAAGTGGGCGGTGTTGTCATTGGTGACGATGTTGAAATTGGAGCCCATACGGCGATAGACCGCGGAGCACTAGAAAGCACAACAATTGGCAATGGGGTCAAACTGGATAATCATATTCATGTGGCTCATAATGTGACGATTGGAGATTACACCGCTATAGCGGGATGCACAGCTATTGCTGGCAGTGCCAAAATCGGAAAATATTGTACAATAGCAGGGCGAGTCAGTATTTTAGGACACTTAACGATTTGTGACAAAGCACATATTACAGCTACAACCTTTGTCAATAAGTCGATTACAAAGCCTGGTGCCTACTCGTCAGGTACCACCCATCAAGATAATAAAGACTGGCAGAAAAGCGCGATTCGCTTCCGTCAGTTGGATACTATGTGGCGTAAAATGAAACAGCTTGAAAAAGAGTTGCTTCAACTGAAACAAGATAGAGAAACCGATAATGAGTGATAATAAACAGCCGAACGAATTAAATAGCATGGATATTTACGAAGTGATGCAACATTTGCCTCACCGCTATCCTTTTCTGTTGATTGACAGAGTGCTTGACTACACGCCAGGTGAAAAGTTAACAGCAATTAAAAATGTTACTGTAAATGAACCATTTTTCCCAGGTCATTTCCCGCACCGCCCTGTGTTTCCTGGTGTTTTAATGTTAGAAGCTCTAGCGCAAGCGACGGGCATCCTTGCTTTTAAAACGACCGAAGACTTGCCAAGTGAAGATTCCTTGTATTACTTTGTGGGTATCGATAACGCTCGATTTAAGAAGCCAGTAGAGCCAGGTGATCAGTTGCTAATGGAAGTTGAAGTCATAAAGCGTAAGAGAGACATGTGGAAGTTTAAAGCACAAGCAACTGTAGATGGTAAGGTTGTTTGCTCTGCTGAATTAATGTGTGCTCGTAAAGATATTTCGTAAGGACTTAGTGTGATTCATAAGACCGCTATCATTGACCCAACAGCTAAAATTGCTGATAACGTCGAAATCGGACCCTACTCGATAATTGGTGCTGAAACATCAATAGGAGAGGGCACGGTAATTGGTCCACATGTCGTAATTGGATCTCACACCGAGATTGGCAAGAACAATCGTTTTTATCAGTTTTCTTCGATCGGCGAGGAAAACCAAGATAAGAAGTACTCGGGAGAGCCAACCAAAACCATTATTGGTGACGGCAACGTCTTTCGTGAATGTTGTACGGTGCATCGCGGTACGATACAAGATCGTGGTGAGACGCGAGTCGGTAATAACGGCTGGTTTATGGCCTATACCCATATTGCTCACGACTGTATCTTAGGTGACGACATTATCATGTCTAACAACGCCACTTTGGCAGGTCATGTCAAAGTGGGCGACTTTGTTATTCTTTCAGGTTTCGCAAAAATCCATCAGTTTTGTAAAATCGGTGATCATGCGTTTGTCGGGATGGACTGCGCGATTAGTAAAGACATACCTCCATTTGTTCTGGTTGCAGAAAATGCACCTTATGGACTTAATGCGGAAGGTCTTAAACGTCGTGGTTTCTCAGCCGAGTCGATAAGTGCGCTGAAAAAATCCTATCGCTTACTTTATCGTAAGTCGCTGAAAATCGATGAAGCTATAGCTGAAATGTCACAACTCAAAGATGAAAATGTTGACTTTTTAGTCAGCTTTTTAGAGTCGGTTGAACGTGGCATTCTGAGATAGAGGGGCGCAAATGCTTCCTGTAAAATCGATACAACGAATTGCAATTGTCGCCGGAGAAGCCTCCGGCGATATTTTAGGTGCAGGATTAATTTCTGAACTTAAAAAGAAGTATCCTAATGCTGTCTTCGAAGGTATTGCCGGCCCATTAATGCAAAAAGAAGGTTGTGCAAGCTTATATCCGATGGAATCACTATCGGTAATGGGGCTATTACCAATCTTGAAGAAGTTACCAGAGCTATTAAAGCTACGCTCTAATCTGGCACGCTACTGGATTGATACAAAACCTGACTTATTTATTGGGATTGATGCGCCTGAATTTAATATAGGCTTAGAGCAAAAGCTTAAAAGCAAGGGCATTAAGACCGTTCATTACGTCAGCCCTTCAGTCTGGGCCTGGCGTCCAAAGCGTATCCACAAAATCAAGAAAGCTGTGGATTTAATGCTGTGCTTATTTCCATTCGAGCAAGATATTTACCAGCATCATGCCATTGATAATTTTTGTGTAGGCCACCCGCTTGCCGATGAGGTACCGCTTGAATCGAACAAGGTGGAAGCTCGTCAACAATTATCACTCGATGAAGAAGCCCAATTCGTATGCCTCATGCCTGGCAGTCGTGGCTCAGAGATGAAGTTGCTCGGCCAAGACTTTATCGACATGGCCGTGCTGCTGAAAAAGTTTTATCCAGAGATTCAGTTTGTAGCTCCAATGGCGAATGACAAGCGAAGAAGTCAGTTCGAGCAACAACTAAAGGTAGCCCAAGAAAAGCATGGAGAACTACCAAAAATCACCATAATCGATGGACAATCAAGAGTCGCGATGGCCGCATCTGATTACATAGTAATGGCATCCGGAACGGCGACGTTGGAAGCGATGCTAGTGAAGCGTCCAACGGTTGTTGCCTATAAGGTTGGCCCCATTAGCTATAAAGTGTTTAGAAAACTACTGACGATTGATACTTTCGCGATTCCAAACCTACTGTCGAAGCAAATCTTGTTACCTGAGCTGATACAAGAAGATTGTACACCAGATAACTTATTTGCCGAGGTTCGAGCTTGGATTGGAGAAGATGAAAATAGTAACGGTCAACGTTGGTTAAAAGTCCATGATGAGTTTATGCAGTGGCACAAAACATTAAAGAAAGATGCTAACGTATATGCAGCTAACTCAATCGAGCACTGGTGGTCTGAGAATGGCCTGCGCGAACATGAGGTTAATCGATGATCGACAAGATGAGCATGCGTCCGCTGTTAGTCGCTGGAGTTGACGAAGTAGGTAGGGGCCCATTAGCAGGTCCTGTAGTCGCCGCCGCAGTTATTCTTGATCCAAACAAACCTATAGAAGGCTTAGCAGACTCTAAAAAGCTCACTGAAAAGCGCCGTCAGGCCTTGTCGGAAGAAATCATGGAAAAGGCATTAGCTTGGTCAATTTGCCGTGCAGAGGTTGAGGAAATTGATAAGCTCAATATTTTGCAGGCGAGTTTGTTAGCCATGAAACGAAGCGTCGAGACATTATCACATCAACCAGAACTAGCTCTGATTGACGGCAACCATTGCCCCCAACTTGACTGTGCGATGGAAGCTATCATCAAAGGCGATAGCAAAGAACCTGCGATCAGCGCAGCATCTATTTTGGCGAAAGTGGCTCGTGATAATGAGATGGTCGAGATGGATGAAAAGTACCCTGGATATGGCTTTGCAAAACATAAAGGCTACCCCACAAAGCAACACCGAGAAGCGATAATGGCCCTAGGTATCACTGACATACACCGCAAATCTTATGCGCCGGTACAAAAACAGTTGAACCTGTAAAACCATTGGCTTAATTTAAGAGCTGTTGCATAAGAATATTACTGCAATGAGGCATCGACCTCCTTATAATGGAGTTGGTTGGTTAGCAGACACCGCTAATTATGCTTGCTTAAAACCACCTCAGATTATTAAAACAGAATCCACTACTAATACAAAAACAATGACGGTACGTTGACGATATGGCACCTCGCTTTATTCATCTAAAAGTTCACACTGAATACTCTATGGTTGATAGCCTCGTGAGAGTAAAGCCACTGCTGAATGAGTGCGTTGAGCAGCGAGCGCCAGCAATCGCCATGACCGATCAAATGAACATGTGTGGCTTGGTAAAGTTCTATTCGACAGCAGTCAAGTCTGGCATAAAGCCAATAGCTGGTGCCGATTTACTTATACAAGACCCTAGCGACGAGGATGACTATTTTCGAGTGACTGCTTTGTGCATGAGCACAGATGGTTACCTCAATCTCAAATACCTAATTTCACGTGCCTATTTAAAAAACCAACATCGAGGATTACCGTTAATCAAAAAAGAGTGGCTAGTCGAGCTCAATAAAGATTTGATTATCCTTTCAGGTGGCAAAAAAGGGGATATTGGTAAAGCCGTATTAGCTGGCAAGATGGACAAGGCCGCAGAATTTCTTGGCTTTTGGAATCATCATTTCTCGAATCGATTCTACCTTGAATTACAACGAACCGGCCGCCCTTACGAAAACGAATATATTCACCAAGTTATCGGTTTGGCCCAAGGCTCAGGAACGCCAGTGGTCGCCACAAACGACGTACGATTCCTTGAAAAAGAAGATTTTGATGCGCACGAGGCTCGTGTCTGCATTAACCAGGGCAGAGTATTAGCGGATCCTCGGCGCCCTCGTGAATATTCAAATCAGCAATATTTACGCACAGAGCAAGAAATGGTCGACTTGTTCGACGATATTCCGGAAGCCATTGAAAATACAGTAGAAATTGCAAAGCGTTGCAATATGGACTTGCGCTTAGGTGAGTACTTTCTACCCGAATTCCCTATCCCAGATGGCATGACCATTGATCAGTATTTTGAGCATGTTGCTAAAGAAGGCTTGGAAGAAAGACTTGATCACCTCTATGACCGCAATGCTGATAACTTCGCTGAGATCCGCAAGCCTTACGACGAGCGTCTACAGGTTGAGCTAGACGTTATTAACTCCATGGGGTTTCCAGGCTATTTCTTAATCGTTGGTGACTTTATCCAGTGGTCGAAAGATAACGGGGTTCCAGTTGGGCCTGGACGTGGTTCTGGTGCGGGTTCTTTAGTGGCATACGCCATGAAGATTACCGATCTTGATCCGCTAGAATTTGATTTGCTGTTTGAGAGATTCTTGAACCCTGAGCGTGTTTCTATGCCCGACTTTGATGTTGATTTCTGTATGGAAGGGCGTGATCGCGTGATTGAGTATGTGGCAGAGCGTTACGGTCGAAACAGCGTTTCGCAGATCATCACATTCGGTACCATGGCAGCGAAAGCGGTAATCCGTGATGTAGGACGTGTGTTAAGCCATCCTTATGGGTTTGTCGATAAAATCGCTAAGCTGATTCCATTTGAAGTAGGTATGACGCTAGAAAAAGCCTACGAGCAAGAACCTGAACTCGTGCGTATGTATGAGGTCGATGAAGATTTCCGTGAAGTGTGGGACTTAGCACGTAAGCTTGAAGGTGTTAAGCGTAACGCAGGTAAGCATGCTGGTGGTGTTGTAATCGCGCCGGGAGATCTTGAAGAGTTCGCACCTTTATATTGCGACGAAACCGGTGCCAACGTGGTAACTCAGTTTGATAAAGACGATGTGGAAAGCGCGGGTCTTGTTAAGTTTGACTTCCTAGGTTTGCGAACGCTTACCATCATTGATTGGGCTTTAGAAACGACCAACAATATCTTGCAGAAGAAAGGTGAAGAGCCGGTCGATATTGCTCGTATCGATACCGAGGATCCACAAGTTTTCAAGCTTCTACAAGAAGCGAATACCACTGCCGTATTCCAGCTTGAGTCGCGTGGTATGAAGGACTTGATCAAGCGCCTTAAGCCTAACCGTTTTGAAGATATTATTGCTTTGGTAGCGCTGTTTCGTCCCGGCCCACTTCAGTCAGGCATGGTTGATGACTTTATTCGCCGTAAGCATGGTTTGGATAAAGTTTCTTACCCACATCCCGATTATCAGCATGAATGGTTGAAAGAAATCCTAGAACCTACTTACGGAATTATTTTGTATCAAGAGCAGGTGATGCAGATTGCGCAGGTCCTGGCTGGCTACTCACTCGGTGGCGCTGATATCTTACGTCGTGCCATGGGTAAGAAAAAACCTGAGGAAATGGAGAAACAGCGTAGTATTTTTAAAGAAGGCTCTGAGAAAAACGGTGTCGATGGCGATCTAGCCATGAAAATTTTCGACTTGGTTGAAAAGTTTGCGGGTTATGGTTTCAACAAATCACATTCAGCAGCCTATGCCTTAGTCGCTTACCAGACCGCTTGGTTGAAGACGCATCACCCAGCATCATTTATGGCAGCGGTTATGTCTTCTGACATGGACAATACAGACAAAGTTGTAACCTATGTCGAAGACGCAGAGATGCAGGGTATAACCATCACGCCACCGGACGTCAACAAGGGGCAATATCGCTTCTCGGTAGACGAAGAAGGGCGTATCGTTTATGGCATCGGTGCGATCAAAGGCGTCGGTGAAGGTGCGATCGAAAGCATCGTCACAGAGCGCGAAGCTAACGGCCCTTATGAAGACTTATTCGATTTCTGTAGTCGAGTAGACCTTAAAAAAGCCAACCGACGTGTTCTTGAGTCACTGATCCGCGCTGGTGCGCTGGACCAACTTGGGCCAAACCGTGCCACACTAATGGCTTCATTAGATGAGGCGATAAAGGCGGCTGAGCAATTTAATAAAAGCCAAGCCGTAGGTCAGGATGATTTGTTTGGTAGCGTCGTCGCCACAACAGCTAGTGAACAGCATCAGTATGTAAGAGTCAGACCTTGGACTGATGAGCAGGTGCTTCAAGGCGAAAAAGATACCCTTGGACTCTACTTAACCGGGCACCCAATCGACCGTTACGTGCCAGAAATTCAGCAGATGAGTGTTACCCGTTTGCGCGACTTACAACCCACTGGGCGAGGTAGAACCGCACGTGTTTCAGGGTTAATTATCGCCATGCGTGTGATGACCACAAAGCGTGGCGACAAGATGGGAATCCTAACCATCGACGATAAGTCAGGTCGTTGTGATATAACGGTTTATGCTGAAACATTCGAGCGCTATCGTGATGTTTTAACCAAAGACAGTGTCGTCGTCATTGATGGTGAAGCGCGCCATGATGATTATTCTGGTGGCACTAGCGTTAGTGCAAACAGCGTTTTATCCTTTGAGCAAGCGCGTGAGCAATACTGCAAGAAAATTGTAATTACTGTCTCGGACACCATCATTGGGCCAGATACCATGACTGAGCTTCATGAGAAGCTTAATCAGCATAAAGACGGAAGTTGCCCTGTGGTTGTGAACCTCCAATACCAACAAGCTAAACTTGCCGCTGATTTTAAATTATCCCCCGAATGGGCCGTCCAGCCAGCTGACGCCTTAGTATTTGCACTGAAGCATATTCCCGGGTGTGTTGAAGCAAAGGTGGAATATTAGCCATATATAGTCATTGCGAGCCATGGGAAGGCGTGGCAATCTCTCTAAGTTATTTTGAATAATGATTGTAAGTAATTGATGTAGCTACTCTAAATACTTAGATGCCTGAGTATTGTTTGTTCATTTATTACCTAAAGGCACTTCCTTTGGTCGTTTGCATGCCCAAAGAAAACGAACCAAAAGAAAGGGCACCCAATCGCTAGGCACTTTGTGCTTCCCTCACTCTAAACAGTTTCTCACGCGCCGCTAAACGAAACCTCCCTGTTTCGTCTTAGCTAAATTAGGCATCCTGCCTAATTTGCGCTATAACTGTTTATCATTCGGCTAGCTCCTAAGGGGAAAGGGGCGCTATTTGTAAAAAATTGACAGTGGCAATAAGGTGCAACTATGAATCCTGACTTACTACTCTACCCAATGTTTACTCACGTTCTGTGGGTGGCTTTTCTCTATGTTTTGCTTACGTTAGTACGTGCGCCTGCGGTATGGGGCTTTATTAAGTCTAAGAAAGAGTCTTGGGCTGAGGTTGAGCCACGAATTAGTGCGAATCTGTCGAATCAGTTTGAGTGGCCGCTACTCTTTTATGTGGTGTGCGTGTTATTAGTTAGTCAAGGAAGCGTGGTTGAGCCTGCTCAGGTTTGGTTGGCTTGGGTGTTTGTTGCTGGGCGTTTATTTCATAGTTTTGTGCAGATATTGACTAATAATATTCGTCTTAGGGGGCTAGTTTTTACTATTAACTTTTTAGCTGTACTAGCAATGTGGATGATTATTTTGTGGAAGCGATTATTGAGCTAGATTAGTAATAAAAACTGAGTAGAAACTATTAATTTCTATAGAAGGTTAGATTGGGCTGTTAAGCCCAACCTAAAAAGAGACTTATCAGTTAAAGCTTCTTCTTCAGCCGCTTTTCAACCATCTTCTTTTCCCAGTTGATTTTGAATATATTGATCACTTCATAAGCTTGTAGGCCATGGAATATGAGGCCTAATGTCCAAGCCCCCATGGGATGAGCATCTCTGAAATCTTTCCTGCGAATATGAAAATAACGGTGAAAATGATGTAAAAAAGAATGTGGCTGTAAAAATCTTTAATGCCTTTTACGTATTCCATGGCACCAGCCTCTTCATCAGTCACTTCTTCAATAGGGCGCTTTTCTAGTTCAGTTGGTTCGTTAGTATTGGTTGTGTTCATTACAGGCTCCTGGGTTTGAGGTTCCTGAGTGTTTCTTGATTGCTTCTCAGGAGGTTGAAACGTGGCGATATCCACTTCAAACACAGCGGCGAGAGTTTTCTGACTTTCTAGGCTGGCTGGCTGTCCACGTTCAATACGCTGAATGGTGCGGACACTAAGCCCAGTCATTTCGGCGAGTTGTTCTTGTGACCATCCGTTACGTAATCGTAGTTTTCTTACAATCATGTTTTCCAATCCTAAAAGTTAGTTAAAGCTTCACAGCCTTGCTTGTTTGCGGTGGCTATCGAGTGAACCTGTATTATTAAAATACGCCGTTGAGTATACCACGACATCCATATGACATAGTCAGGACAGCGAGTACTTTTCGACCTGACATTAAGGTGACAGTTTAATAAAATCAATGAGTTGTGAGATTTTATAATAAGCTGTAAATGATAAATATACCAAGACCGAGACAACTAAGGCCGTATAAGTGGATGAGCTTAATGACGGTAGGAATCACTTTTTGGGCGAAAGAGCGGTGCCATCGCCAAGGCAAGCCCACAAGCATGAGTGAGGTGATAATAACTATCCAACCGAAAACCCCAAAGAATTCACTGAATTTCATGTTTGGCGAGTGGATAACCAGTGCTGTGCCGACAATAAGCCTGAGCGCTTGTTCGAGGAAGTGATGCCAAGGTGTTTTAACAAAAGCATTGAGGAAGCGAATAGCTTTTAGCTTAGCGACAATGACCATAACCTCAAAGAGTGTTAGCCCCAGAGCGAAAAGCCACAAGATCACTTCTGTTATCAATGCCATTGCTCACCTCAAGGCAGGAAATACAAGTTATTTATAGCACGCCTTCATGTTTGAGTAACCACTCTTTGGCTGTTAGCCCGCCAGCATACCCAGTTAGCGTTCCGTTAGCACCAATCACGCGGTGGCAGGGTACTATGATGGATATGGGGTTTTTGCCATTAGCTGCGCCTACTGCACGACTAGCGTTTTTATTGCCAATAGCCTGCGCCAGTTGGCCATAATTCCAAGTTTTACCATAAGGGATTTCTTGTAGCGTCTGCCACACCTTTTGTTGGAACTCAGTTCCACTAGGCTCTAAAGGGATGTCGAAGGTTTGGCGTGTGCCTAGAAAATATTCTTTAAGCTGTGACATGGTAATATCAAGAACTGGATTTGAGGTGTTTATTACTTCGTGAGTTTGAACTTTAGCCCATGGTTTAAAGAGCAATGCTTTTAAATGTTGCTCGCTGGCGTAAAGGTGGACAGTACCGAATGGGCATATCATCTGTTGGTAGTAAGTGGTCATAGAATATAAATTACTCTTTATAGCGAGTTCCAAAGGTGCAGCGTGGCATAACTGCGCCATGGACTCCAATGGTCTGTTTCAGTTATCTCGTGGGCCTTAAGCGCTTTTAGCACCCCTAAATCTTTAGCGGGGAAAGCGTCGGTATCTTGGCCGCTACGCAGTTTTATGTATTCGTAACTCCAAGGCCCAATCCCTTTAATATCAAGAATATCAGCCAAATCGACGCTGTGATTGCTCTGTTCGGACTCGACAAACCAGGTGGCAAAGTCAGTCAGGGTTTGTTTGCGCTTGTGAGGCATCTTTAAAAAGCTAAGGTCGGCTTGCATCACTTGCTTCGGTGTGGGGAATAATTGATAGCGCTCGCTGTAGCGACTGCCAACACGCTCGATAAGTTGCTGAGCATGACCATAGGCGGCCTTAACCGAAACTTGTTGCCCTAAAATAGCTTTTATTCCAGCTTCAAAAGTATTCCAACAAGCTGGTAGGCGTAGTCCATTTGTCAGTGCAGATTTGAGTTTTGTGTCTTTTGCCAAGTGTTGCTCAATGGTGATTACGTCGCTGTCGAGGTCGAGAACAGTTTTAATCTGAGCAATCGCCGGCATTAGCTGTGTGTTATCGCTTAGCTCAATGCTGACATGAAAACGGTTCCTCTGGGCCTCATGAGTAGCACAAAAGAAGCCACTAGTCTGATTTAGAGTAAAGGTTCGACTGTAGCTATTGTCGGTCACTGTTTCGATAGCCGTCAGTTCGCGCTGCTTGAGGAACTGTTGCATTTGTGGCCAGTTATAAGGCGGCCGGTAATACAGTTTTAGTTCTATCGTTAGAGACTCATCGCTATCACCGCTGGACTTTTTTCGCAGTTCACTCGGCGAGAGTCTCATGGTGTTCTTGAAGCTATCATTAAAGCGTCGAACGCTGTTAAAACCCGAACTCAGCGCTATGTCTGTAATCGGCAGTCGCGTTTGTTGAAGTAGCTGTTTCGCTAACATCAGGCGCAAGTGGTTGGCGTAACTCTGTGGCGACATGCCTAAATGTTGTTGGAATATTTTCCGTAAATAACGATCGCTGATCCCCAGTGATTCGCTGAAGTGCTGAATGGTCTGAGTATTTAAGACACCTGATTGAATTCGCTGCATGGCTTTGAACAAAATAGCTTCGTTACCGAGCCAAGCAGGGGAGTTCGGGGCAGTTTCCGGGCGACAGCGTAAACAGGGGCGAAAGCCTGCCTCTTGAGCTTGGGCCGCACTGGAGTAATAAAGCACATTATCTTCTTTGGGTGGGTTTGCTGGACAAATTGGGCGACAATATATCTTAGTAGTTTTTACCGCCACAAAGAATTTACCGTCATAGCGAGCATCGCGCGCTAAACGTGCCTTTTGGTAACTATCAGTCGTAGGAAGTGTACTGTCATTCATGGCCTTATGCTATCACTATTATGATAACTGGTTAGCCAAAATCGGAACTAAATATTACCTAACTGGTTTAGTGGGAACCAGTCATAAAATTAAAAGTCATAATTGGTATATGGTTTTTAACATTAATAAGAATGAGTAAATTACAACAAAGGATATATATTGTGATAATGACTTGGAAGCAACTATCTGTTTTAACCTTCTCTTTGGCTATAAGCTCTAGCCTCGTACTAGCTGAAGTGCCTGCGTCAGAATCAAGTGACAACCCAGCTGAAATAACTAGTGTTAACTTGGTTCGAGCCGCGCTCGATAGAACTCATCATCACGTTATCTACGAAGGTTCTTACCGAAACATTGACTATCCCATGGGGGATGTGCCTGAAAATATTGGCGTTTGTACCGATGTCGTTGTGCGCAGTTACCGGAAATTAGGTTTAGACCTACAACAGCTGGTGCATGAGGATATGAAGGCTAATTTTGAGCAATATCCTAAAAACTGGGGGTTAAAGCGTCCTGATACCAATATTGACCACCGCCGAGTGCCGAATTTAGAACGCTTTTTTGAACGTCATGGGCAAACTTTAGCGATAACGGATGATGCCAAAGACTATTTGCCGGGTGATATTGTCAGCTGGCGCTTAGCCGGTGGTTTACCGCATATTGGTATTGTGACTAACAAAAAATCACCTCAAAGTGATAATTACATGATTGTGCACAATATAGGACTTGGGCCTAAGCTAGAGGATGTCTTATTTGATTACAGAATAGTAGGGCATTACCGCTATTTACCCCGTTCGACAGACATTATAGTGGAGAGCTAAGTGAAAGGAGTTAAACACCTGTTTGTCTGAATTTAATACAGTGTACCGACCAGTTGCAATAGGATGCAAAGTTACCTTTTATAAGCTTATGATTTTGGGTTAGAATAGAGAAATTACGCCATTAATAAACCAGTTGAATAGGCATGAGTTTGAACTTTTTGGATTTTGAGCGCCCAATTGCAGAGCTTGAGGCGCAGATTGATGAGTTACGCTTAACAGGCGAAGATTCTGAAATTAACATCAGCGAAGAAATTGATCGCTTAAAAAAGAAGTCTAAAGATTTGACCAAAAAAATCTTTTCGGACTTATCCGCGTGGCAAGTCGCACAACTCGCGCGTCACCCTCAGCGTCCTTATACGCGTGACTATATTGAGCATGTGTTTGATGATTTTGATGAGTTGGCTGGCGATCGTGCTTTTGCCGATGATGCTTCAATTGTTGGTGGTTTAGCACGTTTAGATGGCAAGCCATGTATGGTCATTGGTCATCAAAAAGGCCGTGATACCAAAGCTAAAATTAAGCATAACTTTGGTATGTCTCGCCCAGAAGGTTACCGTAAAGCGAAACGCTTGATGGAAATGGCGGAGCGCTTTGACCTACCAGTTTTCACATTTGTTGATACTCCTGGGGCATTCCCTGGTCGCGGTGCTGAAGAACGTGGTCAGAGTGAAGCGATTGCTCGAAACCTTAAACTTATCGCAACTTTGAAAACACCAATTATCGTGACAGTTATCGGTGAAGGTGGTTCTGGTGGTGCTTTGGGTATCGGTGTTGGCGATAAAATGAATATGCTCGAATACTCGACTTACTCGGTAATTTCTCCTGAAGGTTGTGCTTCAATTCTTTGGAAAAGCGCTGAAAAAGCTGAAGAAGCTGCTGAAGCAATGGGCATTACCGCCGATCGCATTAAAGAGCTTGGTTTAATTGATAACATTATCAAAGAGCCTTTAGGTGGTGCGCACCGTAACTATATTGATATGAGCAAAACGTTAAAAGCGCAGTTAATTAAAGACCTGGAAAGTGTTGAAGCACTGGACAGAGATACTTTGTTACAACAGCGTTTTGATAAGTTTATGAGCTTCGGTGAAGTCGCCGAAAGCTAATGAACTCTCGCACACTCAATGTCTAAACAAGAGCCAGTAAGCGTTGCTATTTCGACGTTTCTGGCTCAATTTATTTCTCAAAAAAATTCCTCGAAAGCCTCAAACGCTGATCACAGCCAGACCTTCACCATCGCACTCAGCGGCGGCGCCGACTCGGTGGCTTTGCTCCACGCTATTTCTTCGCAATACCCCAAAGACAAACTAAAAGCGATCTATATAAATCACCAGCTACAAGCTGTGTCTGACGAGTGGGCTGACTTTTGCCAGTCCTGGTGTCAGGAGCTTGGCGTGGATTTTGAAGTTATAGCCGTTGAGGTTGATCAAAAAGCCGCGAGTTTAGAAAACTCAGCGCGTAAAGCGCGTTATCAAGCTTTCTCAAAAGTTATTGATAGTGGGCAATGTTTATTAACTGGGCATCATCAGGACGACCAAGCTGAAACCTTATTATTACAACTCTTTCGAGGCGCAGGGCCAAAAGGCTTGTCGGCTATGCCGTACATCACCTCATTTGCTGAGGGATACCACGCTCGGCCGCTACTGTCAGTCTCCAAGGCTGAGGTATTGGAGTATTGCAAAGAGCATCAATTAAGCTTTGTAGACGACCCTTCGAACCTTGATACTCAGCACCGTCGAAACTTTGTGAGACACCGTGTCATTCCTTTGTTGGAGCAAGAGTGGCCACAGCTAACAACCACGCTTTCACGAGTGAGTCAGCTACAAGCGGATACGCAAGTTATCGTTGAGGAGCGCGCGCAGGAAGACTGGGAGGCTTGCTATACCGAAGGAAAGGGTTTGTCGGTTGAAGGATTAAAGAAGTTGTCAGAAGTCCGCCAGAATAGCCTGATTCGTTATTGGTTTGAAAAGCTTGGACTTGGTATGCCGAGCGTTAAAGTGTTAGAGCAGCTTTTGTCGCAGATGTTAGAAGCGGAAACTGATGCGCAACCGATGATTGAATTTAAACAAGGTAGTCTTCGACGTCATCAAGATCATTTAGTTTGGCTGTCTCAACATAGCTCGAGTAACTTTAAAGAGCTCGAGGACACCACATGGGACGGTAAGAAAGATCTACAAGTAGCTGATGGCATAACTATTACTGCAGAGTGGCTAGAGACCCATTACCCAGAGCTTATAGGGGAAAATCTTGTAGTGAGTTTGCGCCGTGGTGGTGAGCGCTTTAGAAAAAAGAACGCACGTCAAAGCACTAGTTTAAAAAACTACTTTCAAGAACAAAAGTTCCCGGCTTGGCAAAGAGATGTATTATTACTGATTAAACTTAATGACGAAGTTAGAGCCGTTTATGCTGAGCACCTAAAAGATTCGCTTTAACTTTTCTACTGTCCAGTCATGATGTGATGCCCATTGTTCAACAATTCTTAGGTCATCGCTTTTATTTAAAGGTCTAAAACCAGGCGTTGTTTTTTTAAGTGCATCTTCTATGGCTAGATTGTGAGCATAAAAAATAGGGTCTAAGAAAGGCATCAAAGTGGGCTCTTCTAAGGCAAAGTTCACGGGCTTTTTGTTGGCTAAAACCTCGCTATCGCTAAAGTTAAAGCCAAACTCATCTTCTGCACCAGCGTTTGCTAATACTTTATTATTAAACCATTCCTTTTTGTAGCTAAGACTCAATAGGTTTTTAATTCCTGTTGCCGTAATTATAATGTCAGCTTCCTTAATCGCAGCTTCAACCTGTTGTGGTAACTCTGCCGATACAGCTTCATAACCTCTAGAGCTGATTTCTTTAAGTCGCTCAGGAAGCATATCGACCACAGCGATATTGGGTGTCTTTTGTGAAAAGTAGTAAGCAATTCCAGTGCCGACTTTACCAAAGCCGAAAATTAAAACTTTTGTATCTGCGTCAGGCTTCCCATGTAGCTCAGTAATAGCACGATAGACACCTTCGCCAGTTCCTAAGCAAGTCTCAAGCGATTTAAGACGAGTATCGTCGACCGATACAATCGGAACTTCAGAGCTTTGAATCTTTTCATAATGCATGGCGCCGGTTCGGGTCAACTCGACGATGCCACGCTTGGCTTGGCAGTTCCTGATAAGTTCTGCACCGCAGTCTAATAAGAAATCGAAAGAGCCCTCGAGTTTATCGAGAGATTTATATTGAACACCTTCATAAGTTAGGGTTTCAATTGCCAGCGGCGACTCTTTAACAAAACTAGGATTGGTTACGGTAACCGTTGCGCCCGATGCTTTAAGACAGGCTATTTTCAGAAGCGTGGTCTGTGTTAGGGGTACATTGTGCGCAATTGTCATACCGGCAAAGGGTTTGCGGCTGGCATAGTCCTGCACCATTGTGTGCATAAAAGGAGCTGACTGTTGGTCGTAAAGCTCAAAGAATGACTGGAAGTTGTTCATGATTGGCTAGTATTAAAAAAAGCTTTGATATTCGTTTCTTGCTTCATGGCGTCATTATAGCCAAGCTCGATGAGGTGGCGAGTAAAACCTTTATCGAAGAGCAGATAGCTTAGAATGCCATTACCATCCTCGCCATCGACGCCGATACGTTTAAAGAAAAAGCGCAAGCCCTTAGGAAGATTCTTAAAATATTGGCCTGCTAACTCAGCTGGTTCAATGCTAGGGGATATAATAAAAGTGTCCACTGCTTTTAAAGGGAGTTGTTCACGAACGATGTCAGACTCTGGGATATGCGCCAACAGGGAGTTGACGCGCATTAAACGCTCAATATCACTTTCTAAACTATCAATAAAGACACTATCAAATAAATGCCCTCCGATATCGCCTACTGTGGGAATCGATGTTTTATGCTCAGGTTCACCTCGCAGAGGCTTTACTGTAACGACAAATAGTTTGTCTGCGCCAAGGTGCAAGGCAGGGCTTAGTGGTGTCAAAAAGCGCAGAGAGCCATCACCAAAATGTTCATCACCAATTTGTTGGGACGGGAACACCATCGGAATAGCCGATGATGCTAGGAGGTGCTCAACGTTTAATTTGCTCACTCGGCCGTAGCGACGAAAACGTTTCCACTCAATTAAGTCTGGATGCCCTTGGAAAAAACTCACTGAATTACCAGTGTTGTAGTTATAGCAAGTAGTGCAAACGGCTCTTAACAGACCAGCTTGGTGATTTTTTTCAATATCATCGAAGCGAATAACGTTTTCTAGCAACTTTCTTAATGGCGTATTATTAAGTAGAGACAATGGCTGCTTTAAATTATGGTTAGGCCTAAAAATATTCCATAACCATCGAAAAGCATTTTTACTCAGGGTGCCAAGACTGGTTTCGTAAACTTGTTCAGGACTAAAGTTTGCCCAGATTTCCTCTAATCGCTTAGTCCCATAGTCAAACTGATGGCTGTTGCTCGCCATAGCGGCTGCATTAATAGCGCCTGCGGAGGTTCCGGTTATAATTTTGAAAGGGGAGTGTTTGGGATGTCCTAGAATTTGGTTTACTGCTTTTAAGACGCCGGCTTGATATGCTGCTCTTGCACCACCTCCTGAAAGAATCAGCCCAGCAGAATTATCATCGAGCTCATCGTTAGCGATTTTGCTATCAACCATCGCTATAGCGCCCAGCGCTTGCGAAGTGCTGCGTAAACTTTATTTGGATACTTTGCGCGACCGCGAGAGCCGTTGTAACGCCCTAAGGCGTAGGTTAGGTTGTTTTTTTCTTTATCGATGTAGAGTTTAAGGATATAGCACCCGTAACGAATATTCGTTTCCATATCGAATAAAGAGTCGTTTGTGTGGCCTATTTCTTTTTTCCAGAACGGCATAATTTGCATCAAGCCTCTGGCGTTAGCGACGGAAAGCGCATAACGGTCAAAGTTACTTTCTACTTCCATTATAGCTAAAACCAGTTGTGGGTCGACGCCCGCTTTATGGGCATATCGATGTACAAGAGACAGGATTTCTAATCGCTCAGCTTCGGGAATGTGAGGTGCGCGTCGCTTTAATCGCCCCTCCATATCCTTCATCCAAACAGTTGCATCGTATTTGTCTGTGAAGTGATTTTCTTGCTCCATCAACTTCTTAAGTTGGGCAGTAAAAGTTTCGTCGGGGCGCTCTTGTGCGAAAGCTAAGGCGCCCCAAGTCAGTAATACGAATGCAATTAGTGTGTTTCGTAACATCCTGAAAATATTGCTTAATTATTGTTGATCTTACTTTGAATATAATCCACAACTTTTGCAACTTCAAGATCCGCTTTATCTGAGTTGTCACGGTTTTTATATTCAATGGTGTCATTTTTAAGACCACGGTCACTCACCACTAAGCGGTGCGGTATGCCCACCAACTCGGTATTAGCAAACATTACACCAGGACTTTCTTTCTGATCTAGGAATAAGGTTTCAATTCCAAGCGACTCAAGACGCTGGTATAAAGCTTCGGCCACTTGCTGCACATTTTCAGATTTATGCATATTCATTGGAATGATCGCTACTTTAAACGGCGCGATTGATTCCGGCCAAATAATACCGTTTTCATCATGATTCTGCTCTATGGCAGCCGCCACAATTCTAGATACGCCGATACCGTAACAGCCCATAGATAAAGGCTTTGCTTTTCCATTTTGGTCCAACACAGTGCAATTCATGGATTTCGAATACTTATCACCCAGCTGGAAAATATGACCAACCTCAATACCACGCTTAATCTCTAGCACGCCTTTGCCATCTGGACTCTTGTCGCCAGCAACGATATTTCTTAAATCAAACACATCAGTATATTCAGCGTCACGTTTCCAGTTCACACCTTTTAAGTGGTAGCCGTCTTCATTCGCGCCACAAGCAAAATCGCTCATAACGGCCGCATCACGGTCAGCAATGACTGGAATCTTTAAATCCTGAGGTCCACAAGAACCAGGCGCACAGCCCGCGGTAGCTTTAACTGTTTCGTCGCTAACCAACACTAATGGATCGGCGATTAACTCATGTTTCGATGCTTTGATTTCGTTTAACTCATGGTCACCACGCAAACAAAGTGCAACCACAGGCTGTTCCTCACTTGCGCCTTCGACGAATAACGTTTTCAAAACATCGCGAGTTTCGATTCCCATCGACTCAGCGGCTTCTTTAACACTTCGACAGTTTGGAGTCGCGACTTTCTCAATGTCTTGTGTTGGCGCAGGCGCTTCGCCCTCTGGCGCTAAGCACTCGGCCTTTTCAATATTGGCGGCATAATCACTTTCAGTGCTGAACGCGATGGCATCCTCACCCGATTCCGCAAGAACGTGAAACTCATGAGAGTTACTGCCACCGATAGCTCCAGTGTCCGCTAATACTGGGCGGTAATCTAATCCAATGCGGTCGAACACATTGCAGTAGGCTTGGTGCATCTTCTGGTAGGTTTGTTCTAACGACTCATCATCAATATGGAAAGAGTATGCATCTTTCATGATGAACTCACGTGAACGCATGACACCAAACCGTGGACGTACTTCGTCTCTAAACTTCGTTTGAATTTGGTAGAAGTTCGCAGGGAGCTGTTTGTAACTGCTTAATTCATCACGAATTACTGATGTGATGATTTCTTCGTGTGTTGGGCCTAAGCAAAAATCACGTTGATGGCGATCAACAAAGCGCAGAAGCTCGGGGCCAAACTGATCCCAGCGACCAGACTCTTCCCATAAATCCGAAGGCTGAACAGAAGGCATAAGCATCTCAACTGAGCCAGCCTTGTTCATTTCTTCGCGCACAATGTTTTCAACTTTACGCAGAACGCGTAAACCCGTGGGGAGCCAAGTATAGAGCCCAGATGCTACTTTGCGGATCATGCCCGCACGCAGCATTAATTTATGGCTAATAAGCTCAGCATCACTCGGATCTTCTTTTAATGTTGAAAGTAGATATTGGCTACTACGCATTGGGTTCCCTAATTTATTAATAATTTATTGCAAAATAGTCGGCTATTGTAGCAAGTATTATAGGGTCGACAAAGTTACTTCAGCGTATTATGTGGCTGTGATCAGAGACTTTTTTGTCTGTTTTTTGTACAATCGAAGGGTTGTGAGAGTTTATGTCTTACAACACTAAGCGTAGTGAGTGTGAGTTTGCGTTCTCATTATTAATATGAGGGTAAGGTTATGACTCGCGTAAAAGTAGGTTTTTTAGCTGTTATAGGTCTAGGATTCATGGCGTTAGTAGGGTGTAATACCACCTCACAAAATGATTACCTAGTCGAAAGTTCTGACGCGGATGATTACGTTTATGTCGTTGATTACGAGAAAATGGCTTTAATTGAAGCTGCCAGCAGAACTTCACACTCGAATCTAGACACGGTTTGGGTGAATCCACCAATAAAGCGCATTAAACGCAGTGAGCTGGATAGAATGCACGGCAAATAAAAAGCCTGCCGTAGCAGACTTTTTATTGCTGAATATTACTTTGAAGCCATCGATATTACTTCGTAATTGATATCGAAATATCCAGTTAGTTTGAGCCACTAAATTAGTGGACGCGCTTTCCATCAATCCAAGTTTCTAACACTTGGACGTCATCAATTTGTTCTTCTGGAACGGTAAAAATATCTTTATCGACGAGGATAAAGTCAGCCTTTTTTCCAGACTCAAGAGAGCCGACCTTGGTTTCCCAGAAGCCGGCATAAGCCGCATCGATGGTGAAGCTTTTTAGTGCTTCAGTAACGCTAAGCCTTTGCGAAGGCAACCAACCATCGGTAGGTTGATTGTCCGAATCTTGACGAGTGACAGCTGCATGTAGTCCTAAAAATGGATTGGCTTTTTCCACGGGAAAGTCAGACCCCGATGCAATGATAACGTCATTGTCTAAAAAGGTTCTCCAAGCATAAGCGCCTTCTAAACGCTCTTCGCCCAGTCTGTCGCCAGCCATATTCATATCGCTAGTAGCATGGGTCGGCTGCATCGAAGCAATGACACCGAGCTTGGCAAACATCGGAATATCCTCAGGCACTACCACTTGCGCATGCTCGATCCTGTGGCGTAACTTTTTGGCTGAAACGTCTTTATCGAGCTTAGCTAATTGCTTTAAAACAAGGTGGTTAGCCGCATCTCCGATAGCGTGGGTGTTCACTTGGAAGCCATACTTTGTGATTAGCTTGAAGTATTGCTCTAGCTTTTTCTCGTCAGTCAGCAACAGCCCTTTATTATCCGGCTCATCTGAATAAGGCTCTAATAATGCCGCGCCTCGGCTGCCTAAGGCGCCGTCCGTGTAGAGTTTTACTGATTGGATCTTTAAAAAGGGCTGATTCACTTTGCCGTATTTTAGCATTGCTTCTAAGCGTGGATCAGAGCCGCTTAACATCGAGTAGACGCGTAAAGGGATACGATCCTTGGCTGATAATTCAAGCATTAATTTATAAGTCTCGAAATCAACACCTGCGTCATGAACAGAAGTAATCCCGAGTTTAATGAGGTGGTTAAAAGCAAGGTTTAACGCAGCTTTGCGTTCTTTTCGGTTAATTGGTGGAATTTTACTCTCAACCAATGACATGGCCGCATCGATCAAAACACCTGTTGCGTTTCCATGCTCGTCACGGATAATTTTGCCCCCCTCAGGATCGGGAGTATCTTTTGTAATTCCTGCAAGCTCTAGAGCCTTTGAGTTAGCCCAGCCAGCATGACCATCGATGCGTCTTAACCATACGGGCTTGTCGCTAATGGCTTTATCCAGAGAATGCTTGGTAGGGAATTCTTTGTTAAGCCAAAGAACCTGATTCCAGCCACGCCCAAGAATCCATCGAGCATCGTTATTTATCGCATATGTTTTTACTTTTGAAACGGCTTCCCCTTCAGAGTCAATGCCACGAAGATCGACGCGCATCAAATTCAAGCCTAAACCTAAAATATGGCCGTGAGCGTCAATAAGACCAGGCAATAAAGTTTTGCCTTTGCCGTCTAAAGCAATACTAAAGCTACTTTTTTTAGCCAGCTCATCGTGCGAACCTGTGTCTAAAATGACGCCATTTTCGAATAAAATGCTGTCAAAACTCTCTAACTCGCCATCTTTGATGGTGTAGCCTTTGACGTTGTGCAGGAGAGTTGGTAGCGCTTGTGCTGAATTTAAGGCTATTAAACCAGCTAAAGAACAACCAAAAAGTATGCTGAATATCTTCTTCATGGAATTACTTATTGTTAGGACGAATGAGACTACTCTAATACAACTTTTAACCAAGTTAAAGGCTTCTAAGCGTTTGATTTTAAATAATTAAGAGGTAACAAATAGTTATATATAATGGATATTCATCAATTGATCCCAAAAGAAAGCGCCAAGCGGGATCTATTTCTGCAAGCTTATAGCTGTGGCTGACTGGAAAAGGTGCAGCACATCAGCACAAATGCAGTGATAGTCTATAGCATTAATCAATATATCGCTTGCGCTTCCTGTCTTTGAGCTTGAGCATATCAACCCAAACAACGCTGTCCACGCAATCACCAAAGTCAGGGTCAGTCCCAAAATCGTAAAAGATTACACCACCGTCCTCGCACAATTCACTATATTGTTTAAATAATGTTGGTACCGACACACCCATAGAAGACAGCTCGCGTTTTAGAACTTTAAAGCCTTCTGTTTTATCTAAACGATTAAACAATCGTTCAAGTTTCGCTTTTTGTACAGGCTTTATGCGGTAAGGGTTAAACGAGCGCGCTAGATTGATTTTGGAGCCATAATAGGTACTGAAATAATAAGCAAGCATATCCTTTGCGAACGCAGGGTAGTCATTACTCAGACTAACAGCGCCGAATAAGTAGCGGATATGAGGATTTTGCCGAATATAAGCCCCTATGCCATACCATAAATAATCTAAACTACGCTTGCCCCAATATTGAGGTTGTATAAAGCTTCGACCTAGCTCCATGGCCATTGGGAATTTTTTTTGCAGGCTATCTTCGTAACTAAAGATAGTTTCTGAATAGAGGGATTGCTCGGGTTTTAATTTGTGAATGTCGGCAATTCTATAACTGCCGACAATTTCCATGTCTGTGTGATCCCATAAAACAATATGTTTGTAGTAATAATCGTATTTATCCGTATCACGACGGTTACCAGTTCCTTCGCCAACCGCTCTGAATGATACTTCGCGTAATCTGCCGATTTCCCGAAGTACGGATGAATCTCGCGTGTTTTCAAGTAAATAGATACTTTTACCGTCTGCTGTTTCGCCAAGAAGGTCGCAGCTAGCGAGCTCATTAACTAAGGCTTTTCGATTTTCAGGATGAGCAATTGCTCGCTCTGTTTCAAACAAATCAGAACGCTCATGCTTTAGTCTGTAAACCTGCTGCTTAAATCGCGTAATACTTTCTTTGCTACTTGGCAACATACCGCTAAAGGACGAGAAGGGAATCAACTTACCAACCTTTATTGGCAGGGTAAGTGAGACGTTTTTGAACATTTCACGAACTAAAAAAAGCGCACTCAAGGGTTTGGCGATTAAAGAAAAACCGTAAAAAAACCGTGAGTTTTTGCCACCTACATGAATCGGCAGTATTGGTGACTGGGTTTGTTTAGCTACCTTTAAGAAACCTGAGTGCCATTTTCCGTCGCGGACGCCTTTGACTGTGAGTCGGGAAACTTCGCCAGCGGGGAAGAAGATTACAGCTTCTTCTGACTTTAGGGCTTGATGGATATTGGCTAAATTAGTTTTAGGGTTTTTCTCTTGGCCAAGGTTATTAACTGGTAAAAAGAATGGTCTAAGTGGAGACATTGACCATAATAGTTCGTTAACCACCACTTTGACGTCTTTTCGCACCGAATGGATTAAAGCCAGTAGAGCTAGGCCATCAAGAGAGCCCAAGGGGTGGTTCGCAATGATAACCACTCTACCGGAAACTGGGATGTTTTCTAAACTAGAGTTAGAAACTGAATAGCTGAGGCCTAATCTCTGGTTTACTGCCTCAAGGAAATCCACATGAGACATGTGGTTGTTTTGTCGTATGAAATCATTGACTTCATCTTGATGAAAGAGTCGAGCGAGTATCCGAGTTACGCCAGATTGTAACTTAGGAGAATGATCTAACTGAGGCAAAAACCGAGTAACCACTTCTTTACTGTCAATCATAAGCCGCCGCCTTGTTTTGTCGTTGTATGTGATCAGTATGTGACAGAACTTTCTGTAAGATAATATTCATGTTTATCATTATTGAGGCACTCTGTGACACGCTTGTGGCACAAAAAAGACACTTCTATGACAAAAATAATCACAGTCAGGGTTCAAGGGTAACTTGCGACAAACCCTTGTCTGACGTACTATATGGCGTCTTCTGGGTACCTATTGGATAGCTGCCCATCAATATTGTTTATCAGTACTTTTAAACAACATTTTAAAACTACAACCAAGCGTTAGGCAGATACGAGATTATGGCAACTGAAATGCGTAGCCACTACTGTGGTGAATTATCGAAAAACGAAGAAAATCAAACAGTTACTTTGTCAGGCTGGATTCACCGCCGTCGCGATTTAGGTGGCTTAATCTTTTTACAGTTGCGCGATCGTAGTGGCGTTATACAAGTAGTTGTCGATCCTGACTTTGAAGAGTTGTTCAGCACAGCCGAGCAGCTGCGTAATGAATTTGTGGTGCAGGTTAAAGGCCAAGTGCGTGCTCGTCCTGAAGAAATGATCAATAAAAACATGGCTTCAGGCGACATCGAAGTTCTAGCGCAAGAGCTAGAAATCTTAAACCGCGCTAAGCCACCAGCGATTCCGATTGATGAAAATCTGGAAGCTTCAGAAGAGCAGCGTCTAAAATACCGTTACCTTGACCTTCGTCGTCCAGAAATGGCGGAGAAAATTATCTTCCGTCACAAAGTCACCAGCGCCATGCGCCGTTACATGGATGAGCACGGTTTTATTGACGTTGAAACGCCAATATTAACGAAAGCTACGCCAGAAGGTGCGCGTGACTATTTAGTGCCGAGCCGTGTACATAAAGGTTCTTTCTACGCCTTGCCACAGTCACCACAGCTGTTTAAACAGTTGTTGATGATGTCTGGCTTTGATCGCTATTACCAAATAGTGAAATGTTTCCGTGACGAAGATTTACGTGCGGATCGCCAGCCAGAATTTACTCAGTTAGATATCGAGACCTCCTTCTTGAACCAAGAAGAAATCATGCAGTTAATGGAAGGCTTGATTCGTCATCTATTCAAGGAGCTTAAAGATATCGACTTACCTGAATTCCCACGTATGCCATACGCCGAAGCGATGGAGCGTTATGGTTCCGATAAGCCTGATCTGCGTATGGACACTGAGCTGGTTACGGTTGATGAGTTAGTCAAAGACGTTGAGTTTAAAGTATTCTCTGGCCCAGCTAATGACGAAAAAAGTCGCGTAGCAGCGCTTCGTGTTCCTGGTGGCGCACAGTTTAGTCGTAAACAAATTGATGAATACACTAAGTATGTGGGTGTTTATGGCGCTAAAGGCTTAGCGTGGATGAAGATTAATGGTGCTGGCGCCGAAGGTATCCAAAGCCCAGTGTTGAAATTCTTAGGCGAAGAGGTAGCGCTTAACATCATCGAAAAAGTGGGTGCACAAGAAGGTGATATTATCTTCTTTGGCTCAGACACAAAGATGACGGTTGCCGATGCCATGGGCGCGCTACGTTTAAAAACTGCTCAAGATTTAGGGTTAGTTAAAGATGAGTGGAAACCACTTTGGGTTGTCGACTTCCCAATGTTTGAAGAGATTGATGGCCAGATTCATGCGCTACACCATCCGTTCACTGCGCCAAAAGAAGACGACGTTGAAGCGGTTAAAGCGAACCCAACAGGTACCTTATCAAAAGCATACGACATGGTCTTGAATGGTAGCGAAGTAGGCGGTGGTTCTGTGCGTATTCATAGCGAAGAAATGCAGGAAGCCGTGTTTGGTATTTTAGGTATCGACGAAACAGAACAACGTGAAAAGTTCGGCTTCTTATTGGATGCCTTAAAGTTCGGCTGCCCACCGCACGGTGGTTTAGCGTTCGGTCTAGACCGTTTGGTCATGCTGATGGTTGGCGCTGACTCGATTCGCGATGTTATTGCGTTCCCGAAAACGACCACAGCGAGCTGTCCTTTGACACAAGCACCAAGCAACATCGAAAGTAAATTGCTTGATGAACTTGGTATCGAAATCAAAAAGAAAGGGTCATAAAGGAAGATGATAAAGAGATTGCTTCGCCACTTATGTGACTCGCAATGACGTAATGTATTAGTGTCATTGTGAGGCTTCGTTGGAGCCGTGGCAATCTACTCAGGCATAAAAGAGCCAAGTGCCTGATGCGCTTTTAGTCAGAAAAGGCAGGTTAGAGATAAAGCCTGTAGAAAAGTAAACTGTAAAAAAATAAGTAAGAGAACGCTTTAGGCTAAGTGCCTGCTGCGCTTTTAGTTAGAAAAGGCAGGTTAGAGCTAAAGCCTGTAGAAAAGAAACTGTAAAAAGTTAAGTAAGAGAACGCTTTGGGCTAAGCAATTTCGAGGCATAAAGTTTGAGAGAGTGCGGATTTTACATATTCGTAAATGACAATCTCGAACAAACTTTATAACAAAGAAATTGTGACGACCAAAAGTTCGAGAGGAGTATAAAATGGCGGGTCACAGTAAATGGGCAAACATCAAACACCGCAAAGCTGCCCAAGATGCAAAACGTGGAAAAATCTTTACTAAAATTATTCGTGAGCTTGTTGTAGCTGCACGCGAAGGTGGCGGTGATCCGAATGACAACCCACGTCTGCGTGCCGCTATGGATAAAGCGCTTGGCGCTAACATGAAAAAAGATACCATCGAGAAAGCGATTGACCGTGGTACGGGCAACGCCGAAGGCGATAACTACGAAGAGTTAAACTACGAAGGTTATGGCCCAGGCGGTGTGGCGATTCTTGTAGAGTGCATGACGGACAACAAAAACCGTACAGTCGGCGAAGTGCGCCATGCTTTTACTAAGCACGGCGGCAACTTAGGAACTAGCGGTTCGGTCGCCTACCTTTTTGAAAAACGCGGTCAGTTTGTTTTTGGTGACAACTTTAATGAAGATGAACTGATGGAAGCGGCCTTAGAAGCTGGTGCAGAAGATTTTATCACTCATGATGATGGTTCATTTGAAGTGTTAACGACACCGGAAGATTTTTTAGACGTCAAAGAAGCGCTTAAAGAAGCAGGCTTTGAAGCTGAAAATGCTGAAGTAACTATGCTTCCTTCGACTCAGGCCGAGTTAGATGTTTCCGAAGGTGCTAAAGTGATTCGTTTGATTGATCGTTTGGAAGAGCTTGACGATACGCAAAATGTGTATACGAATGCGGATATTCCAGCGGAATCCTACGATAACCTATAGAAATGTTTATATTTGCTGAGGCTTTGTTAAAAGTTTTCTAAAAGTGCTCATTTACATTTTGTAAACTCCGCTTTTTATAAAACTTTTGCCGCGCCTCAGCTGCATCTAATTCATTTCTAGACTTGGATAAACAAGTCATACAAGAATTTTATCCGTCTAGCCATCACGATTGACGCTTAAAAGGGTATCTATAGGAGTGGTTGCAGTTTCAGCTAGGCTCTTTATTCGGGTTTTGAGTGACTCCGATTTTTATAAAATCTTTCCCACGCCTCTGCTGTATTTTTTCAGTCCTATCTCACACAGAAGGTGAGGGATTTAAGTCTAATACACTCTGCATTTGTTTCATTCAGAAAATCCAACAGCAATATCTTTTAGTCGTGGTATGATTAACACTCTTTAATAGAACATAGTTTTATGAGCTATGAGACTGCTTCGTCGATTAACACTCACTCCTCGCAATGACGGGATAACAATATAAATGGCAATAATACTTGGCATCGATCCCGGCTCACGCATTACTGGCTTCGGGATAATTGAAGTCGGTGGCGATATTCCTGTGAATAAACCACGTTATATAACCAGCGGCTGTATTCGTATCAAAAATGAATCTCTGGATTTAAAGCTGAAACAAATCTTTGATAGCGTGTGCGAGTTGATTCTTGAGTTTAAACCTGATGAGTTTGCCATCGAGTCGGTTTTTATGTCTAAGAATGCAGACTCTGCATTAAAACTTGGGCAGGCGAGGGGAGCTGCTATCGTTGGCGCTTCGCATTATGCATTGCCGGTATTTGAATACCCTGCACGAAAAGTTAAGCAGTCGGTCGTTGGAACTGGCGCCGCCGATAAGACGCAGGTTCAACACATGGTAAAAATGCTTCTAAAATTATCATCAAGCCCACAAGCTGACGCTGCTGATGCACTGGCGATCGCCTTGTGTCACGCCAATACGAGCCAAGGTTTAGCGCAGTTAAAAGGGGCAAAAACTATAGCAAGAGGACGGTTACGTTGATTGGTCGAATTCGTGGGATATTAATAGAAAAAACACCACCATTTATCATTATAGAAACTAGCGCTGGCGTCGGTTATGAAATTCAAGTGCCGATGACGACGTTTTATCAGTTGCCTGATGAAGGTGCCGAGGCGATTGTCGCCACTCACTTATCGGTTTCCGAAAATCTTCATGCGCTATACGGCTTTATTAGTAATAAGGATAAAAACTTATTCCGTGAATTGATCAAAGTTAACGGAGTTGGTCCTAAGTTGGCCTTGGCGATATTGTCTGGAATGGAAGCGGATGAATTCGTTATGACGATTCACGACAATAACGTAGACCGCCTAATTAAATTGCCTGGCGTTGGTAAGAAAACTGCTGAGCGTTTGTTGGTTGAGATGTCTGATCGCTTAAAAGAGTGGTCTATTTCAGGCCTACCTGAAAGCTCAGAATCTGGTGGTGCGGTACAAACCTCTTTTCGAGTCGGTGATGTCACTCAGGAAGCGGTGAGCGCTTTAGTTGCGTTAGGCTACAAGCCACAGCAAGCGAGCAAAGCTATTTCACAGGTTGAAAGCGAAGGGTTAAAGAGCGAAGAAATTATTCGTCTGGCTTTGAGACAGTTGGCTGGATAAAAGGACAGAGCTGCACGATTAATAAGGTATGTGCAGCTTTTTTCTTAGAGTGACTAGATTTCAGATTGTTGCTTAAGTTCTTTAAGCTCATCTAGTTTTAGCCTATAGAAGAATGCTCGGCCATAAACATTATCGTTGATTCTCCATGTCCCATCCATGACCAGTCCGTTATGTCTGATAATTAAATTATATTGGACCACGGTGTCATAATTGCCGTAACTCTTTGTAAAGGATAGGTACTTACCCTGACGCTTCGCGTCTATGGTTAGTGCTGCTTGAACGTACTTCGTTGCGTGGTTACGTGGCTCTAGGAAAGACATTGAGAATTCATTGCCTTGTTCCTTGACCACGGCAGTAAACATTCCTTCCGGTTGGCCTTTTGGCATATCGTACTCAAAATAGCCAACCCATTGTCCCGTGAGGTTGATACTGCCTTCATTTATCGTCTGCTTTTTAGGTTGTGTTTGAGACTGATCATCAGCAAAAACCTCTTGCCATAGCGCTTCTTCCTCTTGTGTCAATGCCGCACTATTGTTCGCCGAGTGAGCGATAGTGGAGTTTAGCGACATCACTAATAAAAAAATCGTTAACAAAGTAAGGTTCGCCTTCATAACTGCCCCATCTTATTGTTTTGTATGAATAATAATCATTGAGTCTAAAGTGATTTATACGTTAGGGCAAATGTTTTGCGGTTGCGCCATGACAATGGAATCAACTAAACTAAGCACTTAATATACAACTTCTATAAGCTATGGCCGATAAAAAATATCGTTACCAAGAAACCCAAGCAATGATGCCGCCTACAGTGATTAAGTTGGTAGTCCTGATGCTTTTTATCGTGATGGGCTTATTTGGCTATATGTATATTGCGCAAGAGTTTCTTGAGCTGCCCGTTGGAGAAAATGCTTTGCCACCTTCATGGGCATTGGTCATTTTTATTCTGACAGCACTGCTTACTTATTATGTGTCAAACCTCAAAATCAATATAAAAGTCGACGATAATGAGTTGGTATTAAGTTTGGGTGTTGTTGGGAAGCGCGCTTATCCGCTTAATAAAATTCGTACGGTTAAAAAGTACGAAGGAAATCCTGCTAAAGACTTCTTGGGTTACGGTTATCGAGTGGGTTTAAACAGGCTAGGATACATCGGCCGAGCTCAGGATGCTGTATCAATAACGTTCGAGCATTTAAAGCGCGACTTGATAATTACTACAAAAGATATTGAAGCGCTGAGTCATAGCTTGCAGGATTAAACCCTATTTGAGTTCCAACAAGTTATATTGGTTTTTATTTTTAAAGTACTCAACTGATTGGGGCTTATCAAATAAATAACCTTGGCCGGCTCGCACGCCAATCGACTGTAATACCCTTAATTCTTTTATTGTTTCAATCCCTTCGGTCACCAACTCAAATTTCCGTTCTTTTGCAAAACTCATAAGAGCTTTCATCAATGCTTGTTTGGTTTTATCGCTATGAATATCTCTAGTTAAGGTCATATCAAGCTTCACGAAGTCTGGTTTTAAAGCGATCACATGCCTTAAACTAGAATAACCTGCACCAGCATCGTCGACCGCAATTCTCAATCCTTTTTCACGTAAAGGAGCTAAAATCTTTGTCACAACATTATAATCATCGATGAGGCTGTGTTCGGTTATCTCTAAGACTAACCGTTCAAGCGAAAGTCCTGAACTCGCCAACGAGGACATAAATGAATTGTTGGTTAAAAGATCTGGAGTGATGTTAACTGAGAGGTTGGTGTTGCTAGGTAGTTTAGATAGGGTTTCTTGGGCTAGCTCTAAAACTTTATTTGTGGCTTCCTCTGATAATCCTGCGTAGACCGCTGACTCAAAGAACTTTTGCGGAGCCCACTTTCCCTGGTTAATCCTAGAAAGAACTTCATAGCCTATAATCTCACCATTCTTTAAGTTTACAACGGGTTGTAACTTAACTAATAAAGAACCGTTGGAGATGACTTTTCGGATATTATCCTTCAAATCCGAGTCGATACTGGCGCTACTTTTTTGAATCTCTATAATTGTCGCGCTAAGGTCAGCAATTACTCTGACATAAGCTAAATCTTTTTGATTAAGTTGAGAGTCTGCAACGCCTTTAAAAACACATAGTGTGCCATAAACCCTTCCGTCAGAAAGCACTACCGGAACGCCAATATAAGAGCCTATATTGAGCTTTTTAGTAATTTCCAAATCACTGGTTATTTTATAGTCCTTAGTGTCCTTAATAATCTGAGGGAGGCTTAGTTGAACAATGTTATAGCAATAGCTTTCACATAAGGTATCTTCAGCACCGACTTCAATATTAGAGTTGTTAATCTGGCTAATCACTTGGAAGCGACGTTTACCATTGATAAACTTGCTAAGAAAGGCCACCTCCATATTGAGGTGCTCGCGTAGAGAGTTAAGGAGTTTCTGGACGATTTCGGTCCAATCATCATCAACATGACTGAGGCTAATATCAAAGAAACTTTTGAAAATGTCTAAGTCAGGTGATATTTCGTAGGCTGGGTTAGTTGCTCGTTCCATATATATTCCTTCATATAAACACCTACCTAGACTACTACTAAAAAGCTAATGCTTCAACTTCAGACAGGCAAGGCTGATAAACCTTGCCCGAGATGTAAGAGGTACTAATCCTCTTTATCGTCAGCTTTTTTTACTCGAATCTTATTACCGTCAATACTTCTGCCGTTAAGGTTTTTAACAGCAACTTTTGCCTCGCCTGGCTTGGGCATCTCAACAAAACCGAAGCCTTTAGAGCCACCGGTGGCTTTATCCATGATGAGCTTACACCACTGAACTATGCCGTATTCCTCAAATAACTCTGTTACTTGCTCTTCAGTAGTCGTGCGAGCAAGATTTCTTACCAATAATTTCATAAATTAATCTAATTTCCAAACTGTGAAACGCATCATACCATTAGTAACTTCACAGTGCTGTTTAAATTAATACAGGCATCATCAGATTGAGCTGAGCAAAGAGGTCTATGTAATTACTCGACCTTCTCTTTATTGTTCTTTTGAGCTTCCAACTCCATTTTTCTCAACTCTTTCTTGTGGTCGAGATAGGACGCATACATGACAAAAATAACGCCTGCAATAACGCAAATACTTAAAAATCCCCATAAACCCATATCAAAAACTCCGCTTTTAAGGTTAAAACCATTGAGAATGTCATAGAAGGACATTCTCCGCTGAAAACTACTCCTCGGACTTATCTTTCCATTGTCCCCAAGGGTCACTGCTAGTCGATGAGCTGTGGCTTTTGCCGCGATTGCCTGATCGACTATCGGATTTGTTACCGTAGCTTTTATTATAATCTCGACCGCGTGAAGCGCCGGCTCTTTCGTTGCCTCGCTTATTGCCAAAGCCACGACCACCGCTTTTGCTGTACTCTTCTGCCTTTGCCACACGTTTTTCCTGCAATTTCTCAGCATCTTCTAAGCTTAACTTTGCCGGCTCGCCTGGCTTTTCGTCATCAGACACGATGCGATCACGTGGCGGAATATTAAACTGCTCGGACGATACTGGCGGTAAGCTTTTATACTGATACATATAAAAAGCCTCCACTTTCTCGCGCGCCCAGTCAGTTTTCTTAAGGAACTTAACGCTAGACTCGACGCTAGGGTTGGTCTTAAAGCAGTTAAGATTTAGGTAAGCATGGAGAATCTCAAAACCATAGTGATCGACCAATTCCGTCACTAAGGCCTTCAAACCCACGCCATTCAGAGGGTTGTTCTTGTAATTTATTTCTTCAGACATTCAATATTCCAGCAAAAAGAGCTATATCGACTCATTATAACGATGAATAGCCAAACTAGCACGAAAAGCAGATATTAATGTAGCCTCGAAGGAACAAAGTGACTTCGAGGTTATTCACCAACAAGTCCTAGCGTATTGGTTAAGTTTTCTCCGCCCCAGTCACGAGATAATTTACCTTCGCGTACAAATCTGTGAAATGAAGAATATTTCCAATCTTGCACTTTAGAGACATAACCATGTTTTACAGGATTATAATGGATATAGTCCACGTAGGCAGAAAACTCCTTGTCATTACGTATCGTGCGCTCCCAATACCGTCTTTGCCATAAGTTATATTGACCATGCCGATCTTTAGAAATGTTTATATTTTGCTGTATTAAACGCTGGGTGAAGGTAGTTTTTACTTTCCGCCAACGGGCTGAGTAGTTTGAGCCATCATCTGGTAAAGTCCAAATACAGTGTAAATGTTCAGGTAAGATTACAGTGACGTCTATAGTAAACGGCATTGATGCCCTGCAAACACGAAAGCTATGACGAAGGTCGTGTATATATCGAGTTAGGTAGTCTTTAGAACGATCGTTTAGATTAACAGTGAAGTAATAAGAAGCGCCTTCAACCCTGTTTCGACGGTATTGAACCATATTGATATCCTTATCAATTGTGCTGGAAGGTGGAATATAGCAAAAGGGTTTATATTTTTGTAGCCTCTAGCAGATTTAGCGTGCTCGGATGTTGAGTAGCCTCGATTAGCGGTAGCGCACCACAGGAGACCTTTGGGAATGCCTTTGGAGCACTTCCTTCGGTCGTAATCGAGGGAAGTCGTTAAAGTTTGGATTAAAACCTCGAAGTCACTTTGTTCCTTCGAGGCTACGTTTGCTTAACAATTACTCACTAGACTTATGATTTTCACCGCTATGCTTACTCTTAACCAAGAAGAACGCGCAACCGAGAACTGTCATAACTGCTAGGGAAACTGCGACAACTTTGTTGCTTTCAGACAGGTTAAAGGAGCCACCTACCGTCGCGGCTAGCATTAACAATAAAAAAGCTACCAGTGATAAGACGCCCATAGCTCTAGCCATCATTACTGAAGCTGTATAAAACCGTTTGAAATATACCGAGAGTAGTAGAAATACACCTAGAATAAAAAAGAGAATTGTCCAAATACCAATACCAAAGGCACCAGCAGCGTAGAAACAGGTCGCCAAGGTTATTGATGACAACAGAACTTTTAAGAGAATGACCATATTAAAACTCCCCGCTTTAGCTTCCTCAAAGATCCTCAGACATACTAATCGGAAAAATAATGAGGAGCACCTTACGATAAATGCTTTAGTAACCCATAATCTTCAATGCAAAGTAGGGCACAACGAAAAACACCAGCGTCACAACCTTATAGTTTCCTAAAAAGTTGAAATATAAAGCATCAACGTCTTTATCATCTATATTAAACATCTTCTTATGAATTGAGGATATTTTGCCCTTCATAGTCATAATCATAACCGACGCCAAAATCAAATAAGCGATATTAATGACAGCCGCCCATCCTAATAGCTCGGTTAACTGCGCTAACGTAATCATAGACTCACCACTTAGTGAAGTATTCGATACTTCACTATACTACTCGTCATGGTGAAAGAGTATTGCTTTGTTTAAGTGGTGTAACAGAGAGGGAATAGAGGGGAGCTTAAGGGAACGTGACAGGGCGTAGGTTGTAGGGTGCGTTATAACGCACCATTAAGCTTTATTCGGTAATTTCGGTGCGTCTAGACGCACCCTACACGAGTTATTTTAGTGATAAGCTTTCAAGAGAATAAGTCTCTTTTTCTTTATTATATCTAACTGTGACATCAAACCTATTTCTGATTTTTGCACCAAAAGAATTTTGAGCATCAACAGCTCCAGTTATACGGTGAGAACATTTACCTTTATATGTATGGCTAACTCCCCTAAATGAAGGGAATTCTGCTGTCGATGGTGCCTTTAATCTATTTTTAATAAAGTCTTTAGCGTATTGATAGGCCAATATACCGTCTTGACAAGTTTTTTCTTTTTTCTCTTCTGGTGACGAGCCTCCACATGCGGATATGTTTATGGTAATTACTAAGGTTGTTAATGCGATGATTATTTTATTCATTTTTACTTCCTGTCTTATTTGAGAGTATGTAGGCTGGGAGAACCTGCGAACCCCAACGTATGCTCACTTGCCCGTTAATTCTTAATTAGTTGTTTTGACCAACTGGAAATAGTATGCATCTAGCTCTTTGCAAATCTCGCGGTACTTAGTATCTGCTTTAGTAAATTTATCGCGGCAAGCTTGTGCGTAACTATCATTTTCGCCCCAATCCTTAGCAAGACGAATTTGAGTATCCATTTCATTTAAATAACTACTTTTCAAACCTAGAAGCGCCTCAAAACGATTAAGCTCATTCGCTTTTTTTGCCTCGTTGACTGCCCAGCGAGCATATAAGGCAGATAAGCCCGCAACTAGAACAGCAATAATTGAAATTATTTCAGCTAACATAGTGCTGCATTCTCCTATAACGAAACATCAAACTATCGGACAAAACGGATAACCTTTTGATTTAGTTTGTTTATTTATAATCGCTAATACCTAGCAAAACTGACACCAATGTCGGGTTTATCTTAATGGATACTACCAAACCCTTTTAATTAGCGCGAATCTTCCGCAAAGCCCTATCTCTCCTTATTCCTGATGATTCCAATTGTACTCGCACCACTTACCTTTATAATGTCCACAACTTTTATCAATCCATAATTACATGCTGTTTTTCGAGAACATGGCGCTTCGCCGTGGTAAAAAAGTATTATTTGAAAACGCGAGTTTTATCATCAACCCGAAGGATAAGGTTGGTGTTACTGGGGCTAATGGTACCGGTAAGTCGTCGTTGTTCGCTTTGATCCGTGGGGAGCTTGAGGAGGATTCGGGCAATTTCTCGATGGCGGGGAATGTGACGATTTCGAGCGTGCGTCAGGAGACGCCTGCGGTGGAGACGTCGGCGTTGGAGTATGTGATTGAGGGTGATGTCGAGCTGTGTGAGATTGAGGCGGCTTTGGCCAAGGCGGAAGCTGAGGAAGATGGTCATGCTATCGGTAAGCTTCACCAACAACTCAATTCGATTCAGGGCTACGCGGCAAGGGCGCGAGCTGGAGCTTTGATGCACGGCTTGGGCTTTAGCGCTGAACAGGAACAATTGCCGGTATCGAGTTTCTCGGGCGGTTGGCGGATGCGCTTGAATTTGGCGCAGGCGTTGATGTGTCGTTCGGACTTGTTATTGCTCGATGAGCCGACGAACCACTTGGATTTCGAGGCGGTGGTGTGGCTCGAAAAGTGGCTAGAGACCTATCAAGGCGCGGTTTTATTGATTTCGCACGACAGAGATTTTCTCGACCGCGTGATTAACCGTGTGGCGCATATCGAACAGCAGCGCATCAAACTTTACAGCGGCAATTATTCCAGTTTCGAATTACAGCGTGCCGAGCAGTTGGCGCAGCAGCAAGCGAATTACGAGCGTCAGCAAAAAGAAATTGCCCACATGCAATCCTATGTCGATCGCTTTAAAGCCAAGGCGAGCAAGGCCAAGCAGGCGCAAAGCCGAGTTAAGGCTTTGGAGCGTATGGAAAAGATTTCAGCGGCTCATGTGGACTCCCCGTTTAATTTCCGTTTTCCTGAGCTGGGTCATGTACCAAGCCCTTTGATGCAATTAAAAAGTGTCAGTGCCGGTTACGATACTGATACAGGCCCAGTGACGATTCTTAACAAGGTTGGTTTTACTTTATTACCCAACGATCGCATAGGCCTTTTGGGCAAAAATGGCGCCGGTAAATCGACCTTAATTAAGGTTTTAGCGGGCGAGTTAGCGGTGCAGTCAGGTGAGAGAATCGAAGCTAAGCATCTGAATATTGGTTATTTCGCGCAGCACCAGCTTGAACAATTACACCCACAAATGTCGCCGATTCAGCATTTACAGCGTGAATATCCTGATGCCACGGAACAGGAACTGCGCAACTTCTTGGGTGGTTTTGATTTTCATGGCGATAAAGCGCTAGAGCCTGTGGCACCTTTTTCAGGTGGTGAAAAAGCACGACTGGTATTGGCCTTATTGGTTTATTCGAAACCGAACGTACTGTTGCTCGATGAGCCGACTAACCACTTAGACTTAGAAATGCGTCACGCCATGACCGTGGCACTGCAAGGGTTCGAGGGCGCGGTGGTGTTAGTGTCGCACGACAAACACATGTTAAGAACAGTGACTGATGATTTGTATTTGGTGGCTGACGGTGGCGTGAAGCCTTTTGAGGGTGACTTAGACGATTATGCCAAGTGGGCGCTTGAGCAATCGAGTATCGAGCGTCGTTCGAACAAAGATAAGGCGGATGACGCGCCTTCAGAGCAACAGCCTGAGGTCTCACGAAAAGAGCAACGTCGAATCGAAGCCGAGAAGCGAAAAGCTTTGCAGCCTTTGAAAAACAAGCTGAGAAAGGTTGAGCAGGAGCTCGACAAGGTTCAAACGCGAAAAGCTGAGCTGGATGAGTTAATGGCCGATCAGACTTTGTATGACGATGCCAACAAAGGCAAGTTAGCGGAATTAAGCACCGAGTATGGTGAGGTTAATCAGCGCTTGGAAACACTTGAAGAAGACTGGCTGATGCTGAACGAAGAGCTTGAAGGGTAAGGGTTGTCATTCCAAATTTAATTTGGAACCTTAGGGGTATGGAGGGGCGGTACTCTTTAGATGATTTCTTTCGTTATACTAAGATCCTGAATTGAATTCAGGATGACAGGCTCGAGAGTGCTTACGATTTCTGAGCATTTTGTCTTGTGGTTTTTAGGATTGAGATTGCTTCGTCATGCTATTCCTCGCAAAGACGACATTATCTGTCAATCCTCGCAAAGACGACAAGGATTGTCATTCCAATTTTAATTTGGAATCTTAGGGGTATGGAGTGGGTGGTACTCTTTAGGTGATTTCTTACTTTACACTAAGATCCTGAATTAAATTCAGGATGACAAGCTTGGGAGTGCTTACGTTTTCTGAGCGTTTTGTCTTGTGGTTATTAGGATTGAGATTGCTTCGTCATGTTATTCCTCGCAAAGACGACAAGGGTTGTCATTCCAAATTTAATTTGGAATCTTAGGAGTATGGAGCGGGCGGTACTCTTTAGATGATTTCTTACCTTACACTAAGATCCTGAATTGAATTCAGGATGACAGGCTCGAGAGTGCTTACGATTTCTGAGCGTTTAGTCTTGTGGTTATTAGGATTGAGATTGCTACGTCATGTTATTCCTCGCAAAGACGGCAAGGGATGTCATTCCAAATTTAATTTGGAATCTTAGGAGTATGGAGAGAGTAGTACTCTTTAGATGATTTCTTACCTTACACTAAGATCCTGAATTAAATTCAGGATGACAAGCTCGAGAGTGCTTACGTTTTCTGAGCGTTTTGTCTTGTGGTTATTAGGATTGAGATTGCTTCGTCATGTTATTCCTCGCAAAGTCGGATATTCTTTTCAGATGGCTTTAATTAATGGAGCCCAATTAGCTTAAAAAACCTTCTAACCCATTAAATTAACAAGAAAAAGGCGGAATCTGGCCAAATATGGAAAAGGCTTAGTTTTGGTTCCATCTAAGCCTGAGGCTTGGTAGACTTAACCGCAATAAGCGTTTGCTGCCATGAGCACCCACAATTAATGATTGAACACGATAGAATAATAAATCCAACTGAGACCACTGACGAAGAGCAGCTTGATCGCGCTATTCGCCCAACCACTTTGCAGGACTACGTTGGGCAGGAAAAGGTGCGTGAGCAGATGGAGATTTTCCTTAAAGCGGCTCAGATGCGTAAAGAAGCTTTGGATCATGTTTTAATTTTCGGCCCTCCTGGGCTTGGCAAAACGACGCTTTCTAATATTATCGCTAATGAGATGAATGTTGGTATTAAGCATACCTCAGGGCCTGTTCTTGAAAAGGCGGGCGATTTGGCCGCTATGCTGACCAATCTTGAGCCAAATGATGTCCTATTTATTGATGAAATTCATAGGCTTAGCCCTCACGTGGAAGAGGTGTTGTATCCGGCGATGGAGGACTACCAACTTGATATTATGATTGGTGAAGGTCCTGCCGCACGTTCGATTAAGGTTGAATTACCGCCGTTTACGCTTGTTGGTGCGACGACAAGAGCAGGCTTATTGACTTCGCCACTGCGCGACCGTTTCGGCATTGTGCAACGTCTTGAATTTTATAATATTAAAGACCTCACGGGCATCGTGATGCGTTCGGCTAAGATTTTGGGCCTACAGATTGAAGAGTCTGGAGCACATGAGATTGCACGACGCTCTCGTGGTACGCCACGTATCGCTAACCGTTTATTACGCCGAGTACGCGATTTTGCTGAAATCAAGTCGGATGGCTTAATTACGGATAAAGTGGCGGATCGCGCATTGGATATGCTTGACGTTGATGCAAAAGGCTTTGATACGATGGATCGCAAGTTGTTGCTGACGATTATCGAGAAGTTCGGTGGTGGTCCTGTTGGCTTAGATACTTTAGCAGCGGCGATTGGCGAAGAGCGCGATACGATTGATGATGTTTTAGAACCTTTCTTAATTCAACAAGGTTTTATTCAGCGGACCCCCAGAGGCCGCGTAGCAACGAAGCATGCCTATGAGCACTTTGGGATCATCCCTTCTTCGGATGACTTATTTAATAAATAATCTTTGATATACAAAGTTTGTTAAAAAAGTAAGAAGTAAATTTTCGTTAAGAATACTTTTTCGGGATAGCCTTAACACTTTTCCGAGAGTGAATCGTTATAATAGCAGGGCATTGAATAATGGCACGTGAATTTAATTGGCCAGTTAGGGTCTATTACGAAGATACTGATGTCGCTGGTGTGGTTTACTACGCGAATTACTTAAAGTTTTATGAGCGTGGCCGTACGGAATGGTTGCGTTCATTGGGTTGGGAGCAGGATGTGCTTATTGATAAGGGGCTGGCGTTTGCCGTTGCCCATGTCGATGCAAAGTATATTCGCCCAGCCCGTTTTAATGACCAGTTGGTTGTTAAAACGCGCATTAGCTCAGTTAGAAAAGCGAGCGTGATTTTTGAACAAGAGATTCATCGTGTTGACGAAAGCCTTGTTGAAGCATCCGATGACAATAAACAACAAATAGTGAATAAGGCAACAATACGAGTGGCTTGCGTAGATATGGACACCATGACGCCTGCTCCTATGCCGAATTATTTACAAGAGGAGATTGCACGTGAATGGTGCTAACGACATGTCCATTGCTGGTTTAATTTTAGACGCCAGTATTCCTGTACAGCTTATTATGCTGTTACTTTTGATTGTTTCTGTGATGTCTTGGGCGTTGATCTTTCAGCGTTCGTCGGTTCTTAATACGGCATCGAAAAAAAGCAAAGAGTTTGAAGACAAGTTTTGGTCAGGCATTGACTTGAGCAAACTATCTACTGAATTGTCTCAAAGTCAGCAGAAAAAACAGGGGCTTGAATCTTTGTTTATTGCCGGCTACCGAGAGTTCATCCGTTTGCGTCAACAAAGCGGTGTCAGCCCTGAAGCTGTGATGGATGGGACTCACCGTGCGATGCGCGTAGCTCACAGTCGTGAAGTGGAAAAGTTAGAGCAGAACCTATCGTTCTTGGCGACGGTTGGCTCGGTAACGCCTTATATCGGCTTATTCGGTACCGTATGGGGCATTATGACCTCGTTTATTGCGTTAGGTAGCGTTAAACAAGCCACACTCGCCATGGTTGCGCCAGGTATTGCGGAAGCCTTGATCGCGACGGCAATGGGCCTTTTCGCTGCAATTCCTGCTGTAATCGCCTACAACCGTTTTACTAATCGTTTGCAGCGCATTGAAATTCGCTATGAAAATTTCTTAGAAGAGTTTTCTGGAATTTTGCACCGTAAGGCACACAGCTAAGGTCGACTATTATGCCGCAACTTGTACGTAGACAAAGACGTCGACTTAACGCTGAAATCAATGTGGTTCCTTACATTGATGTGATGCTGGTTTTATTGGTGATCTTTATGATTACCGCGCCATTAATCACCGCAGGTATTCAGGTTGACTTGCCGACGGCGGACTCTGAGGTAATTTCTTCGGATGAAGAAACGCCATTTATTGTCTCTTTCGATAGCGAAGAACAATACTATCTTGATATCGGTGCTTCTCCAGATAGTAGAGCCCAGCCTATGAGTCGCGAAGAGCTTCTAGAAAAAGTTGTTAGCGAACTTGAAAAGTCACCGAGTTCACCTATTTATATCAATGGTGATAAGTCAGTTTCTTATGGTGAAGTTATAGAATTGATGGATCAATTGAGGAAGGTCGCAGGGATAGAAAATGTTGGTCTTATGACACAGCAACCTGAGTAGGTGACAACTTTGTCTAATAAGAAAAACATTCTGCCTATTATTTTATCGGTCGTACTGCACTTAGTACTGATCGGTGCTGTTGTTTGGAAATTTATTTGGCAGCCCAATATTCCTGAACACAAATACGTGGATGCACCGATTCAAGCGCGAATCGCGCAAGCACCGAAGCAGACGCCACCTCCGGCCAAAAATGAGCCTTCAAAAGCTGAGTTAGAAAAGCGCGAAAAAGAACGTCAGAAAAAACTCGAGCAAGAAAAAGCGAAGCAGCAAGAGATTGAGCGTCAAAAGAAGGTTGCTGAACAAAAAACGAAAGAAAAAGCCGAAGCAGAAAAGCAGGCTAAAGAGCAGGCGGAGCTCGAGCGTAAGAAAAAAATAGCGCTAGAGAAAAAGCTTGAGGAAGAAAAGCGTAAAAAAGAAGAAGCTGAGAAGAAAAAATTAGACGAAGAGAAACGCAAGAAGGAAGAGGCTGAACGTAAACGCAAAGAAGCGGAAGCTGAGAAAAAGCGTTTGGCTGAAGAGAAGCGCAAGAAAGAAGAAGCTGAGAAAAAACGTAAGGCTGAAGAAAAACGCAAGAAAGAAGAGGCTGAACGCAAAAAGCGTGAAGAAGCTGAGCGTAAACGTAGAGAAGAAGAGCAACGACTCCTTGAAGAGCTAGCGGCTCAAGAAGGTGAGTTTTTCGATGCAATGGAAGGCGATGTCAAAAAGGCACAGGCATTAACTGAGCTTGAAAAAATCAAGGCACAGATCCAAAGCAAGTTGATTCGTTTGTGGAATAAGCCTTCGTCACCAGGTTCATGTACGATTGAGATTAGAACCGCTCCGGGGGGCGTAGTGCTAGAAACTATTGTTGTTGATGGCCAGGAAGCTTACTGTCAGACTGGTGTTGCGGCGATTAATCGTGCTTCACCGTTGCCTTACTCCGAAAATCCTGCTGTGATTAAAGAGTTAAGAGTTATTAGGTTTACGTTTGATCCGAGTTTAAAAGATTAAATATAAGAGAGTAGAGACTCTATGAAACATATTTGTAAAAAACTAATGATATTGTGTATAGGCTTAGTAGCTTATACAGCGCACGCTGATGTACAAATTTATATTACTGAAGGGCGCGATGATGCGCGACCTGTGGCCGTTGTGCCATTTAAGTTTGAAAGTGCGTCGGAAGTGAAGATTTCACCGCCACACAATTTTTCGCAAATTATCGCGGATGATTTAGAGCGCAGCGGTAAATTCAAGCCAGTCGATATTTCTGATTTACCGCAAAACCCAAGCGATATTACAGAAGTAGATATTGATGCTTGGAAAGAATTAGGCGTCGATGGTGTTGTTTATGGCGTTGTTAAAGAAACAGCACCGGGTAAGTACATGGTATCTTATGACTTGATTGACCCTTATAACGATAAGGCCGTGATGGAGTCGAATATTGCTTCAGGCAGCTACCCATTAGTGGATCAATCGTTCCACTTAATGGTGTTAAAAACCAAACTGGTCAATGATGATAATTTCCGCTGGGCAGCGCATATTGCGGCAGATGAAATTTACGAAGCATTAACCGGTGAGCGTGGTGCATTCGCGACCCAGATTGCTTATGTACAAGTTGACCGTTTAGCGGAAAAACCTTATGAGCTGAATGTGGCAGATAGCGATGGATTTAATCAAACTAAGATTTTTTCGTCAAAACAGCCAATTATGTCACCAACTTGGTCACCAGATGCGAATAAACTTGCTTATGTAAGTTTTGAGAATGGTCGTTCGGAAATATTTATTCAAACCATTGCTACAGGGCAGCGTGAACTTATCGCGAGCTTTAAAGGTTTTAATAGTGCACCTGCATGGTCGCCAGACGGTAGCAAAATGGCGATGGTATTGTCGAAAGATGGAAATCCAGAGATTTATGTGATGGATTTAGCCACAAAAAGGCTTAGTCGTTTAACGCGACATTATGCGATTGATACCGAACCTTCGTGGAATCCAGACGGTAAAAGTTTGATATTCACCTCAGATCGAGGAGGAAAACCGCAAATTTATAGTGTTTCGCTTGCAGGAGGGGATGCAGAAAGGGTAACCTTCGAAGGTAGGTATAATGCCGGCGCTGAATTCGCACCGGACGGAAAAACTATTGTTATGGTTCACCAAAACAATGGTAATTTCCATGTGGCTGCACAAGACATCGAGACGGGGAACCTGACTGTGTTAACAACAACCAGTTTGGATGAATCGTTGTCTGTGGCTCCAAACAGTAGCATGATTATTTTCTCTACTGTTGATGGACGTCAAAAAGTATTAAGTGCAGTTTCAATGGATGGACGCTTTAAGGCAAGACTACCGGCCAACGTTGGAGAAGTTAAGGCTCCAGCATGGTCACCTTTTATTTTGTAAATGTAATAATAGTTAAATAACAATCCTGGAGGATGACAATGACACGTTCGGTAAAATTACTATTGGCTTTGTTCGCGGCGGCAACGTTAGCGGCATGTAGCACTACAGAGCCAGCAGAAGACACTACTGATACAACGGTTCAACAAGACGACGCAACAAACGCAGAAGCTGAAGCATTAGCACGTCAACGTGCTGCTGAAGAAGCAGAAAGACAGCGTATCGCAGCATTGTTGGAAAACACAACAATCTATTTCGACTTCGATAGCGATGCTATCCGTAGTGGTGATATGGAGTTGTTAGAAGTTCACGCGAAGCATATTCAAGCAACGGGTAAGAAAATTGTTCTTGAAGGTCATGCGGACGAGCGTGGTACTCCTGAGTACAACTTAGCGTTAGGTGAGCGTCGTGCAAAATCAGTAGCTCAATTAATGCGTACTTATGGTGTATCTGCTAGCCAAATCGAAGTGATTAGTTTTGGTGAAGAGTCTCCAGCGAACCCAGGTCACACTGAGCAAGCTTGGCAGGAAAACCGTCGCGTGGAAATTAAATATCAGTAATGAATTATCGTTTTACTAAGATAATCGCATTATCGTTGCTCACAGCATCTGCTGTGGGCAACACTGCTGCTCCAGTGGTCGATGGTAAAGCAGTCGAAGCGGTTCAACAATTCCAAGATAATGACCAGAACCAGTTAGTCGGTGAGCTAATGCGCCAAGTAATGCAGCTTCAACAAGAAGTGAGCTATTTACGCGGACAATCAGAAGAGCAGGGCTACTTAATCCAAAAGCTGCAACGCCAGCAAAAAGAATTGTATGCCGATCTTGATAGACGTCTAAGTGATGCAACTCAAGGTGGCTTAATCAGTCCAGAATTAACTGGGACTGATGAAACAGGGACTGAAGCACAAGGTAACGCGGATTTAAGCGACGCACAAATCGCCTACAACAAAGCATTCACCCAGTTTAGTGATAAAAAATACGCCTTCGCAAAAAGCTCTTTTAAAGCCTTCGTAAAAGATTACCCAGAGCATTCGTTAGCTTCTAATGCGCACTATATTTTGGGGCAGTTACATTTTAACGATAAAGAGTATAAGCAGGCAGCTAGTGAGTTTGAAGCGGTCTATAGCCAATTCCCTGACACCACGATCAAGGATAAGGCACTATTAAAACTGGCTCAAACTTATGAGATTAGTGGTGATAAAGCAGCTGCTAAGAAAACTTACCAAGAGTTGGCCAAGGCGTTTCCAAACTCTACCGCAGGTAAGCTAGCTAAGGTTAAACTTGGCTCGTTATAAAACAAGCAAGTAGCCCAACAGCACTAATATCGATAAAAAGCTGACTATTTAGTCGGCTTTTTTGTTACAATCCGCCCAATTTCTAAACACTTCTTTTAATACTTAGGTTCATTTTGAGCAAATTAAGAATCACTGAGATCTTCCACTCATTACAAGGCGAAAGCCTAACGGTAGGCCTTCCAACCGTGTTTGTACGACTTACAGGTTGTCCCTTACGTTGTACTTACTGTGATACGGACTATGCCTTTGGTGGCGGTGAATGGATGAGCTATGACGAAATATTAGCGGAAATCGAGCAATATAATTGTCAGCATGTTTGTATGACCGGTGGTGAGCCACTCGCTCAAAAACGAGCCTATGAGTTTTATCACTTACTCTGTGAAAAGGGTTACAAGGTTTCTACAGAAACCGGTGGCGCGCATGATATATCGGTCTTAGACAAACGCGTAATGGTCGTCATGGACTTGAAAACGCCTGATTCAGGTGAAATGTCTCGTAATCTATATGAAAACATTGACCACTTAAAACCAACCGACCAAGTCAAGTTTGTCATATGCAGCCGCAAAGACTACGACTGGTGCAAAATGACCATCGACAAATACAACTTAACCGAAAAGTGTGAAGTCCTATTTTCCCCAAGCTATGGTCAGGTAGAATATGCAGACTTAGCTGAGTGGATCTTAAAAGATCGGTTGAGGGTGAGAATGCAGGTGCAGCTGCACAAAGTTATTTGGGGTGAGCGTACAGGGGTTTGATGGGCTAAAATCCTTTTATTCTGCGTTATACGACTCAAATATCGTCCTCATTTACTACAGTAAACTGCGGTTCTATTTGAGCCGAAAGCCTTGCTTAAAAGAATTTTCACTCCCTCAAACAGCGCTATTTGAAGGAGCAATAGGGCAACTCTCAATACCTGAAATTCGAACTTACGGTTCTAAATCAGCTGAAACCCTTGCCTAAAGTATTTCATCTATTCACAAAGTGATTTCGATAGGCTGGGTATAGACTAAATACATGAATGTGTACTTTGCCTAACATAGATAGTTGTAGGTTATACTTTTAGCAGAGGACTGGGCTGTAAGGTCCCTTAGTATTGGGCTGTATCGTTTTGAAAGTATAGCAATCATAATCCGGATGATTTTGATAAGAGTTTTCAGCATAAGGATGTGCTGTAAACTCTGGTGCGTTAAGTACTTTTAAAATGATACAGGTAGTCATTCCATGAATGACCCCAATAATTAGGGTGGCTTTCTTTTGGTTCCTTTTCTTGGCCAATGAAGAAAAGGAACTCGCTATCAAGCGAAAACTTGGATAATCGAATTGCACAGTTAATCAATTATGGTGCTTGAATAACAGTAGGCATAAAAGAAATGAAAAAACGAGCAGTAATACTACTTTCCGGCGGACTCGACTCAACCACAGTTCTCGCCATGGCCAAAGATCAAGGCTATGAGTGCTACACCATGAGTTTCAACTATGGTCAGCGTACCGTTGCTGAACTTAAAGCCGCAAAGGCTGTATCGACACAGTTTGGTGCAAAAAAACACATTGAAGTGAAGCTGGATATGACTGAAATTGGTGGTTCTGCGCTTACGGATCACGATATTGATGTGCCGGTTGGCGACGCTATCGCAGAAGAGGCGGATATTCCAGTAACTTATGTTCCTGCTCGAAATACCGTATTTTTATCGATTGCACTTGGCTGGGCCGAGGTTTTAGAAGCACGACATATTTTTGTCGGGGTAAATTCTGTCGATTATTCAGGTTATCCTGACTGTCGCCCAGAGTTTATCCAAGCTTTTGAGGACATGGCCAATTTAGCCACTAAGGCGGGTGTAGAAGGCCGTAAAGTGCATATTGAAGCTCCTTTAAGCGATATGACCAAAGCGCAAATTATAGCGGCTGGCGTGGCTCTTGGGGTGGATTACCAGCAAACTGTTTCCTGCTATATGTCAGACGACGATGGCAGAGCTTGTGGTGAGTGTGACTCCTGTATTTTGAGGCGCAAAGGTTTTGAAGAGCAGGGCTTTACCGACCCAACGATTTATCAATAACTCTATTCCAGCAATAAAATCTATTGCGACATAAAAATGTCACCTTTGCTCGTAGTATCGGGCAAGGGTTGAAAATCTAGAATAATCAGTCGCTTACGCTTGCTTTAACGCAACTGTCATATCTGTCAAATTAAGTTCACTGGAAGCTTTTCGCTTTCTGGAAATAATACCCCTGTCTTTAACCAATACCCACATAACTGGGGCGTATATTTCTAGGAGAGAACATGAACACATTGAGCAAGTTTGTATTTGGAGTATCAGTCGCCGTTGTCGCATTCACCACTTCTGCGCAAAGCTATACCATGACATCGCCAGCTGATTATCGTAGTTATAAAAACTCGCACGATGGAACAGTCAGTGTCGCCGTTGTGGATAGTTCTGGTGCAAACTGGAAGCAATACTCAAGCTATTTCGGTAAAGAAAATCAATGGTTGTGGGTTTCAAACGATGGGCAGAAGGTGTATTGGCTAAACGAGTCACAAGAAGCGGATCTATTGTTTGATGCAACAGACCCTGTGGGGACGGAATATCCAGTTCGTATCGACGGCTGCACCGATAACGCTGTGTTAGCCGAAAAAGCTACGACTACGGTAACCACTGCGGGCCACTTTAACAATGCTTTGCGCTTAGACTTTTCTGGTTACTGCTACGATGCAGGGCTGGAAAGCGCTTGGTTTGTGCCTAACATTGGGCTAGTGAAGTGGACGCAAGATTCGATTCTTGGTAGCGTGGAGTTCGAATTGGAACACGCAAAAGTAGGGGATATGACATTACCTAATCAAGGCGGAATAGAGCTCTCAGCGCAGTTTCCAGCAGAGCCGGTAATCTTGAGTCAGCAACAAGCTGTGGAAGCTTCTATTACTCTGATCAACCACTCCGATAAGACCATTCGTTTAGACTTCCGATCAGGGCAAACGTTTGAAATTTACCTGTATGACAATAATAATCAGTTGGTTACGGTCTGGTCAAAAGACAGAATGTTTACTCAGGCTTTGCATTCGATTGAAATCAAGCCAGGGGAAGCTGAACGCTTTGCTGGAGAACTGGAGTTGAGTACTTTAGATGGCGAGAAACTGGATGTTGGCTCTTACAAGCTTAAAATCGAGATTAAAGGCAGCTTTTCACCACAAGCCAGTAGCTTTAGCCAAATCCCGCTTAGCGCTGAATCAGTCCTACATCTTGATAATATGATGAATCACTACTAATAACAGCGTCTTCGGCATTGCCCAAATAATGCACATTCTGTATAATACGCGCGATTAAAAAGGGGTTATCAATTAACCCCTTTTTTTGCGCTAGTGTCACGTGGTTTTATTAGGGGCTTCTTATCCGGCCCTATTGATAGTCTCGAGCCTAGCCACCGAATTCTCAGTTTGCCTTAGCAGACTGTGCCGAGAAGGTAATCTTGGCGAAACACTCTTTGTAAAAACTGATTTATTGCTTATTAACAATTATTGGAGTCTAAAATGGCTGTTGAACGTACTTTTTCTATCGTAAAACCTGACGCTGTAGCGAAAAACGTTATTGGTGAAATCTATTCACGTTTCGAGCGCGCAGGCCTTCGTATCGTTGCTTCTAAAATGATCCACCTTTCTCGTGAAAAAGCAGAAGGTTTCTACGCTGAGCACAAAGAGCGTCCTTTCTTCGGTGCTTTAGTTGATTTTATGACTTCTGGCCCTGTAATGGTTCAAGTTCTTGAAGGCGAAAACGCAATCAAAGCAAACCGTGAAATCATGGGTGCTACAAACCCAGCAGAAGCTTTACGCGGCACTATCCGTGCAGATTATGCAGTGTCAGTAGACGAGAACGCTGCACACGGTTCTGATAGCCCAGAGTCAGCTGAGCGTGAGATTAACTATTTCTTCTCTTCAGACGAAATTTGCCCTCGCACTCGCTAAAATTGACCTTTTTGGCTGATTTCGGTGTTGCAAGCTTTATCTGCGTATCCTCATTTACTTAAGTAAACTGCGGTACTCGAAAAGCTAGCGCCTTGAACTCAACCAAAAATCTTCAATTTTAGTCAGACAATATATAAAAAATGCAGGCTTGGCCTGCATTTTTTAATGACAGTTATTTTGCTATTGAGGTGTTAAAAGCCTAGAATAGCGTAAAATTTATACACATAGCTTTGTGACGTTTTGGTCGTAAAGCTTTAAAACCGCCTGCTAATGCTATTACAAGGCAAAAAGTTGTGGAAATTCGGAGGTTACCTTTACGGTAATCGAGTACTTTTAGCACTTTTTAACGCAGTTATAGTGAAAACAGGTGATTTTAATCGCAAAAAGGTATTCCTAATGAGTTGTTCTACTACGGTTAATGAAAAAACCAACCTACTCAACCTGACGCGCGATGAAATGGTGGAGTTCTTCGTTGAACTCGGTGAAAAGCCATTCCGTGCTCAACAAGTCATGAAGTGGGTTCACCAGTTTGGCGTCGATAACTTCGACGAGATGACTAATATCAGTAAGGCGTGTCGCCAGAAATTAGCCGATGTTGCTGTGATCGAGGGCCCTGAAGTATTAAGTGTTCAGGAGTCTAGCGATGGCACCATCAAGTGGGCTTTGAAAATTCCTGGTGGACAGGCTATCGAAACAGTCTTTATTCCAGAGCGTCATCGTGGCACCTTGTGTGTATCGTCACAAGTTGGCTGTGCGCTTGAGTGCAGTTTCTGCTCGACAGGTTATCAAGGTTTTAACCGTAACCTAACGACTGCCGAAATCATTGGCCAAGTATGGCACGCGGCGCGTTATCTGAATGGTAAGCATAAAAGCGATGATCGTGCGGTTACTAACGTTGTCATGATGGGTATGGGCGAGCCTTTGGCTAACTATCAGCCAGTTATCAACTCTATGCAGTTGATGTTGGATGATTTTGCTTACGGGCTTTCTAAGCGCCGTGTAACATTAAGTACTTCAGGCATGGTGCCTCAGCTTGACCGTATGGCTGATGATATTGATGTAGCACTAGCTATCTCGCTACACGCGCCAAACGATGAGCTGCGTGATGTATTAGTCCCTATTAATAAAAAGTATCCGATCAAAGAATTCATGGCTAGCGTCCACCGCTACATGGAAAAGTCGAATGCAGCACGTAAAGTTACTGTCGAATATGTCATGCTCAAAGATGTTAACGACAGCATAGAACATGCAAAACAATTGGCTAAGCTATTGAAAAATACGCCCTGTAAGATTAATCTAATTCCATTCAACCCGTTTCCACAGACTCATTACGAAACGTCAACGTCTAAGGCAATCGATGCATTTAGCGATTATTTGCATCGCAATGGCTTTGTTGTAGTTGTTCGCCGTACGCGTGGAGACGATATTGATGCGGCTTGTGGGCAGCTCGCGGGTAAGATTAACGATAAAACAAAAAGACAGCAAAGACGAACTCAGTTCTCCAACGATATTGATGTGAGGGCTTTAGTTTAAGTTACTATTATAATAAGCAGGTAGGTATTAATGAAATCTCTTAACTGGATGTTACTGGTTGCAGGAATGGCTTTGGTTGGCTGTGAAACGACAACGACTACAAAAGTCTCGGCCTCCACCAATGATGGTATCGAGGTTAGCAAGAATAAATATGATGCAACTAAAGCGGCACAAACTCGTTTGGCGCTTGGCCTAAAGTATATCGAAACCGGTTATATGGAGAGAGCGAAACAAAACCTTATCAAGGCTTATGAGCATAAGCCTGATATGCCTGATGTTCTTTATGGTCTAGGTTATTACTATCAAGCTGTGTATGAATATGACAAAGCCGATAGTTATTACCGTCAGGCCATCAAAAAAGCGCCAAGAAATCCAGACTACTTAAATGCCTACGGTGCATTTTTGTGTGAATCTAAAAAAGAGTATGCCGAGGGTGTCGAGTACTTTTTAAAAGCTATTTCTCAACCTAACTACACGTCGGTTGGCGAAACTTATGAAAACGCGGGTTTCTGTAGCCTCAATGCTGGTCAAGTGACTCAAGCTGAAGAGTATTTTGAAAAAGCGCTAACGGTAAACCCAAGTTTACATAAGTCCTTGTTTGGCCTGGCTACAGTTTTTTATGAGCAAGGTAATCCACGACGAGCTGCGGATTACTTGTTCCGCTTTGAAGGTCGCACTCGAGCAACTCCAGGCTCCTTGTTGTTAGGTTACAAAGCAGCTAAAGCCATTGGTAATCGTGGCAGTATGCGGAGTTATGGTCAAAAGCTAATGCAACTTTACCCGAATTCACCGCAAGCTACTGAATACCTAAACCTGCGATAAGTTATGACTGTAGAAACCGAACAACATTCTGAGAATCATGACTTTGGCCCTGGAGCTTTATTGAAGCGCACCCGAGAAGAGAAGGGTATATCGCTTGAGGAGGTATCAGAGCGCCTTAAACTAACGAAGTTTGTGTTAACTAAAATAGAAAGTGACGATTATGAAGGCGATCTACCGGTCACTTTTTATCGCGGTTACCTAAAGAATTACGCTGAACTTCTTGAGCTGAATGAAGTTGATGTAGCTGCTAATTTTGAGCAGTTTTGCAAGAAAAACAATCTATTTAGCAAAACGACTTCGCCTCGAGTCGAAGGTATGTCTTTGGAAAAGTCCGTAAACTCCAACAACTGGCTTTTTAAAATTGTGACCGGACTAATAATTGTCGCTTTAGTGGTTGCTATTTACTACTTGGTTGTTGAAAAAGAGCTATGGAAAAAAGTTGTTCCAGCGGGTCAAGACACGGAGCAGTTGGAGAGCGATAGCCAGGGCTTAGAGCTTGACAATCAAAATGATAATGATGGGCCTAATGGAGCTCTATCAATTTCAAGCAAAGTACCAGAGGACGCTCGTGACTCCGATGAAGGCGATAGCCTCAAGTTAAATAATCTCGAAATAAACAGTTCAGAGGATTCTTTAGAAAGTGAGCCACAAGCTGATGCAGGAAGTGAATCACTTGGCACCACAAACGAATCGGTTAGTAATGCAGAGACAGTCCAGAATAATTCTAACAATATTAGTTCGTCAGCAGCTGCAACTTCTAATAAGTCGCTCTTTTTAAGCTTTACTAATGACTGTTGGGTGCGCATTGAAGATGCTACTGGAAAAGTGCTGGCTCTTGGCATTAAGTCAGCTGGTACAAGCTTGCAACTTTCGGGGAAAACCCCATATTATTTGAATCTTGGTAAGGCTTCAGCGGTAGAGTTATCCTTTGATGGAAACGAGATCGACCTGACGCAATACCCAGATACTCGAGCTGCCAAACTAACCCTTGGCGATTCTTGAATTAAGCATTGATTTAACTGTTACTTACGATACTTAATACCATTAGTTTTAAGTTTGATAAGTGACAAGGTGAGATAGCAACAATTATGAATAGTCCTTCTTGGATTCAACGACGTAAATCACGTCAAATAATGGTCGGTAATGTTCCGGTAGGTGGTGATGCACCAATCGCTGTCCAGAGTATGACCAATACAGATACTTGTGATGTTGAGGCTACGGTTCAGCAAATTCAGGCATTGGCGGATACTGGAGCCGATATCGTTCGTGTTTCTGTACCGACGATGAAAGCAGCAGAAGCGTTTAAAGAGATAAAAAAGCAGTCTCCGGTCCCGTTGGTTGCAGATATCCACTTTGATTATCGAATAGCGCTTAAAGTTGCGGAGTATGGTGTCGACTGTTTGCGTATTAATCCAGGAAATATCGGCTCTGAAGAGCGTGTAAAAGCTGTGGTGGATGCGGCTAGAGCGCGAAATATCCCTATTCGAATTGGGGTTAACGCAGGCTCATTAGAAAAAGACTTACAAGAAAAGTACGGTGAGCCTACACCGGAAGCCTTGGTAGAGTCTGCTTACAGGCATATTGATATTCTCGAGCGTCATGGCTTTAAAGATTACAAAATTAGCCTTAAAGCCTCAGACGTTTACATGACCGTTGCTGCTTATCGTATCCTGGCCAAAGAAATTGATAACCCGTTACATTTAGGTATTACTGAAGCTGGAAGCTTCCGCTCCGGTACCGTGAAGTCGTCAGTTGGCCTTGGCATGCTGTTGGCCGAAGGTATTGGCGATACCATCCGTATCTCGCTAGCAGCCGATCCGGTTCAAGAAATTAAAGTGGGTTTCGATATACTTAAGAGCTTAGGTTTACGTCAAAGAGGCATTAACCTCATCGCGTGCCCTTCGTGTTCTCGCCAACAGTTTGATGTCATTAAAACAGTCAATGCCCTCGAAGAGCGTCTAGAGGACGTTAACGAGCACTTGGATGTTGCTGTTATAGGCTGTGTGGTCAATGGGCCTGGAGAAGCTAAAGAAGTCTCGGTCGGGCTTACTGGTGGTTTTAAGAAAAGCATGCTTTATTTAGATGGTGACAAAAGCCACAAGGTCGCAAACGAAGATTTGGTGGATGAATTGGAGTCACGCATTCGTGCGCAGATCGCAGCTAAAAAAGCCCAGACAGACGAAAAGACCAAAGGCGCTGAGCAACTGCCTATCGAGGAAGTAAAGTAGCAATTTCCTAGTAGATCCGCTATAAGACCTTATAAATTCTGAAATTACGGCGAAATAACTACTGTTTTTCGCCAAATTAGCTATAATTTCGCACTTTCACAAAAATTATCACTTGAACGTATCGGGATAGATTTTGGCGCAAAAAATTCAAGCAATTCGCGGCATGAACGATATATTGCCGGAACAGACACCATATTGGCAAAAGCTGGAAACGATTTTACGTCGTCTAATGAATAGCTACGGCTATTCTGAAATCCGTATGCCTATCGTGGAAAAAACTCAGCTCTTTAAGCGCTCTATCGGCGAAGTAACTGATATTGTTGAAAAAGAGATGTATACCTTTGAGGATCGCAACGGTGACAGCTTAACCCTGCGCCCTGAGGGCACAGCCAGCTGTGTGCGAGCTGGAATTGAGCATGGTTTGCTTTATAACCAAGAACAACGACTTTGGTATATGGGTCCTATGTTCCGCCACGAACGTCCGCAAAAAGGACGTTATCGCCAGTTTCATCAGTTAGGCGTAGAAACCTTTGGTATTGCTACTGCTGATGTTGATGCTGAATTAATCTTGATGACAGCCCGTTTATGGCGTGAGTTAGGACTAGCTGGCTCGGTGCGCTTGGAAATTAATTCGCTAGGCTCTAATGAAGCGCGAGCAGCATATAGAGATAAACTTGTCGCATTCCTTGAGCCGATTAAAGATCAGTTGGATGAAGATAGTCAGCGACGACTTGGCTCAAACCCACTTCGTATCTTGGATAGTAAGAACCCAGAGGTACAAGCGCTAGTTAAAGACGCGCCGAAGTTGTCTGAGCATTTAGATCCAGAGTCGGAGCAGCACTTTAAGCAACTGTGCAAAATACTCGAAGCCAATGACGTTGAATATACAGTGAATACGAACTTGGTGCGTGGCCTCGATTATTACAATCGTACTGTGTTTGAGTGGATTACCGATAAGCTTGGTGCACAAGGCACTATCTGTGCTGGTGGCCGTTATGACGGTCTTACCGAGCAGCTAGGTGGTCATGCAACTACCGCCAGTGGCTTTGCTATGGGAATCGAACGAATTGTAGCGCTTCTAGAAGAAGTAGCTCCGATTAAGCCTTCGCTAGCGGACGTTTATATGGTGGCGCTAGGTGAGGAAGCCGAGATTAATGCTATTCAGTTAGCAGAGCAGCTTCGCGAAAAACTGCCTGAATTAAGCGTACGTAACAACTTTGGTGGTGGTAACTTTAAGAAACAATTTAAGCGTGCTGATAAAAGCGGTGCTCAGATTGCTTTAGTGCTCGGTGAGCAAGAGGTGCAAGATAAAACCGTAGGTGTTAAATTCTTGCGTGAACAAAAAGATCAATTACAGTTAGCTCAATCAGAAGTGGCTGAGCAATTGAAATCATTAATTAACCAGAAATAGAGTTAGGGGACCAGCAATGGCTCAATATGAGACAGAAGAACAACAGGTTGAAGCGATTAAAACCTTTTGGAAAGAAAACGGTAAAGCGATTATTTTAGGCGCAGTGATTGGCTTTGGTGGTATTTTTGGTTGGGATTACTATAAAGATTACCAGAAAGAGCAGGCTGAGATAGCGTCACAGCAATATGCAGAAGCCGTTGATACGATCGTTGCTGGTGACGTCGAGCAAGCTCAGTTCGTAGAAAAAGCTGAAGCATTAAAAGCTGATTACAGTGCGACCAGTTACGCGGCTCTAGCGGCGTTAAAGCTTGCAGAAATTGAGGTGACGAAAAATAATTTAGACGCAGCCGCGGAACAATTGCGCTGGGTTGTTGACCAAGGTAACAAGGCCTTTACTCCAGTGGCCGAGGTTCGTTTGGCTCGAGTTTTACTTGCTCAAGAAAAATATGATGCAGCAATCAGCCAAGCCGATTCCATCAAAACAGAAGCATTTAAAGATAGCGCCTTGTTAGTTAAAGGTGAAGCTTTGTTAGCAAAAGGCGACAGAGATGCGGCCAAAAACGCTTTTATGGAAGCCAGAGACGCATCGAACGGTACGCCACATCCATTGCTAGCATTACGCTTATCTGAATTTGGAATCGAGAAATAATAACGACAATTCGCTTATAAGCGATAAGTGCTTGATAAAAAATTCTTTATAACAGGATAAAGTATGACATTTAACGTTAAATCTAAATTATTAACTTCATTAGCTGCTTGTGTTCTTCTTGCGGCTTGCTCTGACGAAGTCGTCAACCCACCAACAGAGTTGGAAGAAGTTGACTCAAAGTTTGAAATTGATGTTCGCTGGTCAGAGTCAGTTGGCGAAGGTGCTGATGAGAAGTTTAATGATTTAACGCCTGCTGTTTGGGACAACTATGTTCTAACTGCAGATATAAAGGGCTTAGTGACTGCTTTTGATCGTGAGTCTGGTGATATCGTCTGGGAAGTGAATTTGAATGAGCCTCTCTCTGGCGGCATTAGCGCCAATGCTGGGCTTGTTGCTGTTGGATCAAAAAAAGCAAACGTCATAGTGCTGAATGTTGCCGATGGTAGCGAAGTTTGGCGCAAAGAGGTTTCTAGTGAGGTCTTAGCTAAGCCTGCTATTGATGGCACTATGATTGTGGTGCGCACTGCTGATGGTAAAATTTTTGCCCTAGACAGTAACGATGGTAGCCAAGAATGGTTTTATGATCGCGTAATCCCTAACTTAACGATTCGTGGAACTTCAGCGCCTCTTATCACCAATGGCGTAGTCTTAACCGGGTTTGCTAACGGTAAAATCGCTGCCTTTAATTTGGACACTGGCGACTTAATGTGGGAACAGCGTGTGTCTTCACCTCGTGGTAGTTCTGATATATCGCGCATTGTTGATGTCGACACCACTCCTGTAGTCTTTGGAAATGTTCTTTATGGTGCTGGTTATAATGGTTACGCCATTGCCATGGACCTAACGAACGGTCGCTATTTATGGCGCCAAGAGTTATCTACGGTAAAAGACTTATACGTTGACTCACTAAGGGTTTACGCTGTGACTACTGATGGTACTATTGTTGCCATTAGTCGTACCACTGGCGATGTAGCTTGGAAACAAGAAGGTTTGATGTACCGCAGACCTACTGCCGCTGCTGCGCTTGGTGATGATTTAATTGTTGGTGACTTCGAAGGTTATGTACACTTTCTTGATAAAGCTACTGGTGAGTTTGTGGCCCGCGACCATTTAGACAGTTACGGTTTTGCACACAAGCCTGTTGTGATCGATGATGAAGTTATTTTAACAAGTCGTTTTGGTTTTATGTATGTCTTTAACAAAGTTGAAGACAAGTAAGAGTAATTATTTATGCTTCCAGTAATCGCGCTCGTTGGTCGTCCCAACGTTGGTAAATCAACACTGTTCAATCGACTGACTAAGTCGCGCGATGCTCTTGTTGCTAACCTTCCTGGCTTAACACGAGATCGTCAATATGGCCAAGCCAAGCTTAATGGCCAACCTTTCATTGTCGTCGATACCGGCGGTATCGCTGGTGATGAAGAGGGTATTGATGACTTAATGGCAAAACAATCGCTTCAAGCGGTTGAAGAAGCCGATATTGTTGTTTTTATGGTCGATGCCAGGACTGGCATGACGGCAGCTGACGAATATGTCGCTGAACAATTAAGACGCCAACAAAAACCCGTTATTCTAGCCGTTAACAAAGTTGATGGTGTTCACGCAGAAGCAGCTATCGCTGAGTATTATAGCTTTGGTTACAGCACGATTTTAGGTATAGCAGCTGAGCATGGTCGTGGCGTATCGTCTTTAATTGATACCATTCTCGATAACTTAGAACTCACCCCTGTCAACGAAGAAGAGCAGACTATTGAGGAGTTACAAGCGCGTGGCGTGAAGCTTGCGGTAGTAGGTCGTCCAAACGTGGGTAAGTCGACGCTAATTAACCGCTTCCTAGGCGAAGAGCGTGTTGTGGTATTTGATATGCCTGGAACAACTCGCGATAGTATTTATATCGAGATGGAGCGTCGTGGCAAGCCTTATACTTTAATTGACACAGCTGGTGTGCGTCGTCGCGGCAAAGTTAAAGAAGCGGTTGAGAAATTCTCTGTCCTAAAAACTCTTCAGGCGATAGGTGATTCGAATGTTGTGGTTATGGTGATGGACGCAAGAGAACCAATCACCGATCAAGACTTAAGCTTGATCAGCCATGTTATTGACGCTGGTCGTTCGATGGTTATTGCTATCAACAAGTGGGATGGCATGACTGAGGAGCAGCGTGAAGAAGTTAAGATGGAAATCGATCGTCGTTTGGGCTTTGTTGACTTCGCACGAATTCACTTCATTTCTGCGCTACACGGTTCGAACGTTGGGCATTTGTGGGACTCGGTCGACGAAGCTTGGGAAAGCGCATTGATCGAAATGTCTGCTTCGCAATTAACGCGTCTTTTAGAACAAGCTTATGATCGTCATCAGCCACCTGCAATTAAAGGTCGTCGTATTAAGTTACGTTATGCTCACCCAGGGGGGCATAATCCGCCGATAATCGTGATTCACGGTAAGCAAGTGAGTAAACTTCAAGAAAGCTATAAGAGATACCTGATTAATTTCTTCCGTAAGAAGCTTAACTTAATTGGAACGCCAATACGTCTTGAGACAAAAGAGGGTGATAACCCCTTTGCGGACAAGACGAATAAGTCTCGTGAGTTGTCACGCCGTCAACGCTTAAAGAAAAAGCGCGCTATTAAGAAGTTCGGTAAGAAGTAGTTGAGAAAAGTAAGCCTATTCAGGCTTACTTTCCACGTCACCATCTATAAATCTTGTAATTAACTTTCCTGCTTTCTTCGCATCCTTTGCAGATCTCAAAGCCTTACCATTTTCATCCCTAGTAATCGTATATCCGCGGTCTAGTGTTGCTAATGGACTAATATCATTGAGCTTTTGCGCGGTAAGAGCGAAAGCCTGTTGCGACTGTCCCAGTCGCTGCTTTATGGCTTGCTTTAGCTGTTTTTGCCACGCATCTAGTCGTTGTTGTGATTGCTCTAAGTGTTTTTCGGGTTTGTAGCTTTGTAAGCGCGACTTAGCATTGTTTAAGTTAAAGCCTTTTTGCTCTAGATAACGTTTTTGTGCGACCTTGAGTTGTTTGATTAGACGATTCAGATCGGCTTCACTTTGTGCGAGGCGTTGTTTCGGGTGAACTATTTTAGCGACCAGCTTATCGAGTTTAGCTTGCTGAATCTGGAGTTTGTGTTGGAACTCATTGGTTAAGCGACGCTCGAGAGCTTGAAATGTATGGATAATATCAACACGATTAGGCACCAATATTTCAGCGGCGGCAGAGGGAGTGGGGGCACGCAAGTCTGCTACTAAATCACTAATGGACGTATCGACCTCGTGACCGACAGCTGATACGACAGGAATCTTGCTGTTGCGAATTTCTCTAGCCAGTTGCTCGTCGTTAAAGCACCACATATCTTCGAGAGAACCACCGCCACGTGTAACAAGCAAAACATCGCACTCATTACGCTGATTGGCGATTTTCAATTGCTCTATAATAGTTTTCGCGGCCTTTTCGCCTTGCACTTGGCTCGGGTAAATAATCACTGGAACCTGAGGCATACGGCGTTTTAAAACCGTCAACACGTCTCGTATCGCTGCTCCTGTGGCTGAAGTGATAATACCTATCTTGCTTGGGAGGGTCGGGATTGGCCGCTTTAGCTCAGGGTCAAATAAGCCTTCATTATTCAGCTTTTGTTTAAGCCTATCGAAGGCAATTTGTAAAGCACCTTCACCGGCAGGTTCCATATATTCGCCGATTAACTGAAGGTCGCCACGAGGCTCATAAAGGCTTAGCTTGGCTCGCATAAGTACTTGCTGGCCGTCTTCCGGTGTAAAGCGAACCCCACGATTCCGATTTTTGAACATGGCACAGCGTAGCTGGGCATCTGAATCTTTTAACGTAAAATACCAGTGACCAGAGCGCGGAGTTGCTAGGTTTGAAATTTCACCAGTTATCCAGATCTGACCGATTTCGTTTTCTAACTGGCGTCGCACGTTTAAGGCCAGCTCGGTAACTGAGTAAACTTTCCGCTGTTGAGTTGGTTTTTGTGGTTCTAAAATCGGTTTTATCATAATTTGAGACAATTGCTTAAGTTATTTAGTTGTTGGCTATTTACCTGCGTGCTATGGACACGTTATAATAACGCGCTTCATCAAGTCAGTGCCTGTCGCATTGACGTTAAATAATACGTGGTACACCCTATGCGCATTATAGAGGAAGCTCTAACCTTTGACGACGTTTTATTAGTACCGGGACACTCTACGGTCCTTCCAGCAGATGCTGATTTGCGTACTAAAATTACCAGTGAGTTCGCTCTAAATATCCCACTTGTTTCAGCTGCAATGGATACTGTAACAGAATCAAGTCTTGCTATTGCACTTGCGCAAGAAGGCGGGATGGGCTTTATTCACAAAAATATGTCTATCGAGCATCAAGCCGAGCATGTTCGCCGCGTGAAAAAATTCGAAAGCGGTGTTGTTAGCAACCCTATCACTGTTACTCCAGATACTACTGTAGGCCAACTGAGATCAATGACTCAAGAATACGGCATTTCCGGAATGCCTGTGGTTGAAGGTGATCAGTTAGTGGGTATTGTGACAAACCGCGATATCCGTTTTGAAAACCGTGATGGACAACCGGTTTCATCAGTTATGACACCTAAAGAACGTCTAGTGACGGTAACCGAAGGTGCAAGCCAAGAAGAAATCTTGGATAAGTTACACACTCATCGAATTGAAAAACTGTTGGTGGTTAATGATAAGTTTGACCTTAAAGGGATGATAACAGTTAAAGATATCAACAACGCAGAAAGCAAGCCTAATGCTTGTAAAGACCGGTATGGTCATTTACGCGTAGGCGCTGCTGTAGGTACCGGTGCAGAAACTCCTGATCGAATTTCAGCCATTGTAGAAGCTGGTGTTGATATTATCCTAGTTGATACCTCACACGGTCACTCACAAGGCGTTCTCGACCGTATTAAGTGGGTTAAACAGAATTATCCAGACAAGCAAGTTATTGGCGGCAACGTGGCAACAGCAGCTGGAGCTCGCGCGCTCGTAGACGCAGGCGCCGACGGCGTTAAAGTTGGTATTGGCCCTGGCTCGATCTGCACAACGCGTATTGTTACTGGCGTTGGAGTTCCACAGGTTTCAGCAATCTCAAGTGTTGCTAAAGAATTAGAAGGCTCAGGTATTCCATTTATTTCAGATGGTGGTATCCGTTTCTCCGGTGATATGTGTAAAGCTATCGCCGCAGGTGCGCACTGTGTCATGGTTGGTTCGATGCTGGCTGGTACAGAAGAAGCGCCTGGCGAAGTAGAGCTTTACCAAGGGCGCTCTTACAAGTCATACCGTGGTATGGGGTCATTAGGCGCCATGTCGCAGAAAAACAGTTCAGCGGATCGTTACTTCCAAAGCTCGAATGCGGCTGACAAGCTAGTGCCAGAAGGTATTGAAGGTCGTGTTCCATATAAAGGCTACATGACTTCCATTGTTCACCAAATGATGGGCGGTTTACGTTCAAGTATGGGGCTAACCGGCTGTAAAACGATTGAAGATATGCGAACTAAAGCTCAGTTTGTAAGAGTGACTAGTGCCGGCATGAGTGAGAGCCATGTGCATGATGTTTCAATCACTAAGGAAGCCCCAAACTACCGCGTATAACTTTGCTGCCTAAAGTGTCCGATAGCATTGTTAGAACTTTACTCAATCATGCTCAGGGTCTAGCCCCTTGGCTATTTACTTTAGTAAACTGCGCAGTTTCGTAAAGTTCTGCCTCGCTCTCGAAAACTTTAGATTGCAAAAAAGAAAGTGTTGAAGTGTGTTATTTACCTTGAGCATTTTTCCAGCGTTATGATTAGAAGTGCTTCTAAAAGACGGACAAACCAAGCCGCAGAAATTTAGCTGCGGCTTTTTGATTTTTTAAGTGATACGCAAGTAGCGTATGACGACTAGCTAACCTAGAAAGGTAAGAAGATGCAAACAGATATTCATGATCAGCGTATATTGATTTTGGACTTTGGTTCTCAATACACACAGTTAATTGCTCGTCGAGTTCGCGAGATTGGCGTTTACTGTGAGTTGGTGCCTTTTGATGTTAGCGACGACTACATTCGTGAGTTTAATCCGCAAGGTATTATTCTATCGGGTGGCCCTGAGTCAGTATCAGGCGAAGGTACGCCAAGAGCACCAGGACTAGTGTTCGAGCTTGGTATTCCGGTACTTGGAATCTGCTACGGCATGCAAACAATGGCCTACCAATTTGGTGGCAAAGTTGGCGGTTCTGAGAAGCGTGAGTTTGGTTACGCCGAAGTGTATATCAATACTCCAAATGACTTATTAGACGGTATTGAAGACAGAATTGACGCGGAAGGAAAAGCATTGCTAGACGTTTGGATGAGTCACGGCGATAAGGTATTAGAAGTCCCAGAGACTTTCGAAGTGATTGCTTCTAGCGACAACGCTCCAATCGCAGCTATGGCACACAAAGAAAAGCCTTTTTACGGTATCCAGTTCCACGCGGAAGTAACACACACGAAACAAGGCGGCCGTATGTTAGAGCGCTTTGTCTCAGAGATTTGTGGCTGTGAGCGTTTATGGACTGCTGAAAACATTATTGATGATGCGATTGAGCAAATCAAAGAGCAAGTTGGTGACGACAAAGTCGTATTAGGTCTTTCTGGCGGCGTTGATTCTTCGGTTACTGCAATGTTGTTACACCGCGCAATCGGTGAAAACCTAACCTGCGTATTTGTTGATAACGGTTTATTACGTTTAAACGAAGCCGACCAAGTGATGGCGATGTTTGGCGATAAATTCGGCCTAAACATTATTCGCATTGATGCAGAAGATCGCTTCCTAGACGAACTTAAAGGTGTCGACGAGCCAGAAGCAAAGCGTAAGATTATCGGTAAAGTGTTTATTGATATCTTCGATGAAGAATCTAAAAAGCTCACCAACGCAAAATGGTTAGCGCAAGGTACGATTTATCCAGACGTGATTGAGTCGGCTGGTGCTAAAACAGGTAAAGCTCACGTGATTAAATCACACCACAACGTTGGTGGACTGCCTGAAAAGATGGAATTAAAGCTTGTAGAGCCACTGCGTGAATTGTTCAAAGATGAAGTCCGTAAAATTGGCCTTGAGTTAGGTCTTCCTTACGACATGCTTTACCGTCACCCGTTCCCAGGCCCAGGTCTAGGCGTTCGTATCTTAGGTGAAGTTAAAAAAGAATATGCTGACTTACTTCGTCGTGCCGATGCAATCTTCATCGAAGAGCTTTATAAGCATGATCTTTACCACAAAACGAGCCAGTCATTCACCGTATTCTTACCAGTAAGATCGGTAGGCGTCATGGGCGATGGCCGTAAATATGATTATGTCGTAGCACTTCGCGCGGTAGAAACCATCGACTTTATGACCGCACGCTGGGCACACTTACCGTATGAGTTCCTAGAGCATGTGTCAGGTCGTATTATTAATGAGGTGGACGGTATTTCCCGTGTTACCTATGATATATCGTCGAAGCCACCAGCCACCATTGAATGGGAATAATTAGCGAAATAAACATATCTTTTTCACTTTCTGCGGTGTTGGAAACTTGCTCAATCAGTCATGTACTGTGTGTACACTCCTTCTTTGCGCGAGTTTCCGCTTAGCATAAAACGAAAAACCGTATGTTTCTTCTCGCTAATAAATACTTTGTGGTTTATGTAAAAAGCCTTTTCCTACAAGCTATAGCATATAAGGTGGGTTAGCGTTTAGCACAACTCACCTCTTAAGAGTGACCTCTAAAAAATGACTAATTTCACCGAACAAGACCACCAGTACATGCAACGCGCCTTTGAGTTAGCGGAAACCGCTAAGGAGAAGGGCGAGGTACCTGTTGGTGCGGTTTTAGTGAAAAGTGGAGAGGTAATTGCTGAGGGTTTTAACCAACCAATATTAAACAATGATCCTACGGCGCATGCGGAAGTTGTGGCTTTACGTGAAGCTGGTAAAGTGCTTAATAACTATCGTTTAGTGGATACTACTGTATATGTCACCCTAGAGCCTTGTGCTATGTGCGCTATGGCGTTAGTTCACGCAAGAGTGACTCGTGTTGTATATGCCACAGAAGACTCGCGAACAGGGGCAGGGGGAAGCATTCTTAATATCCTCAATCATGAGTCATTTAATCATCACTGCGAGGTTGAGTCGGGTTTATTAAAAGAACAATGCTCCGAACAGCTTAAAGCCTTTTTTAAGGCTAAACGCCTTAAATAGCAATTATTTATTGACAATCTTTTTGTATAAATTATATTCAATATCATGAAAACACTAAACATCGTAATTAACTCAAGCAAGAAACAGGCTAAGAAGGCGCTAAAAAAACGCGTCCTGTACTGCTGTGGGTGAATGATACGATTGTAATTTCTAATTCTTAAAACCCGCACAGGTCATCCTCTGCGGGTTTTTTTATGTCTGTATGAACTGAGTACAATTTATTGAGGAATCAAAGTATGGCAACAAACAGCTCTTGGCATTTGCTTAAGTTTGGGGGAACTAGCGTTTCTACGCGTCGGAATTGGGATAATATTGCGAGCATTATTAAGCGAAAACATACCAAGGGGAAAAAAGTATTTGTTGTACATTCTGCGGTAAGTTCGGTTTCCAATAAATTGGACGCTTTAATCGAGCTGGCTTTGAAAGGTGACTATGAAGGTGCATTCGAAGAGGTGGTAGAAGTTCATCGACATTTACTAACGGGATTAGAGCTACCTCATAACTTGCTCGACGAAGAATATGGCTTTCTGAAACGTCTGCTTGATGGAATTTCTTTATTAGGCGAAGTGACAGAGCGGGTTCGTGCTCTAGTGATGTCGCAGGGTGAGTTATGGGCGACTAAAGCAGGGCAGCTGTATTTAAGCAATCAATTTGAAGAGGTGGTTCTTAGGTTAGATGCGCGTGATTACTTGTTTGCGCATGAAACGCCGAGCATTGATTATCTTTGTGCAAACTGCGAATTCGAGAGTGATGAAACTTTACTCAAAGCGATAGAGAGCTCTTCTATAGTCATTACTCAGGGCTTTATTGCCTCGACTCGTGATAACGAAACTGTATTGCTTGGACGAGGCGGCTCTGACTCATCGGCTGCTTACTTCGCTGCAAAAATTGAAGCTGAGCGCTTGGAGATATGGACCGACGTTCCGGGTATTTTTACAGCAAACCCAAACCAAGTGAGTAATGCTCGACTATTAAAGCAGTTGAATTACGAGGAAGCGCAAGAAATGGCCTCTGCGGGTGCAAAGGTTCTGCACCCAAGAGCCATCCGACCTGCGAAAATTAGTCAGATCCCTATCTATATTCGCTCGACGGTTGATCCTGATATCGATGGCACAGTCATTAGTCATACCGAAAACAGTTGGGGGATGGTTAAGGGCGTAACTGCAAAGGAGGGCATCACCCTAGTCTCTATGGAGAGTCAAGGGATGTGGCAACAAGCAGGCTTTTTAGCTGATATCTTCGCTATCTTTAAACGACACCACGTTTCGGTAGATTTAGTCTCGACCTCAGAAACGAACATTACAGTGAGTCTTGATAATTTGACTCAGGTCGTCAGTCAAAAAAGACTGGCTGTGCTAGTCAAAGACTTATCGACTATGTGCAGGGTTAATGTGATGCATGATTGTTCGGCTGTATCGATTGTAGGAAAAAACGTACGAGCCATATTGCATAAAATCGCACCGGCTTTTTCAATTTTCGAAACCTATAAAGTGTATCTATTGTCACAGGCTGCTTCTGATTTGAACCTTACCTTTGTAATAGATAATGAACATAGCAATAAAGTTATTTCTTCTCTTCATGAGCTGTTAATCACGAATAATCCGAACAGTGAAGTGTTAGGCCCTACAGCAAAAGAGTTAAAGCAAAGCAAAGCTTCTAGCGAAGTTGCAAAGTGGTGGCAAACTAAGCATAAAATTATTGAGAATTGTCTCGTCGAACGTGACAGTGCTTATATCTATGATTTAGATTCCGTGCGAAATAATATTCAAAATTTGCACACTATAAGTGCGGTAGATAGAGTGTTTTTCGCCGTTAAGTCAAACAACAATCCTGAGGTACTAAAAACCGCTTACGAGGCTGGTACTGGATTTGAAACTGTTTCGATAGGCGAGGTTAACCATGTCCTAAATTTATTCCCAAATATTGATAAGTCTCGAATCTTCTTTACTCCAAATTTCGCCGACAAAAAGGAATACGAGAAAGTTCTAGAAAAAGGAATTCGCTTAACCCTAGACAGTACTTATCCATTAAAACATTGGCCTGAAATTTTTGCAGGCAAGGAAATATTCCTACGGGTCGATCCTAATATTGGTAAGGGACACCATGCCAATGTTCGCACCGCTGGGGCAACATCTAAGTTTGGCATACCGATGGATGAACTTGCTGAATTGATTCCAATTATCAATAGCAAGAATGTCAAAGTTGTGGGGTTACATGCACACGCAGGAAGTGGGATCTTAAGCAACGAACACTGGGCTGAACATGCAAGATTACTGGCTGAAACTGCCTCACAATTCCCTGATGTTAAATACTTAAACCTTGGTGGTGGCTTTGGTATTAAAGAGCGTTCACAGCAATCAGAGCTTACCATGAGTCACATTGATGCAAGCCTGCAGGCAGTTAAAGCAGAATACCCACAGTATCAACTGTGGATTGAACCAGGCCGTTATATTTCGGCTAATACTGGAGTGCTTGTGTCTAAAGTGACTCAAGTAAAACAAAAACAGAACTATTATTATGTAGGCTTGAATACAGGGATGAACTCACTGATGCGACCTGCACTATACGGCTCGTTTCATAATATCGTTAACCTTTCTAGACTTGACTCAGAAAAAGAACACTTGGCGACAATAGTAGGACCAATTTGTGAAAGCACCGATAAACTCGGCGTGGAAATTCCTTTTCCTGAAACTCAGGAGGGCGATTTAATCTTAATTGAGAACACTGGAGCTTATGGGCGAGTTATGGCTAATGAATACAATATGCGAAAGCCTGCTGAAGAGGTTTGTATTTAAAAAAGGACCGTGAGGTCCTTTTTTAAATTTAGTTTTTTATTGGAGTAAAAATACTGTAGTTCACTTTGATCTTCGCTGCCTCTTCACTTAGTCCTTTCCACATTAAGCAGTAAGTCTGCTTTATAGGTGCCTCGAAACTTTGCTTAAGAGAGGTGACTTTATGTGGTTCGATAGGGTAGTTAACTTTTTCGCCTTCGTGATAGTGAAGGTTAAACTCTACTTCATTATTAGATTTAAAGTCGAAGGATAAGGTTTGCCCAGCGTTCATCTCTGGGCAAATTTCACCAATATCATTTTGGTGCGTTGTGACGAGGACAAAATGTTTACTCGCTGAATTATCAGCCTGTAGTGGTAAAGTGCTTCCAGCTAACAGTAGACCGCTGATGACTAGTTTTTTCATTATTTCCTCGCTTATCTTAGTTGCTTTAATTACAGGCTTTTAAGTTGTTGTCGTTGTTCTTCAATCTTTTTCAAGGTTGATTCAACTTCAGCAAGCTTAGCCTGTTCTTTCTCGACAACAGCTTGTGGCGCTTTATCGGTAAAGTTCGAATTGTTTAACTTGCCGGAAATTCGCTGCAAATCTTTTTCTAATTTTTCGGCCTCTTTATCAAGACGAGCTAGTTCTTGCTCGACATCGATCAATCCTGCCATTGGAATAAGAATCTCCATGTTACCAGCTAATGCAGTAGCAGACATCGGAGCTTCTTCTCCTGCTTCAAGCCACTTGATAGATTCTAACTTAGCAAGCTTAGATAAGAAGTTTTTGTTGCTATCAAGACGCTCTTTATCGCTATCAGAGCCATTTCGGAACATCACGCTTAGTGGTTTACCTGGTGCGATATTCATCTCGCCACGTATGTTGCGGACGCCAACAATGATCTTCTTTAACCACTCGATATCTTGCTTCGCTTTTGCGTCGACTAAGCTTGAGTCGGCTTTTGGAAAGTCCTGTAGCATGATGCTTGGGCGCTCACTGTCGTATGTGCCAGCCAATGGGGCAACTTTCTGCCAGATTTCTTCTGTGATAAATGGCATAAACGGGTGCAATAAGCGCATTAACGAATCGAGCACTGAGACTAGCGTATTACGAGTACCGCGTTTAGCGGCTTCTGAGTATTCGTCGCTATAAAGAACTGGCTTAGAAAGCTCTAAGTACCAGTCACAGTAAGTATTCCAAGTAAAGTCATATAAAACGTTAGCGGCAATATCGAATCGATAAGTTTCAATGGCTTTGTCATACTCTCTAATTGTTTTTTGCAGCTCACTTTTGATCCAGCGATCGGCTAAGCTGAACTCCATATCCTTGTTTTCTAAACCTGTATCTTGCTCCTCAGTGTTCATCAACACATAGCGCGCAGCGTTCCATATTTTATTACAGAAGTTACGGTAGCCTTCTACGCGGTTTAAGTCGAAGTTGATGTCACGAGAGGTAGAAGCCATGGCGCAGAATGTAAAGCGCATGGCGTCAGTACCATAAGCTTCAATGCCGTCTGGGAATTGCTTGCGAGTACGCTTAGCAATCTTCTCGGCTGCTTTTGGGTTCATCATTCCAGTAGTGCGCTTCTCAACTAGGGTCTCAAGTTCAATGCCGTCGATAATATCGATTGGGTCGAGTACGTTACCTTTCGACTTTGACATTTTTTGACCTTGCTCGTCACGAATCAAGCCAGTAATGTAGATTTCTTTGAACGGAATTTTTCCGGTAAATTTCAAGCCCATCATAATCATTCTGGCAACCCAGAAGAAGATGATGTCAAAACCCGTTACCAACACGCTTGTTGGTAAGAATGTTTCTAGTTCAGGCGTTTCTTCTGGCCAGCCTAATGTGGCAAAAGGCCAAAGCGCGGAAGAGAACCAAGTGTCGAGAACGTCTTCATCGCGACGTAATTCGATATCGCCAAGATTGTATTTTTCACGAACTTCATCTTCGCTACGACCAACATATACTTCACCTTTGTTGTCGTACCAAGCTGGGATCTGATGGCCCCACCAAAGCTGGCGACTAATACACCAGTCTTGAATGTTTTCCATCCAGTGATAGTAAGTGTTCGACCAGTTCTCTGGTACAAACTTAATATCGCCATCTTTTACCGCTTTAAGCGCAGGCTCAGCCAGCGGAGCAATCTTAACGTACCATTGTGGTGTTAAGTATGGCTCGATTACAACGCCACTACGGTCGCCACGAGGTACTTTTAACTTGTGTGGTTCAATCTTCTCCATCAAGCCAAGCGCTTCAAAGTCTTCAACGATTTTTTTACGTGCGTCATAGCGATCTAGCCCACGATAAGCTTCAGGCGCGTTATCGTTAATCTGAGCTGTTGGCGTTAGGATATTGATCATTTCTAGATTATGACGTTGACCCATTTCGTAGTCGTTGAAGTCATGCGCTGGAGTAATTTTTACGCAACCACTACCAAAATCTTTTTCGACATAATCGTCGGCAATAATCGGGATTTGACGTCCTGTTAGTGGTAAATCAATAGTTTTGCCGATTAGGTGCTGATAGCGCTCATCATCCGGATGCACTGCTACCGCACTGTCGCCAAGCATGGTCTCTGGACGAGTCGTAGCGATGATAATATGACCTGAGCCATCGCTAAGCGGATAGCGCATGTGCCAAAGGTGGCCGTTCTCTTCGTGTGATTCGACTTCAAGGTCAGATACTGCGGTCAGGAGTTTTGGATCCCAGTTGACCAAGCGATCGCCGCGGTAGATTAAACCTTCTTCATGTAAGCGAACGAAGGTTTCTAAAACTGCTTCTGATAAATCATCATCCATGGTGAAAGCTTCGCGCGACCAGTCACAAGAATCGCCCATACGGCGCATTTGCTTGGTAATGGTGCCGCCAGATTCTTCTTTCCAATCCCAAATACGATCGACAAAGGCTTCACGGCCTAAATCATGGCGAGTTTTTCCTTCTCGGTCGAGCAAACGCTCTACTACCATCTGAGTTGCGATTCCAGCATGATCGGAGCCCGGCTGCCAAAGGGTGTTTTTCCCTTTCATGCGGTTATATCGGGTGAGCGCATCCATGATGGTGTGTTGGAAAGCGTGGCCCATGTGCAAGCTACCAGTGACGTTTGGTGGCGGGATCATGATGCAATAACTGTCGTCATTGTCTTTACTGCCGCCTTTTGGCGAGAAGTAGTCGTTATCTTCCCACTTCTTGTAGGTTTCTTGCTCGATTGCTTGCGGGTTATATGCTTTATCCATGGTCAATTCGTGGTATCTGCAGTTTCAGTAATAAAGCCTTGAATTATAACGCTTGTACGCTATATATCTATATCTGTGTGGAAATTTAGTGAGATTTCGAATAGATATTGGGGCTATGACACCAAATAAGCCAAATCAACCTATTGATAACTACTCGGTAACGACTTCACTTTGAGGGGCTGTGCCGGTGTAGACAAAGGATGGTGGTAGGTTTAAAGGCACCCAGTTAGTCTTGAGATGTGGAAAGTACTCTTTGATAAGTTGTTTATCGCTTAACCAGTATTGGTATTGTAAGAATACACCGTTCGGTTTAAGCACAGAGCGAATATGCGTTAATAGTTCGTGCTTCATCTCCAGTGGAAATAAAGCCAGCGGTAAGCAGGAAACTAAACAATCGACACTATCGATTGCAAAGTCTTGGACAATGTCCATGGCTGAACTGTGTTTTAAGCTAAATCTAGGGTGGTCAATACGCTGTAGCAGGGTGAGTAGTTCGTCAGAGATTTCATAAGAGGTCAGGTGTGCCTGTTGTGGCATATATTTGAGCAACTCGCGGGTGATGATGCCATCGCCAGCGCCAAGCTCGACAATGGTTTTAGCGTCACCGGGGATTTGTTTTGCTAAATTTCTTGCAAGGAATTTTGAGCTACGAGCTATACTGCCAGTGCTTTTTAAATTTTTAATCGCGTAGCTCGTAAAACCTTTCATAATGCTCCTAGGGTGTTGCCTAATATTTCAATGAACCTATATAGCGTATTACTATAAAGAATAAGAGGGCTATTAAGATACTATAATTTTTGAATCCTCATATATCCTTTTGTTCTAAAGAGTCGCTAGACTTTTTCAGTTGTCTCTCTTGTTGGATAGTTTGCTGAAGCAATTGTTCATAAATTAATCGTTTGTTTTTCGGCATTAGCCAAAAAAGCCACTTTGAGTGCTTTTTGTAAACATCAGAATTAACCATTTCTTCAACAGTATCGAACCTATAGGTTTTTCCGTTTATCTTAATTTCAGGGTTTTTGAGGTGTTTTGCAATCTTTTCTTTAATTATTTGTTCGGAAACGGACTGATTTATAGAGTCTTTTTTATTCGATATTGGTGGTTTTAAATCGAAGTAAACCTTGAGGCCAATCATAACCACAGCAACGCTAACAGTATGACCAAACTTCAAGGCGAAAAAACCACCAAGTATGATTGCGATGTGTAATACGATAATGCGCTTGTAAGGTTTAGTCATTTCAGAGGAAACGCTATCAATGGTTCTATTTCTATAAGCAATGACAAAGTCTATGAGGTGGGCGATTAGCATGGCAACAAGAACAAACTGCACAGCTTGTTGGGATAGCATATAACTGACTACATCAATTAAACTTTGGCTTAAGCCCTCGGAGTTCTGTAACAGCTGCTCTTCAAAGAAACTGGCAACGAAGACGCCATGGCCGTAAGTGAAAAAGCCGTAATGAAGGCAAAAAAATCCCGCTGCGAAAAGCCCGCCAGCAACAAATAGTGGCGCATTGTCGGGGCGGATGGTCATTCGTGCTACAGCAAATAGTCCGATAATGATGTTTTCGAACCAGTAGAGAAAGATGATATCGAAGGCGTTCCAGTAGCCTAAAAGCACCCCCAGTAGTGGGACCATGTTGCTCAATGCGAGAACAATGCTTCCTCTAGTGACGGGGGTAACTGGCAAGGTGCTTAGCCCTTAATATTTCTTGTGGTCTAAAGGGTAGCCTCGCCCACGGTAAAACTTATAACGTTCGCGAGCTAACTCTTTATCTTTGTCTTCGTTAGGTACGATTTCAAAGCATTTTAAAAAGTAGCTGAAGAAGGGCTGAACCTCACCACTTAAATTAACCAAGCAGTCATGTTGGTTTTCCGGTGGGTTTTGCTCCGAAGTGGCATAACCAATTTGTACTGGCGGTGGCTTGTTCGGGCCTTCGCCGACGATGTTGTGTGGTACAAATTCCGTTAATTCTTGGCTCCAGAGCCATTCATCAACGGCGTGTGCCTGAGCTTCGTCTTTAGCATGGATATACACTTTGCGGCCTTGCTTGTATAAGCTTTGGACGCATTTACCAATCAGGCGAAGATAAGCTTCTTCGCCTGATTGACTTTCCAGTAAGTGGAAACCTACTTGGGTCATACTGATGTGACCTTATTTTGCGCGATTGATAACGATTTGCGACAGTAGCGGTACAGGACGACCTGTAGCACCTTTGTCCGCGCCTGATTTCCAAGCAGTACCAGCGATATCAATATGCGCCCAACGATACTTTTTGGTGAACTTAGAAAGGAAACAGCCCGCCGTAATGGTTCCTGCCGGACGACCACCTAGGTTAGTAAAGTCAGCGACGTTACTCTTCAGTTGTTCGTGATACTCATCCCAAATGGGTAAACGCCACACACGGTCATTCGCCATGTCGCTCGCGTTTTCGATTTCGTTAGCTAGCGCATTATTGTTACTCATGACGCCTGAAGCTTCGTGACCTAGCGCAATAATCACAGCACCAGTTAAGGTCGCGATATCAATGACGATTTCAGGATCGTACTTTTCAACATAGGTTAAGGCGTCACATAGAACCAATCGGCCTTCGGCGTCCGTGTTAAGGATCTCAATAGTTTTACCTGATAAAGAGGTCACCACGTCGCCTGGGCGTGAAGCGCCACCGCTTGGCATGTTTTCTGCCGCTGCAACTACACCGACAACATTTATCGGTAAGCCCATTTCCGCAACTGCCTTGATTAGACCGAAAACCGAAGCTGCGCCACCCATATCGAACTTCATTTCGTCCATACCAGCGCCTGGCTTTAATGAAATACCGCCAGTATCAAAAGTAATACCTTTACCGACAAAGACTAAAGGCTTGTTGCCTTTTTCGCCGCCGTTATACTCCATGCAAATTAATTTGCCCGGCTGATCGGAGCCTTGTGACACAGAAACAAAAGCGCCAGCGCCCATTTCTTTGAGCTCAGACTCGTCCAGGATATTGGTGCTCAAAGAAGAGTATTCTTTGGCTAAGTCTTCCGCCATTTTAGCAAGGTAAGTTGGGTTACAAATATTACCAGGAAGGTTAGCTAAATCACGCGTTAAGGATTGACCCGCTGTAATAGCGCAAGCGTGGTTGATGGCTTTTTCGCCTTCGGCTAAGTCAGCGCGCGACTCGATGAATAGAGTCATTTTGCGTAGTGGACGGCGAGTTTCTGATTTCTCGCTTTTTAACTGCTCAAAAAGGTATAAGCTGTTGTTTGCAGCTTCAACGGCAAAGCGCACTTTCGAGTAAAGCTCTTGGCCTTTGACGTTAAGTAAAGGGAGTGTGTTAATCGCTTCAGTAGCACCGGTTTCGTTTAATAACTTGATAACTTTGCCACTAATTTTCTTGTATTTAATCGCGTCAAACTCACGCTCTTTACCACAACCGACTAATAATACGCGGTCACAGCTCGTGCCAGGCACATTGTGAAGCAGTAAAGTTTGACCAAACTTACCTTCCATATCGCCACGCTTAACGATAGCGTTGATATAGCCTTCGCTAATGTCGTCAATTTGTTGCGCTGGAGCAGATAGTTTTCGTGATTCAAATACGCCGACGATTAAGCAACCTGTTTTTTGTTTTTCTGGGTTACCACTCTTTACAAAGAATTCCATAGATCACCTGCAAATTGTTAATTTTCGTTTATAATGCCGATATTGGCATAAACCGTGCCCATAGTTTAACTGATATGCTCATAAATACCAGTAAATCAATGGGGTAAGGGTATGAGAAAACCTTGATATTAAGTCGTTATTTAAATCGTGAAGTCTTCACTAGCACCTTAGCAATTTTAGGGGTGTTGTTTGCTATTTTTCTTAGCCAACGCATCGTTAAATACTTAGCTCAAGCCGCTTCCGGGGATATTTCTGGCACCATGGTGTGGCAGATGGTTTTGCTGTACTCGCCTGTTTTATTAGGGTTTTTATTGCCATTGGCGTTTTTCCTGGGGTGTCTATTAGCTTTTAGTCGACTCTACGTTGATAGCGAAATGGCTGTGCTGCGCTCAGTTGGTGTAAGCGAACAAAAATTAATCAGCTTATTAATCCCGATTGCTGTTGTAGTCGCGCTAATAGGTGGTGCTGTTGCATTATGGTTAGCGCCGGTGGCCAACGAGACCACTTATCAAATTCGCGATGAACACGCCAGCAAGCTTGAGCTCAGTATGCTTGAGCCTGGACGTTTTCAAGTATTCCAGGAAGGTGAGGGGGTGGTTTACGCAGACTCTTCCGACAACCCTAGCCATTTAGGTAACTTTTTCCTCGCCGAGTTACCGACGGACAATAACCCTTATACGCGCATCATTTCAGCTAAATCTGCCGAGCGTTATTACGATGAAGAGCTGGATAAAAATTACTTACAGCTAAATGACGGTTTGGTCTATGAGCTAGATGCGGATAAAAATGTTCGCAAAATCACCGAGTTCGAACATTATTACGCACGATTAGAAGCCGAACGTTCGATAGTGTCGCGCCGGAAAATATCAGCAACACCAACCATGGAGTTGTTGCAGGCTGGCGATGGTGATAGCTGGGCGGAATTGCATTGGCGCTTAGCGGTTCCCTTATCAGTGCCTTTCTTATTATTCTTAGCCATTCCATTGAGCCGCGTCAGACCACGTGAAGGGAAGTTCGCCAAAATGCTTCCAGCTTTGATGGTTTATATCGGCTATATCGTATTGATTGTTGTTTTCCGCAAGTGGGTCGAGGCAGAAAAAATTCCTGGCTGGTTAGGTTTTATTCCAATCTACATCGTGATGGGCTTGTTGGCAGCGAGACTGCTTTATGCCCACGGCCGAGCCAATACTAAAAACAATGGCACGCCTTCTGCCAAGGGGAGTGATTCATGAATATTTTAAGGTTTTATATTGGCAAAACCATTCTGGCCACGTCATTGATGACCTTAATGACCCTGGCCGTGATTCGTGTGTTATTTGCGCTAATTGACGAAAGTGGCGACTTTGGCAAAGGCTCGTATGCCTTTATTGATGGCCTATCTTACTCGCTTTTACTTTCGCCTCAATACATCTATGAGTTCTTTCCAATGGCAATTCTTATTGGTTCGATTGCCGGCTTAGGTATTCTCGCTTCGCGAAGCGAGCTGACAGTGATGCGCGCGGCGGGTAAAACGACGGGACAAATTATCGGTGCGGCTTTATCTTATGGGTTGATACTGATCGTGTTTTCGATATTTTTAGGCGAATTCGTTGCACCAAAAACGACCTTGATGGCTGAAAATTTAAGAAACCGTTCATTATATGGCGAGCAATTTGTCGATAGTAATCAAGGCCTTTGGCTCAAAGATGGTGCCAATATGGTGCACGTGGGCGAAGTGATTGGTTCTTCACGGCTCAATGATGTCACTGTGTACGAGTTTAATCGTGAGAACGAATTAACGCGGATGACCAATGCGAACTCTGCCGAGTTAACCGACGGTGACTGGAGCTTGTATGATGGTGTGACGACGCAACTTGGCTCAGATGACAGCGGGAAGGGTGAAGATAAGTCCATTAAGCGTTTTGATAAAGTGGAACGTACTACCTTTACCGAGCAGTCGTGGGATACTTCGGTTAGCCTAGATAACCTGTCGGCATTAAGCGTCGATCCAGAGAATATGAACCTAATCAATCTTTATCAGTATCGAACCTATTTAGAGAGTAATGGTTTAGATGCACAGAATTACGATTTAGCTTTCTGGCAGAAAGTATTTCAGCCGATTAGTACTGCCGTTATGATCATTCTAGCCGCATCCTTTATTTTCGGGCCAATGCGCAGTGTCTCTATGGGAGCGCGAGTATTAGCCGGAGTACTGACGGGAATGGTCTATTTCTTCGCGGTCAGATCCTTTGGCCCCGTGAGCCTAGTGGCAGGATTGCCAGCCTTTATTGGCGCTTTAATGCCACCGCTAATTTTTGCCGTAGCGGCTTGGTATTTATTGAGAAGGGCGGGCTAGAATTTCCTGACCCTGTACAAGGATGCCATCGCGAGCGACAGTAAGGCGCGTGGCGATCTCATGAAGCAATTTATTGTAGCTAAAGAAGCTTCCAATAAAATCAAACAGATTGCACCCAAGGGCATGCCCTTCGGTCACCAAGGGTCGCTTTGCTCCTTCGTATTGACGGAAGAATGCTTATTTCTTCTTTTCTTTATGAGGCAAAGCAACGACGCGTGTTTTAGTCAACATATCGTGCCAGCCGAGTTTTTTGCGGTTGAGCGGGCTGATAATCATGCCGATCCCAAAAATTGAGACGATTGCTCGGGCAAAAGCTTGGCCTAGGGTTACTGGCTGCCCATTGTCCTTCACTACCATGATTTTCCAAGCACTCATCCCAACAGTTTGTCCGAAGCGAACGTGGCTTCCGACAAAGTAGAGTAACAATAGTAATGTTGGGAATAATGAATAAAGTTTGTAAGTTAGTGAATCTTCCCAACCGCTATTTACGCTCATATCATCAACCCCAAGCATCCAATGAATTAGGGGGAAGGTAAACAGGCCCCATAGGAACCAAATCGCGACGCTAATCAATATGTCGTATAACCAAGCTCCTAGCTTTTTTGTAATTGGCGCTGGAGTCGTGATGAGTGGTTGTTGTGTATTTTTAGCCATGTTGGTTCTTTTTGATAAAAAACTGACGCTAGTCTAGCAAAAGCGAGCCTTTGCGACTACTTGAAAACAATGGTAGCAATATTTATTAGCAACAGCTTTAATAGCCTGATCATTCTTGATATAACAGGTCAGTTGTTGATTAAAGTAGGTATAAAAATGACATTTACAAAAACATTAATGATTTCAGGCGCTCTATTAATGAGCAGCTTTAGTTATAGCGCGCAAGCTGGCGAAGACTACAGCCAGTGGTTGCAAGAGTTCTTTCAGGATGTACAAGAATATCGAATGTCGCAAAACCCTGTGTGGGCAGCGCGTGAGGGTGACGAGTCGGCAAAAGGTAAGCTGCGCGATGAAAGCCCACAAGCATATCAAAAGCGTAAAGCTAAACTCTTAGAGCTGATAAGTGAGTTGGAAAGTATTAAACGCGAAAACTTGCTGGAAGACGAGCAGATTAGTTATGACATGATGATGACTCAGTTGCAGCAAGAAGTGGCGGAGATTGACTTTAAAACCTATGAAATGCCATTAACCTCTGAGTACGGCTTTCATGCCCAAACCACCTACTTGATGAACTCTTTCCGCTTTAGGACAGCCGAGGACTATAAGGATTACATCGCTTTGTTGTCGGCGGTACCGACATTCTTCGAGCAGAATGTGAGCAACATGCGAGCAGGTATGGAGCGAGGCTTTACAGTGCCACGCGCGGTACTTGATGGTTATAGTGACAGCATCAGCGTCTATATTAAAGATAAACCGCAAGACACCGTTTGGTATCGTCCTTTTGAAACCATGCCTGATTCTATTAATGCTGAAGATAAAGAAGCCTTACAAAAAGAAGCAGCAAAGGTCATCAGCACTAAGGTCGTGCCACAGTATCAAGCTTACTTAGAATTTTTTGAGAGTGAGTATTTGCCTGGTGCTAAGAAAACGATTGCTGCCACGGACTATCCCGATGGTAAGGCTTTCTATCAGAACCAAATTAAGCATTATACGACCTTGGATTTAACGCCAGACGAGATTCATGAAATTGGTCTAAAAGAAGTCGCTCGAATTCGTAAAGAGATGGAAGAGGTGATTGAGTCCACTGGCTTTGAAGGTACTTTTGAAGAATTCTTACACTTTTTACGTACCGACGAGCAGTTTTACCCAAAGACTGCTGAAGAGTTGCTGAAAGAAGCCGCTTACATTTCTAAGAAAATGGACCACAAATTACCTAAGTTCTTCGGTAAGTTGCCGCGTCAGCCATACGGTGTCGTCCCTGTGGCCCCAGAAATCGCACCCAAATATACTACGGGTCGCTATTCGGGCGCGCCTATCGATAGTGATAGAGCTGGGGAATATTGGGTTAACACTTATGCCCTCGATAAACGTCCGTTGTATAATTTAGAAGCGCTCACCTTGCACGAAGCTGTGCCAGGCCATCACTTACAGACTGCACTGGCGCAAGAATTAACTGACTTGCCTAAGTTCCGTCAAAACACTTATATCTCAGCGTTTGGCGAAGGTTGGGGCTTGTACAGCGAAAAACTTGGGCTAGAAGCAGGTTTTTACCAAGACCCTTATAGTAACTTTGGTCGTTTGACCTATGAAATGTGGCGCGCCATGCGCTTAGTCGTCGATACAGGTATGCATGCCAAAGGTTGGAGTCGTGAAAAGGCCATCGAAATGATGGAAAACAATACCGCACTTTCGACGCTTAATGTCAGAACTGAGATTGATCGCTACATCAGCTGGCCTGCACAAGCATTATCGTACAAATTGGGCGAGCTAAAGATCCTAGAGTTACGCGCTAAAGCTGAAAAAGAGCTGGGTGAGCACTTCGATATTCGTAAGTTTCATGATGCCGTGTTGAGTAATGGCTCTATTCCGCTAAGCGTACTGGAAAATCAGATTCACCAATTTATTGAAGACGAAAAGAACGCTATAGCCGAAAAACGTTAATGTAATGAACGAGTTATAAGTTCATTTAGAAAAGCATTTTAGCCCGTTCTGTGTATCGGGCTTTTTATATTCTGAAGAATCTCTTGACTTGAGTTGTTAAATTATCATAATGATACCCAAGGGTTTCAATAAGAGGTGTTTAACTCTCTTTGTGATAGCTGTTCAGATATTGGGTTTAATGGAATGGAGTATAGCTATGAGTCAAAAGAATTGTGCAGAAACAGTGGATAGAGTTCAAACAGGGGTCGCCCGTGGGATGCTCGTATGCGGTGTTACTTATTTAATTTTGTTATGGGAAGCGTTAACTGAGAAAGGTCGCTTGAACGAAATATTAGATTTTGCGGCAATTATTGGCTCAGCTGTAACCGTGATAGTGACGTTTGTTTCCTTATGGCCAGTTATTAAGCAGAAACTGACTGGTAAAACCCTTGTGAAAAACGAAGCCGAAAGCTTTGTTTCGGGCGCAATGTTGGCGAGTTTTAAAAATGGTTGGATTGCTTTAACCTTAACCTTGGTTGTTTTATTAGGCACGACAAAGTTTTTGGACAGTCTGGCGCTACCTTTAAAATTTTATTTCGTATTATTGTTCGCTGTAGCTGTGTTATCTGCCAGTATTAGCTTTTTTTGGCTTACGCGCGATGATGACTTAGAAGGGCTTGAGGAGTAATTATGCACCCTGAACTCGATAATAGAATACGGGTTTTTCGGGCCGAACATCGAATGAGCCAGAGTGATTTGGCGGACGCAATTGGCGTCTCTCGTAAAACGATCAGTACGATAGAGGTCGGTAAATTTGTCCCCTCAACCATTATTGCGCTGAAAATCGCAAACTACTTTAATGTCAGTGTAGAAGATGTATTTAGCCTGACGCAAAAGAACGTAGAAAGCACTTAAAAACGCCATTCTTGGTATTGCAAAAGCAGCTTTTTGCTTTATAATGCGTCGCTTCTTTCGGGCATATTTTTGCACTGAATTAGAAATGCCAGAGTGGTGAAATTGGTAGACACAGGGGATTCAAAATCCCCCGCCTTCACGGGTGTGGCGGTTCGAGTCCGCCCTCTGGTACCATCTTTTTAATATCTCAGCTTCCTGCTATAAATTCTTGTTATTTTTGTAATTTTCTCTTTAGAGCCTCTGTCCTAGCAATAATTTTTGTTAACTGAGTCACATTAATGCTTTATGGTACTCAGTCCTTGGACGTCTAAACTCCTAAAAACCTATGTATTCATGCTAGTAATAAGTCATATTTGACATGGGGTTGGTCTTGGGTGTTTGAATCTTCTAGTCATTAAATTATTTTCTTGTTTGAAGTTTTCCTAGAAAGCTTTTTAGTATATAGCTTTTCTATCTTTCTTTTGTTTGAAAGTCTTCGTTTATATTGCTATTCATAGTTTAAAACGTGCGTTTTTTACAGGATCTTCTATTGGTGCTATAAATTTATTCGGCTTAGTTAATCTTATGAGTTTTGTTTTCTAGAATCGAACTTGCTCAGCTAGGGATTTTACTAAGTATTGATATAACAACAAGCACATAACAACGATAGGGGGTATCGATGTTTAAAAAATTCTTGCTGCTAACCGCAGCTATTACCTTTAGTGGACTGGTTTCGGCAAACACGGGTGTTGCGTTTGTTCATGGCACCGGTAGTCAAAGCGATGCATACAACGATTACTGGACGGGGAGTTTTGTTCAGTCGGTTGTAAAAGGCCTTCCAAACTCAAGTAACTACACGGTTATAAATTGTGATTTCACGAAATATATGTGGACTTCAGGTGCAGCCGGGTGCCTAGCCGGACAGTTAACTAACTTTATTAATCAAAAAAATATATCCAGTTTAACCATAATTTCACACTCCAATGGTGGTAATGTGACGCGCTGGATCATGTCTAATCCTACGTGGGATAGCCGCTACCCAAACATCATTAACCGTATTGATGAAGTGATTGCGCTAGCGCCTTCGAGCGCAGGCACACCTTTGGCAGATGCTGTGATCGATGGCAATGTTTTCGAGTCAGCACTTGGTTGGTTACTTGGCTATAAAAACGATGCTGTACGAATGCAGCAAGTGGCTTGGATGGCGAGCTATAATGCTAACTGGCTCTATGGTACTTCTGGTCGCCCAGCGCTGCCGAAGCCATTTCGTAGTGTGGTTGGCACAGATGTTGAGTCTGCTATCTGGGACAGCGACAGTTATTGTGGTGGCTACTCACAAAATGTCGGTCTTGAGTTTACCCAAAATTGGCTAGACAGTTGCTCCGATGGTTTCTTAAATTGCAGTTCGCAGAATGCCGCAGGATCCGTTTGGTTTTATGACACCAGTAAAACTTACGGCGACGAGCCACTCAGTCATGCTCAGAGCCGCCGTAAGTGTTTCGGCTTAGATGTCTTTCTGCGTAACCGAATTTAAGGAGTTGTCATGAAAACTGTATTATTAACATCGATCATTGTTTCACTCTCTAGTACGGCGGTAGCTAGCGGTAATGTTACAAGTAAGTCGGAACGCGGCGACGCTTACACAGGAATTAGCCAGCCAACCACACCGACGTATCCAGACAGCGAGCGCGAGTTGAAAAGTGTCAGTTATAGTTTCCCTATTTCGGATATCAATCAGCTCGACTTCTCACAAAAGCAGGCGCATGTTCAAAGCCGTCAGTATAAAGTTGATGTCAGTGGTGCTCAGTTAAAATCTGGAGTGACATTAAATACATCAGCTAAGGGTGCTTTAGTGCGAATTTCTGCGTTTGATGGAAAAAGTGCTATAGAGCCTAAACAATTATCAGTAAAAACCTCAACAGGAAAACTGTATAAGCAGGGAAAAGCCTTCGATACTCTGGTCAGTAGCGATGTCATGCAAAAAAATGGCATGGGTTTTCAGCAGGGCACCACGGGTTTTAAGCTTGATGATAGTTTAGGAGCCGGTACTTTCACTCTAAAAGCGGATAATGCCATAGCCAGTCATGCTAAATACCGCGTCAATGTATTCGAAAAAAATAGCGATACCGAGATGCACTTAACCGCAAACAAAAGTAATTATCTAAAAGGGCAGGCACTAAAAGTTGACGCCAAGGTATTTAACCTTGGAAGAACTGAAAAGATAGTTTCAATTAAAGGGAAGTTGGTATCACCATCCGGTAAAACTCATAAAGTAAGCTTTAGTCCTTCAAAAGAGGGGTATGTCCTTAATAAGCCGCTTGATATGACGGCTGACTCGATCCCTGGTGCTCTTTGGGAACTGCATACTGAAGTCCAAGCCAAAGTGGGCGGACAGTTAGTGCAACGTAATGGCCAGCTACCATTTGCTTTTGCACAAAAGACGGCGAGCATTTCGGCCAAGCCAGTGGTTTCTGGACAAAAGCAAAGCCCAGTGGCAACTATTCCAGTCAATGCTAATGTTGATGGTCGTTATGAAGTTCGTGCGATTTTATACGGCACGACAGAGGATGGCAGTCTTAAGCCAATCATGATGACGCATAGTGCTGCTAACTTAGCGGCTGGTGAGGGTGCCATTATGATGAAGTTCGATCCTCAGATTTTAGCTAATGCTGGGGTTACTGCACCTTATAAAGTCGAACAGTTAGAACTTCGTGATCAAAACCAAATGGCCCTAATTGATTAACATAGAACTTTGCCACTTACTCAAATTATAAGGCGCTATTAGCGCCTTTTTTGTGGCCAATCGACTATATAGAGTGCTTCTAGCAGTTATATTATTTAATAAAAGTTAGTCAACGCTGGGCTATCTCCGCTTAAAGTAGCCTAAAAGTGTACAAAGTAGCAAAATGTAACAAAGTGTGTTTATGTGGTTTTTTGCTTGCACGAAATCGACAATTTACTTTTAATAACTGATTAAGCCACATAACAATAATAATCGAATGATAAAAAACGTACTTCCTAGCTTAGCGGTTTTCTTAGTATTAGCCTGTGCAAATCAAACTGATAATAAGTCTCCACAGACCTCTTCAAACTCATCAGAAATCCAAACAAGCCAAGAAGAATCGACCTCAGAAGGGAATGGCACAATAAGAAATAGAATTTGTACCAGTCCTCCTGCACCACAGAATATATGGAAATTAGAGCCTATGCTTAAACAAAGAGGCCTAATCAAGGAGGGTATGACACAGCAACAGAAAGAACAGGTTATTCGTGATTATATTAATAAGAAAAACTCAGCTTATACTCAATGTATCAAAGGAAAATAATGATGAAAATTAAGCTATTATCAGGCTTGCTTGCAGCAGCTCTAACACCAGGTGTTAGTTTGGCCATCAATAGTGCAGAGACTTCAGCGACGCCTAAAGACCCTGCTATCGTAAACCAAGAGCGCATTCTTTACTGGATAGAGCAGAGAGGCGAGATAAAACCTACAGCGACAGAGGCAGAACGTCAAAGTGCCATCAAGACGTACCTTGGTGACATGAGCAATAGCTCTGTCAAACGACCGAAGCTTGAGCAAGTCAGGCTTCAAAAACATCACTCCAGCTATAAAAGTGGTCAAACTCAAGCGCAAAAAAACGCGCAGAATACAACGGTTAAAGTGTTAGCCGTATTGATTGATTTCCCAGACTTAAAGCATGATGCACATGGCTTAACTGCTAGTGACACAGACATGTATTACAGTTCCTATCCGGTGTCGCACTATCAGGATCTTATGTTTTCAACCACAGGTTTCGCCGGACCAAGTGGGCAGAACCTGACTTCTGGTTATCAGTACTATCAGAATGAGTCAGGAGGCTCTTTCAGCTTCACTGGTCAAACTTATGGTTGGGTAACTGCTGATAATAATGCGAAATATTATGGCGAAAACGATGCTGATAGCGATAATGACAAAAACGTACCGGAGCTTATAAAGGAAGCGGTTACTAAAGCTGTTGCAGCTAATAATATCAACCTTGATGAGTATGATATTGAAGACCCTTATGACTTAAATGGTAATGGCAATGTGAACGAGCCGGACGGCATGATCGATCACGTTATGGTTTATCATTCAAGCATTGGTGAAGAAGCTGGAGGCGGAAAGTTATCAAGTGATGCGATTTGGTCACACCGTTTCTTTGTAGATACGAACACGAATGGCTATACCATACCTGGTACCGATAAAAAACTATTCGGCTATACCATACAGCCGATTGATGCCGCGACTGGTGTAGTCGTGCATGAGTTTGGACACGATCTTGGTGTGCCTGATGAATATGATATTGATGGCTCTGAGATTGGCTCTCCTGTTGCATACTGGTCGGTGATGGCTGGTGGCAGCTGGGCAGGTGAAATCGCCGGCACGCAACCCACAGGCTTTAGTCCTTATGCCAGAGCATACTTCCAGACGGTATTCGGGGGTAACTGGATTAATGAAGAGGTCATTAACTTTGACTCAATGGAGCCGGGCTCAAGAACTATCGACTTAGTTGAAGCTGTTAATCATAGCAGTGGTTTAAACCAGATCCGAATTGATGTGCCACCGGCGCATGTCAATTTTGACGCTCCCTATTCGGGGAGTTATCAGTACTATTCGAATGAAGGGCACTACATGAACAACAGTCTTTCATTCTCAGCTGATATTCCTTCATCAGGAAGCACTACGTTAAGTATGAAAGCTCGTTGGGATATTGAAGACGACTATGACTACGCTCAAGTATTGGTCAACGGCACTGCAGTCGCAGGCAATCATACAAAGATCAACAATGCATATCATAGCGTGACGAACTTTATCACTGGTAAATCCAAGGATATTACGGGTTCAGAAGGTACTTTAGGCTGGGTAGACTTAACTTTCGACTTGTCAGCCTTCGCTGGACAGTCAGTTACTATTGAAGTTGCCTATGTGACTGACCCAGCGGTAGGTGGTTATGGATTGGTGATTGATGATATAGCCTTAAATAATGGCTCTGACTTCTATAGTGATGGTGCGGAAACTGAGGGTCAGGTAACTCTAAACGGTTTTCTCCGTGTCGGTAATACTAAGCCGGGTAAGCCACAAAACTATTGGGTTCAACTGCGTAGCTCAAATGGTCAAGATGAAGGTTTAACTCAGACAGTTTACACGCCTGGTGTTTTAGTTTGGTTCGCTGACGAAGCTTACAGCGATAATAAAGTCGCAGAGCATCCAGGTCATGGTTTCTTAGGCGTTGTTGATGCTGATCAGAATCCAGTAATGCGAAATGGCGTGATCGCAAGCTCTACGCTACAAGTAATAGACGCTGCTTTCGGCCTTTATGCCCAAAAGAACTACAGTGGTGATTCGCACCTAAGCCCAACAGCCAAGTTTGATGATAGTTTGGATTATTCATTGCCAGAGCAGCCACAGTCAGGCTTAGTCCTACCTGTGAATGGTTTATCTATCGAAGTAAAGGCTCAGGCGTCTGATAGTAGTACTGCTACGGTCGAAATATCGAAAGCATCAGCAGAGCTTGTAGCAAACTTTGGTTTTGATATTAATTATCAAACCGTTACTTTCTCTGACAGTACGGTAGGAGGCGACAAAAGTTACAGTTACTTATGGGACTTTGGCGATGGCTCGGCGGCTTCTACGGATAAAGCGCCAACTCACAGCTATGCGCAGAGCGGTGTTTATGATGTAACGTTAACGGTTACAGATGGCGAAGCTACGGTTAACTCTAAAACGAAGCAAGTGAGCATCGCCGAAGCATTGCAAGCTGAATTGCTCACAGTTGTTGATGGCGCTACAGTATCGGTTTCAACCAACATCGTTGGTGGTGCAGCTGATTATAGCTATGCATGGGACTTTGGGGATGGCACTACTAGCACTCAAGCTACAGGGCAGCATACTTATGCACTTACCGGTGACTATACTATTAATTTAGTGGTTACTAGTGCGGATAAACAGCAAGTCGAAACAAAGAAGTCCGTATCGGTAATAGCGCCAATGAATGCTTCATTCAGCGCCGCGGCTGATGGTCTAAAAGCTAACTTTACTTCAAGCGTCAATGGTGGCGACGGTAGTTATAGCTATGCTTGGAACTTTGGTGATGGTAGTAGTTCTACAAGTGCCTCACCAAGTCATACTTATGCAGAAAGTGGTGCTTACACTGTTGAATTAAAAGTGACCGATAGTACTGGCGTAGAAAAGGTTGTAACTAAAAGCATTAGCGTGCAGAAGAAGTCTTCTGGCGGTGGTGGTAGTGCAAGCTTATGGCTAATCTTATTATTAGCTGCGAGCTCAGTGCTAAGACGCAAACGTTAATAGACAGAGAAAAGAAAAAGCCGTGTTTTCACGGCTTTTTTTATGCTTATGACTTTAATGGCTTAGTTGTAATAAGTAATAACGGTAACAAGGTTAGGTTCAGGAATAATGCTACTGCCATAGCCAAACCAGTTAGTAGGCCAAAATAAATCGATGGAATAAATTCTGATAGAGCCAATATCGCAAAGCCAAAGATGATGGTGACGCCAGTGTAATAAATGGCTTTACCAATACTGCCATGACAGCGCTTCATGGTTGCTAAGTAGTCGTTATCTTTGGTGAACTCAGCTTTAAAGCGATGCACATAGTGTATCGAGTTATCGACCGCGATACCGATCACAATGGCGGCAATGGTAATCGTCATCATATCCATTGGAATACCTGCCCAACCCATAATACCGAGTACTAGAGCTGCAGAAAGAGCATTTGGAATAGTGGCCAGTATGGCTAAGACAAACGAGCGGAATAGAACAATAAACATCAGTAAGATGGCTAAATAGACAGCTCCAATCGTTTTAATTTGTGAGTCGAACAAGCTCTCGAGCATATTGTTATAAAGCACTAACATACCCGTAAAGTGTACTCTTTCTTGCGCAATACCTTCTTCGTTTACGATGTAATCGTTGATGGAATCTATAAGCTCGGCACGTTTTAAATCATGGTTAGTTTCTTGGACACGTATATTAATACGAATCTGATCACCTTCTTCCGAAAGGTAAGGTGACATTAGTACTGAGCGAACGTCTTCTGGAGTTTTTTGATGCACTAAGCTCAAAGTTAGCTCATCCGGATATTCGCCGCCGTTCATTTGCTCTAGGACTTTGGCATAAGTGGCGATCGATTGAACTTTACCGGTAACGCCTAAGCTATCTATATAATCATGAATACGTTCTACTTGTTTCAATCTGGCTCCCGTAAACCAGTAACCAGGGTCGTAAATACCGCTATCAAAGTCATCGCCAAACTCGTCTTCAAACTCATCCTCAGCAACTAGCGAAGCTTCATCGCCTTTGTCGATGACAATATCTAATGGAGTTGTACCACCGAGCTTTTTATCGATAACCGTCATGCCCTGATAAATTTCAGTGCTTGGTTTAAAGTAATCAATAAAACGGTTTTCAACTTTGAGTTGAGTAATGCCATAAGCACTAAAACCGATAATGCCTACAGTGACGAAAAAGATTAGCGCTTTGTAGTTTACGGTAAAGCTATAGATCCAGTTTGTAATTTTATAGGTAATGCTGTTGCCGCTGGTATGACTGTCTTTTTTAAGTAGCTGTATAAAGCTTGGGAAAATAATAAAGGTAGTGATAAAGCCTAGTACGATACCGATCGTCATGATCCAGCCAAAGTCTATCACAGGGCGAATACCGCTAATCAACAACGAGATAAATGCGACGATAGTGGTTAGAGCTGTATAGAAACAAGGCCAGAACATGGTCTTTAATGTGGTCGAGATGCGCAGTTCTTGCTCTGAGTCTGGGTTCGCTGATATATAGTCTCGGTAATAAACGGCAAGGTGGACATTCAGCGCTAAAATCACAATCAGAAGAATCGCTGGGAAGTTGGATGAAATAACCGTGATTCGCCAGTCGAGGAAGCTTAGTAAGCCGGCCAGCATGATAACGGTAATAACACAGGAAGTTAGCGGCAACAGTACCCAACGTATCTTGCCGAAGAATACAAATAGGGCAAGCATTATAAAGAGCAGAATGCCGACGCCGAAGACGGTAATGTCATGCTGAATAAATGTTAGCATGTCATTGGTAATCATCGAAATGCCGCCTAAGTGCATGGTAGCTATATCACGATAATCCTGCATGATTTTTCTAACGTCTGCGATGATGGCGCTAGTTCTTTCAGAGGCCTGTTTACTATAAGCGTCAAACTCTTTTTCTAAGCGAGATAATTCTTCTTTTTCAGTGCTGGAGAGTTGTTCTGACTTTGCTTTGGCTCTGAGTTCATCGCGAGCATCGAGTAATGAAAAGTATTTTTCGTCGCGTTCAAAGTTGATTTGAATGGCGCTAGTGTTGCCACCTTCTCCGACCAATAAGTTCTTATATAGAGGACTTTTTGAGAATTCCTTAAGCGCTTCTTCACGGTTAGTTGTAGGGCTGGTAAGCGTAGGTATTTCTTCACCTAAAGCATCAGTATCAAGTGTAACATTACCAAGTAACGGTACGTTTAAGATGCTATTAACGTTAGAAACAGTGTCGATTTCTTGAAGTTCAGCAGTAAGTTTTTTTAAGCCATCAATGGACTCGTCGCTTATTAAGCCATTTTTAGGCTGCCAAGTAATGATTAGGAAATCATCTGAGCCATATTTCTCATTAACTTGGCGGTAGTAGTCTATCGACTTGTCGTTTTCAAGGGTTAAAGACTCGCCCGAGGCATCGAGGCGGAATTTCGGCAACTGGCTCGCGGCTAGCAAGGTCAAAATAAAGACAAAGATCAGACTCGCTAAAGGGTGCTCCAATATTAATTTCCTATAAAAACTAAAGAAAAGAGATTCTTTGTGTTGTGTCATTGTATGTCCTAGTTGCTTTCGTTCGTAGGTGCCACATAAAATTTTGGCATGGCGCGCACGCTTCTAACGATATTATCTTTAACTTGCAAAATTTCCATTGGATAACCATAAAGGCGTAGACATGTTCCAGCCTGCGGTATGGTTTCTAAGTATTCTGTTATTAATCCGTTTAACGTTTTCGGACCTTCAGTCGGTAGCTTCCATTCCAGGGTTTTTGTCAAGTCACGGAGGGTGACGGTCGCATCAATGAGATACACGTCTTCGCCATCTTTTTGAATATCTTTGTTAATGCTCGACATTTCCGTGGTGAAGTCTCCCACGATTTCTTCAAGAATATCGTCAAGCGTTACCAGCCCTTCAATATCACCATATTCATCGACAACCAATCCAACGCGGTCACGTTTGCGCTGGAATTTCATTAGCTGAGTATGCAGAGGAGTACCCTCTGGAACGTAATAAATCGGATCAAGGTGCTCTAAAATTCCTGTGGAGTCATTCGATTCCATCTCAAGCACACGACCAAAGTTGCGGGCATGAAGGAAGCCTTCAACGTTATCAATCTCACCGCGAAATACCAGCAGTCGAGTATGAATACTGTTTCGTATTTGCTCGAGGATGTAGTCCATGTCGTCGTTAAGATCGATTCCGATGACTTCATTTCGAGGAACCATAATGTCATCAACTGTCACGGTTTCAAGATCCAAAATACTCAACAACATTTTTTGGTGTCGACGCGGAATCATAGTTCCTGCTTCATTGACCACCGTGCGCAGTTCTTCTTGGCTGAGGTGATCGTCTTGGCCAGAATTCGAGTTAACACCAAAAAGTCGCAGTAAAGCATTAGCTAAAAAGCTTATGAGCTTAATCGCTGGATTAAAGATAGTGGAAAGCAGGTTGAGTGTCGGAGCTGCGAAAAAGGATATCTTCTCTGGATTGAGTGCGGCTAACGTTTTTGGAGTCACTTCTGCAAAAATTAGAATGACAACGGTCAGCATTAACGTTGCTGCGAAGATTCCACCTTCACCCCAAAAGCGAATGGCGATAACCGTGGCGATCGCCGAAGCGAGAATATTAACGATGTTATTACCGAGTAAGATTAAGCCTAACAGTTTGTCGGGGCGCTTCAGCATTTCATAAACTCGCTTTGCTCTCTTGTCGCCACTTCGGGCGCGGTGCTTGAGGCGGTAGCGGTTGAGCGACATCATGCCCGTTTCTGAGCTAGAGAAGAAGGCTGAAAGAAGAACGAGCAAACCCAGTATTAAAAATAGGGATCCGGTTGACAATGATTCCAAGAAAAACTCCGTTTTTTTTTATAAAATATACTGGACAACCAGCTTAGTGCCGAGAAAGCCTATGCTCAGGATAACGAAAGCAATAATACACAAACGCGCAAAACGGATACCGCTTAATCTAGAGCTCTTATACCCGATGTAAAATGTACAGAAGCTGAACCAAGCTAGAACCGATAGAATAATTTTGTGTAGCGGTTGAGACTGAATAACAATATCAGGCAAGCCGAAGCCAAGGCCAAAGGCGAAACCTAAACAAATAATGCCGGACAATACCAGCGCCGACAGGAAGTGCTCCATTTCTAATAGAGGAGGCAATAGGGGGTGTATACTGGCTGGTTTGTGGCGAAGTTTGTTATGCAAAACGAGGACCAGAATACTTTGTAACGTTGCTGCAAATAGCAAACTAAAACCGATGATTGATAGCCATACGTGCAACACCCCAAGCCCGTTATTGCTAAAGTTAACAATATTCGGCTCTTCAGGAAACATGCTAAGTAAGTTAACTACTCCCGCAATTATTGCGGTATATAGCATTAAATGCGGAGTTTGTTTACTAAATCGATAAATGGTAACCAGAAGTACCAACACTAAAGTGATTAAAGAGGCGAGGCTTAGCAAGGTCAGGTTTTGTCCCTGTTCACTGCGACCTTCTATCAACATATAAACCGCGAGCAAGTGAAGAGCCGCTGGAATAAACGGCAACCACTTACCCCAATCTGGAACTTCCTGTGCTGGGTGGCGTAATCGTCGCATGAGGAAGAGTGCGAGTCCGAGATAGGCCAATCCTGTCAATAGTTGATATATGAGTGTCACTTTATGCTTAATAATTATGAGTCAATTCTAAACGCTATTTTAGAGGAAAACAGCGCTTTAACAAGCGCTTCTGAGTATAAATAGCAATGTCTAAGGTGGCGTTTCGTGGAGTTTTTTCAAAATCATTGAAAAATGTCAGATTCATCACTGCTCATAGGTGCTTAGAGGTGGTTGAAATCGTGCAATTCTAGGACGATTGGGTATAATTGCGTCATAGTTGTAAATATCATCATATTTTGAGTTGGTTTAAGCCTCACCATAGGTTAAATGTCAAAAGTGAACTGACCGTCATAAATAAGTGAGTTATATCGAATGTTTGATAGTTTAAGTGATCGCCTCTCAGGTGCCCTGAAGAATATTGCTGGAAAGGGCAAAATTAGCGAAGACAATATTAAAGAAACGCTACGTGAAGTACGTATGGCGTTGCTTGAGGCTGACGTTGCGTTACCTGTAGTAAAAGAATTCATCGCGGCAGTTAAAGCTCGTGCGGTTGGCACAGAGGTTGGAAAAGCGCTAGATCCAGGCCAAGCATTCATCAAAATCGTTAATGATGAAATGGTTAAAGCCATGGGCGCAGAGAACGATGCGCTAGATTTAAGCGCTAAACCACCAGTGGTGATTCTATTGGCCGGTCTGCAAGGTGCGGGTAAAACAACCAGTGCCGGTAAACTGTCTCACTTACTTATCAATCGAGAGAAAAAGTCTGTGATGGTTGCTAGTGCTGACGTTTATCGTCCAGCAGCGATAAAGCAGCTCGAAACTGTAGCTGGTGAAGTTGGTGCTAGCTTCTTCCCGAGTACTACCTACCAAAAACCTGTCGATATTGCTAAAAACGCAATCGAAGAGGCACGTAAGCAATTTGCTGACGTCATCATCATCGATACCGCGGGTCGTTTAGCGGTTGATGAAGCTATGATGGCTGAAATCAGCGAGTTACAACAAGCCGTGTCGCCGACCGAAACTCTGTTTGTGGTTGACTCTATGACGGGTCAAGATGCTGCAAATACAGCTAAAGCATTTAATGATGCCCTTGATTTAACCGGTGTTATTTTAACCAAAGCTGACGGTGATGCTCGCGGTGGTGCGGCATTATCCATCCGTCAAATTACCGGCAAGCCGATTAAGTTTATCGGCATGGGTGAAAAGCTCGACCAGTTGGAGCCATTCCACCCTGAGCGAGTAGCTTCACGAATTTTAGGTATGGGCGACGTACTCAGCTTAATTGAAGAAGTTGAACGTAAGGTTGATAAAAAGAAAGCCGAGAAAGTCGCTAAAAAAATCATGAAGGGTAAAGGTTTTGACCTTCAAGATTTCCGCGATCAGCTACTTCAAATGTCTAATATGGGCGGCATGGCAGGCTTGATGGATAAACTACCTGGTATGGGGCAAATTCCAGAAGCAGCTAAGCAAAAAGTTATGAATGACAAGTCCACCGGTCGAATGGTGGCGATGATTAACTCTATGACGCCTAAAGAGCGTGCGAGACCAGAATTGATTAAAGGCTCGCGGAAGAGAAGAATCGCTAATGGTTCCGGAACTCAAATTCAAGATGTTAACCGCCTTTTGAAGCAGTTTAATCAAATGCAAAAGATGATGAAGAAGATGAAAGGAAAGGGTGGCATGATGAAAATGATGCGCGGTATGCAAGGAATGATGCCACCAGGAGGCGGTGGTGGAATGGGAGGCATGCCTCCTTTTGGACGAAAATAGCTTGTACTCAGAGACTCATTCGTTAGAATCGGGCGACTTTACTGTACGATTTTGGAGAATGATATGAAACTATTTGGATTAGTCGCTGCCAGCGTCTTATTAACGCTATCTCTAGGCGCACAAGCGGAAGGCGAGACTACGCAGGGTGCAAACCCTCAACAAGCTGGTATGGAAGCCATGATGATGCAGATGATGAAGCAAGAAATGGCAAAAGCTTGTCAGGACAAAGAAATGCTGTCTTGTCTAGAGATTAACGAGTCTGACTGTAACGCAATGATGACCGGTGTTTTGGATAAATGTATGGCACCAAACTTTAGCCAACTGATGGCAGCTCAAGGTATGAGCCAAGAAGAGCGTGACGCACTTACTGCTGAAATGGAAAACTGCTCAAAAAGCGTTAGTGAGGAGCATGGCATCGACCCAGAAAAGGCACAAAGCTGCTCTAGCGCCAAGAAATAAATATAATCATAGAGTTAAAAGCGGTTAAGGGTATTCCTTAGCCGTTTTTTTATGCCTTCGATCTAACCTGTTAAACACGAAAGAGCCGACAAAAGTCCTTAACAGTTTGTTATAATAGCGACCGCTTTTATGTTTTAAAGCAATCGTAGCTTAGGAAAACTGTTGAAACAGTTGGAAATGCCCGAAATATTTGGGTTTATAGGCAAAAACGGTTTCCAAAAGGGTGCGATTTCATTTATAATTCGCGCTCTTAAAATTTAGTAAGCCTCGTAAGCGCCTAAAAAGGGGGCTTTGGGGTGTATTGTATTTCTTATTAGAGGATTTAAACGTATGGTTAGCATCCGTTTAGCACGTGGTGGTTCAAAAAAGCGTCCTTTCTACCACTTAGTAGTTGCTGATATTCGCGCACGTCGCGATGGTCGTTTTATTGAGCGCGTTGGTTTCTTTAACCCTGTTGCTCGTGGTAACGAAGAGCGTCTACGCGTAGACAACGATCGCGTCCAACACTGGATCGGTGAAGGCGCGCAAATGACTGGTCGCGTTGCAGCGCTAGTTAAAGAAGCTGCTAAAGCTGAGTAATTTTAAATTTAATTAAGAATATTATTGATGTCTAAAGCTTTTGAGCCATTAGTAGTCGGCAAATTAAATGGGGCTCATGGCATTAAAGGTTGGGTCAAGGTCTATTCCTTTACTTCGCCGAAAGAAAATATTTTTAATTATAAACCGTGGTACTTAAAGCTTAATGGCGAATGGCAAGAAGTTGCTATTGTAAAAGGTCGTGAGCAAGGTAAAACATTGGTCGCACAACTTGAGGGTTGTGATGATCGAAACCAAGCCGAAACCTACCATGGTATTGAAGTAGCGATAGATAAATCGCAACTGCCAGAGCTAGAAAATGGTGAATATTATTGGCGTGATCTCATAGGATTAAACGTCGTTAATCAAGCCGGTGAACAGTTCGGGCAGGTAAAAAAGTTGATGGAAACGGGTGCCAATGATGTGTTGGTGGTTAAGAAGCCGAAAGGCGACGAATTACTGATTCCTTATGTACCTGATTATAGCGTAATCAATGTTGACCTAGAGGCGGGAGAGATTCTCGTTGATTGGGAGTCTGACTATTAACACTGATGCAAAAGCGTTGATGAATATACATATCATCAGCCTTTTTCCACAAATGTTTGAATCAATTTGTGAGCAGGGTGTGGTTGGACGTGCGGTGAAACAAGGTAAAGTCAATGTGGCGGTTACAACCCCGCGAGATTTTACCCAAGATAAACACCGTACCGTTGATGATAGGCCTTATGGTGGTGGACCGGGCATGTTGATGATGACTGCGCCACTAACAGAAGCTATTCGTTATGCTGAGAGTTCCATGACTATTTCGAATAGTCAGCCTGTTTATAAGGTGTATTTATCACCTCAGGGCAAAAAACTCGATCATCAACTGGTTGAAACATTAGCACAAAAGCAAAATTTGCTTCTTGTTGCGGGCCGTTATGAAGGAATTGATGAGCGTGTTATTCAGTCTGAAATAGACTTGGAGATATCGCTTGGGGATTTTGTTCTTAGCGGTGGGGAAATTGCAGCAATGGCTGTGATGGACTCTGTTATTAGAACCTTGCCTGGTGTTTTGGGTCACCAAAACTCAGCACAGCAAGATTCTTTCGCGGAAGGTTTATTGGACCATCCGCATTATACACGACCTGAAGTTTACGAAGGTCAACAGGTCCCGCCCATATTGCTAACCGGCGATCATGAAAAAATTCGTCGCTGGAGGCTGAAGCAATCTCTGGGGAGAACCTGGTTAAGACGTAAAGACTTGTTGGAGCAAATCGAGTTTAACGATGAGCAACAGCAACTTTTACAAGAGTTTATCGAAGAGAATAGCGAATAACGCTGTCTCTTTTTCACAATTTAATTTATAGAGCAGACGCTCAAATGAGGAGCAACAGCCATGAGTAATATCATCCAACAGCTAGAAGCTGAACAAATGAACAAAGAAGTACCAACTTTTGGTGCTGGTGACACAGTAGTTGTACAAGTTAAAGTTAAAGAAGGCGATCGTGAGCGTTTACAGGCTTTTGAAGGCGTTGTAATTGCTAAGCGTAACCGTGGTTTAAACTCAGCTTTTACAGTTCGTAAAATTTCTTCTGGTGTTGGCGTTGAGCGTACGTTCCAGACTTACAGCCCATTAATCGATAGCATTGAAGTTAAGCGTCGTGGTGCTGTTCGTAAAGCTAAAATCTACTACTTGCGTGACCGTAGTGGTAAATCTGCACGTATTAAAGAAAGACTTGACGTTAAAAAGTAAGTTTTTCTCAGTGAAGATTAAAAGCAGCCCTCGGGCTGCTTTTTTTGTGCATCTCATTTATATAGTGCAATTAAGCTGAGCAGTATCTTTAGTTCGTTATAGAGTTAAGGTAATCTATAGTTATTGTTTCGATAGGACTGTATTTTGGTAGATAGACGCCGTAAGAAGTGTGATGCTTCACCTGAAGATATTAATGAAATTGAACTATTCTGTGATCATGTTTGGATGGAGCAAGGACTTTCTGACGCAACTCTTTCCAGTTATCGAACGGACCTTAAAATTTTTGCAGCTTGGTTAAAGTTAAACAAAAGCGGATTACTAAAAGCTGATCAGAGTCATATTCAATCTTATCTGGCGAATCGTTATAAGCAAAAGTACAGTGGCCGCTCCACAGCCCGACTTCTATCGTCTTTGCGTAAGTTCTATGGTTACCTGTGCCAACAACATCGGCTCCAAGTTGACCCTACTCAACAAATTGAAAACCCTAAAATTCAAGCGCCTGTTCCCAAAACCCTGAGTGAACAGGATGTTGAAACCTTGATCGCACAACCTGATCTTGAAACGGCTATTGGTTTGCGTGATAGAGCTATGTTGGAACTGTTATACAGTAGTGGTCTACGCATCACTGAGCTTATCAGCATCGAGGTTAATCAAATTGGTTTTGTGCAGGGCGTGATGCGCGTCATAGGTAAAGGGGATAAAGAACGACTGGTCCCGATTGGTGAAGAGGCACTAGAGTCAATCCAAGTGTATTTAAAATATGGGCGTCCTGAACTTGCAACAGCAGAGGGTAATGACTGGCTATTTTTAAGTACGCGCGGTACTAATATGACACGTCAAACCTTTTGGCACCGCATCAAGCATTATGCAAAGTTAGCGGGCATAAGAAGCCATATATCACCGCATACTTTACGCCATGCGTTCGCTACCCACTTGTTGAACCATGGTGCTGATTTAAGGACTCTACAAATGCTATTGGGGCATAGCGATTTATCAACCACTCAGATTTATACTTATGTAGCTCGAGAGCGGTTGAAGCAGTTACATTCAGAACATCATCCGCGAGGTTAGTGGTTAGCGTGTAAATCTTTGTAAATCAGCTTACTAATTACTAAATGACTTGGCTAGAATAAGCTGTAAGAAAGTCTCGGTAGCTTTATGTTGACGAAATGCTACTAAATCCATTTTCGAAAAGAACTTTTAACCCTATGACGAATTTAAGCAAATTGTTATCTTTAGCACTCTTCGCCTCATTGCCTATCATGACACCATCGAGTGTGGCTTCTGCCAGTAGTGTCGAGGCCGTTAATGTGCAAGCAGCTAGTAAGAAACCCGCTAGTTCGGAGCTGAATCCAGTGCAAATACGACAATTGCTACAGTCGAAGTTTCCTTCTGCTAGTATTCAGCATGTCGCGCAGTCAGAAATAGCTGGGCTTTATTCCTTTATGTTACAAGGCGATCTCTACTACATTTCCAGTAACGGCAAATATTTGGTGAAAGGTCAGTTACTTGATATTTCTACACCCAAAGTCAGCAACTTGTCATCTAAACGTATGGCTGAAATTCAAAAGCTAGAATCGCCTATGCGCATTGCTGAAATCAACAAGCTTGATGAAAGTGATATGGTGATTTATAAAGCACCGAACGAAAAGCATGTAGTGACGATTTTTACCGATGTGGATTGTGGTTTTTGTCAGAAACTTCACCGCGAGCGTCAGGATTATCTAGACCTTGGCATTACCTTGCGTTATTTAGCTTTTCCAAGAGCGGGTTTGCAGTCTAAGTCCGCGAATAAACTTAGAGGCATTTGGTGTGCATCGGATCCACAAACTGCTATGACGGATGCAAAAATACACAATAAATACCGCAATGGCACCTGCAAGACACCTTTTCAGGAACACATGTATTTGGTACGCAAGTTTGGCCTAAATGGAACCCCTGGTATTATTTTAGAAAATGGTGACTTAATTGGTGGCTATCTTCCTGCGGAAGTCTTAAACCGACGGCTGAACGAACTTAACGTTAACAAACAAGAAGTGGCTAACAAATAACATTCCCCGTTATGAGTCGATATACTGACTTTCTAGGGGTATAAAATGGCTAAGACTCGACGGCCTTCGCTAGCTAAAACGGTGAAGGTTCGACAAGCTGCCGCGGTCGACATTACTTCCAAAGGTGCGCCCATAATTTGAGCTGATTCTAGCAAGTCCCATGAGGCTTGTTGTAACTCCTCACCCGTTCCTAATAACACAGCTTCATAGCTATCTATTTTCAGTGCTTTCAAGAGTGATTGGTCAAAATCGCTAACTTTCGTTGGCAGGTGCCCATTTTCCAAGGTGTCTAAGCTGACGCTAACAGGCTCGAAGTATCCAATATTATTTATCGTAATACAGTTGTCGGAGTAGGAGCTGATTTGGTATTGACCAGCTGATTTGTCGAGTGAAATATCCATTGAATTTGATCGTTGGTTAACAGATTACTTTTGCACAATGCGTGTATTTTCAGTATAACGAACTTCAGTTTTAAGTCTAACCAATAATATTGCTGTAAGACGCATAAGGTGTGTATGTCGCTTAACATTCGCCGAAGAAATTCTAACAACAACCTCGCATTAACCTCTTCATCACTGCTTAACAGGATTTATATCAACCGTGGAGTACAGTCAAAGGAAGAGTTGGATTACCGTTTATCTGAACTTGAACCTTTTCATAGTTTAAAAGGCATAGAGCAGGCGGTGGAGCTGTTGTGGCAGAGTTTACAAAACCAAGATAAGGTTTTGATTGTAGGCGACTTTGACGCAGATGGTGCAACCAGCAGCGCCTTGGCAAAACTTGTCTTGAGCCAGCTTGGGATGACGGTTGATTATTTGGTACCTAATCGTTTTGATTATGGCTACGGCTTGTCACCAGAACTGGTGGAGGTCGCGAAAGAAAGTTCTCCAGACTTAATAATTACCGTCGATAATGGTATTTCGAGTATTGCAGGTGTAAAAGCTGCAAAAGACGCTGGAATAAAGGTTTTGGTCACTGACCACCACCTTGCAGGAGACGAGCTGCCTGAAGCGGATGCCATTATTAACCCCAACCAACCTGGCGATAATTTTCCGAGTAAAAACTTAGCTGGAGTAGGAGTGGTCTTTTATTTATTACTCGCTTTTCGAGCTCTTTTACGTGAAAAGAATTGGTTTGAATCGAGCACTGTCAGCGAACCTAATTTGGCGCATTACCTAGATATCGTCGCGCTAGGAACTGTTGCTGATGTTGTTCCACTGGATAAAAATAATCGAATACTAGTACATCACGGCTTAAAGCGGATCCGCGCGATGAAATGTCGCCCTGGGATTATTGAATTGTTGCGTATCGCCAAGCGCGATCCAGTCAAGATTAAGTCGTCAGATCTTGGTTTTGCAGTTGGTCCTAGGCTTAATGCCGCCGGTCGACTCGACGATATGAGTCTAGGCATCGAATGTTTAATAACTGAGTCGAGAGACAAAGCTGCGGAGTTAGCGCAACTATTACACAGCCTAAACAGCGATCGCCAGCAGGTAGAAAAAGAAATGCAGGATGAAGCTTTGGCGCAGGTGGAGTCGATGACTTTGGGCGAAGACACTGGTTATACACTCTGTTTGTATGAACCACACTGGCACCAAGGGGTTGTTGGTTTAGTCGCGTCGCGTTTGAAAGACAAGGTCTACCGTCCCTGCATCGTCTTTGCCAATGCTGATGGTGGCATCATTAAAGGCTCTGGGCGTTCAGTCAAGGAAGTTCATATACGTGACGCTCTAGCGTTAGTTGATGCTCGGCACCCTGGGTTAATTGATAAGTTTGGTGGCCACGCTATGGCGGCGGGACTGTCGTTACCGCAAGCAAATTTAGAAGCTTTCCAGGAAGCTTTCGAGCTTGCGGTTAAAGATGTTCTGGCTGGCCGTTCGATGGAGGATGTTATAGAAACAGATGGAGCATTATTGCCGGAAGAGTATCGGCTTGAAAGTGCGCAACTGTTAGCTCAGGCGGGCCCTTTTGGACAGGGCTTTGTTGAACCTGCATTTGATGATGAGTTTGAAGTGATTAATCAGAGAATTGTCGGTGAACAACACTTAAAACTAACTCTTAGAAAAGACAGTTGCTCACAACCGATAGCCGCCATTGCTTTTCGTGTCGACCCGAATGTTTGGGCAAAGCCAGTGTCTACCATACGAGCGGTCTTTAAACCTGACATTAACGACTATTATCAACCAGAGTTACAATTAATCATTACGCATTTAGAAGCCGTTGAGTAGTGTTCTTTTAGCCTACTGGCTCAGTCAGTTCGCTCAGGAATGGCTGAGTCGCAGGCTTGAGGATCGCCATTCCAGTTAGTTTGAAAGACTGTTCCTTGGTCGTTATAACCGACCTGGACGGTGCAATAGAGATCTTTTTTACCACCAAAAAGGGTAGTACCAATACTTCCAAAGAAGTTTCCCCCAAAACCACCGACACCAATATTAAACGAGGGACGGTTTTTAATTTCACGGGTATTCCATTCGGCATACTTTTTGCCATTAATCTCGCGATCAGCCGTCGGCACACCCCACGTTTGAATCAATGTATCGATTTGCGCTCCCTGCCATGCAGATAGCTTAGTGTCTACTTCGGCAGGCTTAATGCTGGCGCAACCGACGCTAAGAGATGCGGTTATTGTGGCGATGACTAGAAGTTGTAGCTGACGCATAATGGCTCCTATTTGGTCTTTTTGTACTAGATATGTAAATTTACATAGACTTTGATTATAAATTAACAGATTGATCTGGAGTTGTCGTTAAAATTTGTAAAAGCAAGTACTTGATTTCAGACGCATGCTTGTTAGTTTGAGACCTTATTAATACAATACTGATGTAATTCATGACTCATATACGGGGAACAAAGATGTCTACAAATAATGTAGCAGAAACAGCAAAAGAATCGGCGACCGAAGCAGTAGAAGGAATAGGCATTAGTGTCGAAGAAATTTCGGGCTGGCCGGAGCTGGCTATGGACTATGCCATGATTTACTTACCTAAATTGGCGGTTGCTTTAGTTATTCTTATCATCGGTTTGATCTTAATTAAGGTCTTACTTGGTGCTATGAAGAAAATGTTTACAATCAAAAACTTCGATACGACTTTACAGTCTTTTTTATTAAGTTTTACCGGCATACTATTAAAAATCATCCTCGGCATCACGGTTATTAGCACCATGGGTGTGCAGATGACCACCTTTGTTGCGTTATTAGGTGCTGCTGGTTTAGCCATTGGTATGGCCTTATCGGGCACACTACAGAACTTTGCGGGTGGCGTTATGCTACTGATTTTCCGTCACTACAAAGTTGGTGACTGGGTTGAGATGCAGGGGTATTCGGGAACAGTAAAAGAGATTCAAATCTTTAACACTATCCTTAAAACACCGGATAATAAGATCATTATTATTCCGAACTCACCAATCTCAAGCGACTCATTAGTTAACTATAGTGCTGAGCCTAAGCGTCGTGTCGACTTTAAGCTTGGAATTGGTTATGACGATGATATTGATCAGGCAAAGAAAGTTATTCTCGATGTGATCAAGGCTGATGAGCGTGTTCACAAAGACCCTGAGCCTTTTATTGCGGTGGCTGAATTGGCTGATAGCTCGGTAAACTTTACGTTACGTGTATGGGTTGATAGCGGTGATTACTGGCCTGTGTATTGGCACAACCTAGAAGCTATTAAGAAAGCACTGGATTCGAATGGTATTTCAATACCTTATCCTCAAAGGGATGTTCACTTGCACCAAGTGGAACAATCTTCTTAGAAATCTTTCCTTGTGTTAAAGGCGCTCCGGCGCCTTTTTTTATGGCTGAGCAAAAGAATTGATGCGAAATTAGGTGAATCTAGTGACTAGAATATGTACAATTGGCGCCCGTTTCGCTGGGATATCATTTCTTAGCAAAACCACCGAACTGTCACACGTTAGAGAAAAGATTTATGCAAGTACATTTGAATGCTTTGGGTTGTCGCTTAAACGAAGCTGAGTTACAAAACTGGGCTACATCATTCCAAAAAGTGGGCTATTCATTAGCGGCAACGCCTGAAATGGCTGATTTAATTGTACTCAATACCTGCGCTGTGACTTCAGAAGCTGCGCGTAAATCTCGCCAAACCGTCAGACGTTTCCACCGCGCAAACCCAGGAGCACGCATGGTTGTGACGGGCTGTTATGCATCGCTAGAACCTGAAAAGCTTGAACAAATCATGGGTGTCGACTTGGTGGTTGATAATTCGGATAAAGATATTCTTGTTGAGAAGGTTAAAGACGTTCTCGATATGCCGGTAATGCCTGAGTTTGCGACTCAACCAGGTGAAAGCGCTCTATTCGCTCGGAATCGTGAAAGAGCATTTATAAAGATTCAAGATGGGTGTCGTTATCGTTGTACTTATTGCATTGTGACTGTTGCGCGTGGCGAAGAAAAAAGCCGTAGCATTGATGACCTGATTGAAGAAATAAATAACCTTTATTCGCAAGGCGTTCAGGAAATAGTGTTAGCTGGTGTTCATGTTGGTGGTTATGGTTCAGACATTGATTCGAGCCTTTATGAATTGGTAGAGAATGTACTTCAACGAACTGAGATGCCGCGAATTCGCTTTGCTTCGGTCGAGCCGTGGGATCTTGGTGAGAACTTCTTTGAGCTTTTTGCTAACCCCCGCTTAATGGCGCATATGCATTTACCAATCCAAAGTGGTGCAGATTCTGTGTTGCGCCGCATGTCACGTCGTTGTCGCACAGAGGACTTCCAGGAATTGGTCAATCAAGCCAGAACCCAAGTCCCTGGTTTTAACGTGACAACGGACGTTATCGTCGGTTTTCCTGGTGAAACGGATGATGAGTTCGAGCAAACAATGCAATATATTGAGCAGGTGGGCTTTGGCCATATCCATATCTTCACTTATTCGGATCGCGAAGGTACAAAAGCTGCTCGTCTACCTAACAAAATTAGTAAAGACGTTAAAAAAGAGCGAAGCCGTCGATTGCATGAATTGGCAGCAAAGCTAAAAGCGCGTGAATTAGAGGCGCAAGTAGGGCAAACGGTTTCAATCCTATGGGAAAGCTCGAATCAAACTAATGAGGATGGAACTCAACGTTTCCACGGTTATACGCCAAATTATCACAAGGTGGCCGTCGATGTAGCGCAAGGCTTAAGCCCGGAGCGTTTGATTTTATCGACAAGACTAACAGCTGTAGATATCGAGCAGGGGACTTTGGTTGGGGAGATTGTCGAACCGATCCCGGAGGCGCCTCAAGAATCGGCAATCAAAATTACCCAGTTGGATTAATTGTTAGCTTTCTGAGTTAGCAATATTTTCGATATAGGGCTTCGCCACGTCATTGATGGCTTTTAGCTCTTGTAATAGCTCGCTGTGAAGGTCGTCTAGCAAGTTGTACTGTTGTTTTTTAAGCTTCGTTTCATACTGACTGCTTAGGCTTTTTAAGCGTGGTGTACCAACATAACAGCTAGCTCCGTGTAACTTATGGATCTGTTGTAATAGTTCATCAAAGTTCTGAGCTTGATAGGCTGCGTGAATCACACGACCAGTCTCGTGATTGGAATCAACCATCATCTTGAGCATATCCTTTGCAAGGTCTTCCTTATTATTAGCCAGCTTCAGGCTGAGCTCCCAATCCAATGTTTTTTCTTTGTCGAGTGGCTCTGACTTGTGCTCTTGGTTGTTAGTGTTTAGCGTGACATCTGCTTGTGTCCACTTTAATAAAACATTAACTAGATCTTGCTCAGAAACCGGCTTAGTCATGTAATCATCCATGCCAGAGTCGAGCAGTATCTCGCGCTCGTTGGCCATCGCATGTGCTGTCAACGCAATGATTGGAGTGGCCTGGTTGGTAGCATTGGCACGAATCGTACGAGTTGCCTCTAGACCATTCATCTCAGGCATCTGAATGTCCATTAATATGGCGTCATAGACTTTATCTTTACTGAGAGACACCGCCTGCATACCACTTTCGGCGGTATCGACTTTAATATTGAGATCCTGCAATAAGGTTGCTACTAAGCGTAAGTTTGCTGGGTTATCATCCACAGCCAAGACATAACTGTTTTTTAGTTTTGATACATCCTGTGGTGCTGGTGATGGTGCTGTGAACGTTTCTGCTTTACGTGGTTTACTGGAGTGTAGCAATTCAATCAACGAATTGTATAAAGCACGGTAAGTAATCGGCTTCTCCATGGCACGAGATACACCTAAACTGCTTAAGTGCTCTAAGAAATCGACATCGCTAGATGTGGTGAAGGTAATTACTGGACATTTCAGCTGACTATTAACTATCTCGCAAATATGCTCAATGCGTTGCATGCGGCGTCTAAAGCGTTGTCCACCGATAATGATGAGGTCGACATTTTTCCCGCTTTGGGTGTAGAGATCGACTTCAGTCATGAGATCATCAATTTTTTCAAAGCTTCGAACCTGCATTTGCCAATCTTCAAGCATTTGCGTTAGTGATAGCCTCGTCGCTGGGTGTGGGTCAAAGACTAGTACCGATTTAGCTGCTAAGAATTCACCCGTAATACCGTCTTCTGGCAATGATTCTGCGCGCTCGCACTGAAGCGTGAACCAGAAGGTAGAGCCTTCTCCTTCGGTACTGTTGACGCCAATATTACCGCCCATCTTCTCTACTAACGACTTTGAAATCACCAAGCCAAGACCTGTACCACCGAATTCACGCGTAGTACTACTATCGGCTTGAGAAAAAGCTTTGAATAAGTTGTTTTGTTGCTCACGGGTTAAGCCAATCCCTGAGTCTTTAACTTCAATTTTTAGCTTTAAGCCTTTCTTACCCTCGGATTCGACCTCTGCATACAGTTCGACACTTCCGGATTTAGTAAACTTAACCGCGTTATTCAAAAGGTTAGTGATAATCTGCTTGATTCGGATAGGATCGCCGAGCAAGGCTTTGGGAACATCTGAATAAATTAGAGAGACCAGCTCAATACCTTTCTTCGATGCATTTGGGCCAAGAATTTTAAAGACATCATCGACACACTCTCTTAAATCAAACGGATAGCGCTCAAAGGACATTTTTCCCGCTTCGATTTTGGAGTAGTCTAAAATGTCGTCGATGATTGAAAGCAAGCCAGACGCAGAGCGCTTAATATCAAACAAAAAGTCTTTTTGCTTATTGTTAAGTTCCGTTTTTAGTAGCAGATCGGTGAAACCAATAACGCCATTCATAGGAGTCCGAATCTCATGACTCATATTGGCCAGAAACTCAGTTTTAATACGACTAGCTTCAACCGCTTGTCGTCGAGCAATATCGAGTTCTAGATTGTTAACCTCAAGAGTTTCAAGCGTTTCTCGCAAGTCTTCGGTGGCTTGGTCAACGGCTTGTTGCATCTCTTCTTGGTTATGCTCCATAGTTTCGGCCATCAGATTAATACCATCCTGAAGCGTTTTAAGTTCAGCACTTGCATTTGAGCTAATTCGAGTATCGAGCCGTCCATCCTTAATTTTATCAACACCTTTTGCCATGCTGACGATAGGCTCTGTCACGCTGGAAGACATCCTTCTTGCTAAGTATCCGCCAATCAATAAGCCTAAAAGGCTGATAAGAACAGTGGTGAAAATTGTGCTGTAGCGACTAAGGAGTGAGAAATCTTTAGACATTAGTACTGAGACATAACCTAGGATTTCTGTATTATTCTTGACGTTGGTACGCCAGGACTCGTGATCTTCCGGGAATTTTGAAAGAATTGGAGCATGGAAGAGCATTCCATTGTCGTGTTTCTCCATGCGTGCATAGCGCATCAAGCTGGTTTGCGCGCCAATCTTCGTTAGGTCGTGCGGACTATTGATGCTCATGGTAGACAAGAACTCGGCTGCACCAACTGAGGTCAGAATACGGTTGTTCTGGTCATAAATGGCGACAGCTAATAATTCCTTGTCGTTATCTCGCGCCGCTTGAGCCATTTCTTGCAGGGTGGAGTTATCCAGCGTAATAATGCCGTACTCACTAGCCAGTGCTAAATGGGTAGCGATGGTTTTACCCCGAGAAATAAGGGACTCTTCACTATCTTCGATATGATTATTGATAAAAACAAAGCCTAAGAGCAGGCAAGCTAAAAGCGTTGGCGTTATTGCCAAAGAAAGAATTCTTCTACTTATTCCCCAGTTTTTCATGGTGTTTGCATCTTCCCATCGCCCATAGTTTTTTGAATTAAGTCCAAGGTTTCAATTTTTCGCATTAGCGCACCGACTTTTAAATCATCATACCCCAGTAAACGTGCAATTTTCCGATTAATTGAAATCGAAAAGCTTGCTGGGTATTGGTAAGGCAGAGAAACGGTGTCATTTAAAATCTGATTATATAGAGCCGCGCCTTGTTTACCAATATTATGTGGCTGGGTAAATAATGTTAGCATTGCTCCCTCTTTTAATACACTTTCAGAGTGCGCAATCACAATAATACGCTGACGATAAGCATTAACTAAGATTGATTTTCTAACCTTACCCGGTCGAAATACATAATCACTTTCTAAAATGATCACAGAGCAACAAAGGCTCAGTTGGCGTATGGCATCACGACCTTTACGCTTTGGCTCAACGATGACAGGGCGGTAACTCAGATCGTAAAACCTTGCTAGACGCTCAAATTCTTGAATTTGATCCTTAATTTGAGGCGAGACAAAGCTACCTATCTGCGCTTGATAAACGTTCAGACTTTTCGCCAGTTGCACGAATCTCTCTGTCGGTTGGGTATGGGTTATGGCGTAAATATTGTCGCGCGGATGTTGGCGTAATTGTTGCAGGAGATCCTTGCTTAACATCATCGCTAATATCGGCGTAGATAAACCTAAATCTTTAATTTTGTTAAACGAGTCATTGCCAATAGCGATAATTAAATCTGGCTGATTAAGCTCGAGCTGTTGTTGCCAGTCGCTTTGTCTTTGCCAAAATATAAGTGTCTTGGTGACCTCAACATTAAACTCTTCAAGTAAGGTTTGGCGAAAAGAGTAAAGTAATGCTCTTTCTTGTTGGGTTGAAAAAGGGCTTAGAACATTAACCTTAACTACGGTCGGCGGCTCGACATGCTCAGCGATACTTGGGAGTGATGCTGCGCAAATCAATAATATTAGTATAATTTTTAATAGATAAACCGCAGGTTGCAGCACTAAACGTATGGAACTCAACAACGAAATCTCCAAGCTTTTTTACGATAAAATCGTTATACTACGGGGGCCTTTGTAGCCTAATCTACCTTGCCAATGTGGCTGAGGCAAGAACAGCTTCTTATAGATTAAGCGAATAAGATACATAAACATAAAAATTGTAGACGAGATAGCGGTGACATGAATTTATTTGTATTTGATATCGAAACGATTCCAGACGTTGAAGCAGGACGCTTGCTCAATGATTTTAAGGGGTTAAGTGACGAAGACGTGGTTTCTGCCATGGAGCACTTACGAGTGCAGCAGTCGGGCACAACGTTTCAGCCGCTATACTTGCACAAAGTCGTCGCCATTTCGGCAGTTTTTCGTCACGGTGATAAAGTAAAAGTGTGGTCACTCGGCGAAGAGGATGCTGATGAAAAAGAAATCGTTCAGCGGTTTTTCGATGGTATTGAACGCTTCGCGCCGACCATCGTGTCCTGGAACGGCTCCGGCTTTGACTTGCCGGTATTGCATTACCGAGCCATGAAAAATAACGTAGTGGCGCAGAAATATTGGGACACAGGCGAGATTGATAACCAATTTAAGTGGAACAACTACATCAGCCGCTACCACAATCGCCATATTGATTTAATGGATTTGCTGGCTCTATATAATCCACGAGCGAACGCCCCTTTAGACAAAATTGCTTCGATGTTAGGCTACCCCGGTAAAATGGGCATGAGCGGTGCCAAGGTTTGGGAAACCTATCACCAAGGCAACCTTAAGGCCATTCGCGATTACTGCGAAACAGACGTTCTCAACACCTATTTGGTGTATTTACGCTTTGAAGTGATGCGAGGCAACATGACCGAAGATGATTTAGCCGCGGAAGAGAGCTTCCTGCAGCAATATCTGAAAGAAGAAAACAAACCACATTTTAATGAATTTTTAGAACACTGGAATGGCGAATAAGCCCATTCTGTTTTAATTGTAATTTTTAGCGACAGTTAGCAAAAAAGAGACCGAATTTAATGGCAAGAAGAAGACGTAGAAAGGCATTACCCAAAGATCCCGTCCGTACGGAAGTCCATGCCTTTTCACACGAGGGCCGAGGTATTGCCTCTGTCGATGGTAAGACTGTATTTATTGATAATGCATTGCTTGGTGAAGAAGTATCCTTTATCTACACCGAAAAACGTGGCAAGTTTGATGAAGGCGTGGCCGAAGAAATTCATGTAGCATCAGCCGATCGAGTTACGCCACCCTGTATTCATGCCGATATCTGTGGTGGCTGTAGTTTGCAGCACATGAGCAATCCTGCGCAAATTTCCCACAAACAGTCAGTTCTAGTCGAACAGCTTAAACATTTCGGCCAGTACGACTTAGCTAATGATGATTATGAGCTAGTCGAACCGATGCAGGCCGACGTTTTAGGCTATCGCCGTAAAGCGCGTCTAGGTGTTAAGTTCGTGCCGAAAAAAGGCGGTGCGCTAGTGGGCTTCCGTGAAAAGCGCAGTAGCTTCCTCGCCACAATTGATTCTTGCGTGGTGCTAGACCCAAGAGTCGGTCAGTTAATTACACCGCTTAAAGAAATGATCTCAGAGCTCGACACCAACAACAAAACTGCACAGCTTGAAGTTGCCATGGGCGACGACCAAGTAGCGCTGGTGGTGCGCCATTTAGAGCCTCTAACCGAGAAAGACCATAATATGTGGGTCGAGTTTGGTAAAGAGCATGGACTTTATATTTATTTACAGCCAAAAGGCCCAAAAACCGTTCATAAGATTTACGGTCCAGAAGACTCTTCTAAAGAAAATCCTGATTGGTTGAGCTATAAACTAGACCATTACGGAGTCGAGTTACTGTTCCACCCAATGGATTTCACCCAAGTCAACGCCAGCATTAATGAGCAAATGGTCAAGCGCGCCATCGACTGGTTAGAGCCGAGTAAAGACGACCGAATCCTCGACTTATTCTGTGGCCTAGGTAACTTCACAATCCCTCTAGCGACTCAGGTACAAAACGTCGTAGGTGTTGAAGGTAGTGAAGAAATGGTAGAGCGTGGTGGCATGAACGCCAAACACAATAATCTCGATAACGTAAAATTCTACGCCGCTGACCTACAAACTGACTTCACCCAAGAAGAATGGGCCCAAGAAGGCTTCAACAAAGTCCTCATCGACCCACCAAGAAGTGGCGCGCTAGACGTTGTGCAAAACATCGCACGCTTCAACCCAGAGCGCATTGTCTATGTCTCTTGTAACCCAGCAACACTGGCTAGAGATAGCGGTGAGTTAAAGGAAAGAGGGTATAAGTTGGTAAAAGCTGGAGTTATGGATATGTTTCCGCATACGGCGCATACAGAATCCATCGCCCTATTTGAAAGGGCCTAAAATCACTTTATGCTTTGGTAAAATTCAAAATTGGATTGGTCATGTACCTAGCGTAAACTCCCGCCCCAATTTTGAATTTTGCCTCGCCTAAAGCAATTTTATATCCCTTTCAGTCAAATTCGTCATTCCGTGGTTTAACCACGGAAGCCAGTGACGTTATAAAAGTTTAAATAAACCCTCGAAGGCGTTTCACTTCTTCGAGGCTATGCTTGCTTTGATTATTACTCATCGGTAAACCACAGAGTTTTAGTTATATCTTTTATTGATTTTAGTGAAGTTCCTGTGGTTACCAAGCAGTGAGACTCGTCTCTAATTAGACGAAGGAATATCGGTGTTCCTTTGTTTTTATCTTTTAAGTGAAACTCCATATAACTAACTCCATGCTTCTTTCGGTTCACTGCTAACTTCTCGCCTGTTTCATCGACTGCATTCGTAAAAAACTGAATATCGCAGCTCCAATTAATAGTTAACTCTATGGTGCTTTTGTCTTGATAAATACAATCAAGCTTAGAGCCTTCGATAAGGGCATTATTTTTGTTAGGGATCACCATCCAGCAGGTTTCAGGTAACTCAATTTTTTTATCAAATATAATCACCTCAAGTGATAAAGCGCGAAACGGTAGGAGTATTGCGAATATTAGAAGCAGTTTCTTCATTCTTTTCCTTGGTTACCTTTATTCCATTAATTAGATGGTAAGATTTTAAAGTCAATAGGCTTTTATATACAAGTTTCTAAAATAGATATTTCACTGTTGGTAAATGATGTAGTTAGCCAAAACACGAAATAATAAGTGTGAGCTCGATTAGCTATAGCGCACCACAGGCACTTCCTTCGGTCGTAATAAAAGTCAGGTTGTAATTGTTTGACTCGAACCTCGAAGTCACTGAGTTCCTTCGAGGCTACGCTTGCTATTGATTATTTCTAGAGCAAACAAATGAAACCAAGTCATATTTGCTTGAGCCATTAACTAAATTTGCCCACTGAGTTTTTTTGTATATTTTAATATTAGATTGCTTGTTTTCTCCGTAACCTAAATCTTGATACCGTTTAGCCTTACAATCAATTCGTGTAATCGAATACCCATGACTCATAGAGCTTACGCGGCTATGTGTTGAACGTAAAAATTCACCATCTGCTTCTACAGAAATAAGATAATACTTGGCGCTTTCTTGGCTACTTCTAGGTATTAACTCACCTTCTGGTGTTTTTGTTGAGTTAGTGTTGGATGACTTAGTGCTGTCGTCCGTGCAAGATAAGAAAGTTAGTGAAAGAACTGCAAAGAACATTGTGTAAGTTAATTTCATAATCTCTCCATTTATTTATAATTAGATATATTATCCGATTTAGTATGTAACACTTTAATATTGTGAGGCTTTTTATACAAGTTACCTAATTCCCCAATAATATGTAGGACTATATAAGCTTGCTCCAACTACCCCTTAAAGTTAGCCGAGTGAGGAAAAGTTATAGCGTAATTTGGTAGGTGACCGCAGGGAATCCCCTTGGGGGATAGCCCAAATTAGTCAAAACGAGACAGGAGGTCGAGTTTGACGGCGCGTGAGTAACTTTGGTGAAGGAGGGGAGTGCGAAGCACCTAACGCTTGGGGTGCCTTTCTTTTGGTTACTTTTCTTGGGCACGCAAGAAAAGTGACTAATAAACTTAGTTATTACACAGCTGAGATTGCCGCGTCGCCTAACGGCTCCTCGCAAAGACGATATTCGTAGAACTAGGTTCTGTCTCTGAGGGGTGAGGAATAAACAGAAAAGATGACACTGAGATTGCCACGTCGCCTACGGCTCCTCGCAAAGACGATACCTACAGTCAATAAAATGCAAACAAGTATTAACCCAATAATGACAAAATCTGAAATATCCCATTCCTCACTTCCATTAAATTTTTATACTGCTACTATATTTAATTCATGGATTTGATGCCCGAGCTGTAAGGCTTTTCTGTAGTAATCACGCAAGGTCGGGAGCGTTATAAGACGCTGCAATGGGGGTTATTACAAGGTGTGTATGTTTTACCATTGCGGGTGTTCTAGTCAAAAATCTTAAGAAAAATAATAGTTTACTAATACAAGAAATATAGCTATGAAGCGTAAAGAACACGATATATTCGAAATAGTCGATTCAGGTAACTTTAACTTTGAACAATGGTTAGAGCTGAATGAGTTGTCGTTGTCGGACAAGGCGGTTGCAAAGCTGAGAAAAGCCGTTGAGCTTGCTCAGAAAAACGTCTCTACGACACCGATAATTCGCTTAAATACTCTAGCTGCGGGTTTGGAGTTGGCTGAGGTGTTGACGCATTTCAATGCGGATTCGGATACTTTGATTGCATCGGTGCTATTGCCGTCGGTTATTAGCCAATCGCTTGATCATGAAACGTTAAAAAAGCACTGCGGTAATAGTATCGCCAACTTAGTGCTTGGTGCGGGGCAAATGGAGGCGATGCGCAGCTTACAGCAATCGTCTGGCGCCGGTAACGATGATCAGCAGGTAGAAAGCCTAAGAAAAATGCTACTGGCAATGGTTAATGATGCTCGTGTTGTTTTGCTTAAGTTAGCTGATCGTGTGGTGACATTACGTCACATTAAGAATGCAGATCGTGAACTGCAACTTCTTTTCGCTAAAGAAACCGATGATATTTTCGCGCCACTGGCCAATCGATTAGGTATCGGTCAACTGAAGTGGGAGCTTGAAGATTTAGCATTCCGCTTTCTTGAGACGAATGCTTATAAGACTATCGCTAAGAGCTTGCGCGAGAAGCGGGTGGATCGGGAACAGTATATTCATGACGTTTTGGAGCTTTTGAACAAGAAGCTGTCGGCGGAGTCGATAAAAGCCGATATTACCGGTCGTGTAAAGCATATTTATTCGATCTGGAAGAAGATGACTCGCAAGAATGTGAGTTTTGAGGAAATTTACGACGTTCGTGCGGTTCGAATTTTAGTGGACAAGGTTCAAGACTGTTACGCAACGTTAGGGATCGTTCATGGTAGTTGGCAGCATATTCCTAAGGAGTTCGATGATTATGTGGCGACGCCAAAAGAAAACGGCTATCGTTCGATTCATACGGCGGTCGTTGGGCCAGAAGGGAAGGTTCTAGAAGTTCAAATCCGTACTCACCAGATGCACGAAGAGGCTGAAAAAGGTATCGCGGCACACTGGGCATATAAAGAAGGCACAAATCTGACGCGCGTCGGTGTGGACGAAAAAATTGAGTGGATGCGACAACTGCTTGAATGGCAAAGTGAGCTTGCAGATACGGCGAGCGATGACTTGATGCAGGAATTTCAAAGCTCTGTTGCTGAAGATCGTATTTTTGTATTTACGCCACAAGGCAAAGTGATTGATTTACCGTCGGGCAGTACGCCCATCGACTTCGCTTACCGCATTCATACCTCTGTAGGACATCGCTGTGTTGGGGCAAAAGTTAAAGGTCGTATCGTGCCTTTGACCTATAAGCTCAGTACTGGCGAGGTGGTAGAAATTATGACAAAGGGTGAGGAGTTGCCAAGTCGTGACTGGCTAATTCCTTATAATCAATACATTGGTAGCCCAAGGACGCGAAACAAAATTGCACAATTTTTTAATAAACTGGATAAAGAAGATAACGCGAATGCGGGCAAAGCTTTGCTTGAGAAAGAGTTAAGCCGAGCGCACTTAGCGGATGTTGACCATCGTGAATTAGCCCAGCGTCTACACTTGGCCAGTGAGCAGGAGTTGTATATCAAAATCGGCTCTGGTGATCTTGGTATCATGCAAGCCTTAAACCGCGCAAAAGAGTTCAAAGAAGTTCAAGAGCCACGTCGCGATATCAAGCCGACCTTGCGCCAGAAGACGAAGCGCCAATCGTATAATGATATTTCGGTGTCTGGGGTTGGCGACTTGCTGACGCAGATTGCCAAGTGCTGTAAACCAGTTCCAGGCGAGGAAATTGTCGGTTATATCACCAAAAGCCGTGGTATTATGATTCACCGCAAATCCTGCACACACATAAAGAAAGCGAATGTCGGAAGACCTGAGCGACTGATCCCAGTGAGTTGGGAAGGTAAAGCCACCAGCTCTTATGCGGTGGATTTACGAATCAGCGCGATGGATCGTAAATCACTACTGAAAGATATTACGACTATATTGGCTAATGAGCAGGCGAGTATTACCGATTTATCGACACATAGAAAGAACGAGCAGGTAGAGCTATGGATTGAGGTCGAGTTGAGCCAGATCGATGACTTGAACCGAGTGATGACATTAATTAGACAGTTACCGAATATATTTTCGGTTGAACGTAAAACGAATTAAACCGATGACACATACTCAAAGACTACTCGACATCATGCGTACGCTTCGTGACCCTGAGCAAGGCTGTCCGTGGGATAAGAAGCAAACCTTCGAAACCATTGTACCCCATACGCTGGAAGAAGCTTATGAGGTTGCCGATGCCATTGAAAAAGGTGATATGGCCGAGCTCGAAGGCGAGCTAGGGGATTTATTATTCCAGGTGGTTTTCTATGCACAACTGGGAAGCGAGCAAGACTTATTTGACTTTGAGTCGATTGCTAAAGCCATGTCAGAAAAGCTCGTACGGCGTCATCCTCATGTCTTTTCAGACATGTCTTTAGAAAATGATGCTGCGATTAAGCAAAACTGGGAAAAGCTGAAGCATCAAGAGCGTCAAACCAAGAATCAATCCAACACCAGCTTACTGGATGATTTACCGAGCAGCTTTCCTGCCTTGTCGCTTGCTCAAAAAATCCAGAAGCGTGTGGGGCGTCATGGTTTTGATTGGCCTGATATCAACGGGGTTATTGAGAAGTTGGAAGAAGAGGTTGCTGAGCTCAAGGAAGCCATAAGCAAGAAAAATAGAGCTCATATCGAAGAGGAGCTCGGAGATGTTTTGTTTAGCTGTGTGAATTTATCGCGCCACCTAGAGCTCGATCCCGAGACTGCTTTAAGAAAAAGTTGTCGTAAGTTTGAAAATCGATTCCGTCAATTAGAAATCCTTATTGATAACGATGGCTTAACCGTGGACTCCGCCAGCCTCGAACAACTTGAGCAAGCCTGGCAAAAAGCTAAAAAACTCAGCACAGAATCTTAGCGAACAATCTTAGGTGTCGTTGGCTTCGGCTTTTCATTGATTTCACCTTGCCACCTTAGGTAGCTTGAACTCGCCCTGACAAAACACCGCAAGTTCGTGTAAAACCAGGGGCCTGTGTGGTTAGTAACATGTAGAGCTTGGATTGGATCACCGTGTTCAAGGTGTGCACGAATAGGGAAGTTGGTTCCTGGACCCGTTCGGCAGTTTAGGTGATTTGAAGGGTTGCTTAAATGAACCTTGTACGAGCCCGTACTTTTTAGGTTTTTTGCACTAGCAGTGCTAGCAAATAAAATACATACCGCGGTAAAACTACAAACTAAGCATTTCATCGTTGTTAAATCCTTTTCAAAGCCTTAAGTAAGATAGGTATCTCCGAGTGACTTTTTTAGCAATTGAGTGCTTAAAAAATTACAATATAAGACATACCTTCCAGAAATTAATATAACTTCTAGTCTCTGTGGTTTAACTTTGCGATAGTTTTTCTAGTGTATTCCGGCAACAGTTGAATGACAACTGACGGTATTTTTTACACTGGGATTACTTTTGGGCTTTGGCGATAATACGATCGAGATGGTTCGCAAACTTCATGCGATCGCTTTGGCTGAGAGGTGGTGGGCCACCACTTTGAATGCCGCTGGAGCGAAGCGTTTCCATAAAATCACGCATCGTCAGTCGAGCTTTGATATTTTCTTTGGTGAAAAGCTCCCCTCTAGGGCTGAGGGCAGTACAGCCTTTGTCGATGACCTCGTTTGCAAGCGGAATATCGGCGGTAATAACTAGATCGCCTTGATTTGCTCGAATGACAATTTCATCATCAGCTACGTCAAAACCTGCGGGAACTTGTATGGACTTAATAAATGGCGAGGGTGGAACTTTAATAAACTGGTTTGCGACTAGGCACACATGAAGCTCAGCTCTTTGCGCTGCACGAAACAAAATTTCCTTAATAACCACCGGACACGCGTCCGCATCGACCCAAATCTTCACTGTAAACCCTATTATGTTGGCTGACTGTTAACTCGATATAATGATATAGAAAACTGCGCCTAATGTCTTTCACACTGTGAAGTGATGACCGGCAAAGAGCGAGCACCGTGATGTCATAGATAATCTAATCATCTAAAGCTCAAAATAGTTAAAAAGTCCTCGCCAATCATCGGACCTTTTTGATATACTATTTTCCCGTCCTGGGAGTCCTTTCTTCTCTACGACATACGTATGTAAATAAACCACTTTAGTAGTGGTGAAATGCTTTGTTATTTATTTGAAAGTTAAATAAAGCATTAAAAATCAAAGAATTAGGTATTATTAATCGTGAAGCAACTTTGCTGGCATTTAAGCCGCAATCCTGTTTTGCGGTTTGTTGTATTTAGTAGTTTTTAAAACGTTCAAGTGTTGGATTAGGCTTATGACCAAGTATGTATTTGTAACCGGTGGTGTTGTTTCTTCTTTAGGTAAAGGGATCGCGGGCGCTTCAATGGCGGCTCTATTAGAATCGCGTGGCCTTAACGTAACTATGATGAAGCTTGATCCTTACATCAATGTTGACCCAGGAACCATGAGTCCCTTTCAGCATGGAGAGGTTTTTGTAACCGACGATGGTGCTGAGACTGACCTTGATTTAGGTCACTATGAACGTTTCGTTCGCAATAGCATGAGCCAGCGCAATAACTTTACGACAGGTCGAGTCTACTCGGATGTATTGCGTAAAGAGCGTCGTGGTGACTATCTCGGCGGTACTGTGCAGGTAATCCCTCACATTACTGACGAAATTAAGCACAAAATTATCGATGGCGCGAAAGGCGCGGATGTCGCCATGGTTGAAGTTGGCGGTACTGTTGGTGATATTGAGTCGTTGCCATTCATGGAAGCGATACGTCAATTGCGCTTTGAAGTAGGTAAAGAAAACGCCATGTTTGTTCACCTAACACTATTGCCTTACATTGCGGTAGCGGGTGAGTTAAAAACTAAGCCAACTCAACACTCAGTAAAAGAATTACGCTCGATTGGTATTCAGCCTGACATGCTTATTTGTCGTTCTGATCGCGCCATTCCAGCCAGTGAAAAAGCTAAAGTGGCTTTGTTCACTAACGTTAAAGAGAAAGCGGTTGTATCGCTACAAGACGTAGATAGCATCTATCGAATCCCTTCAATCTTATTGAATCAAGGCGTGGATCAACTGATTTGTGAGCGTTTCAAGATTGATGCGCCAAAAGCAGACTTGTCTGAATGGGAAGAGGTTCTTTACCGCGAAGCGAATCCAAACGGTGAAGTTGATGTGGCTATGGTCGGTAAGTATATGGAACTTACCGAAGCCTACAAGTCATTGACGGAAGCTTTAAAGCACGCCGGCTTACATAACCGTCAGCAAGTCAATATCCACTATATAGACTCTCAAGATGTTGAAAAGCGTGGTGCAGATATCCTAAAAGATATGGATGCAATTCTGATCCCTGGTGGGTTTGGTGAGCGTGGTGTTGAAGGTAAAATTGCCACAGCTAAATTCGCACGTGAAAACAATATTCCATACTTGGGCATTTGTTTAGGTATGCAGGTTGCTGTCATTGAGTACGCTCGTCATAAAGCCGGCCTTAAAAATGCTAACAGTACAGAGTTCAATGCGTCTACTGAAAACCCAGTTGTGGGTTTAATAACAGAGTGGGTTAACCGTGATGGTTCGACTGAAGAGCGTACTGATGATTCCGATTTAGGCGGAACCATGCGATTAGGCGCTCAGCCAGCAGACGTTAAGCCTGGAACTAAAGCGCACGAAATCTATCAAAGTGATGTGATTAATGAACGTCACCGTCACCGCTATGAAGTGAACAACAACTTGCTGCCACAGCTTGAAGATGCAGGCCTTGTGGTATCATGTACTTCTAGCGAGAAGAAATTAGTAGAGATGATTGAACTGAAAGACCACCGTTGGTACGTCGCTTGTCAGTTCCATCCTGAGTTCCGTTCGACGCCTCGTGATGGTCATCCACTATTTAGTGCATTTATTGCTGCAGCCAAAGATTATCGCTCTGAAAAACGCAGCGACTAAGCTTTAGGTTTATTAAAAGCAACCTAAGAGCTAAGCGAATCAGCTGTAGCGCAACATTGGCAGAAGTCAAAGGCAGGAATATGAAGTTATTGAATTGGGAAGTTGGTATCGACCAACCGTTTTTCTTAATCTGTGGCCCTTGTGTCATCGAAAGCGAGCAGCTAGCAATCGACACCGCGGGTTACTTAAAGGAAATGACGGACCGTTTGGGCATCCCGTTTATTTATAAGTCATCGTTTGATAAGGCTAACCGCTCATCGAGTAAAAGTTTCCGTGGGCCCGGCCTAGAAGATGGCTTAAACATTCTGCAAAAAGTTAAAGACCAAGTTGGCGTTCCTGTATTAACGGACGTGCATGAAGATACACCGTTTCACGAGGTGGCTTCTGTGGTTGACGTGATGCAGACACCAGCGTTCCTGTGTCGCCAGACCAACTTTATCCGTAAAGCTTGTGAGCCGGGTATTCCTGTGAATATCAAAAAAGGCCAATTTCTATCTCCTTGGGATATGAAAAACGTGGTCGAAAAAGCACGCGAGACTGGCAATGACAACATCATGGTGTGTGAACGCGGTGTTTCCTTTGGTTATAACAACCTAGTGTCAGATATGCGTTCTCTATCGATAATGCGCGACACGGGTTGCCCAGTGGTTTATGACGCGACACACTCAGCTCAGCTTCCTGGTGGTCAAGGCGCCTCTTCGGGTGGGTTGCGCGAAGTGATTCCTGTACTTGCGCGTGCGGCTATTGCAGCAGGTGTTTCTGGTGTCTTCATGGAAAGTCACCCAGATCCAAGCGTGGCGAAGTGTGACGGCCCAAACTCGTTCCCAATGTACCGCATTGAGGAAACATTGAAGGTCATGAAAGAGCTCGACACAATCGTTAAAAAAGCAGGTTTTGCCGAAGATACCATTACTGACTTTGGCACAGGCGATCTGCTGTAAGTTTTAACGACTATTTTTTAGTATTTATTTTGTTTATTTTGAACACTATTCATTTTGAATAAAGAGGGTGTGATTTTGAAAATCAAAAATGTTATTGGACGTGAAGTTCTTGATTCTCGTGGTAATCCGACTGTAGAAGCGGAAGTTATCTTGGAAAATGGCGTGAAAGCAATGGCTTGCTCGCCTTCAGGTGCTTCTACTGGTTCACGTGAAGCTTTAGAGCTTCGTGATGGTGATGCGTCACGTTACTTAGGGAAAGGCGTGTTGAAAGCCGTTGAATACGTTAACAATGACATCAAAAACGCCCTTGTTGGTAAAGATGCTTCGGATCAAGCCGCTATCGATCAAATCATGCTTGATTTAGACGGCACTGAAAATAAAGAAAAGCTAGGCGCAAACTCAATCCTTGCGGTGTCTCTTGCTAATGCGAAGGCAGCTGCGCAAGCGTCGGGCAAGCCATTGTATGAGCACATCAGCCGCGACGGTAAATTTAGTATGCCAGTGCCTATGATGAATATCATCAATGGTGGTGAGCACGCGGATAATAACGTGGATATTCAAGAGTTTATGGTTATGCCAGTAGGTGCACCAACTTTCTCAGAAGGTTTGCGTATGGGCGCTGAAATTTTCCACAGCTTACGCAAAGTTCTACAAGCGAAAGGCCTTAACACGGCAGTCGGTGACGAGGGTGGTTTCGCACCTGATTTAGGCTCTAATGAAGAAGCGATTCAAGCTATTGTCGAGGCGGTTGATAAAGCAGGCTATAAGCTTGGCGAAGACGTTGCTTTAGCGTTGGATATCGCATCGAGTGAATTCTATAAAGATGGTAAGTACCACTTAGCGTCTGAAAACAAAGTATTAAGCTCGGAAGAGTTTGCTGACTATTTAGCTGACTGGGTTGAGCGTTACCCAATTGTTTCAATCGAAGACGGGATGGACGAAGGTGACTGGGATGGCTGGAAAGCACTAACTGAGAAGGTTGGTGATAAGTGTCAGCTTGTTGGTGATGACTTGTTTGTAACCAACACTAAAATCCTACAAGAAGGTATCGATAAAGGGATTGCTAACTCAATTTTGATTAAAGTTAACCAAATTGGTACTTTAACCGAAACATTAGCGGCTATTGATATGGCGCATAAAGCTGGTTATACGGCAGTGATTTCTCACCGCAGTGGTGAGACAGAAGACACTACGATTGCTGATTTAGCCGTTGCTACTGCTGCCGGTCAGATTAAGACAGGTTCATTATGCCGCTCTGATCGTGTCGCTAAATATAACCAGTTGTTACGCATCGAAGGCGAGCTGAATGGTAAGGCACCTTACCCAGGCAATAGTGCTTTTACATTTAAAAAATAATCTAAGGCTTAATATTGGGTTATAGAGCCAGTGGCAGTGCTTATATCTTTAGTGCTCTCGCTGGCTGAATGCTTTAGGTTAAGCCTCTAAGGCTCTATTTACAGGGATTACAGAGAGAAAGTGTTTTTAAGTGATGTCATACTGAACTAGATTCAGGATCTTAAATAACGCAAGACTCTGATTTTCATCAGAATGACAAGCTTAAATAACGATATTTACCTTTCTCTACATAATACTAATACTTTATTAACTAACAGTTTTCTGGCATTGTTGATTTTATGAAATGGGTGGCTTTAGTTTTAGTCGTGATTTTAGGATCACTTCAATACCGAATTTGGTTCGGCGAGTCCTCTTTCCGTGAAATAAGCCAGCAACGAGAAAAAGCTGATAGTATTCGTAAAGAAAACATAGAGTTAGAAATAAGAAATCAAAAAATCATAGCTGAAATCGAGGATTTGCGTGCTGGCAAAGATGCCATTGAAGAACGCGCACGATACCAGCTAGGTATGATAAAGGAAGGTGAAGTCTTTATCCGAATTTTGGACAGCCATTAACCGAGACATGATATGAACTCTGAGCGTATTTGGGCCGTGATTCCCGCTGCTGGAATCGGTGCTCGCATGAACTCTGACATTCCTAAGCAATATCTCAAAATTGAAGATAAAACCATTCTAGAATACAGCATCAATCGCTTCTTAGAGCACTCTAAAATTTATAAAGTTGTTGTCGCGCTCAGTCCAAATGATAGTTACTGGGAAGAGTTGCCTTATAAAGACAACCCTCGGGTATTAACCACTACTGGTGGAGTAGACCGTGTGGACTCTGTGGCTGCGGCATTAGCGTTTATACGTGAGTCTGAAGGGGCTGAATCTGACTGGGTTATGGTGCATGATGCAGCCCGCCCTTGTTTAAGCTCTCGTCATATTGATAATTTAATTACCAGTAAAGAGAGCTCGCCCGATGGTGCAACCCTTGCGGTTGGCGCGATCGATACTGTCAAGCAAGCAAATAAAAGACAAACTATTGAGAAAACTATTGATAGGGACATGGTTTGGTTAGCTCAAACACCACAGTTTTTCCCGTTAGGAACATTAAAGCATGCGATTGATAGCGCACTAAAGGAAGGGCAGACAGTAACGGATGAAGCGTCAGCAATGGAGTTCGCGGGTTATCATCCTTCGTTAGTCATTGGTTCTAGAAAAAACATAAAGATTACAGAGCAGGAAGATTTGTTACTGGCATCAATTTGGTTAAGTCACGGCATAGATTAGCTCAGTGCCCTAAGCCTCATATAACTAAATAGATATATTGCTTTATTGACACAGTTTTAAAATCAGGTTTTAATGCACTCATATGAATACATTATTGAACAAAGCACATAACCATCATCACCACGCACAAGCGTTGGCGGTGAGCTATTGTCTTTAATAATGTAATTTCATTAAAGAATTTAAAAAGCCCCGCCATTGAGCGGGGCTTTTTTTTTGCCACATGAAATAGCACAAAACGAATATTAAGAGAGACCAAATGATATTAACCATTCAACTACATCATCATCACCATACACTGCGCGAGCGACGGTGGGATGAGTAGTGCTTGATTGATACTCATTAAAGGTTTCTAACCCGTTGCTCCGAAAGGTCAACGGGTTTTTTGTTTCTGGAATAAAGGTTTTAGTTTTTAGATTTTATATCAATTTTAGGAGAAGTTAGATGGCGTTAAAAATGGTGATCCCAAAAGGAAAGTTATACGACAAGGTTGAAGAACTACTGTCTGAGGTTGGCTTAACATTAGTGGGTAATAGTCGAAACTATCGGCCCAGCTTGTACGGCTGCGATATCGAAGTGAAGTTATTGAAAAGTCAAAATATTCCAGAAATGGTGGCGTTAGGACAACACGATATAGGTTTTGCCGGCATGGACTGGATTATTGAGCAAGAGGCTGATGTGGATGTGTTGCTTGATCTTGGTTTTAACCCAGTCAAGCTAGTTTCTTGTATCCCCGAAGACTGGGAATGGGAAGAAGTGAGGCAGCGTAAAATTATCGTAGCTTCCGAGTATAAAAAGATTTCCGAAGACTATCTGACTAAACTTGGTGTGCCCTTTAAGTTGCTAAGAGCTTATGGTGCCACTGAGGTTTTCCCTCCTGAAGATGCGGATATGATTATCGATAATACCAGTACTGGATCAACAATTCGCGCTAACAGATTAAAAATTGTCGATACCGTTATCGAAAGCTCTACTCAATTTATCGCTAATAAAAAAGTCATGAGTGACCCTGCAAAAAAGAAACAGATTGACGATTTATTGTTACTAATGCGCGGGGTTTTAAATGGCAGAAAGCGTGTTTTATTAGAGATGAACTGTTCGAAAGATACCATTGAAAGCGTGGTGAAGCTGTTGCCAGCTATGCGCTCACCCACTGTCAGCGAGCTTTATAACTCCGATGGTTTTGCCATAAAAGCAGCCATTGAACGCAAGTTAACCAAGGACTTGATTCCACAACTTATTTCGGCTGGGGCGACCGATATTTTAGAAACCCCAATCAGGAAAGCGCTATGAAACCTCTCTATCAAAACCCATTACTCCGAGAAAGCGCCAAAGGTGGAGCAAGACCACTAAAGCTCGACTTTAATGAGCGCTCGGATAATAAACCATTATGGTTGAGTGAAGCAGCAATATCCACGGAATGTTTATGGCGTTATCCAGAAAAGTCAGGTTTACAGGCTCTAGCGAGTCAGTTCCATGAAGTTGGCGAAGAGCAGTTGCTTTTGACTAATGGTGGGGATGAGGCCATTGAGATTCTGTTTAAGTTTGCTTGTTTGAATCAACGGAAACTAATTTTACCTCTTCCGGCTTTCAGTCAGTACCTTGTGGGAAAAAATGTTTGGAATAGCGATATAGACTTAGTCGAGCCACAAGATGATATGCGTATCGATTTGTTAAGTGCTCAGGACTTACTAAACAACGATTCAATATTAATTCTAACTAGCCCGAATAACCCCACTGGTGAATTAATACCTTTCGATGATTTAGTTCAAACTTGTGGGCTGGCTAAATCTAAAGGTGCTTTGTTGTTCCTAGATGAAGCCTATATCGAGTTTGCTTGTTATGAGTCGGACAAAACAATCGAGCTTATTAAACAGTTTGATAACTTAATTGTTTTGCGAACCTTGTCGAAAGCGTTTGGCTTAGCGGGGATCCGCTGCGGTTATTTACTGGGGCAAGAAGCACTAGTGTCGCAATTTTCGCGTTTGGCAATGCCGTTCAATTTGCCATCGTCAACGATTGAGGTTGCTAAAAAAGCATTCACTGAGGCGGCTCGTTTAGAGGTTAGTAACTATGCTCTTTCTATCGCTCAAAACCGTGAGCAGATTGTCTCATTATTAACGTCATCAGGTTTGAGAGTTGTCGACAGTAGCGCGAATTTTGTGTTTATTCAGGGCAGTGAAGAAAAGCTAAGGCTGATAACAGCAGCTTGCCAGAAGCGAAATATCCTTATTAAAACAACACTTACAGGGCTAAGCGTTAAGCAGTCTAGCCTTGATCAAACAGCCATCCGCATAACCATTCCTTTTTATATCAAACCATTATTGAGCGCGTTAAATCTGGCGTTAAAGCCAGAGCTGCTATGTTTTGATATGGATGGGGTTTTGATTGATACCAGTAAAAGTTATGACGAAGCGATTAAAGCAACAGTAAAGTCACTGAGTGGCGAAACGGTTACGCAGATTGACATTGAGCGTTTACGCAGTCAAGGCGGGTACAACAATGACTGGGTGCTTGCTCAGGCTTTAACGGCTGAAAAGTTAAACCAACTACCTGAAGAAATAGATTTCGATAAGGTTATTGAAGTTTTTCAGATGTATTACCAAGGCAACGGTAGGACAGAAGGATTTAAGACCCTTGAGCAGCCTCTGTTGAACAAAGCGCTAGCCACACGCTTCTTCATTACTGGCACTAAGTCCTTAAAAACGGCGATTGTTACGGGGCGTCCTAAAGAGGAGGCCATTGAAGGTGCAAGCTTAATCGGCGCGAAAAACAGTTTAATGGTGAGTGACGATGACGTTGTCGAGTCGAAACCGAGCCCTGAAGGAGTGGTTAAAGCTTTGCAGTATTACGGTAAAGAGAATTGTTGGATGCTGGGCGATACGCCCGACGATATGGCTGCCGCCAATGGTGCTGGCGCGTTAGCGATCGGCATTGGAAGTGATGAATTGTATGACTTTGGCGCGGACTTAGTGCTTGAGTCGGTGAATGAGTTGGAGAATTTGCTATGAGTGAGTCCATAAGTATCAATCGTGAGACAAAAGAAACGTCAATCGAGTTAGCGCTAAACATCAATGGCCAACAAAAGGTTGCGATTAATACAGGTTTACCTTTCTTTGACCACATGCTGAATCAGTTAGCTACCCACGCAGGTTGGGATCTGAGCTTGCAGTGTAAAGGCGATTTGGAGGTAGATGATCACCACTTGATTGAAGATGTGGCGATTTGCTTAGGCCAATCCTTTAATCAAGCTTGGCGACAGCAGGGGAACATTGTGCGCTATGGCCAGCGCTTATTGCCAATGGATGCGAGTTTGCTAATGGTCGCGGTGGATGTTTGTGGCCGTGCATATGCTATTACCGACTTACCTTTTTCGCGCGAAAGTTTAGGTGGGATTGGCACTGAAATGTGGAAGCACTTTTTTTATACCTTCGCCATAAATAGCGCAATTACTTTGCACATAAAAACAGAGTATTTCGATAACAATCACCACTTAATTGAGGCCAGTTTTAAAGGCTTAGCATTTGCACTTCGAGAAGCGCTTCAAGTAACTCAGCGCGATAACAGCACAAAGGGTGTGTTATGAACTGGCAACCGCGAAATAAAACATTAGGAGTGATTAATACCAAGGCTGGAAACTTGTTCAGCTTATTCGCAAGCCTCAAGCGTATTGGTTTCAAAACGGTACAGATAAATACCTCTGACGATATTAAAAATAACTCTGTCGACGCTTTGGTTATTCCAGGTCAAGGGCGGTTTGGGCAGGTCATGAAGCAATTAACGGCGACTGGATTGGATAACAGCATCATTCAGTGGGTTCGACAAGACAAACCTTTGCTTGGTATTTGCGTTGGACTACAGGTCCTGTTTGAACAGTCTGAGGAAGACCCTGGTGTTAGAGGTCTTGGGATTTTTGCAGGAAAGGTTGAGCGTTTAAATAGCCCTAAACAGCCGATGGTGGGTTGGTCGAAGTTGAATTCTAGAGTGGGGAGCATGAATGAAAAGGTTGTTTATTTCGTTAATAGCTTTGGCGTTAAACAATCGGCGGTGACTGCCGCAACCGTAACTTATGGTGAGCAGTTTGTCGCAGCAATCTATCAAGGCAATATTTGGGCATTTCAATTCCACCCTGAAAAATCAGGCGAGGTTGGCGAGGAGATTATTAAGCAATGTCTATGCAATTAGAAAATGTGAATAACGGTCTGATCCCACGAGTCATCGTGTGCCTTGATGTAGCCAATGGTCGAGTCGTTAAAGGGGTGAACTTTAAAGGCTTAACCGATATGGGGGATCCTGTTGAGTTAGCGCTTAGATATCAAGAGCAGGGTGCAGATGAAATTGTATTTCTTGATATTAAAGCAACACTCGAAAATCGTGCGAATGCGCTAGAAACAGTGCGAAGAGTGGCACAAAATTTATCGATTCCCTTTACTGTAGGCGGCGGTTTAAACAGCTACGCCGATGTTGAACAGTTCTTAAACGCGGGAGCCGATAAGGTCGCCTTAAACTCAGCCGCCGTTAAGACGCCTGATTTGATTAATCAGATTGCGGAGGGCTTTGGCTCGCAATGCGTGGTAGTCGCGGTAGATGTGAATAAAGATGCTGACGATGACTATGCGGTTTATGTCAGCGGTGGGCACGTCAGGACTGAGCTTGATGCGTTTAGCTGGTTTGAAGAGGTCGAGCAGCGTGGAGCTGGGGAAATTCTACTGACTGCAATGCACCGCGACGGTACTGGTATAGGTTTTGATAATGAGCTTATGTCGAAAGTGGCCAAGGAGCGCAACATTCAAGTAATAGCATCGGGTGGCGCAGCCAATGAACAGCATTTTGTCGATACTTTTATGGCAGGAAGCGATGCTGCGTTGGCGGCAGGAATGTTCCACAGAGGCGAGTTCAGCGTGCAAGATGTTAAGAAAGCCCTGAGACAACAGCAAATTTTAACGCGTTAAACGCGAGTAGGTAGGTTAAATGTTAATCCCAAGTATTGATTTATTAGATGGCAAAGCGGTTCAGTTAGAGCAGGGCAATCCCAACAGAAAAATTGTCGAAGAAGAGGATGTCTTTGGTCTGCTAGAGCGCTTTAGCCTCTATGGTGAAGTAGCTATTATTGATTTAGACGCAGCACTAGGCCGAGGAAGTAATAAAGAACTGATTAAAGAGCTGGTAAAAAAATATCCTTGTCGTGTCGGTGGCGGTATTCGCGATTATGATATTGCTAGAGAGTATTTATCGGCTGGAGCTAAGAAAGTCATTTTGGGCACATCGTGCCGCGCCGACTTCGTGAAAAAACTTCCGAGTTCGCAGCTGATTTTTGCCATTGATGCCAAAGGCGATGATTGGGTCACGCACGGCTGGCAGTCGACCGATAGCATCAAAGTTTTAGACTTGATTGAAGAGATTCAAGGTAACTGTGCTGAGTTTTTATACACCCAAGTGCAAAAAGAAGGGATGCTAGGGGGCATTGATGAAGAGCGCGTTAAGTCGGTTGTTGAAACCTCAAAAATTCCTGTCACGGTTGCAGGCGGGATTACTACGCTAGAAGATATAAAAACTATTAATGCGCTTGGTGCCAATAGCCAAATCGGCATGTCAGTTTACACTGGCAAGCTCAAGCTCGACGAAGCGCTCATGAGCTGTTTGGATTTCGAAAAAACTGAGCTTATACCAACGGTGGTGCAAGACGTGGAAACCAATCAGGTCTTAATGTTGGCGTATTCGAATAAAGAATCGCTAACGGCTTCGATTGAGCGTAAGGCTGGAGTTTATTATAGCCGTTCGCGTGATGAGCTGTGGCAGAAAGGGTTGACGAGCGGTAACACGCAAGAGTTGGTGAATATTGATTATGACTGCGATGGCGATACTTTGTTATTTAAGGTGAAGCAACAAGGTAACGCTTGTCACTTTGAGCGGTACAGCTGCTTTGCTTCACAGTCGCCACAGTTCGATTTAAATCGATTAAACCAAGTTTTTGAGCAACGATTACAGGAACTAGACACTGGCGAGGCCAAGTCATTCTCGCAAAAGTTGTTCGGTGATGAAGCACTACAGATTGAAAAGCTTAACGAAGAGTGCCAAGAGCTTATCGAAGCGCAAGATACAGATGAAGTGCGCTGGGAAGCGGCTGACTTAATTTTCTTTGCGCTAGTTAACGCTAAAGCCAAGGGTGTAGCGCCGGCGGAAATTATTAGTGAACTGGGGGCTCGAAATGCAGACTAGTCAATCCATAATTCAGAATTGTAAGACTTGGCAGCGCGAAAGAAGTAATAGCCAAGCAGATGTAACCTCAACAGTTAGCAGTCTTTTAAACAAAATTCAGCAAGAAGGCGATACGGCTGTAAAAGAGTTTAGTCAGAGCTTCGACGGCTTTGCGCCTGAATGGATTGAGCTAAAAGCACCTGAAGATTACGGCTTAGAACCTGAGCTTCTGCAAGCGATTAAAGATGCTGGCTCACGCATAGAGAGGTTCGCTCAATTTCAAAAGGATAAGCTGATTGATAGTACTTATATCGATGACTGTGGTGAGTTTGGCTTTCGATATCAGCCTATAGAGCGTATTGGTGCTTATATTCCCGGTGGGCGGTTTCCTCTGATTTCAACAGCGCTCATGACTTTGATACCGGCAAAACTAGCGGGTTGTAGCGAACGTATTGCCTGCTCACCATCTGCTCACCCTGCGATATTAGCGGCGGCAAGTTTTGCTGGCGCTACGGCTTTTTTAAAGTTGGGCGGAGCTCAAGCTATTGGCGCTCTAGCTTATGGCTACGAGTCAATGGAGCCTGTACAGATGGTTGTCGGACCGGGTAACCAATACGTCAATACCGCAAAGCAACTATTGAGCCAACAAATTAAAATTGATGTGGCTGCGGGCCCCAGTGAGTTGTTAATTCTAGCGGATGAGTCCATAAATCAAGAATGGATCATTGCGGATATGGCGGCGCAAGCTGAGCACGATCCACAGGCGCAAAGCTTGTTAGTGTCTGATAGTTTAGAGCTGTTGAATAGTGTTAAAGACTCTCTTGAGTCGGATCTAGAACTTAATAGCTTGCTAGAAAATCAACAAATAATATTGCTTAAAGCTGATGATAACAGCGATATGGTTGAGTTTAGTAATCAATATGCTCCCGAACACCTGTTATTGGCTGATGAGCGAATCGAACAATCTTTTTTGAGCAACTTTGGTTCTTTGTTTGTCGGTGAAAATAGTGCGGTGGCGTATGGCGACTATTGCTCTGGCCCTAATCACACTTTACCAACGATGGGTACGGCTGATCGTTCTAGCGGCTTGAGTGTTTTAAGCTTTCTAAAAGTGCAGTCGATCCAGACGGTAAACGACAAGGGGCGCCAGAAATTGTCAGCGATTGGTGAAAAAATCGCTGAAGCAGAGCAATTGGTTTGGCATCAACGGTCAATGGCGGTAAGATCTCAATAATTATAAATTAGGCACTTTGTTGTTGGGATCTTCTTATGTTCAGAATTGGCCACGGTTACGATGTCCATAAATTCGGTGGCGATAAACCGCTTATCTTAGGTGGTGTTCTATTTGAAGGAGAGCAAGGCTTAATCGCGCACTCTGATGGTGACGTGGTGTTGCATGCGGTTTGCGATGCTTTGCTTGGCGCAATTGCAAAAGGCGATATAGGGCACCACTTCCCTGATACTAGCGAAGAGTTCGCTGGAGCCGACAGCAAAGAGTTACTCAGGTCGGTCATGGCGCTAGTGTCGAAAGAAGGCTACAAGCTAGGCAATTTGGACGTTACCATTGTGGCGCAAGCGCCCAAGATGGCGACTAATATTGATGCTATGAAAGATGTCTTATGCACTATCTGTGATGCTGACCTCTCGCAAGTGAACGTCAAAGCCACGACCACTGAAAAATTGGGTTTTGTCGGTCGAAAAGAAGGCATTGCAGTTCATTCAGTATGCCTATTGCAGTCAGCCTCATGAGCGATTCTAAAGAGAACACACCGTCACACCCATTAAGCAGGACTGAGTGCTATGAATGGAGTCGTATGCATGGAAAGCCACTAGGCACCGCGAACTTCAAGTCAGAATTAAGTGATTTCGTCGTAGAAGAAACCTTGCGCTTTGAGCTTTCGGGCGAGGGCGCGCACCACTTTTTGTATATCGAAAAGCAAAATATTAACACCGATATTGTTGTACAAAAATTGATTCGTTTTGCCGATGTGAAGCCTACGGATGTTGGCTATGCAGGTAAGAAGGATCGCTTCGCCATTGCACGTCAGTGGTTTAGTGTGCAGTTGCCTCTGTTGCGCGAGATTGACTGGAGTGAGTTTAATGATGACGAGGTTAATGTTTTAGAGGTAACACGTCATGATAAGAAACTTAGAATTGGTGCGGTAAAATCTAACCATTTTGATATTCGCTTACGCGACCTTAATGTTTCACAAGAAGACTTCAAAAAGCGTTTGGACAATATTAGCGAAGAGGGCTTCCCAAATTACTTTGGTGAGCAACGATTCGGTCACCAAGGAGCTAATTTAACTCGTGGAATCGATCTGTTAATCAAGAATAAAAAGCTTAAAAATCGAAACTTACAGGGCTTACTTTTTTCTGCGGTGCGGTCATATCTTTATAACCATGTAGTTTCAGAGCGTATTAATAAAGGCTTGTCTACAAAATTACTGCAAGGCGATTTTGTTATGTTAAGTGGCTCTGAGAAAGGGTTTGTTGTTGAGGACGTTAATGCCGAGCAACCGCGCTTCATAGAGAATGATATTTTACTGACTGCTCCTTTAGCAGGCTCGCGTCCACAGCCTATGCATGAAGCTTTGAGTTTTGAGGCTGAATGCCTGTCTGAATATCAAGTTCTTATCGATAAGTTAGCTAACAAGCGATTTAACGAAGAGCGCCGCGCCTTAAAGTGCTTTCCACAAAATGTCACAAGCGAGTGGCATAATGAGACAGAAGTCAGCTTATCCTTTGACTTACCTAAAGGCGCTTTCGCCACCAGTATGCTTCGTGAGCTAGTAACTTTAGTTGAGCATAAGCCGTTTAAAGATATAACAAACAACGAACACGACTAACGATTAATACGATTATGAAGATATTATTAAGTAATGACGACGGACACTTTGCACCAGGATTAAGCGCACTATTCGACCATTTATCAAAAATTGCCGAGGTTACGACAGTAGCTCCCGATCGCAATCGTAGCGGAGCTAGTAATTCATTAACCTTGGATAAGCCGATTCGAGTCAACGAAACCGAGCGCGGTTTTTACTCGGTAACTGGAACGCCAACGGACTGTGTGCATCTGGGTACGCACCATTTGATGCCTGAGCGTCCCGATATGGTTGTCGCAGGAATTAATACAGGCGCCAACCTTGGCGACGACACTTTGTACTCAGGTACTGTGGCAGCCGCGATGGAAGGGCGAGCCCTTGGTTATCCTGCGGTGGCTGTGTCGCTGGTGGGGCATGATTGTGAACACTATGTGACCGCGGCGAAGGTTGCAGTAGATATTATTAAAGGTTTACAACAGCACCCGATGGACAAAAATCGAGTGCTTAATATTAATGTGCCAGATGTTCCTTATGAAAAATTAAAGGGAATTAAATTAACGCGCTTGGGAAATCGCCACCGTGCTGATACTATAATTCTCGATAAAGATCCAAAAGGTCGTCCTATTTATTGGTTGGGACCGCTGCCTGAAGGCCAAGATGTGGGGGAAGGTACTGATTTTCATGCGGTTTTGAACGGTTACGTCTCGGTGACACCGATCAATGTCGATTTAACGGCATACAATAGTTTTGACGAGCTGGAAGATTTTTTAAAAACTATCGATAACTAATATAGATAATAAATATATGAATGCGACACACATTTCGGGAATTGGCATGACCTCCGCGCGTACGCGCACACGCCTTGTTGAGCGCTTACGGGCCGAAGGCATTAAGAACGAAGAACTATTAAAAATCATAGAGTTAACTCCTCGTCACTTGTTTATTGATGAAGGATTGTCGCATAGAGCCTACGAAGATACGGCTCTTCCGATTGGCTTGGGACAAACTATATCACAGCCTTATATTGTTGCCCGCATGACTGAAATGTTGATGGAAACGGGGAGCATGAATAAAGTGCTCGAAATCGGTACTGGCTGTGGTTATCAAACGTCTATTCTTTCGAAAGTAGCCAAAACCGTGTTCACGGTGGAGCGCATCCGAGCGCTTCACATGCAAGCGCGCAAAACCTTGACCGGCATCGGTCAGCACAATATCCAATACCTTTTTGCCGATGGTTTTAATGGCTGGCATCAATATGCGCCCTTCGACGGCATTATCGTTACTGCTGCGCCACCAATTATTCCAGAAAAACTCGTCAAACAGCTCGCTGATGGCGGTCGTATGATGATCCCCGTGGGCTCAACCAATGCCTCGCAAGATTTAATACTGGTTCAGCGTAGAGGTACTAAAATTGAAGAAACCTTTATTGAAAAAGTGAAGTTTGTGCCTTTGGTTGGTGGTGTAGCTCGATGAAAATCTTTACCAAAATGTATGACGCTTGTCTTCGTTGGGCGCGTCATCAATACGCAGTTTATATTCTAGGATTCATCAGTTTTATTGAATCAATCTTTTTCCCTATTCCTACCGCCGTCATGTTAGCTCCGATGGCTCTGGCTAGACCAAATCGTGCGCTGTGGTTAGCTTTTGTCGCTATGGCGACTTCAGTGTTAGGCGGTGTCGTGGCTTATATTATTGGTGCTTTTGCCTTTGAATCATGGGTTTTGCCTTGGATTGTTGAGCTTGGCTACGAAGAAACTTATAACCGTGCTCTGGCATGGTTCGCTGAATACGGTGTTTGGGTGGTTTTAGTGGCAGGATTCTCGCCAGTACCTTATAAAATTTTCACCTTAACTGCTGGTGCTTTAAGCATGGCATTTATCCCGTTTCTGGTGGCTTCAATTATCGCTCGAAGCGCCCAGTTCTTCTTGATCGGTGGATTAGTGAAGTGGGGCGGGGAACAAATGGAGCATAAACTGCGTCAATATGTAGAGTGGATAGGTTGGGGCGTACTAATTTTAGGCGTTTTAGCCTACATTATTTACAACTTAGTCAATTAATGGCTAAATACTCTTAGATTTCAACAGCTTGTACATTCGTTTGTGGCAATAGGGATAAGCACACTGATGCAAAAAGAAACAAAAGACATTCTTAAGCGATCTGCCATTCGCTCCTTATGGATCGTTGCGATCGTCTTAGTGGTGTATTTGTTACAAGGGTGTGGTAATCCTCGACTAGCGCCGGTTGAAGAACGTGACGCCACAGGTAAAGGCGCCGAGATTCATAGTTTTTACCCGCCAAGCGAAGTAGATAACAGCCAGCAATATTATGTTGTTCAGCCCGCGGACACCTTGTATTCTATCGCTTTTCGTTATGGCTTCGACTACGACACCTTGGCACAAGCCAACAATATCGACGCTACTTACACGATTTACCCTGGGCAAAAACTCGACTTAGAAAAAACACGCCGCTATGAAAGCGAGCGTACCGTTGATACTTCTCAAGTGGCCAGCCAAGATAGCTCTAATAATAGCCCCGTGGCTAGCCGCCGCGGTGTTCAGGAAGTCAGTCGTGGCGCCACTAAGGCTGTAGAACAGCCAAAGGTCACGCCACCAAAAACAGCTAAACCAAACGAAACAAAAACTGCAAAAAAGCGAGAAAGCAAAAAGACATCGACTACAAAACCACAAGCAAAGCGCGCTGAGCCAGTTAAAAAGCGACCAAAAACAAAACCTGCAACGACCAAATCGTTCACCAGCAAACCGGTTAAGTACTGGATGTGGCCCAATATGGGCAAGGTTATCACTCGCTTCACTGGCGTCAAAGGCTCTCGTGGAATTGATATCGCAGGCAATATGGGCGAGCCAGTTAGAGCGGCTGCTCCAGGGCTTGTGGTCTATTCTGGGCGTGGATTAAGAGGTTATGGCAACCTTATAATCATAAAGCACAATAACGACTTCATCAGCGCCTACGCGCACAACAAGCGCTTACTGGTTAAAGAAAACGAGATCATTAAAGCAGGACAGAAGATCGCCGAAATAGGTAATACCGACTCGGATATTCCAAAACTACACTTTGAAATTCGCTATAAAGGAAAGCCGGTTGATCCGTTGAGGTATTTGCCAAAGCGGTAGCGAACACTAGAGAGTTAGTAGAAATAAGGTAACCTATGTAAAAGTCACCTTTATATCCGTCCTAACAGCTCTATAATCTCCGCGATAACCATTTCTGGTTCATCATTTTGTGGGAAATGATAGCTTTTATCAGTTAATACTGCTTTGCCCTGAGGAAAGGATTCAGCCCACGCTTTGTGTAGCTCCCCCCATTTTTCTCGTGCTTCATCAGTAAAAAAAGTAATGGTGGTTCTTTATATCTTTTTATTGAGGCAATAACGGTTACTGGGATATCCGGAATTTCTGGGTAATTGGGTAACGGTCGTTTTGCCCAAAAATCCAGGTATTGATTAGACATACCATTCTTCAAGTCATCCAACTTAACTTCAGCAATTTCTTTTTCAGCAACTTCTAAGTTAATGCTTCTCATGATAGTTACGTCATGCTCTGATGCTGGTTCTATGAGCATAAGTGCTGATACTTTATCTGGATAAGTTGCTGTAAATACACGCGCAATATAAGCGCCATAGGAGTGCGATATATAAACCACTTTCTGTTCAATATTTAAGGCATCAAGTAGTTGTTTTGCTTCAAAGGCATATTCTTCTGAGCTGTAGTTTTTCTTTACCGGAGTAGAATTACCATTCCCTAATCTTGAATAGCGTAATACTTTTGCGTGTTTTGTTAATGGTTCGTAAATAGGATTCCAGTCATCCATGCCTGCGGAGCCTCCAGCTTCTAGCAAAATAGTATAATCGCCAGAGCCTCTTAGTTCATACTCGACTGTATGGCCAGAAATTTTAACTGTTTTCGGAGATGCAACTATGTGACTGTTAAGAAGAAGTCCGCAGATAAATAGTAATTTTTTCATTGTTACTTTACAACTTTTATTGCTAGCGCATGGATATCCGTTTGCATCATATCGCCTAAAGCGTTGTAAATCATACGGTGCTGTTGCAGCATTCGCTTTCCCTCTAGGGCGTCACTTTTGATAAGTACAGTAAAGTGCCCAAGACCACCTTTGGCGCCTTCGTGGCCAATGTGTTTGTGGCTGTCGTCGATAATTTCCAGTTGCTCTGGCTGTAAAGCGTCTGAAATCAGTTGGTGCATCTTTTCGATACGAGAAGTGTTGTCTGGTGCTTGTTGTGTCATAACCTTTTCCAATTCTTTAAATGTGTGTCGGGCTTTGTCTTTAGCTAGTTAGCAATTAAGGCAAAACTTTTTTATAGGGTTTAACGGTGACGTTTTGGTAAACGCCAGCTTCAATATAAGGATCTGCTTTTGCCCAATTCTCGGCGTCTTCTAAAGAGTCAAATTCAGCGACAATTAGGCTACCGCTAAAGCCAGCTTCAGCGGGATCGTTAGCGTCAATTGCTGGTAATGGCCCTGCCATGATGAGTCTGCCTTCATTTTTAAGAGCTTCTAGGCGTTCAATGTGTGCTGGTCTTGCCTTGGCGCGCAGGGGTAAGGAGTTTTCAACGTCCTCGGAATAAATCATATACAGCATAAGGTTTCCTTTTAGATAATACTTTTGGTTTTAAGGCTTAGACTGCTCTTCTTCTAAATGAATATGCTCTTTGAGCATGACTATGCTAACAATCATAAGCCCAAACAATAAGACGAACATACTGATCAATTTAAAGTAGAACCAAAAGTCGGTGCTGAAATTAAAGGCGACGTAAAGGTTGAGGCCACCATAAGCCGCTAGTGTTACAACCCAGATCCAGTTAATTTTAGCCAGCAAATGCTCAGGTGCTGAGTCTTTTATCAGTCCGCTGGATTTTGTTAAATCTTGAATCACGTATTTCTTAGAGAAAACCTGCCTAATGAGGATAAATAAAGCGCCACCCCAAACCGCGACGCTGGTTTTCCACTTAATAAAGTCATCATTATCAAAATAATAGGCTAAGGCGACTAAAGCTAAGCCTAGTAAAAATAGGGCAACGTGGCTTTTTTTAAGCTCTTTCTTGGTGAAATAATGAACAAGCATTTGCACCAAGGTTAAGCCACTCCAAACCGCTGCGGCGAGGATTAAGTTCTTTGTGAATAAATAAACGGCGATAAAACCCACGATAGGGTAGTTTTCTTTTAAAAACATGCTAAATATACCTAATTAATGGCTTGCTAAGTTTACCTTATTGCAAAAGGTAGGCAAACTATCGGTATCAACTATTAACGCGACTTCTATCAAGACCATGCTACGTGATTTACACAGCCATACTATTGCTTCTGACGGCAGTTTAACACCTCTTGAGCTCTTAAAGCTTGCACAAGAGCGTGGGGTCGATGAGTTGGCGATTACCGATCACGATTCCGTCGAATCGCTAGATGAGGCGTTGAGTTTAGCTGAACAGTTTAATCTTTCAATAGTCCCTGGCGTTGAAATCTCTGCAGCGTGGGGCAAAAAGAAAGAAGAAACCGTTCATATTGTTGGTTTACAAATTGACCATAAGCACAACGGTCTCCAGCAGTTTTTAAGGGCTATTCAAGACAAACGACGAGAGCGTGCGCTGACTATGGGCAAAAAGCTAGAAGCTGCCGGTGTTAAAGGTGCGCAGCCAGATGTTGAGTATATGGTCGATAGCCAGCCGATGGTTTGTCGAACACACCTAGCTCAATATTTGTTGGATTTAGGCGTGATAAAAAACTTTGGTGATGCTTTTAAGAAGTATCTAGCCAAAGGCGGTCGAGCCTATGTGCCGGATGAATGGTTTGATTTAGAAGATGCCACGGCTATGATTCGTCAGGCAGGCGGCATCCCGGTATTGGCTCACCCGACGCGCTATGGTATGGGCTCAAACAAGTTAAAACGTCTGATCGAAGAGTTCAAAGCAGTGGGCGGACTTGGCATCGAAACGTGCTATCCTAATATACATCCTGGTCAGAAAAATTTATTGGCCGACTGGAGTAAACAGTTCGAACTTTATGCATCGCAGGGTTCTGACTTTCACTCACCAGATAAGCCGTGGGCCTTACTCGGAAAGTTCGCCCCATTACCAGAGCACGTCGTCCCTGTATGGACTTCAAGTGCTTGGACTAAAACTCAGGACTAAAAGAATAAAGTTATGACAGAATTAATTGAAATACATAATCAAAATCCCCAGCCAAGGCTAATCAGTCAAGTGGTTGCAAAAATACGCAAGGGCGCTTTAATCGCCTATCCAACAGACTCGGGTTATGCGCTAGGTTGTCTTATTGGGGACAAGAATGCGATAGAACGAATCCGATTTATTCGTGATCTCGATAAAAATCACAACTTTACTTTGGTTTGCCGTGATCTCTCTGAGCTAGCGACATACGCCAAAGTCGAAAACACCGTTTTTCGCTTGGTCAAAAACAATACTCCAGGGGCTTATACGTTCATTCTCAAAGCAACTAGCGAAGTTCCTAATCGATTGAAACACAGTAAAAAGAAAACGATCGGTATTCGAGTGCCAGAAACGCCAATCACACAAGCCATTCTGGAAGAACTTGGTGAGCCTATGATGAGCACCAGTTTAATTTTACCGCAGCAGGAAGATGGCGAAGTACTTGAACCTTATGAGATATACGAACTGCTTAACGGACGGGTTGATGTCGTCATCGATGGTGGCTATTGTGGGCATGAACCCACAACCGTTGTTGACCTGACTTCCGGTTATCCAGAAATCATGCGATATGGTGCTGGTGATGTTTCAGTGTTTGAATAAAGCATGACCACACGTTTGAGTGTGATCATGCATACTTTGTTGAATTATTAAAAATCGTATATTCCAAGTCTTCTAAGATATTTAGCAGCATTTTCGTTGCCATTACTATGCGCTAAACGAAAGTACTTTTCAGCTTTGTCATGATCCTTCTTTAGGTAGTGTCCGTCATAGTAAATAAGCCCCAACAAGTAATAATCATCGCTAATAACGCTTTTGTTTTTCTCAGTTAGAGATAACCCTGGATTAATGTGCTTATTTAAAAAACTAACAATTGTGATAAGTTGGTGACGATCTCCTACCCAATTTGGGTGACCGTGTCCTGAGTGTAGGTATTCATGATATTCAACATCGACCTTTCCAATTGTGTTTAAAACATAATTAAGTCGTCTACTATGCTCTGGGTGAGCAATTTCATCATTTCTTCCCGCGAATAATAGAGTAGGGACATTGATTTTATTAGCTTTATATAGAGGGGAGTTTTCTTTTAACTCTGCGTATTTAGTATCGATATCCCCAACAACAAAGCTTATGGCATCTTTAACATCTTCAGAGTGATGTAAGTTAGAGGCACTATAGAGCAGTGGAAGGTCAAAAACACCAAAGCCAGATATTGCACACTTGTATGTACCCGGATAGAGAATCGTCGAGGTTATAGCTGAATAACCGCCGTAACTTTTCCCATAGATACAGACTTTATCTGAGTCAATTGCCGTCAGGCTTATGGCTTTATTAACAAGTTTGTTAATGTCAGCTTCAATTCCCTTACCGAACTGTTCACGTCCAGCACTCATGTACTTTTTACCGTATCCAGAGCTTCCTCTGAAGTTAATAGTTAAAACCGCGAACCCACGGTTAACCAAGAACTGAACTTCTCTATCAAATTCATTAAGGTCTTGAACGCCAATAGGACCTCCATGTGGCATAACAACCATTGGCATCTTTTTAGTGCTACCACCTGTATATAAAAAGCCCTCTACCTTATTTCCTAGGTCATTGGTAGTGGTCAGAATGTTGGCTTTTGTGAATGTGTATGGATACAGATCTGGCATCGAGCTCTGTAAGAATCTTAACTTATTACTGGCTACGTTATAGTGGTAGAACCTTCCTGGATTCGATGCATCGTGTGCGAAGATTACATAATCACTACCGGTAACTGAGCGGTCAATGATAAATACGGATTCTAATCCAATTTTTTTAACTAACTCGGACTGGAAGTCATTACTACCTTTATCAAGAAACTTTTGCTTGTTAAGACCTCGGTCTGCATAAGAAACAGATATTAATTTTTTCTGTTTCCTGCTATAAGCTGCAGATTTAACATCGTAGTATTCTGATTCATAAAGGGTTTTAACGTCTTTCTTTGCTTCTATATCAAAAAGAACAACGGCTACCTTATCTCGATTAATATTCGATAACGCTACAATGTGACGGTCGTCAACCTTGGTGATTGGTGTGAAAACGTCAAGCTTTGAGTAGTTTTTTTCTTCACTAGTGTTCTTATTAACCCTAAAGAACTCTTTCCAGCTACCTGTTTTCGAATCATAAACTGAGTATGTATTATAATCATCGTATGACTGACCTATCATCTCTAGTTCATAGGTGCTGTCTGAGACATAAAACTTATAGGTATCTTCGAGGTCTTCACTAAGGTTTCGAAACGTACTAAATATCTTTTTATGGTTCTTCGAATTATGTTTGATATTTCGTAGTTTACTTAAATCGAGCTCTAATAAGTCGAGTTTCTTGTCTTTAGCATTTAGCTTGGCTAGCAGTGCTTTATCTTCCACACCCAGCATAGGGTTAACAAGAACCCCAAGGCCTCTTACATCATAGTAATCAATTTCGAAGTCATTATCCTTGAAGGTAAAGTCTATAATTCGAATATAATAGGTATTAAATGTGCCTAAAAAAGAGACATAAGCGGTATCTTTATCAAGCCAATCGTAATCTAAAATTCTTTTTCTATCAGACGTTGTGATTTTAAAAACCTCAGCTGCCTGTTTAGAGCCTGCGCTAAAAGCAAATAGTTGCTGATATCCATCAATAAAACTTTTGCCAAGTAGTGTTTCTCCGTCAGGTGAAATAGCAAAAGATTGATACTGATCTGACACAAACATTTGATTGGCTGGAATAAACTCAGAGCTATTTGCAGTAAAAGTAACAAGTAGTACAAATAGTAAGGAGGCAAACTTTAGTTTCATTATTCTTCTCCCTTCAGTGAGTCTAGGAACGCTAGAAATTCGTCATCAGGCCCATCTTTTGAATATACTAACTCATACCTTTTAATTAGATCTTGGTAGTTTTCTTGTAGAAACTCTAAAGCAAGAGTGGTGCTATTTTTAATCTGAACTTTATAACCTGAACCAATTTGATCGATATTAAAATGACCAATATAATTCACTTTGTTTGGTTTGATATTGATCTTCCAGTTTGCATCTTCATCAGAGCCAAGGCTTATATAGTAATATTTACTATAGATTTTTGCTTTCGTGATGTCATAAGTGCCTGCTGGAAAGCTTGTTACGACGTAGTTATGTTTGTTGTCATACAAGTTATGCTCCAGCTCAAAAGTGCTAGGACCAGAGAAGACCAAACTGTGGATAGCTGTGTCTGAATCATAGGCAATAACGACAACCCCCATATTGGAATCTGGTGCCAGTTTCTGTTCATTGGTGAAGTTACTGAGTTTTGATACGCAACCTGAAAGCAACAATATCAGCAAAGATAAGACGACATACTTTTTCATTATTATATCCCTTGTGTATTTATAATTTTTTTAAGTATACCGTAAGATATTGTTAATGTTTAGTTTTTGTACCGTACTAGATGTGGAATTAGTATACTGAGTCGGACTCAACTCTTTTTAAAGTTCTACGATAGGCGTAAAGCCTCCCCAGAACATTCGCATACCATCAAAAGGCAGGTTTTCCGGATCCATCATGTCAGCGAGGCGTGGATCTTTCATAACTTTTTCGTTGATTTCATCACGCGCTTGCCGAGATTCATAGAGAATGTAGGAGAGCACCACTGTTTCATTGTCTTTAAGTTGTACGCTTTTGCCAAAAGAGGTGATTTTGCCTTCTGGTACATCATCGGCGACTGATTCAATGACTTTTAAAGCGCCGTACTCTTTCCATACCTTCCCAGCCCGTTTCGCCATTTCGGTATATTCATTGAGCTTGTCTTTTGGAACTGGAACGACATAGCCGTCAATATAGAGTGACATCAAAAAATCTCCTTTTGTGGGTCGTGTAGCTTTTAGTGTGTTGCTTATCTATTTATGAAGTCAAGGAATGTTTAAAAATTATACAGCTAAAGTGTGGTAGATGAGGAATTTTAACAGCCAAATACAGAAATATAGCGTTTTCGTTTGTTCTCGTTATAATGGACAATCTTATAAATTTAGACAAAAAGTTACTTCAAAGGATATCCATTGAGTTCTATATCAGTTGGCCAAAAGCGCGTTCTATCCGGCATGCGTCCTACGGGACCATTACATTTGGGGCATTACCATGGAGTTTTAAAGAATTGGGCACAAATGCAGCATGAGTATGAGTGCTTCTTCATGGTGGCTGATTGGCATGCCTTGACCACAAACTACGACGATACTTCGAAAATTGAAGGCTATGTTTGGGATACGGTCATTGATTGGTTAGCAGCGGGAATTAATCCCAGCGCATCAACCATATTCGTTCAGTCGAAAGTTCCTGAGCATGCTGAACTTCACTTGTTAATGTCGATGACGACTCCTCTAGGTTGGTTAGAACGAGTGCCTACCTATAAAGAGCAGCAAGAGAAGTTGCAAAACAAAGACTTATCAACTTATGGCTTCTTAGGTTATCCATTATTACAAGCGGCTGATATTTTGGTGTATCGAGCTGGTAATGTGCCAGTTGGAGCTGATCAGGTTCCGCATGTAGAGATGACGCGCGAAGCAGCCCGTCGCTTTAACCATTTTTATGGTAAAGAGCCTGGTTTTGAAGAAAAAGTAACTGCCGCCATCAAGAAGATGGGTAAGAAAAATGCGAAGCTTTACAATAACTTGCGTAAAAAATTCCAAGAAGAAGGCGACCAAGCGGCTTTAGAAACGGCTCAAGCTTTAGTCGAAAGCCAGGCAAACATTTCGCTGAATGATCGTGAGCGTTTGTATGGCTATTTAGATGGTGGTGGTAAGGTGATTCTTCCGGAGCCAAAAGCGCTATTGACGCCAGTGTCTAAAATGCCTGGTTTGGATGGGCAGAAGATGTCTAAGTCCTACGGTAACGCGATTTCTATGCGTGAGCCGCGTGAGTCTGTTGAGAAGAAAATTCGCACCATGCCAACGGATCCTGCGCGCGTTAGACGCGATGATCCTGGAACTCCTGAGAAATGCCCGGTGTGGGAATTCCACAAGATTTATTCTCCAGAAGAGGTTAAAGAGTGGGTCCAAAAGGGCTGTACGACGGCAGGTATCGGTTGCGTTGAGTGTAAACAACCTGTGATTGATGGTGTTTGTGCGGAGCAGCAGCAGTTCTTAGAGCGTGCTAAAGAGTATGAAGAGAGCCCTGAAATTATCCGTAATATCGTTTCGGAAGGGTGTGATCGTGCGCGCGATGTGGCTCGTGAAACGATGGATGATGTTCGCCAAGCCATGGGCTTGTCTTATAAGTAATGTACGAAGTAACCCTTGAAGGCTAAGGATATTGATAATTGACTGAGAAACCATAATGACTGAGCAAAACGGCGAGACAGAACAGCAACAACACTCTGAGCACGAGCAGCCAGTTGCTGATCATGTGCAGGAAGAAATGCCGTTTGCTCTAGTTGATGGTGAGCAGGTCGAAGAATTCCCTCAAGATTTATACATTCCACCAGATGCCTTGGAAGTTTTCCTAGAAGCTTTTGAGGGGCCTCTAGACTTACTGCTTTATTTAATTAAGCGTCAAAATGTCGATATCCGAGATATTCCAATTGCCCATATTACTGAGCAATACATGGAGTATGTCGAGTTGATGAAAGCAATACAGTTAGAGTTAGCGGCAGAATACTTAGTCATGGCGGCTATGTTGGCGGAAATTAAAAGTCGTGTCTTGTTACCAAGACCACCTGCTGAGGATGATGACGAAGATGATCCACGAGCGGACTTGATTCGTCGTTTGCAGGAATATGAACAGTTTAAACAAGCCGCCGAAGACATTGATGAGTTACCTCGTATGGGGCGTGATGTCCATCAAGCTAGCGCTAAAAAGCCTGATATGAATATTATCAAGCCAGAGCCTGAGGTGGATCTAAAGGAGCTTCTTATCGCACTTCGTGATGTCTTAAGAAGAGCTGAAATGTTCTCGAGCCACCAAGTGAAGTTCGAGGCCTTATCAGTCCGCGAGCGCATGGGTAAGGTTTTGGAGCGCCTATCTGCTCAGTCCTTTACTGATTTTTCCAAATTATTTGATCCAGAAGAAGGACGCTCCGGTGTTGTTGTTACTTTCTTAGCAATCATGGAGCTGGCAAAAGAGTCTCTATTAGAAATTATCCAGAGCGATAGCTATGGACCAATTCATGTTAGGGCAAAGGTTGGGAGTAGCCACGAAGATGAAGGGGAAAACGAGTCCATCGATGAAAAGTTAGCGAAAGTAGAAACCACAAGCGATCAAGCATGAGTATGAATATAGATAAAATAAAATGCATTATTGAAGCGGCACTCTTAGCTGCGGGTAGTTCTTTATCAAAAGATCGAATAGTTGAATTGTTTGCTGAAGAAGAGAAAGTCAAAACTTCGGACGTTACTAAAGCCCTCGACATTTTACAAAACGAATGTGAAGGGCGTGGTGTTGAGTTAGTGGAAGTGGCGACAGGTTTTCGCTATCAAGCACGTCAAGATTATGCCGAATGGATTGCTCGACTATGGGAAGAGCGTCCTTCTCGATATTCACGCGCTTTATTAGAGACATTGTCACTCATCGCTTATCGTCAACCAACTACACGTAGTGATATTGAGCAAGTTCGTGGTGTGGGTGTGAGCTCTTCGATTGTAAAAACCTTATTGGAGCGCGAGTGGATTCGTGTGGTGGGGCATCGTGATGTGCCTGGAAAGCCAGCGCTATATGCTACAACCAAACAGTTTTTAGATTACTTTGGCTTGAAAAGCTTGGATGAGTTGCCGTCTTTAGCGGAAATCAAAGACTTGGATAACCTTAACCCTGAATTAAAATTTGATAGTGACGATGAAGCTCAAGATGTTACGGAATCAAGAAACGAAAAGACTCACATCGAAGCAATGGAAGATTCAGAAGTTGACTTAGCCTCGAGGGATGAAGAGAAGTCTGTAGACAGTGACGATTCGTCTGAACCAAAAGAGGTTGATGAGGCAAATTCTATCCAACGCCTCTCTACGGAAGAGTCTGATGTGGAAGACAGGGGCGTAGACGAGGGTGGTGCTAGTACTCTAGATTCTGGCTCTAGTGAAGGTGAAGAAGAAAGCGATACAAGCCTCAAGCCCACGGAGCTTCATTAAAAGTAAATAAAGTAAAGCTGCTAACTGAGTAGCTGATCGTGGTTTTTTGCTTAAAATTTTGTATATAATCGTTCATTAACAAAAACATATTCAAATTTATGACGCTAATCGCTGGGGGCTAGCTTGGGGTTTCTAGATAAAATTCGTTCTACGCTATCATCTGGGCTATCCGAGTCTGCTGATAATTTGGAGCACTCTGATAGACGACAAAGTAATCGCGTAAATGCTCGCCCAGGTACCAAAATGCTGATTATTGATGACTCTAAAACAGTTTGTGTCTTATTGAAGAAAATGTTGATACAAAATCAATATGAAGTTGGCATTGCGCTTGATGCTGAAGCAGGATTGAAATTAGCCAAACAACATTTACCCGATTTAATCTTCCTCGATATCGTTCTTCCTGGTATCAACGGTTTTCAAGCCTTGAGAGAGTTACGTAAAGATCCTAAAACACAAAATATCCCAGTAATTATGATCAGTGGTAACGTCATTGCTACTGAAAAGTATTACGCTGAACGGATCGGTGCTGATGATTTTATGAAAAAACCTTTTTCACGGTATGAGGTTTTTCATCGAATTGAGAACTTTATTGGCCCAGATAAACGCATCCGACGCACGTCTTCTTAAGACATTCCTTGAAAATAAGTACAGTTGCTCTCGACTGTACGCTCCTAAACGCCTAAAATTGTATTAATACTGATTGATGAAGACCCCTTATGTCTAAAGAAAAGAGCATGTCTAAGCAGGATCGTGAACACAAACCAAAAAGTGAGGCTAAGTCACGATCCGAAAAGACGGAGAAACTTCAGAAAATTCTAGCTAATGCTGGCTTAGGCTCGCGTCGGGAGCTGGAAAAATGGATTGCTGATGGGCGTGTCAGTGTTAATGGTTCCATTGCCAGCTTAGGCGAAAGGGCAAGTGATAAGGATACTATTCGTGTTGATGGGCGAGTTATCAAAATAAAGCCTTCTGATGAAGTATACACTCGGATCATCGCCTACCATAAGCCGCTTGGCGAGGTTTCCACGCAAAAAGATCCAGAAGGCAGACCGACCGTATTTGAAAGTTTACCTAGGACTAGTTTTGGTCGCTGGATTAGTATTGGTCGCTTGGACATTAATACTACAGGTTTATTGCTATTCACGAACAACGGCGAACTTGCGCACCGATTAATGCATCCTTCATATCAGGTTGAACGTAAATATGCGGTGCGTATTCATGGTGAAGTTACTGATGAAATGATCAAGAACCTGAAAGATGGTGTTCTTATTGATGGCGACTTGTGTAAATTTAACTTCATCCAGCCAGGTGGGGGCGAGGGTGCTAATCAGTGGTTTGATGTGGGCTTATCCGAGGGCAAAAACCGTGAAGTTCGTAAGTTATGGCAGTCGCAGGATGTTGATGTCTCGCGTCTTATACGAATCGAGTATGGGCCAGTTGAGCTTCCTAAGAGCCTAAGCCGAGGCCGTTGGATGGATTTGACTGCAGACCAAATCAACAAAGTTGCTGAATTGGTGAAGTTAGATGTCAATCCTCGTAAAGAACAACCAAAGCCAAAAGGCAGCCAACGTAAGAATATTTGGAGAAGGCACTAACTCTTCCGATTAAAGCCACTTCGTAGCTAATGCGTGGTGGCTTTTTTCGTATAAGACCCTCAAGGAAAAAGGCCAAGTGCCACCTTCAATCTTTTGGTAAGCTTAATGGAATGAATTTAAAAGATCGAAAATACTATTTGAATCGAGAGCTGAGTTTGCTGGCCTTTAATAAGCGAGTATTGCAGCAAGCTCTCGACCCTACTATTCCCCTTCTAGAGCGCATTCGCTTTATTTTTATTTGTAGCAATAATTTAGATGAATTCTTCGAAGTCCGCGTGGCCGGTATACGACATGATTTAGCTCGGGGAAATACCAAGCCGAGTCTCAACGGTGCCTCCGCGGAAGAGGTATTAAAAGAGATTAATTTGCGCGCGCACCAGCTAGTTGATGAACAGTACCGAATTTTCAATGATGAGTTATTGCCTAAGCTAGCTGATGAGTCAATACAGTTTTTACCTGCAAATGAATGGAATGAAGCACAGTGTCTGTGGTTAAAAAAGTATTTTAAACATCAGGTTATTCCTGTTATCAGTCCTATCAGTCTTGATTTAACCCACCCATTCCCACGTTTGGTCAATAAGAGTTTGCACTTTCTATTACACTTACATGGTAACGATGCTTTTGGGCGAAATTTGGAGTATGCGGTTTTGCACATGCCACGTTCTTTGCCACGAATTATTGAACTGCCTGAAAGCGTTGGTGGCTCTAAGCAGCATAACTTTGTTTACCTATCATCGATAGTGTCAGAATTTGCACAGGACTTATTCCCGGGTATGGATATCCATGGTTGCTACCAGTTTCGACTTACCCGAGACAGTCACTTACTGTTAGAAGAAAACTCCAACGAAGATCTGGCGAGTGCCCTTAAACGTGAACTACAGTCAAGAAATTTTGGAGCAGCCGTTAGACTCGAAGTGGGAAAGCAATGTCCTGACAAAATTGTGAGCTTCCTTCTACAAAAGTGCAATTTAACGGCCGAAGAGCTTTATCGTGTTAATGGACCGGTGAATTTAAATCGCCTAATGTTACTGCCCGACCTTGTCGATCGACCTGACTTAAAGTTCGATGGCTTTACGCCAAAAATACCTAGCGAATTGCACCGTCGTGATATTTTGGACGTTTTGCTAGAGCAGGATATTTTGCTGCACCATCCTTATGAAAGCTTCCTGCCAGTAGTTGATTTTGTTCGGCAAGCAGCTAAAGATTCGAGTGTGTTAGCAATAAAACAAACGTTATACCGTACCGGTAGTCAATCATCTATCGTAGAAGCTTTAATTGAAGCATCACAGGCGGGTAAGGAAGTCACGGCTGTAGTTGAACTTAGAGCGCGGTTTGATGAAGCGGATAATATAGAGCTAGCACAAAAGCTTCAAGAGGCTGGCGTTTTGGTTGTTTATGGGGTGGTTGGTTATAAAACTCACGCCAAAATGACACTGGTGGTGCGAAAGAATCAAAAACACAATAAGCTGCAGCGTTTTGCGCACCTTGGGACCGGCAACTATCATGCAGGAAATGCTCGTCTTTATACGGATTACAGTCTGTTAACGACTAATGTTGATATCTGTGAAGACGTTCATAAGGTATTTCAGCAGCTGACAGGTATGGGCAAAGTTTACCAATTAAATCAGTTATGGCACGCGCCTTTCACTCTTCATAGCAACCTTCTTAAGGCCATAGAGCGTGAAACTATCAATGCGGCTTCGGGTAAGAAAGCACGAATGATCATCAAATTGAACTCTTTAACTGATCAATCGCTGATTGAGGCACTTTATAAAGCTTCCAATGCTGGTGTGGAAATACAGCTTATCGTGCGAGGAATATGCTGCTTATCACCCGGCATCAAAGGACTATCAGAAAATATTCAGGTTCGCTCTATTATTGGTCGTTTTTTAGAGCACTCTCGTGTTTACTATTTTTATGATAACGGGAAAGAGCATTTGTACGCAGCCTCCGCGGACTGGATGGAACGTAATTTGTATAATCGTGTAGAAACATGCTTCCCCATTCTTCAAGAAAATATCAAGCGTAGAGTGCTGAATGAGTTGGAGTTGATGTTGAATGACTCTGAGCAGAGCTGGATTTTAAAAGCAGATGGAGACTATCAGTTATTCTGCAGAGGAAAGCCCAATGAAAAGGTGCAGCAATTATTATTAGACAAGCTTTCTTATTGAGAGTGAACAATCTCGATGTCTAACTTGATACCGTGATAGTCCAAATATGCAGATTCTCTTTGTAATTCTGCGATGATGAGTTGCTGGTCATCCGCCCAGCTTTTCGGAATACGAATTAATAGCTGATGATTGTCACCGGCTTTAAATTCTAAGTCTTGGATGTTATGACTGTCGCGTTTGACGTTAAAAATTATCGCTAACCTTAAAATTTGAACCACTGATAATAAAGCCTGTTTAGGATCGTATTTATTATCGAGTTGGTCGATATGAAGTTTTTTCTTTTGATTAGAAATAATGGCGGCTAAAGAGTCTTTAGTTTGCTGGCTGAATCCAGGCATATCACCGTATTGCACAATATAGGCGCTGTGCATGCGCAGTTTTGAAAAACTGATCGACAGTCCAATTTCGTGTAACTGACATGCCCAATCTAAATAATTCTTGTAAATAGGGTCGTAGATGCCCCAGAGATCCGCGGTCTGGTCGAAAATACATTGAGCGCTTTGCTGCACTTGCTTGGCATGTTCTTGATCGATGTTGAAGCGATTCATCAGGCTTGTTGCAGTCTGATGGCGAATATCGTTACCTTTTAGTTCTTCGGCCAGTTCTAGCAGGATCCCTTCGCGCAACGAGGCGTTGGCTACATGCATTTTATCGATATTCAAAGTCTCGAAGAGGGCGTAGAGTATGGCGACGCCACAGGCAAAAGTGCTTTTTCGGCTTTCAGTCAACACGGAAAAGTTAACCTGTTCAAAGTCACCTATTTCAATGAGCTTTTGCTTAAGGTACTTTAAATGCTCAAGAGTTATGAAGCCCTGAGTGAGATTTAAATTCTCGAGGACATTATAAATAGATTCAATACTGCCTGAAGATCCTAGGCAGTGATCCCATGAGGCGTTTTTATAAAACTTCTTAACCTCAGATACGGCAATTGAAGTATTGATTACTGCTTGATTAAAATACTCTTCGGTAATACGGTTGTCAGGGAAGCATTTCTTAGTAGTCACACAACCCACTTCCAAACTATCCAGTATCTCAGAAGTGAAGTTTTCACCAAGTATGATTTCAGTGCTACCCCCGCCGATATCGATCACTAGAGCACGCTTTAAGTCGGGGTGGTTGTGTGATACGCCATCATAGATAAGACGAGCCTCTTCGCGGCCCGGAAGAATATCGATTGGATGGTTGAGAATAGCCTCAGCTTGTTTGACAAAGGTTGAAGCATTCTGAGCTTTACGAAGTGTGTAGGTGCCTACGATGGTAATGTAATCTTTATCGATATCCTGAATTCTGTCAGAAAAAAGCTTCAGGCAATTTAAGCCACGTTCAATGGCTTCAGCGGACAGCTGACCATCTTTATCAAGACCGGCGGCGAGCTGTACTTTCTCTTTCAATCGACTGATGACTCTTAATGTGTGCCCATCAAATTCTGCAACCGCTAGGTGGAAGCTATTTGAGCCGAGATCAATCGCAGCGAATTGCGTAGGCGCGACATGCTCTAGACCGTTAGAGTCTGTTGTTAATACCTGCTGTGTAAGAGCGCTTTTCAACGATTAATCCCTTTTCTTCATGTTAAGACTTCTTTATAAAATCTCTCGCATCTATAGCTTCGCCGTTAGCCTCCGCGGAGGCATCATCCATTAGCCAAAGGTAAGCTGGCATAATGTCTTGAGGTGTTGGTAGTGTTTGCGGATCTTCGCCTGGATAAGCGTTGGCACGCATTTTTGTACGGGTAGCGCCAGGGTTAAGGCTATTTACTCGAACGCTACTGGTTTCCAACTCATCCGCCAGTGTTTGCATCATGCCCTCATTAGCAAATTTCGAAGCGGCGTAGGCTCCCCAGTAAGCACGGCCTTGTCGGCCGACACCTGATGAAGTGAACACCAATGATGAGCTTTTTGATTTTTTAAGTAATGGGATACAATATTTCGTCAATAAGAATGGCGCGTTGACGTTAATCTGCATTACACGGAACCAAGTTTCATCGTCAAAGTGCTCGTAGGGGCTTAATAGCCCAAGATCGCCCGCGTTATGCAATAATCCGTCTAATCGGCCAAACTCTTTTTCGATCACTTCCGCGACTTTTTGATAGGTTTCAGGAGAGTTGTCCTGTAAGTTGACCGGCAGGTAAGCTGGCTGAGGGTAGCCTAGAGCTTCAATCTCATCATAAACCTTTTCTAGCTTACGCGTATCGCGCGACAATAAGATAACCGTTGCGCCATGTTTGGCGTATTCAAAAGCAACTTCTTTACCGATTCCATCGGTTGCGCCTGTGACAAGAATGACCTTGTCTTTAAGGAAATTATCACTGGGTTGGTAGTTTTGCATCAAAAAGTCTTAAATCGGTGGATTATTAGGTGAAGTTATTTTACCTTACTTAGGACATATACCCAATCGACAATTTACCAGTAGGTTGGGTCGATTGAAAGACCAGTAAATCATTAGGAAAATCCATGGCTAAGCGAATTGCAGTCGTAGAAGACGAACCTTTATTACAACAAAACTACAGTATGGCGCTGAAAAAAGCAGGCTATGAGGTGGTGGTTTATGAAAGCAAGCAAGAAGCTGAAAAAGCGTTTGCAAACCGCTTGCCTGACTTAGTCTTGCTCGATATCGGTTTAGGTAATGAGCAGGAAGCGGGATTTGAAATTTGTCGTGGCTTGCGTCAAAAGTCGACACAATTGCCAATTATTTTTTTAACAGCGTTGGACAGCGATCTGGATATTATTTCAGGACTACGCTTGGGGGCTGATGATTATTTAACCAAAGATATCAGTTTGCCACACTTGCTGGCCCGCATTTCCGCACTGTTTAGACGTCTTGATTCGTTGCAGACCACACCAAATGCAAATGCTATCCATGAGGTTGGCTCACTTGAGATTGATAATGAAAGACTCAGCGTAAAATGGAGTGGTCAACTGGTTGATCTGACGGTGAGCGAGTTTTGGATTGTCAATGCGCTGGTATCACGTCCTGGGCATGTGAAAAATCGAGAGCAGCTGATGCAAGCCGTAAAAGCGGTGGTCGATGATAGTACCATTACGTCTCACATCAAACGTATTCGACAGAAGTTTCAGCGAATTGATAAGGAGTTTGACTCAATTGAAACCGTCTATGGTATGGGCTATCGCTGGAATCAGGCTTAAGCCTAAGTAATTATGAAGTCCTTATCCCTCAAATGGCGAATTCTGTTAATCAGCTGCGTTTTCTGGCTTATTCCGCTCGCAAGTTGGCTTATTGACAGTAAGTTTGAGAGTGACTTAGAGCGTGATAACTTCCAGCAAACCACTCAGCAGGCCAACAACCTACGTAGTTTTTTTGAGCAATTAATCCAACACGATAATAACTTTAGGCACAAGTTAGACGCTGATGGTGTGAAGCCAGGTCTAAATGTCGCTCTGCGCGAAACCGGCATATTAATTGATGGCTATTCTGATGAGTGGTATCCCTACCATGGCTTTGCCAAAAGAATTCAGAACTTTGGACAGAAAGCCGAGCTTAGTTTGGTAGAAGATCAACAACATTTCTATATTTTATTGTCGGTTGAAGACGACGATATTGTGTACCGGCAAAACCTAGACGTCACTGGGAAATCAGACAAAATTGAACTCCAATTAGATAGTTTTCGTCTACAGTTTGTCCCGATCGCACCAGGCAAAGTCGCCGCTTTGCGTCAAACCAGTACCGGAGTTATAGAAATAAACTCGGTTTATGCTGTGTGGCAAGAAACTACAAATGGTTATCAGTTGGAGGCTAGACTCCCCCGCGACTTAGTCGGAACCATGTTCAGCGCAGAGGTCCATGACGTTGACCAAACTGAAGCCGGACCCAAACTACAGGGGTTGTATTCGTTTACAAACTTTGAGCAGGTTGCACTCAACAGCATGCTCAGCGTAGGGGCCTTGTCGAGGCTTAGCGCCGATGATTACCGTGTCATGGTGACCAATTTAAATGGTGATATTGTTTATGGATACGGACAGCCACATCAAGATATAAAAGGGCATTGGCGTAACCGTTTATGGTTGAGCGACTTGAGCCCAATTGAAACTAAAGGCAGTAAAGTGAGTTTATCTAGCGAAGAGCTGGATAAGGCGCTAATGGGACAAGCTCAAGAGCAGTTGGTCAACGAGGGCAGTCTGCTTGCATATTCTCGTATTTTGAAGCCCTTATATGACGGTGACCAAGTCATTGGAGCTATGATTATTGAATCCTCCGCAATTAACCATAAGCTTTACTTGCGTGATTTCTGGTTAAGGATGTTGCTATTAATGCTGTTATTCTGGGTGTTAATGGTTTGGTGGCTTTATCAATCAAGTAAAGATTACAGTCGCAGGATTGTTGAGCTTAGAGATATCACTGAAGAAGCAGTGACAGAGCAAGGGCAGATTCGCCACGTGATTCAGCGCGAAGAATCTTATGATGATGAAGTCGCTGATTTAAACAACACCTTCTCGCAGCTGACCACCAGATTGAAGCAACATCACGATTATCAAGAAAAGCTGGTGGCCCGACTGAATCATGAGTTGCGTACACCCATCGCAATAATTCGGAGCTCGTTAGATAACCTAAGTATTGATAATTTATCTGAGCTAGACGCTCAAATGTTGCATACGGCTCAGTCAGGAGCGAGCAGAATGAGCCAAACGTTAAGCCGGTTAAGCGAGGCGACACGATTAGAGCAGGCGATTAAGAGTGCGGAAAAAGATATATTTGATGTTGTCAATATTGTGAAAGATTTGACACATGCCTATGCCACTAACTGGCCTCAGCACCGCTTTGAATTTAGGACTAGCCTTGATGAGGTTGAGATAACCGGGTCAAGGGACTTATTCGTTCAAATGGTTGATAAGCTCATTACAAATGCGGTGGATTTTGATGATAAATCGGAACCTATAACGCTGATTCTTAAAAAAGAAGATTCGCGTCTGGTATTTGAAGTATCCAACAGAGGCGCTATGATTGAAAGGAAGTCTCTGAAATCAGTTTTTAGCTTAATGCACTCTAGCCGTAAGAACTCAGGGGGACACCTTGGTTTAGGGTTATATTTAGCGAAACTAATTGCTAATTTCCATAATGGTCATATAGTAGCCAAAAATCACATAGATCAAGGTGGAGTTAGTATTGTAATAAGTTGGAAGAATAAACATTTTACCCACTAAGAGTTCTGCATTAGGATGGTATAAAAGGGCTTAATGGAAAAAGTTATAGAATACTCAAACCATCAAGATATGCTGCTTGATATCGCTCAAAAGTTACTCAGTTGCGAGAGCTTTCAGCAGGCAACTGATACACTAGTCAAGGTTTTATACTCTCGTATAAAAAGCTTTGACTGTGCCTTTTTCCGTTTTGAGAAATCTCACAATCAACTACTCTGCACCTCTTATATCAATAGTTCTACCAGTGAAGTTTTTAAATTAAAACCAATTGCTTTAGGTACAGGCGTAGTAGGTCGAGCGGCTGAGGAGCAAAAGACTTTTATTATAAAGGACCGAACCGAGTGCAACTATTGGCTAGAACATATAGAGAACGCCTATTCTGAGCTCTCAGTTCCTGTAGTTCACGACGGTAAGCTGTTAGGAGTCATTGATTTCGAAGATGAGAATGTAGGCTTCTTCACCGAACAACATCAGTCTGTTATTGAGGATGTTGCACTACTCATAGCCCCCCAACTGAATCAATTATTACATACCGAGCGGTTAGAAAATCAAATTGAGCAGCTTAAATATCAAATCAAAGTTTTAAAAAACACAGAAAGTCGAAGTCGCACAATTTTAAATAATTTGCCTGATCCGGTTTTTTTGCTTGATCAGTCATGTAAGATTCTCGATATCAATCATAGCGCATCACTACTGCTTGGAGCTTCGAAAAGCGGCTTAATCGGTAAGCGAATTCAAGAGTTTGAACAGGCCACAAATGGCGACAGTACTTTACCATTTTATAAAAATTCCAGCTTACAGACTCCTACAATGGTAAAAGTAAGCTATGTTCCCATTGTGGGGCCTGCCAAAGACTATGAGCTCGCGATAAGTCGCCAGTTTGATGGTTCTTTCATAACCACGGCTAGAGAGTTACAGACCCGAGAAGACACGTTTTTGGAGCTAAAAAGCAGCCAAGACTTTTTAAGGGAAGTCCTCAAAACAACTCCAGACATTGTCTATGCTTTTGATATTGATCGAGAAGATTTTATTTTGGGGCGTGAGCGACTATCCAGGCTATTAGGTTATCCTGAAAACACTTTCACAAATTGGCGAAGTTTTTTACCGATAGTGCATCCCGATGATCAGCATTTACTTAAAGAGCGGGTATTGAAAATTGTCAATTCAGCGAAAGGTGAGGTGATATTTTCAGAAGCTCGACTTATGCACAAGTCTGGGAAATATAGACATATCCAAAACTATGCTGTCGCTTTCAGGAGAAATGACGATGGTACTCCGTCATCGGAAATCGGTACTATTCGAGATGTGACTGAGCGCAGGGAGCTTAAAGCAGAGGTTAAGCGAAAAGAACACTATTATCGCTCACTGGTGGAAAATGCCTTTGAGGGTATTGCGCTTTATGATGAAGCGGGGGTTTTGAAGTTCGCAACGGCCAGCGCACATAAATTGCTCGGTTATCTAGAAGATGAGGCTATTGGGTTAAAAGGCGCTGACTTTATCTTCCCAGAAGATAGAGACATTGCAAAAAAAGCTTGGCAAAAGCTGCTATCAAAGCCAGGCAATGTTGTAAGAATCCCGGAGTATAGGATCCTCACAAAGTCAGGTGAGCCAATTTGGATTGAAAACACCTTAGTTAATTTGGTGCATGATGAAAATGTCAACGGTGTGGTTAGTAATTTTCGTGATATAAGCCTCAAGAAGCACTCAGAAATGTCTCTGCACAAACTGTCGTATTTTGATGAATTGACCGAGCTCCCTAACCGAAATTCATTATTCAAATATCTTGAGCAATCGTTAACAGGAGATGTGGGCAGTATTGATCAGGTAACCCTAGTATATTTCGACATATACAAACTACATCTCATCAATAGTGCACATGGCAACTGGGTTGGTGACAAGGTCATCCAACGAGTCGCCAACTCCCTAGAAAAATATAATAAAGTGTTCAGCTTCATTGCTCGTGCGGGCGATGACGAGTTCGCTGGGGTTCTACATAATGTCGATAATCTAAAAGTTACGAAACTTGTAGAAGATATTTTATTTGCATACAGTAACATTGTGACGATTGACGGAATCGACTTAAAAGTAACGCTTAGAGCTGGTATCGTTTCTTATCCAGAAGATAGTGAAACGGCTGAAGAGTTACTTAGGTTAGCTGAAAATACTGTCAAGCATCTAAAGAACTCTACGCAGAATTATGCGTTTCATAAGAAAAGTGAGTCGGTCAACACAAAAGAGCGCTACCAAATTGAAAAAGACATTATTCGAGCAATAGAGTTTAATCAGTTCAAACTTGCTTATCAGCCGATTCTTTCGCCTTACACAGGGAAAGTACAATATATGGAGAGCTTGCTACGCTGGGAGCATCCAGAAAGAGGCTATATTCCTCCTGATGTTATTGTTGATATAGCTGAAGAAACAAACTTAATACATGCTTTAACAAATTGGGTGCTAGAGTCTGCAATCAAGCAAGTTGCAGAATGGAAAACACAAGAATACTTTTTGAAAGTATCGATTAACGTTTCCCCAAAAGATTTATTGAGGGATGACTTTTTAAGTGTATTAGAGTCATTGTTGGATAAATACGATGTTTCTTCTAGTCATATAGGTATTGAAGTAACAGAAACTGCAGCAATGATCGACCTGGATAAATCGAAAAGCTTGCTCGAGCAATTGACCAATATTGGTGTAACCTGTGCGCTTGATGACTTCGGTACCGGTTACTCATCGATTAGCCTTTTAGCAAGCTTACCTGTTGCGAAAGTTAAAATTGATAAGTCTTTTATCACCACGTTAGGTGAAGAAAGACCGCTTGATGGGGGCGTTGATAACAAAGTCATTGTTCAGAATATTTTGCGTTTGGCAAAAAGCTTTAAGCTTAACTCTGTGGTTGAAGGAGTAGAAACTATGGAGCAAATTAAGTTACTTATGAAGTATGGTTGTGACTATGTACAAGGGTATTTGTATTCAAAGCCGCTTTATCCAGAGGATTTGGTAAATTATTTAAATAGTCATAAATTTAACCAAGTCATTGACTAAAGCAATTCAAGCAACTCCTTCGGGCTTTCAAAAATGACATCTGCCCCCCAGCTTTGAGTGTTATCCTCTGGAGTAATATAGCCCCAGTTAGCGAGTACTGTTTTCATACCAGCGCCACGCCCTGCGGCGATATCGCGCTCAGCATCTCCAACATAAATACACTGCGAAGGTATTAATCCAGCTTCTTTACAGGCCGCAAACAGAGGCGTTGGGTTAGGTTTTCTTGGCTCAATGGTATCGCCACTAATCACCGTCGATGCTCTTCTATCAAGTTTCAATTGTGTTAGTAGCGGCTGTGTTAGAAACTCGGGTTTGTTTGTAGCTACGCCCCATATTATTGATCGTTCTTCAAGTGTCTGGAGAACATTCTCTAAGCCATCAAAAAGTCGAGTCTTCACGGCAATATTCTCAGAGTAAATCTGTAAATACTGCTCTCTCATGCCCTGAAAATTCTGATCGTCAGTGCCAATGGCAAAACCAATTCTTAGCATAGCTAAAGCGCCATGAGATACATACGGGCGTATTTCTGAATAAGGAAGCGGGGGTAAGTCATGCAGCTCACGCTGAATATTAAGTGCGAGCGCCATGTCCGGAGCGGTATCAAGCAAGGTGCCGTCTAAATCAAACAACACCCCTGTAATCGTCTGTTTCATCTTTATGAACTAGGTTGAGTATGAACAATATAGTTCACGTCAACATTATCACTCATCCAGTATTTTTTTGTTAATGGATTGTAGTGCATGCCTTCGATACTTTTAAACGCCAATCCATTCGGGCGACTCCAAGCTTCGAGCTCTGAAGGGCGAATAAACTTTTTGAAATCGTGTGTTCCCTTAGGCAACATTTGCAGTACATATTCAGCGCCAACAATTGCGAATAAAAAGCTTTTAGGATTACGGTTGATGGTAGAGAAGAAAACATCACCATCGCTTTTCACTAGCTTACGACAAGCTTTAATGATCGAGTCGGGCTGTGGCACATGCTCTAGCATTTCTAAACAAGTAATTACATCGAACTCGCCAGGGTGTTGCTCGGCGAAATCTTCTGCAGTGGACTGTAAGTAATCAATTTCAACGCCGGACTCTAATTTATGTAGCTTGGCCACTTGCAGCGGCATCTCGCCCATATCAATACCGGTAACAATTGCGCCTTCTTTGGCCAAAGCCTCGGATAAAATACCACCGCCGCAGCCCACGTCTAAGATTCTTTTGCCACTTAAGTTTCCAACACGATCTCTAATAAACTTTAGACGTAATGGGTTAATGTCATGCAATGGCTTGAAGTCGCCTTCTTTATCCCACCAGCGAGACGCCATTTGTTCGAATTTGTTGATTTCGTGAGGATCAACATTTGGCTGATTGTGATTGTCTTGTGCTTCGGACATGAGGTTTGCCTTATGAGTCTTGAATTTTGTTGCGCCACTTTTTTGCCATGGCAATGAGTGTGCCGTGATCCAACTGGGTTAGCTGGCCATCTTTAACCTGTAGTTTACCATTAACCCAAACGTGGGATACTTGTTCGCGCCCAGCAGTATATACGATTTGTGAAACAGGATCATAGAGCGGTTGTGACTGAATAGTGTTGAGATTAATCGCCACCATATCGGCAGCCTTGCCTACTTCTAGTGAACCACAGGTTTCCTCTAAGCCAAGGGCTTTGGCACCGCCCATGGTTGCGCTGTATAAAATATCGGTGGCGGAGCAGGCCTGTGCAGAGCCAGTATAAACTTTGCTTAACAATGAGGCGGTTTTCATTTCTGAGAACATATTAAGGTCATTGTTGCTAGCGTTACCGTCCGTTCCTAGCGCCACGTTAATCCCAGCTGTCATCAGATCTTGAACCGGACTGATTCCACTCGCAAGCTTCATGTTGGATTGTGGGCAGTGAACCACAGAAACGCCATGACTGGCTATGGTTTCGATCTCGTTGCGTTGTAGCTGAGTCATGTGCACAGCAATTAGATTTGGGTTTACCAGCCCTAATTCTTGTAAGCGTTTTAAAGGCCGTTTGCCATATTGCGACAAGCTTTCTTTAATTTCATGCGGCGTTTCATGGATGTGCATGTGAACTGGAATCGATAGTTCATTGCTTAGCGTTGAGACTTTGCTTAACGGCTCGTCAGAAACGGTGTAAGGCGCGTGTGGCGCGAAAGCAAAGCTTAATAAATCACTGTGCTTATAGTCATCACGTAAACTCAAGCCTTTTTTGAGATAGGCTTCCCAGCCCGATCCCCATACAGAAGGGAAATCAAAAATTAGCATGCCAACCATGGCTCGCATACCAAGATCTTGGCTAACCTTGGCCGTCATGTTGGGTTGAAAGTACATATCATTGAAGCAAGTGGTACCAGACAGCAACATCTCAGCAATGGCTAAAGTCACGCCGTCTTCACAAAACTTGTCATCAACCCACTTTTTCTCTGCCGGCCAAATATGATTCTCAAGCCACATCATCAGCGGCAAGTCATCTGACAACCCTTTAAACAAACTCATGGCTGCGTGGGTGTGGCAGTTTACAAACCCTGGTAATAGAGCTTGCCCTGGAAGTGATAAGTGATGTTTAGTTTGATAATTCTTCAATAGCGAATCGGTTGGCGCAATAGCAACGATTTTTTGCTTATTGATGGCTATGGAGTGTTGCTTTAATGGCTTCGGTTGTGATCGGCCATTATGACTAATAGGGATAATCCACTCTGGACTAATGATCTGTTCAACTTGATTCAAGGTTGTTTGCTCCGCGGTCTGGCTCAAAGCGTTCTCACTTCAATAATCAATGAGTTATCAGAGGCCATTATACTCAACAAAAGCCTAATTCCTAACCAATCAAAAATATATTGCTGAATCGTTCAAAAAACATACGGAGTTAATCATAAAAATTAGCGAAAAATAGAGGTCTGTGTTAGAATTCTCTGCTTAAATCGAAGCATAATGTCTTTGAGCTACTAACTATAACTATCAGAATTTAAAGGGTTTTTCAGAATGGGTGAACTTGCCAAAGAGATCCTGCCGGTCAACATTGAAGATGAATTAAAAATGTCCTATTTGGATTACGCCATGAGCGTAATCGTTGGTCGTGCACTGCCAGATGTTCGTGATGGACTTAAGCCTGTACACAGACGTGTCTTGTACGCCATGAATGTACTCGGTAATGATTTTAACAAGCCTTACAAAAAGTCGGCACGTGTTGTCGGTGACGTGATTGGTAAATATCACCCCCACGGCGATTCCGCGGTTTATGACACCATTGTGCGTATGGCGCAACCGTTCTCCCTGCGTTATATGTTAGTTGATGGTCAAGGTAACTTCGGTTCGATTGACGGCGACTCAGCGGCTGCCATGCGTTATACCGAAGTTCGCATGATGAAATTGGCCCATGAGCTATTAGCAGATCTGGATAAAGAGACTGTCGATTTCGAAGATAACTATGATGGTTCCGAGTCTGAGCCAACGGTACTGCCAACTAAAGTCCCTAATTTATTGGTTAACGGTTCTTCAGGTATCGCGGTTGGAATGGCGACCAACATTCCGCCACATAACTTAAATGAAGTTATCGATGGCTGTTTGGCGCTTATTGAAAATCCTGACATTACCATTACCGAGTTGATGGAATACGTGAAAGGCCCAGACTTCCCAACAGCAGCTATTATTAACGGCCGTGCTGGTATCGTTGATGCTTACCATACTGGCCGAGGCAAGATTTACTTACGTGCCCGTAGCCATGTTGAAACGGATCCTAAAAATGGTAAAGACTCGATTGTCGTGACTGAGCTTCCATATCAGGTAAATAAAGCTCGATTGATTGAAAAAATCGCTGATTTAGTTAAAGACAAAAAAATTGAAGGTATTACTGGTCTTCGCGATGAGTCGGATAAAGACGGTATGCGAATGGTGATTGAACTGCGTAAAGGTGAAGTGCCAGAAGTGGTTTTGAATAACCTTTATGCACAGTCGCAAATGCAGAATGTCTTCGGTATTAACATGGTTGCGCTAGATAATGGTCAACCACGACTGTTTAACCTTAAAGATGCTATCGATGCTTTTGTGACACACCGCCGAGAAGTTGTCACACGTCGTACGATTTATGACTTGCGTAAAGCTCGTGAAAAAGCTCATGTATTAGAGGGATTAGCCATTGCTTTGGCCAATATTGACGAAATTATTGAGCTGATCAAGCAATCACCAACACCTAAGGAAGCTAAAGAAGAATTAATGACCCGTAACTGGGCGCCTGGTCAGGTTGCGGATATGTTAGCTCGAGCCGGAACAGAAGCCTGCCGTCCGGAGCACTTGCCGGCTGATTTTGGTTTCCACGATGGCTTCTACAAGCTATCTGAAGAGCAAGCCAAAGCAATTCTAGAGTTACGCCTACATAAGCTGACAGGTCTTGAGCACGATAAAATTATTAGTGAATACAAAGACTTGCTAGGCTTGATCGAAGAGCTACTACATATCCTAATGAGCAAAGAACGTTTGTTGGAAGTGATTTGTGAAGAGCTAGAAGAAGTTAAAGAAGCTTATGGTGATGAGCGCCGCTCTGAAATTCTGGATAGTAAGCTAGACTTAACGATTGCCGACTTGATTACTGAAGAAGATGTAGTGGTGACACTGTCACATGAGGGCTATGTGAAGTATCAATCACTTTCTGATTATAAAGCTCAGAGACGTGGTGGTCGTGGTAAGTCAGCAACTAAAATGAAAGACGAAGACTTTATCGATCGCCTGCTTGTTGCTTCGACACACGATACTATTTTGTGTTTCTCTACACGCGGAAAAGTCTATTGGCTGAAAGTTTTTGAGTTGCCAAATGCTGGTCGCGGTTCGCGTGGTAAACCGATTGTTAACGTATTACCACTAGAAAAAGATGAAAAAATCAGTGCAATTTTGCCGGTTCGTGAATACTCAGAAGATAAATTTGTATTTATGGCGACTGCGAACGGTACGGTTAAGAAAACTTCGTTGGAGCAATTCTCGCGACCTCGAGCCAACGGAATTATCGCCTTGACGATTGCTGATGATGACGAGCTGATCGGTGTGGCGGAAACCACTGGTGATGATGAAATCATGTTATTCAGTGATGCTGGCAAAGTGATTCGCTTTGGCGAAGATGCTGTTCGTGCCATGGGTAGAACAGCACGTGGTGTTCGCGGTATGAAGCTCCCTGATGGCGCTAAAGTCATTCAAATGCTAGTAGCGGAAGACAACTGCTCAATCTTAACGGCAACCGAAAATGGTTACGGAAAGCGTACAGCAGTAGATGATCACCCATTACGTGGACGTGGCGGTCAAGGTGTGATTTCTATCCAGATGAGCGAAAGAAATGGTCAGGTAGTCTCTGCTGTTCCTGTTATTGATGGTGACGAAGTCATGCTGATCAGTAAAGGTGGCACACTAATCAGAACTGGCGTTGATGATATTCGTGTGATGGGCCGTAATACGCAAGGGGTTCGCTTAATTCGATTGGATGAAGGCGAAGACCTAGTGGGACTACAGCGCATCGTTGAGCTTGATGTTGAGGATGATGAAGAGGGCGAACAGGCTGAAGAGCAAAGCCAGGCATCTGAATCAGACGAAAGCTCTACAGACGAATAAGCTTAAATATTGATTAAATTTGCTAAAAGTTAATAACTGGAGAGAAGATGACTCGCGCATTTAACTTTAGTGCTGGGCCTGCCGCGATACCAACCGAAGTATTAGAGCGGGCTCAAAAAGAACTACTCAATTGGAATAATTACGGTTGCTCAGTGATGGAACTGGGCCACCGTACTCCAGACTTCCAAGGGATTTTAGATAACACTGAAGCAAATTTTAGGAAGCTATTAAAGATCCCCGCTAACTATAAAGTGTTATTCATGCATGGTAGCGCATCGCATCAGTTTTCTATGGTGCCGATGAATTTTCTTGCCCCTGGCGAGACGGCTAATTATCTTGAGATGGATCATTGGTCAAAAATGTGTATCAAAGAAGCAAAGCGCTTTAACGATATTCATGTTGAGCAAGGCGTTCGTACTAACTCTGATGGTCAATTGGAGCTGATCCCAGAAGATGAGTGGAAGTTAGACGAAAAAGGAAAGTATCTACACTTTACATCAAACGAAACAATTGTAGGCATTCAATTCCAAGATGATCCGAATCGTTTTGCTGGCAAATTAGTTAGTGATATGTGCTCTGACATCCTGTCTCGACCTATCGACATTGAAAAATATGCCTTAATTTATGCTGGTGCCCAAAAGAATATAGGGCCATCTGGCATGACGGTGGTGATTGTTCGTGAAGACCTGTTCGAAAGTTTTCAGACCGAGCGAGTCCCAGCTTTATTCCAATACCCTTACGTTTCGGAAAAAGGTTCGATGCCTAACACTCCTCCAAGCTTCGGTATTTATTTTGCCGGCTTAGTTTTTGAGTGGTTATTGGAACGGGGCGGCGTTGAAGAAATGCATCGTCAGAATCTAGAAAAAGCCAACTTGCTCTATGATTTCGTGGATCAATCTGATTTTTATCATTCGCCAGTGGCCAAAGGCTCCCGTTCATTTATGAATGTCGCCATTCAGATGAAAGACAGAAGCAAAGAAGAACAGTTCCTCGCAGAAGCCAGAGAACAGCACCTCATCGCACTAAAAGGCCATAAAACCTTCGGTGGCCTACGTGCCAGTATTTATAACGCTATGACGCTTGATGGCGTCAAAACACTAATTCGGTTTATGGAACGGTTTGAGCGTAGTTAGCCCTGCGCTCTGCTAACATCAAGTAATCTTTTGATGAGTTCAAAAGGTAAAAAGTGAGCCTAAGCCGCTGGTTAGTCGCGTCTTATTTAAAACCACACTTATATTCATACGAATACTCCTTTCTTCAATCAGCTCTTTATTTCTTATATAAATTTAACTGTTTATGGGTTAGTCAAATAACTCAGGTGTACATACTGAGTAGTATAAACAGCTTGGAATTTTCAACTGGACAATTTAGTTCAATATAAACACAAAAATAAGTGTGACGCGCGTCACGCTTTTGAGATTGGTTTTAAAATCTTTTGTATTTGTTAAGGATAAAAGTACAAACGCACTCCACAGCTCATTCAGTGTTGAAACAATTGTTTAAAAATCCTTATAAGCTGTTATATATGGGGCAAAGAGAAAATCCAAAGTGCACTGATCTGATACAACTCTAAGGTTTTGAAATCTATATCTTTAACTTCAACTACAGTGTCTTATTAAAATTCTGAAAAAGGGTATTTTTTGCCTATTGCATTCACTCCTTAAAAGCATTAGTTTTGTTACGGGGTTAGGTTTTAAGGATTATAAAATCTAAGCGATATAAAAAAACATTGTCAAATAACAAGGAGACAATTCTATGGGGAAATCAATTTCCTTTAAAAAGGCTATTGCGCATACAGCTGTTGTTGTTGCGCTGGGCTTTGGAGGCAGTAATCTTTATGCTGCTAGTAATGTTAATGGTGTGATTGCTGGTGATGTATCCGTTGGTAACGCTACCGTAACGGTTACTAATGAAAGCACAGGCTTTGTACGTACAGTTCAAACTAATGCTGATGGAGATTATGTGATCCCATCATTGCCAGTCGGACAGTATAAGGTAACTATTTCTAAAGATGGTTACCAGACGTATACGAGAGAAGTTCGTGTAGCAATAGGTACAAGAGCAAACATTGATGCAAACCTTGTTGAAGAGGGAGTTGAGACGGTCACTGTTACTTCAAGCAGAGTTCGTTTAGATACCTCTACATCAGAGTCAGCTTTAAACATTACTGAAGCTGAACTTGATGTTTTGCCTGTAGGTCGAAATGTTACTGCGGTAGCTTTATTAGCTCCAGGTACACTACAGGGAGACTCAGCATTTGGTAACTTACCGTCGTTTGGTGGTGCAACGGTTGGTGAAAATGCATATTATATCAACGGTTTCAACGTTACAAACTTCCGTAATGGCTTAGGTGGAAGCACTATTCCCTTTGAGTTTTATGAAGCATTCCAAGTGAAAACCGGTGGTTATAGCGCTGAGTTTGGCCGATCTACAGGTGGTGTTGTCAACGCTGTAACCAAGTCAGGTACCAATGAGTTTGAATGGGGCGTTGATTTTTATTGGCAGCCAGATAGCTTACGTGAGGGCCGTAGAGATATCGTTCGTCCAAGCGATGGCACAGTGTTAACTGATAATAGCCAAGATGAAGATGATTTTAAAAATGCAGTAATACATGCTAGTGGTGCAATTGTTGAAGATACTTTGTTCTTCTATGCGCTTTACAACCCAAACGATAATGAAACTCAGGATCTTGTAAGTGGTGGTAGCCAAATTCAAAGAGGTACGAACGATGATGCCTTCTGGGGTGCGAAGCTAGATTGGCAAATTTCTGCGAATCATTTATTAGAATATACAGGGTTCTCTGATGGCAGTAGTTCTGAGTTTGTAACAACCGATTTAGATGGTAGTAACCCTCGAATAGCTTTCCAGAATGCTGGTGGTGACAACCATATTTTAAGCTATACCGGCCAGTTTGGTGACCTAGGTGTTAGAGCACTATATGGTGAAAGTGAGTATGATCGTACAGCATATAGTGCGCTCGATGGTAACCCGTTAATTATTGATATCCGCGGTGGCGTTCGTCGTGACTTAGGTAACTGGGCAAATGGCTTGGTTGGTACATCTAAAGACGAAAAGGACGCATTCCGTTTAGATTTCGATTGGTATCTAGGCGATCATCAACTGCGTTTTGGCTTCGATGAGGAAAACTATACTGCATCTGACCTTCAGCAGTATTCTGGTGGTGTTTACTGGTTATATAACGATGATGCCGGTAGTAGCACAGGAGAAAATGTTCGTGAGCGCTTCTACTTCAACGGCGGTGATTTCGACACAAAATCTCGAGCGTTATATATAGAAGACATTTGGACTCTTGGAGACGTAACATTATCCTTAGGCTTACGTAACGAATACTTCGATAATAAAAACGCTAATGGTAATACGTTTACTAAGATCGATGATCAGCTGGCACCGCGATTAGGTATGGCTTGGGATATCCATGGCGATGGTTCTGCAAAGTTATTTGCTAACTATGGTCGTTATCATTTACCTGTCGCTACTAACACAAATGTTCGTTTAGCAGGTTCGGAATTCTTCACTGAGCAATATCTAGAATTGGAAGGTTTAAATGCTGATGATAGTCCAATAATAGGCGCTCCTTTAGGCCCTGTATCTGTATTTGGTAATGGTGAAGTGGCTGATGAGCGTTCAATCGTTAATCAGAACTTAGATCCTATGTATCAGGACGAATACTCAATTGGCTATGAGATGGCATTTGAAAACAACGTTACGGCAGGCGTACAGTTCATTCGACGTGATCTAAAGTCTACGCTTGAAGATGTTGCTATCGATGCTGCAGTATTGGATTGGGCTGCTGAAAATGGTTTAACTCAAACTGTGGACGGTGAAGACCCTGCTGATGTTTGGGGCGGCTTTCACCAGTACGTGCTAACAAACCCTGGTCAAGATATGAGAATTTATCTTCCTGAGTTTGAGCAATTCGCAGATCTATCTGCAGAACAATTAGGTTACCCTGAATCTACTCGAAAATATAACGCGATTAAGTTTGACTTCCAGCGTCCTTGGGATGGAGATTGGGCATTGCAAGGTTCATACGTATGGTCTCAAAGCTATGGTAACAATGAAGGCTTTGTACGAAGCGATAATGGTCAAGACGATGCAGGTTTAACCACCTTGTTTGACCAGCCAGGGCTACTAGACGGTGCTTACGGTTACCTACCAAACGACCGCCGCCATACTTTGAAGTTATTCGGTCGCTTTGGTTTAGCGGATGAGTGGCAGCTTAGCTATAACTTCTTGTGGCAGTCTGGTCGTCCTGTCAATGCGTTTGGTGTTCACCCAACAGATGCATTTGCAGCTGCTTATGGAGCTGAATCGTTCTATGACAACGGCGTTTTGGTACCTCGTGGTAGCCGTGGTAGAACTCCTTCCATTAAAGAGCTTGATTTAGGTTTACAGTACCAGCCTCACTGGGGTGAAGACTATGCGTTAACATTCCGTTTAGATATGTTCAATGCTTGGACTACAGATACTTACCGCGAAGTTGTTGAAACTGCTGAAACTGATTCAGGCAATCCTAACCCTAACTACCTTACTCCTACTAGCTACCAGAGTCCTAGTACGGTTCGTGTAGGGTTCTCAGTAAACTTCTAATATAAAGAAGTAAAACCTATAGATACTTAGGCCGCCTTGTGCGGCCTTTTTTATATTTCCACATAAAATCTCGAATTCTTAGTATATAGGATGAAAGTTGAAGCATTTTCTTGGATAATGTGGCGCAAATTTGTATAGCCGAGCAAATCGTTAGATAAGGCGATTAAGGGGTAGGCTATAAAGGATAGTAACGGAGTTTCTTATGAGTTGTGATTTTATACAGTTAGCGAATTCTGGTGTGCAAGAGTTACACCCATACCAACCAGGTAAACCAATCTCTGAGTTAGAAAGAGAGCTAGGTATTACCAATATTGTTAAGTTGGCGAGTAACGAGAACCCAATTGGCATAAGTTCAATGGCGCAGGCTGCTATGGAGAAAGAATTTTCCGAACTAGCACGTTATCCTGATGCGAACGGATACTATCTTAAGGCTAAAATCGCTGAGCGTGTTGGCGTTGGTATTAATCAAATAACGCTTGGTAATGGTTCAAACGACGTACTTGAACTGATTGCTCGAGTTTTCGTGGCCCCTGAACATGAAGTGATTTTCTCACAACACGCTTTTGTGGTGTATCCAATCGTCACGCAAGCTATTGGCGCTAAAAAAGTAGTAATTCCGGCTAAAGACTGGGGCCATGATCTAGAAGCTACAGCCGCAGCGATTACGCCAAATACGCGCATGATCTTTATTGCGAACCCTAATAACCCAACGGGTACTTGGGTTAAGTCTGCAGAGCTTAAAGCCTTTATGGACAAGGTGCCTGAAGACGTTTTAGTGATACTGGATGAGGCTTATTACGAGTATGTGGAAGACAAAGACTACCCACAAACAATCCCATGGATTAAAGAATACCCGAATCTTATCGTGACTCGTACTTTCTCTAAAGCTTATGGTTTGGCAGGGGTTAGAGCGGGCTATGCGGTTGCAAATGAAGAAATTACGGGACTTATTAATCGCCCACGTCAGCCATTCAATATGAATTCATTGGCTTTAGCGGCTGCGGAAGCTGTGTTAGATGATCATGCTTACTTACAAAAGGCGCTAGACGTTAATAAAGCAGGCATGGAGCAATTAGAAGCGGTATTTAAAGAACTAAACTATGATTATATCCCTTCGGTAACCAACTTTATTACTGTTGACATGGGAAAACCTGCGGGCCCAATCTATCAGCACATGCTAGAGCAAGGTGTCATTGTTCGTCCGGTGGCTAATTACGAAATGCCTAATCACTTACGCGTGAGTATTGGCCTTGAAGAAGAAAATGCTAAGTTTATCCGTGTATTACGTGATATGACCAAGTAGTCGTTGGTCAGGAACAGCATTCTATAGTTAAAAAACAAGAGAGCATTTATGAGTGGACATAGCGCAGAGAGTATTCCGGTAATCACCATTGATGGCCCGAGCGGCTCAGGAAAAGGAACTATCAGCCAGATTATAGCGTCTAAACTAGGCTATCATCTATTGGATAGTGGCGCCTTATATCGACTTACTGCACTAGCGGTTATCAATAACAATATTAACGTTAACGATACGGAAGCAGTCGCAAAAGCCGCTTTAGCTCTCGATGTTGTGTTTGAGCCTCAAACTGATGGCGAGCAAAAAGTGCTTCTAAATGAGCAAGATGTAGGTGTGGAGCTACGACTTGATGAAACCAGTGAGATGGCTTCTAAAGTGGCTGCTATCCCCGAAGTTCGTGATGCGCTTTTAATTCGTCAGAAAAGATTTCGTCAGTTACCAGGTTTGGTCGCCGACGGACGCGACATGGGAACAGTGGTTTTCCCTAACGCAAAACATAAGGTGTTTTTGACTGCAAGCCCCGAAGTACGGGCAGAAAGACGACACAAACAGTTGATCGAAAAGGGCGTAGATGCTAATATTTCGCACCTTCTTAAAGGCATCATCGAAAGAGATGAGCGTGATCGCACTCGTACTGTGGCCCCATTGGTGCCAGCAGAGGGTGCATTTGTTGTTGATAGCTCGACTATTTCTATCGATGAAGTTGTTCAGCAAATCTTTGATTTTATAGGGTTTTCTGAGAAGTAATTGGAAAAGTTAGTTCGCATGGATGATGAACTAATATAACTCATTGACCCATGGCAACGGGAAAGTCGCATGGTGATTTTAACTAAGTCTCTACTAAGATTGTCTTGGTAGGGTGTATCAGGTATTAACGAATGAGCGAAAATTTCGCAGAACTATTTGAACAGAGCCTACAAAACGTAGAAATGCGTCCAGGCGCCATCATCACCGGTACGGTGGTTGATATTGATAATGAAGTTGTTGTTGTTAACGCTGGCCTAAAGTCAGAAGGCGTTATCCCGCGTAGCCAATTTATGAGCGACAAGGGTGAGCTAGAAGTTAACGTCGGCGACGAAGTTGAAGTAGCACTAGACGCAGTTGAAGACGGTTTCGGTGAAACTCGTCTATCACGTGAGCGTGCTAAGCGCTTCGCTGCTTGGGGTGTGCTTGAGAAAGCCCACGAAGCAGAAGAAACAATTACAGGTGTTATCACTGGTAAAGTTAAAGGTGGTTTCACTGTGGAAGTACAATCTATCCGTGCTTTCCTACCTGGTTCATTAGTTGACGTTCGTCCAGTTCGTGATACATCACACCTTGAAGGTGTTGATCTTGAGTTTAAAGTTATCAAGCTTGACCAAAAACGTAACAACGTAGTAGTTTCTCGTCGTGCTGTTATCGAGTCTGAAAACAGTGCTGAGCGTGAAGAGCTTCTGGCTAACCTTGAGGAAGGTTCAGAGCTTAAAGGTATCGTTAAGAACCTTACTGATTACGGTGCATTCGTTGATTTGGGTGGTGTTGACGGTCTTCTACACATCACAGATATGGCGTGGAAGCGTATTAAGCACCCAAGCGAAGTGGTGCAAGTTGGCGACGAAATCGACGTTAAAGTATTGAAGTTTGATCGTGAGCGTAACCGTGTATCTCTAGGTATTAAGCAACTTGGTTCTGATCCATGGGTTGACATCAACGATCGTTACCCTGAAGGCGCACGCCTACAAGGCCGCGTTACTAACCTTACTGACTACGGTTGTTTCGTTGAAATCGAAGACGGTGTTGAAGGTCTAGTACACGTTTCTGAAATGGATTGGACTAACAAAAACATCCACCCATCTAAAGTTGTTAACTTGGGTGACGAAGTTGAAGTTATGGTTCTTGATATTGATGAAGAGCGTCGTCGTATTTCTCTTGGTATTAAGCAATGTGTGCCTAATCCTTGGAACGAGTTCGCAGCTACTCACAACAAGAACGACAAAGTTTCTGGTAAAATCAAATCGATCACTGACTTCGGTATCTTCATCGGTCTTGACGGTGGTATTGATGGTTTGGTTCACCTTTCTGACATCTCTTGGACTGTTTCTGGTGAAGAAGCGGTACGTGACTTCAAGAAGGGCGACGAAGTTGAAGCTGTTGTATTGTCTGTAGATGCTGAGCGTGAGCGTATCTCATTAGGTATTAAGCAAGTTGATTCAGATCCGTTTGCAGAGTACTTAAGCGAGCACCCTAAAGGTACAGTTGTTAAAGGCAAAATTATCGATGTTGACGCAAAAGGCGCAACAGTCGAGTTAGCTGATAACATTGAAGGGTATGTTCGTGCTTCTGATATCAGTAATGAGCGTGTTGAAGATGCAAGCAAACACTTGAGCATCGGCGATACTATCGACGCTAAATTTGTTGGCGTAGACAAGAAAAACCGCAACTTAACTTTGTCTATTAAAGCAAAAGACGCGGCTGAAGAAGCTGAAGCAATCAAAGAGTTCAGCAACGAGAAGAGTTCTTCTCCTGCAACTCTTGGCGATTTATTGAAAGAACAGTTAGGTGACGAAGAGTAATTTGACCTGCTGATTTTTCTAAAATCATCAAAGCCCAGCGAATGCTGGGCTTTTTTTTGATTAGAACATTAATGGAATTTTGTAAAAAAGATCATATAATTAAAATAGTTAGATGATTTTTGTACTGAAATACCCCATACTATTGGGTATTCAATTAAATGGAGGTCTAGGCCAATGACGAAATCACAATTGATTGAGTGTCTAGTGGATAAAAACCCTCAGTTATCGGTTCGTGACGTAGAACTGGTTGTAAAATCTTTGATCGACCAAATGTCGGACATGCTTTCCGATGGTGGGCGTATTGAGATCCGTGGATTTGGCAGCTTTTCACTGCACTATAGAGCACCCCGAGTTGGTAGAAACCCTAAGACTGGTGAGTCAGTAACGTTACAGGGTAAACATGTCCCACACTTTAAGCCTGGCAAAGAATTGCGTGAAAGGGTTGATGGTGGGAAAGACCAACCGATAAAGCCATAATTATTCACCCATTAATACATTTATTGCGTATGCAGTAATTCTGCAATAAATTTTTAGGCTTGGAGCGATTTTTGCGAAAGATCATTGCCATTATTCTTTTTGTGGTTGTTTTGGTTATGAGCACAGTGTTTGCTCTAAATAATGACCAAACAATATCAGTAAATTATTTATTCAACTCAAGTGAATTACCTTTGTCGTTGGTGGTTTTTTGGGCAGGACTTTGTGGTCTGATTTTAGGGATTTTGGGTATGCTTTTTGCTGTATATAAATACCGTCATCGCTTAAAACGCGCCAACAAAAAGCTCGCAAATGCCGAAAAAGAATTGAATTTGCTCAGGCAGCAGCCTCTCTCAAGTAAGGACCCGTTCTAAATGGACCAGTGGATTCTGTATGGGGTTTTAGCACTATTACCTCTTGCTGCCATGTCAGGATTCATAATGGGGCGAAAGCACCGCAAAGGAAAGGAAAGTGAGAGTTTATCGAGTAATTACATCAAAGGACTAAACTACTTACTTAATGAACAACCCGACAAGGCGGTAGATGCTTTTATAGATTTACTGAAGGTCGATACCGACACCGTAGAAACACATCTCGCGCTTGGAAATCTTTTCCGCAAACGTGGCGAAGTAGATAGAGCCATTCGCTTGCATCAAAACCTTATAGCACGTCCTCAGCTATCCTCAAAGGAGCGAAATATTGCCTTGTATCAGTTAGGCTTAGATTATAACGCTGTGGGCATGTACGATCGTTCTGAGAAGCTTTTCTTAGAGTTACTTGATGACCCTGAGCACAAGGATGAGTCTTTAGTGCAGCTACTAAATATTCATCAGCTTACTCGTGACTGGGACGATGCCGCAAAAGTTGCGGAGCAGTTACAATCCAGTATTGGGGTTGAGCAGAGTAAACCTATTGCACACTTCTATTGTGAGCTAGCTAATCAAAAATCCCAAGAAGGCGATACAAAAGCCGCGCTAATAAACCTAAAGAAAGCATTAAGCATCAACCCCGACTCTGTGCGTGCTAGTCTTCTGCAGGGCGATATTCTGCTTAAGCAAAAGAGCTATAAACAAGCAATTAAATCCTATCAACGAATACTTCAACAAGATATTGCATTCTTACCAGAGGCATTGCCAAAAATAGCTGAAGCTTATAGTCAATCAAAAGATCGTAATGGTTATAAACAGTTTCTCGATAAAAGTCTCGAAAAAGGTGCGGGTGTATCAGTTTTAGTTGAGTTATCCAAAATTGTTCAACAAGACAAAGGTGACAAAGCTGCCGCGCATTTAATCGGTGATTTTTTACAGGAGCGTCCTTCATTAAAAGGGCTCCGACGACTAATTTCCTTACATATTGAGCATGCCCAAGACTCTGCTAAACCAAGCCTTCAACTTCTGGATGATATTGTCGCTAAACTCATTGCTAAGAAGCCTCGATATGCTTGTCATAACTGCGGCTTCGAAACTAAAAGTATTTATTGGCAGTGCCCGAGCTGCAAAGAGTGGAGTTCTGTAAAACCGATCAAAGGCATCGAAGGCGAGTAAGTTTTATTTACATAGGTGAACCATGTCCGACCCTAAAATTTTAGTAGCACTTGATTATCATGATAAAAACAAAGCTCTTGAGCTGATTGAACAACTTAACCCCCAGCTTTGTGGTTTAAAAGTGGGTAAAGAAATGTTTACCTTATTTGGGCCCAGTTTCGTTAGAGAGTTGGTTGAGAAAAATTATAATGTATTTCTAGACCTCAAATTCCATGACATTCCTAATACTGTTGCCAAGGCTTGTCAGGCTGCGGCTGAGCTTGGTGTGTGGATGATTAATGTCCATGCTTCTGGTGGTCGTATCATGATGGAGAAAGCAAGAGAGGCCCTTCTGGAGACCGATAATAAGCCTCTCTTGATCGCTGTAACTATGCTGACAAGCATGAACGAGCAGGTCTATTCCGAGTTAGGTTACGAAAGAAGCCTAGCCGATCAAGTGAGTCACCTTGCTCAAATGACGCTAGATTCGGGGCTTGATGGGGTCGTTTGTTCCTCTTGGGAAGCTGAGCAATTAAAACAGCAATGTGGGAAAAATTTTAAACTTATTACCCCGGGCATCCGTCCAGCAGGTGCTGACCAGGGTGATCAAAGCCGAATTATGACACCTCAGCAAGCAATCAACGCTGGCTCTGACTACCTAGTGATTGGAAGGCCGATTACTAAAGCAGACGATCCTTACCAAGCCTTGTGCGATATCTCTGAATCTCTTGTGAGCTAGTTGTAAACTTTCATTTATTTTAATAATCTCCCCTTATCGGCAGGGCAAACTTGTCGATAAGGACAATTAAATCAAGGAGATAACGTATGAAAATTATAACAGCAATTGCTTTAGCACTGACCCTAGCATTGAGCCAAGGTGTTATGGCAAAAGACAGCTCTAAAAGCCAACAACAGAGTCAACAAAGTATTTCAAAAGTCAACATTAATAAAGCGAGTGCCGCAGAAATTGCAGCCGCCTTAAAAGGTATTGGGTTAAAGAAAGCACAAGCTATTGTCGATTATCGAAAAAAGTTTGGTGACTTTAAAACCATTGATGAGCTAACTGCCGTTAAAGGAATTGGACAAAAAACACTGCAGAATAACCGTCAGAAAATTTCCATTTAAGGAGCGTCTTCAGTATTTTGATTGGCCAAAATGGATTTTGGTTTTAGCAAACGTCCTTTTGGCCAAGTCAAACCTAAAATTATCCCTTCAATGAAGCCAATAACGTGAGCTTCCTCTATCACATTACCCCCTAACCACTCATTATAGCTAGATTCCACACCAAAGATTTGTGGAGCAAAAATCTTAACACCAACAATTAATAACAATAAACCACTTAATTTTACCCCTAAGCGTAATTCTGCAGCTGCCGCCGCCGCTATCAATCCATAAAGCGCACCAGACATACCTACATAGTTGTGTAACTCAGGAACCCATAAGTGTAAGCCCACAATATTGGCTATAAAAAGAATAAGAAACCAGGATAACCAGTCTTTAAAATTTAATAAGTGAATAAACAAGAACATGGTGAACCAGAGGCCTGCTAAGTTCAGAAAGGTATGAGTCAGGCCTAAGTGGACAAAATTGGGCGTGAAAAAGCGCCACAGTTCCCCGCTAGCAACAGCCCCTCGATCGTATGATAACCATAAGCTAGATTCAGGCAATGCAAATATGAGAGCAATGCAAATATGACTTAAAATCAAAGGGATAGCGTATTTTGTTAGAAGTGGCATCATAAAAATTATTTATCAAATGTAAAATTTACTTCACGCTTTTATTCGTTTAAATTGTTTACTATTTATACAAAGAGAAGCCGTTAACATGGTTTCGCTTTTGAATAAATCTTTAAAAAGCAATGAGTTATGGGTGCGTTAACCAGTGACTTTATTTGGTTAAGCCTAAATGCTTTTTGTTTATATCGTATTTTCTTATAAATAACTACCGCTGGAGAAATATATTATGTTTGAATCTATCGCAATGATCTGCTATTTATCTATTACAGAACCACAAAATATCGAACAACCTTTGTTTGATCCTAATGAAGTTATAGCTGAAGTATACACGGGAGGGTCCGGCGGTGAGCCAGAAGAGGATCCAACAACCGATAAGAGAGATTAGTATTTGATAGCAAATTTTGTAAATGAATTAAATTTAACAGGCTTTATAACTAATGTATTTACATTGTGTTTAGTAGCTTGTCTATTTTTGCATCTTTTGTTCACCAAGCGAAAGCGCTTGGTGAATTTTTGTGCCTTACTAGTTATCGTTCAGTTCATAAACTGGAATTTGTCTCCATGGCTGATGGAGCATACCCAGGGAAAATACCTATGGTACATAACCTGGATGATTACCGATATTGTAATTTTATTATATGTCGCGCTTCAGGCTGTCATTACTAAAAAAGTATCAAAAGAAGAGTTAGCAGTTAGCATTTTTACATTTATTGCCGTCGTATTTTATATTGGTCGCTATATAGAAAGGCATTTTACAGATTTTAGTTTGATTAAAGGCCTTCAAGCGTATGCATTACCCGCAGTAAATATTTGTATCATTTTAGTATTAATCACACCTATACTAAAGCAGTTAGTGCTTATAGCAGGGAAACAACTAAATGGCATTACTATTTTTGGCCTACGGTTTAGTGTTAGCAGCGTTCGCAGCAATGCTGTTTTGGCTGATCCTAAAGGCATATCGAAACAAAACCGTAGAGTCCTTTGATTCTGGGCGAACGGTTGCTAGCCTCTTTGATGACGAAGAGAACATAGTTGATCTGTCTGCATACCGCAGAGCAGATATGATGGCTTTACGTCTGTTACAAGAGTACTCTCAAATTGAAACCAGTGATTTGTCTGAAAAAGACAAGTTAAGAGAGATCCTGTTATGGAATCAAAAACTTGAAGAGTTTGAGAAGAAAAATCGGAAAATAATTCAATCAAAAAGCTTCTTGAGACCCGTTCAGCATAAAATTAGTTCAAGTAACGTCACACCATTATCTAGAATCTAATCCTCTAAAAACTTATTCATCAAAGCGCCTTCTTGGCGCTTTTTTTATGCACCCTATAAATCATAAGTGTGGGTAATGATTTTTACTCCATTAAGTCACTTTTGCATCGCTGGTAATGCAGGAATGACTATGTTATTCAATGCCTTAGATGCTTTTGCGAGTTCGAGTTAAGCATTAATTAAATTTATCAAATGTAAAATTTACATCACGTTAAATTTTATTTATATTGGTTAATATTTATACAGAAAAGCCCGTGGCGTTGGTTCTTTATAAAAATTATATCTGCAAAAGCAATAAGTTACGGCAAACCTTTGGCGAAATACACCTCCGCATATTCATTAATTTTAATGCTACTTTTCATTAATTACGTAACTCAACACCGTTGGAGAAAATTATTATGTTTGAATCTATCGCAATGATCTGCTATTTATCTATGGTACAACCTCAAGAAATTCAAGAACCAGTGATTTTGCCAGAGGCAAGTACATTAGAGGTATTCACTGGAAATGGAGGCGGGGAGCCTGAAGAGGATCCCACTAAAAAGAAACGTGATTAACATTAACCATTTTATGGCTAATTGAGATTAATGCTCAAATGTGAGCGTAGAAGTCATCAGGCGATAATTTTTCATATTGTTTCAGTTAATCACGATATATAGCTTAACCTGCTTAAATATAGAGTAGTTAAGTTAAATCGAGAATAGAGGAAGAAACTCGCTTGTTTAACTTTGTTTTAGAACTTAATCTCTGGCAGCCACTAAAGGATGTTTTTACTTTATCTTTAGTGGTTTGCCTGTTTTTGCATCTTATATTCACTAAACGCAAACGTTTGGTGACATTCTGTATGTTCTTAGTGCTTGTTCAATTTCTGAATTGGTCCATAAGTCCTGCTTTAAGATCGCACGAGATAGCTATCTATATTTGGTATATCACTTGGATGATCACGGACGCTCTCATATTGCTTTATGTTGCCTTCCGGGCGGTTACCTCTGGTAAAGTCCTGAAAGAAGAGTTTGCAATATGCGTGCTAACAGTCGTAGCAATCTTGTTCAGTATTGGGCGTTATGTCGAGCGTCACTTCACTGAATTAGACTTTATAGGGAATATGCAATCATACGCCTTACAGGCCGTTAACGTTTGCATTGTGTTGGTGCTTTTGGCACCGGTAATGAAAGAATTGGTTCACTTAATAGGTAGACAACTTAATGGCATCACTATTTTTGGCCTACGGTTTAGTTTTAGCAGCGTTCGCAGCAACACTGTTTTGGCTAATTCTCAAGGCATATCGAAGCAAAACCAGCGAATCGTTTGATTCTACATCTGTCAGCGGGCTCTTCGATGACGAAGAGAATGTTGTTGATCTGTCTGCTTTTCGAAGAGCGGATATTTGTGCATTACGCCTACTTCAAGAGTACTCTTATATTGAAACGAGTAACTTATCTGAAAAGGATAAATTAAGGGAAATTTTGGCTTGGAACCAAAAGTTAGAAAACTTTGAAAAGAATCACAGAAAGATAATTCAATCTAAGGGCTTTTTAAGACCTGTACAAGCTAAAACTCACCTAAGTAGCGTGACGACGCCGTTGAGCAAAATTTAAAGCTCCTGTAGCACCAACAAAGCGCCTACTGGCGCTTTTTATTTATCTTTCATCTATTTTCTTGCTCAACAATAATTATCCCCATGAATATCAATATAGCCGTGTCATTGGCATGGGGTATATATATTAGTTTGGGAATTGTAGAGTTGTTAAAGCGCTTACATATAGACTTATAAGCAAGCGCTTAGAGTAAATCTAAGTTGGGTAGGGGATATAAAAGCTACTTAAGGTTCACTATCCGCATACCTAGCTCTTCTTTTGAGCTATTAGCACGATAATTAGAGAGTATCATTTCTGCTTTTTCTTCCGGCGTAAGCTCAATACCTCGTGCATTGGCAAGGGACTCAACTAAGGTGATGATACGCTTTAAAGTATCTACCTCGGAAGTGTAATCAATTTGATTATCTGCTTCATGAATAGGAACAAGAGATAATCTAAATCCAAGCGCTCTAGCTAGAGTATCTATTTTATGAACACCCGGGTCAGTCGTTTTTCTTTCTAGGATTCGGTAAATCGTGGATTGACTAATATTGGATTTACGCTGCATTGAATAGTCTGTTTCACCAAAATTATTCATTAACTGCTTTAGTTGATTTATTATTTCGCTCATATCGTGTCCCAGCAATGCAAATATGACTTGATTCCAATGCATTTGTGCATTAATATGGATTCTAAGTTTACTTAACTTGATATCTACTTTTAGCACAGTCTTGCGAACAAATAAAGCAAACTAGTAAAAATAGATAAGGTATTAAGATTAAAGTAAAAATCAGATTAGATCTGATACAGATTTCCTTCAGCTATATGGTGGGATTTGGCCGAGAATCATTTCTCGGCTTTTTTTTGCCTATCGTTTAGCTTAATAGTAATTAATAGTACGTTTTTCAATAACATAGCCTGGTTTTTGACCTGATATTTCTTTCCGCACTAGCCAGTTGCCGTAGTCGTCCATTTTTATATATTCGTAAGTTAATAATGACTTGTTTTGGTCTTGGTCAATTTCCGTGACTTTAGAGATAAACCCCTGCTCATTATAGAAAAAGTGCCTTTCAGAAATGAGCTCTGACTCATAAAAGTGCTTGTAAGAGGTTTTTTGATCATTGTCATTGTATGTTGTTTGCATACTAAAAATGTTATTCCAATCTTTATCATCCAAACTGACAGAGATTAACCTTCCTCTATCATCGTAATTCAAAGTACTCATGTATGGGTAGTCCTTATCGCCACTAAGCCCTGCATAAGGAAGTTTTGCATCTTCTTTATATAGAAATATCGTTTCTGTCGGATCGCCGGATTGATTATGAGAAATTTGCTTTTGGATTCTTCCTAAGTTGTCAAACTGATAGCTTTCAGAAGATAGCCTTGGTTTTGAGTCTGGGTTTGATGGTTTTGTGTAGACACGGGTTTCATTATTCATAAAGCCTTTATCATTAAACGTTAGCTTTACACTATTGACTAGGTAGCCTTCTTCATTGACATTCGTATGCTCATAGTCCATTTCGATTAGGACTGTTTCTACCGTACCTTTTAGACCGAACAGCGTGAGCTCATTGACTAGAGTAGATTTTTCTTCACAGCTTACGGCAGTAAAAAGTGATAATACAAGCAAGACAATCCTAGCGAAACTAATCACGGCAACTCCTTTTAATTTTTCAGTAATGTGAGGACATAAAAAAAGGCCTCGCATCGCTGCAAGGCCTTTAAAATATGGCTCCCCCTGCTGGATTCGAACCAGCGACATATGGATTAACAGTCCACCGTTCTACCGACTGAACTAAGGGGGAATTGTGCGTTCAATGTTGTGTCCTGAACGGGGCGAGATAATAGACATATTTCGCCCTTTGGTCAACACCTTATGTGAAAAAAATTTTAATTTGCTACTTTTTTGAGCCTTTCTACTGCTTTTTCTAAAGTTTCCATGCTGGCAGCATAAGAAAGTCGCATGTGGCCAGGTGCTCCGAAGGCCGAACCGGGAACCAGTGCAAGGTCTACTTTTTCGATTAAAAGTTCAGCTAGATCTAAATCTGACTTGCAGCCTAACTTTTTTATCAACCCTTCAACATTAGGGAAGGCGTAGAAAGTTCCGTCACTTGGCAAACAAGTAATGCCGTCGATTGCATTTAATTCTTCGAGCAAATAGTCATGGCGTCGCTTGAATGCTTCTAACATAGGCTTTATGCAACTTTGATCGCCGCTTAAAGCTTCTTGCGCTGCTGCTTGACTTGGCGCCGCTGGGTTTGAGGTGCTCTGTGACTGGATCTTTTTCATGGCAGCGATTAGGTCTGCTGGACCACCTGCATAGCCGATACGCCACCCAGTCATAGCGTATGCCTTAGAAACACCGTTGAGTACGATAGTTCTATCGTACAATTCAGGGCAAGCGTTAAGGATGTTCACGAAAGAGCCTTCTTTCCACAAAATATGTTCGTACATATCATCGGTGGCAATGATGATGTCTGGGTATTGCTTCAGAACATCACCTAGCGCTTTTAATTCATCCATAGAATAAGCAACACCAGTCGGATTGCTTGGGCTGTTAATAACAAACAGTCGAGTGTTCTCAGTAATTGCATTTTCTAGTTGTTGTGGCGTGATCTTTAGGTGCTGCTCAATATTAGTTTCGATGATGATTGGCTGAGCTTCGGCTAAAAGCGCCATATCGGGATAAGAAACCCAGTATGGAGCTGGGATAATGACTTCATCGCCCGGGTTCAGCAAGGCTTGGCAGAGGTTATAAAAGCTCTGCTTTCCGCCCGAAGAAACAAGGATCTGGTTAGGCTCGTAACTAAGTTGGTTATCACGTTTGAACTTTTGAATCACGGCTTCTTTGAGCTCCGGCGTACCGTCTACAGCCGTGTACTTTGTTGCGCCATCGTTTATGGCGGCAATTGCTGCTTCCTTAATATGCTCAGGAGTGTCAAAGTCCGGCTCGCCAGTTCCAAGACCGACGATATCCCGCCCTTGGGCTTTTAATTCCTTAGCTTTTGCTGCCACCGCTAAGGTTGGTGAAGGTTTAATCAGCTGTACTCTTTTTGATAATTCGATTGCCACTTTGATCCCTCGATTTTTTTGCAAAGTATGAGACAATAAGCCTCAATCATACTCCAAGTTAGATCGCTACCCAAGTAGTTAAAGCGATTACAACGCCGTGTTATACAACTAAACGATAGAAGTGAATGAGCCAGATATTTGATTTGAAATCGCAATTCGAGCCAGCGGGCGATCAGCCAAAGGCTATTGAGAGTCTATTAGAGGGCTTGGAAGATGGTCTTTCGCATCAAACGCTGCTTGGTGTTACCGGTTCTGGTAAGACATTCACGATGGCCAACGTTGTGGCGCGTAGTGGGCGTCCAACGATTATTATGGCTCATAACAAAACTCTAGCGGCTCAGTTATACGGCGAAATGAAGGAGTTCTTTCCGAATAATGCAGTAGAGTATTTTGTTTCTTATTACGATTATTACCAGCCCGAAGCTTATGTCCCTGCTTCTGACACTTTTATTGAGAAAGACGCATCGATAAACGAACATATCGAGCAAATGCGACTATCGGCGACGAGAGCCTTATTAGAACGCCGTGATGCAATAATTGTAGCTTCGGTGTCCGCGATTTATGGTCTAGGTGATCCCAAAGCATTTCATAGCATGGTAATGCACTTGAAGATTGGCGATCCGATTGACCAGCGTTATATTTTGCGCCGCTTGGCTGAGCTTCAATATACGCGCAACGACATGGAGCTTCAGCGTGCGACTTATCGAGTGCGCGGTGATCTGATTGATATTTATCCTGCTGAGTCAGACAAAAATGCCATACGAATCGAGCTGTTTGATGATGAAGTTGAAACCATCCAGACTTTTGATCCGCTTACTGGCGAAGTTTTAAAGAACCTAACCCGAGTGACGGTTTTCCCAAAAAGTCACTATGTCACGTCTCGTCAGACCATTTTAGACGCCATTGAACAGATTAAAGTTGAGCTAAAAGATCGTTTGGCACAATTGTATGACATGAACAAGTTGGTCGAGGCGCAACGTTTAGAGCAGCGGGTTAAATTTGATATCGAGATGATGCAGGAGCTTGGGTACTGTTCAGGGATTGAGAACTATTCACGCTACTTGTCGGGCGCTGAGCCGGGTGAGCCACCGCCATGTTTGCTCGATTATCTGCCACCAGATGCGCTGATGATTATTGATGAGTCCCACGTAACGGTGTCGCAAATTGGTGCCATGTATAAGGGTGACCGCTCACGTAAGGAAACCTTGGTCGAGTTTGGTTTCCGCTTACCATCAGCATTAGATAACCGCCCTTTGAAGTTCGACGAGTTTGAACGGACGGCACCGCAGACGATCTTTATATCTGCAACGCCTGGTAATTATGAGGCTGAGCACTCTGGGCAAGTGGTAGAACAGGTAGTACGCCCAACAGGCCTAGTTGATCCTCAAATCGAAGTGCGACCCGTAGGAACGCAGGTTGACGATTTACTGTCGGAGATCAATCTCCGAGTTGGTGTTAATGAGCGTGTACTCGTAACGACCTTAACTAAAAAGATGTCAGAGGATTTAACCGATTATCTTGCTGAACATGGTGTAAGAGTTCGTTACTTGCATTCCGATATTGATACTGTGGAACGAATGGAAATTATTCGTGACTTAAGACTCGGCGAGTTTGATGTCTTGGTTGGGATTAACTTGTTACGTGAAGGTTTGGATATGCCGGAAGTGTCGCTTGTAGCAATTTTAGATGCCGATAAAGAAGGGTTTTTGCGATCGGAGCGTTCTCTCATTCAAACCATTGGTCGTGCAGCTCGTAACTTAAACGGGCGGGCCATTTTGTATGGCGATCGAATTACAGGCTCGATGAAAAAGGCTATTGACGAGACGGAGCGTCGTCGCGCTATTCAACAGGCTTACAACAAAGAGCATGGAATTACCCCTCAGGGAATTAAGAAAAAAATTGGCGATGTGATGGATACCGGCGGCTCCGGTCGTGGTAAAAAGCGTGTTGCTGAGAAAAAAGGTCAGTATGTAGTTCGAAGCTTGGCGGAGAGTGTGGAGCAAATTGAGAAGCTTGAGAAAGAAATGCTCGATTTAGCTAAGAACTTGGAGTTTGAGAAGGCGGCTCAAGTTCGTGATCAAATAGAAAAGATTCGCGAGCAAAGTTTAGTCTAGGTCACAAATTTTATAATCCTTTGGAATTAATTGGTCAGATAGCCTTCTGATGCTAAAATTCGGAGGTTTGTAAGTATTGCTGGTAATTTTTTAAGTATTCAGTCACTAAACCTTACATTAAGTTAGCGTTAAGTTGAGCTTTTTTATGATGTTGACAAAAAATCGTGGAGTCTAAGAATAATAATGTACCGTTGTTTAAAAGCTTTTCTTATGTGCTTGTGCGTAGTTATTGCGCCAACCTCCAATGCGGATGAGAAAATTGCAACTGAGTTCAATAATAAACTCAATAAAATCAATGTCTTTCTAGAAGAAAATCATAAACAAGCACTTCAAGAGCCAAACCTTCTTATAGGCTTTGTAAACCAAGAGTTGCTTGAGGTATGGTCAGCCAGAAATACAATCCGAGCCATGCTAGGAACTTCTCGCTGGAAGCAACTTACTGATTCTGAAGCCAATGTTCTTATTAAAACCTACGAAAATACTATTCGCCGCTATTTATTTGAGGTATTGCAGCAATATCAAGGGCAAAAGGCTAGCGTAGAAAGCGTAAGACTTAATGATAAAGGAAATAAGGGTTGGCTGAGGGTGCGCCTTGAAAGCCCGTCATTCCCAACTCTTAATGTCGACTTGAAGATTTATAAAGAGCAGGAACAGTGGACTGTGTACGATTTCAGTTTCCAGGGCATAAGCTTTGTCAAAATGAAGCGAGGCTTTTTTAGAGATACTTTCGATAAAAATGGTGTCGTAGGTGTTGTGGCAGAACTTAGAGAAAAGAACAAAGAGTTTAACCAAGCGATGGCGGTGGCAAGCGATGAGTAGCGATCAAAGTGCCTGGTATTTAGTACAATGTAAGCCTCGCCAAGAGAAAAGAGCGCAAGAAAATCTTGAAAATCAATCAATTAATAGCTTTTTTCCAATAATTTCATTAGAGAAAATAGTCCGAGGGAAACGTAAGCAGGTAGAAGAAGCCATGTTTCCAGGCTATTTATTTGTGGAGTTATTAGAAACTGGTGAGTATTGGTCAAAGATTCGCTCGACGCGAGGAGTCCGAGACTTTGTACGCTTTGGTGGTGTTCCTGCAAAGATTTCGCCGCAACTTTTGGAGCAGTTGAAAGTTATTGATCATGATTTTGTCACAAAAGTGGTCGACTCAACGCCTAAAGAGGGTGATCGAGTACGAGTCACAGCAGGCCCTTTTAAAGATCTTGAAGGCATATTTAAGATGCCAGACGGTGAGCAGCGCTCCATAGTTCTATTAAATATGCTGGGTAAGCTCACTGTACTTGAAGTTTCAAACGACGAATTTGAAAAAATATAACATTATAAAAAGAAAATAATATTACTTTTGAAAGGTTTCGAGACGAGTGTAAAGCCTATATAATAGCGCACGCTTAGGCGAGGCCTAACAAAAATATTACAAATAAAAACAATAAGATAGGCACTTTGGGAGCCGGAACCCACGGGCGGTAGCGCATCTGGGTGACGGAGAAAAGAAATAATCATGGATAATTGGATGGAAGATAGACTACTAAACAACGATTTAATTCGTGACGTTAACAATATAGCTGTTGAGGCAGGCCGCTCGGTCATGTCGATTTATGAAAAAGACTTTGATGTACATGAAAAGTCTGATCACTCTCCTTTGACTGAAGCAGATTTAGCTTCACACCGTTGTATTGTTCACGCTTTACAGAAACTAACCCCATCAATCCCCATCTTGTCTGAAGAGTCAGCGGATATTCCTTGGACTGAACGCCAGTCTTGGGAACATTATTGGCTAATAGATCCCCTAGACGGTACCAAGGAATTTATTAAGAGAAATGGCGAGTTCACAGTCAATATTGCTTTAGTTTCTAATGGTAAACCTATTTTTGGAGTGGTTTATGCCCCGGTAAAAGAAATTCTATATTTCGGCGGTATTGGTGCAAATGGTGAGAGTTTGGGGGCCTGGAAACAGGTTGGTCATAATAAAGAGCCTATATCAGTTTCGTCACAGCCACGTAAACCTATTCGAGTCGTAGGTAGTCGCTCGCATCAATCGGATGAAATGCAGTCCTATCTAACTAAATTTAATGACTATGAACTTGTTCCAATGGGTAGCTCGTTAAAAATATGTTTAGTAGCAGAGGGCAAAGCAGACCTCTATCCAAGGCTCGGCCCTACTTCAGAGTGGGACACTGCCGCTGCCCACGCGATATTACTGGCCGCAGGCGGCAGCTGTGTCACCTATGAAAAACACGACGAATTAATGTATAACACTAAAGAATCATTGCTAAACCCTTACTTTATAGTACAAGGCCCACAACTATGATGAAAAAAACTCTTGGATTGTTTTTAAGCATTCTTACACTGGTTATGGTTAATGACAGTGCAGCCAACGATATGTCACAGGCAAAACAGCTGTGTCAAAATGCCACTGAGCAACAAAGACAAATGGCGCGAGCCGCTGGCTATGACGTTGACTCTATGTGTGCTTCGTTGAAACAACAGAGCGCAAGTGTAAATACTGATAATCAGTCAGCTGGTTCAATCATGCCGAGAGAGTTGGTAGACTTTCCAAACCAGCAAGATAACGCCAAAGAAATAAAAGAAAAAGAAGAGCAGGAAAAGCTACCCAAAGTAGAGCGTGAACTGAAAAGGTTTGGGTACGATCTATTCGCGGGTGTCCCTACGACTTACACACCAGTTAGCAATATTCCAGTACCTTCTAACTATATTGTTGGCCCGGGCGATACGGTGAAGGTACAGCTGTTCGGGAAAGAGAATAACAGCTACGAATTAACAGTAGAAAGAGATGGCACAATTCAGTTTCCTCAACTTGGCCCTATTAATGTCGCAGGGTTGTCGTATACCGAGCTAAAGCAATCACTGAATCAAAGGATTACTGAGCAATACATTGGTGTTCAGTCTAATATAAGTTTAGGTGAGCTGCGTTCTATTCAAGTTTTTGTATTAGGCGAGTCATTCAAGCCAGGGGCTTATACGGTATCTTCATTATCCACTGTGATGAATGCTTTATACGTTAGTGGCGGCCTAACAGATATTGGCTCTTTGAGAAATATTCAGCTAAAGCGTAATGGTAAAGTTATTTCGACGGTTGATTTATACGACTTATTGTTAAAAGGCGATACTAGCGATGATCAACGATTACAGTCTGGAGATGTAATCTTTATACCATCGGTTAGGAAAACTGCATCGGTTGCTGGAGAAGTTGCTAGACCAGCTATTTATGAGCTCAAAGATGAAAAAACGGTCAGCAGTCTTATCGAATTAGCGGGAGGATTACTACCTAATGCGTATAAAAGTGATGCTCGAATAGAAAGGGTAAGTACATCAGGACAGCAAACAGTCGTAGATCTAAACCTGAACACAAGGACAGGGCTTAATACAAAAATTAAAAGTGGTGATTTATTAAAGATCTTTCCAGCCGTGGAAAGGGAAGAAAATGTTATTGAGTTAATTGGACATGTTTATCGCCCAGGCCTAATAAAGTGGACAAGTGGATTAAAGCTTAGTGATGTATTAAAGAGCGAATTAAAATTAAGGCCTCATGCAAACATTGATGCTGTGATTGTGTTCAGAGAAACGGATGCCCTTGGCAATATAGAGCCATATATTGTGAACTTGCGAACTATTTGGGCTGGGGATAATGAGTTTAAATTACACTCCCGCGATAAAGTGGTTGTATTATCAAACCAAATTACTAAAAAGGACATTAGTTTGTATTTGGACCGAGCCAAAAACACTCAGCTCGAAAGAGCTGATTTCCAAAAAGAACTAGAGTTAATTACAAACAAAGATGAGTTAACAACAAATATTGCCGACTATGCAGGACTGGAAAGTAAAATCCAAAGAAAAAAACAAAAAGAAAATTTAGAAAGTCGTGTCCTTAATTCTGAGAGCGTGGAATATGATGAACTAAAACTTGCACAGATAAAGCAAGAAATTCGTAATGAACCACTTGCAAACTTTATTACCCAACTAAAATCTCAAGCAACGAACCAAAGTGTAGCTAAACTTGTAAAAATCAGCGGAGGGGTGAAGTTTCCTGGTCAATACCCATACGAAAATAACATGAGTGTTTTACAGTTAATTCAGTTGGCCGGTGGCCTAACAGAAGTGGCTCATTTGGCGAAGGCAGAGTTAACTACACGCACTTTCTCTATTGATGGAGGCGTCAATATAAGACATAAAAATATTAGTTTGCAGGAAGAATTTTTAGGCGAGTCGGGAACAACATTATCTCCTTTTGATGAAGTAAATATTAAAATCTCTCCTGATATTACTGAGGAAATCTATGTTGATGTCACTGGGGAAGTGAAGTATCCGGGACGCTACAGAGTGGCAAGAGGGGAAACTCTAAGCCAGCTAATCAATCGTGTTGGGGGCTTTACAAAGTATGCTCATCCTAAAGCAACAGTATTTTCACGAAAAACTCTTCGTCAACACGAACAGAAGAAGTTAGAGCAACTCCAAGCTAAGCTTCGTCAGGATATAGCAATTTCTGAACTAGAAGATACTAACATCGGCAAATCAGCAGACATTGAGTCTGCACAATCACTGCTAAACATATTAAGCTCAACAGAAGCTACAGGGCGTCTTGTTATAGATATTGATTCAATATTGGCCGATAACAGTGAAGACATCATTCTAAAGTCTGGTGATAAGTTAATTGTGCCAAGTTTCCGTCAAGAAGTTACGGTTGTTGGTGAAGTACAAGTCGCTACATCTCATCTTTACAGCGAAAAACTTGATTATCAAGATTACATAGATCGTAGTGGTGGCGAAAAAGATACCGCGAACTCAGATGCTATTTATATAGTAAAAGCCGATGGCTCGGTGGTTCTACCCAACCAGTCATCATGGCTAAGCCATAACGCAAGTAATGTCGAACCTGGCGATACTATCGTAGTCCCACTAGATACTACACGTGTAGATGGCTTAGAGCTCTGGAGTAAAGTGAGCCAGATCGTATATCAGTTAGCTCTAGGTGCGGCTGCGGTTAATAGCTTCTAAGATCTAGTCGTACGTAGGGTGACGTAGTGACTTATGGAGTGCACCATGACGTAACTGATTATTACGTCATTGCGAGTTTAACGAAGCAATCTCATTCAGTTACGACATAGCGAATATAAGAAACAAATGAAAAAAACTCTAATAGCATTGTTAATACTCAGCGGGTCAGTAGTTAAGGCAGAGCCTTGGCTAGATACGCATGACGCTTGGTTGAGAGCGGACATCGAAGCATTATCTGCTCACGGCGTTATTAATACGCCAATAACAACTTGGCCACTTCCTTGGGCTAGGGTAGTAAAAGAAATAGATAATGCCGACTTAAGTGAAGTTCCTGAGTCGTTAGTGCCCGCTTTAATGCGAGTGAAGCGAAAGGCTCGGATTGAGACTTCAACAGATACACGTAGTGAACTATCACTAAAAGCGGGCAATGAAGGAAAGTTATTACGACACTTTGGTGATAACCGACGAGAAAAAGCTGAGATCACTTCAAGCAACAAAGGCATGACTAAAAACTTTGCTTGGAACATTGAGGCTACCAAGGCTTTCAGCCCTCTTGATGGTGAAGAAGAGCGCCTGGATAATAGTTATGTTGCGGGTATTTGGGGCAACTGGATCTTCTCTGCGGGAGCACAGGAACGTTGGTATGGTCCTGGTTGGGATAGTTCCCTAATATTGAGTAATAACGCTAGACCCGTGCCGAGCTTATCAGTACAGCGAAATTACGCAGATCCTTTTGAAAGCGAGTGGCTTTCGTGGATAGGACCTTGGTCAGTCTCAGCCTTTGCTGGGCAACTTGAAAGTGATCGCTTTATACCTCACGCAAAACTACTCGGCATGTCAGTCACTTTTAAACCATTTGACTCATTAGAAATTGGTTTAAGACGAACCGCGCAGTGGGGAGGCGAGGGGAGACCTGAGTCATTATCCAGTTTGGTCGATCTCGCAATAGGTAGAACCAATTGTGATCAAATTGCAGATGGTTGTGATGATCGCCTTAACTCTAATGAAGCTGGCAACCAATTAGCTGGGGTAGACTTTGATTGGAGACTGCCTACTAAAAAATATATTGGTTCAATTTACGGTCAGCTGGTTGGTGAAGATGAAGCAGGGTACGCCCCCTCTAGAAAATTTTATCAATTAGGTTATAAAAATAACTTTGCTACAAACGATATTTTCGTTACTACTTATATTGAGTATGCAGACACTGAAAATGAATACGCAAAAAATGTAACTTATGAGCACGGGATATATCGAACAGGTTACCGCACAGAAGGCAGAAGTATTGGTTCCACATACGACGCAGATACTGAAAGTCTAACATTGGGGTTACTTGCATCAACAACATCAGGTTCTCGTTATAAAGTATCAGTTTCAAAAATTGACATGAATAAAGGTGGTGTCGGAGATAATCATACTGTTGCGGCTAATGAACTTAGCTTCAACAGGCTCTCGCTTAAATACCAAAAACCTTTTAAGCATGGTCTATTATCGGCTTCCATTGACTATCAAGATAAAGCTTTTGAAATATCAGGAGTTAATACTGATAAATATAATGTAGGGCTTTCATGGACAATGGAGTTATAAGTCGTCAATGTTAGTTTAACCAAGCCTCCTAACAATCGTCATTGCGAGGCCTTTAGGCCGAAGCAATCTCTATACAAAATTAGAAAATTATGAAAAGTGAAAACAATCAACAATTAAATCAAACTCAGTCGCCACATCACGAAGACGAAATCGACTTGCGCGAACTCTTTTCTATTCTCTGGAAAGGAAAGTGGATTATCATTGGGATAACCTTCATTTTTGCCATTGCATCCGTTGGGTACGCGCTTTACCTGCCTAATGAATATAAAGCAACAGCAGTTTTGCAGCCTAATGAAAGTGGATCTGGTGGGAAATTAGCATCTCTAGCAGGACAGTTTGGCGGACTTGCATCAATGGCTGGAATTAACTTGGGTGCCGGCGAATCAACAGATGCTGTCATTGCAATGGAAATAATGAAAAGTTGGGGCTTCGCAGAAGAATTTATCAATAAACATAATATTGCAGTTGAACTGTTTGCAGCTAAAGGGTGGGACCAATCTAAGAACAAGTTGATCATCGAAGATGGACTTTATAATGAAGCAACTGAAACCTGGGTCCGTGAGGCACCCAAAGGCAAAACTGTGGAGCCCAGTAGTTGGGAATTATTCGAGGAATTCAAAGAACGTTTGTCTATCAGTCAGGATAAAGATACCGGTTTAGTTAGCGTGTCGGTCACACACTATTCTCCAGAAATTGCAAAAGAGTGGGTAGACTTGCTTACTAAAGATATCAACCAATTGATGAAAGAACGTGCTCTAGAAGAAGCCAACCAAAATATTCAATATCTTGAAGAGCAATTCAAAAGTACATCCTATGCAGAGCTAAGAGCAATGTTTAGTGAGTTAATCCAAGAGCAACACAAATCGAAAATGCTTGCACAGGTTTCTGATGAGTATGTATTTAAAACTATTAGCGAAGGTAAAGTACCAGAAGAGAAATACAAACCCAAAAGAGCAATTATAGCCATATTAGGTGCAATTTTGGGTGGTATCTTATCAGTACTAATAGTTTTAATTATTAGCGCTACTAGGAATAACAAAAACAAGAAGGGATAAGGATGAATATAAGTTGGGTTGTGGCGATAATAGTCTGTTTTGCATCAATTCTTGTTTTAAGGCCTATTGCAGTTAATTGGGGACTAGTTGATACTCCTGATAATAGAAAACGGCATGTAGGAAATATCCCTCTTACGGGGGGGGTAGCTATATATATTTCAACCATAACCTCAGTTAGCTTGTTTGTAGATTTAAGCCAACACATAAATCTGCTTTTAGTTTCAATATCGATAATGGTTTTCATTGGCTCAATAGATGATAAATATGACTTAAGTGCTAAATTACGCCTGATTGCTCAAACACTTATTGCTTTAATATTAGTCTTTGGTACTGGTATTAAGATTGATTCTTTAGGTAATCTGTTCGGTTTAGGAGAAGTTACTACTGGCCCATTCTCAGAGGTTATTACAGTATTAGCAATTATTGCCGGTATAAATGCCTTTAATATGACTGACGGGATTGATGGTTTGGCCGGAACCTTATCTCTAATAAGCTTATTAGCGATTGGTCTAGTCGTTTTGGATGGTAGTATTAAGCTCATAGTCGGAGTGATGTCATCAGCTCTATTAGTATTTCTTTCATTTAACTTAGGTCTCTTTAGTAAGAAATACAAAATCTTTATGGGTGATGCTGGAAGTATGATGCTTGGCCTTACCGTATCATGGTTATTGATTGTTATCAGTCAGTCTGAGGAAATGTCAATAAAACCTGTTAATGTTCTCTGGTTTATAGCTGTACCACTTGTTGACATGATAGCAGTTATGTACAGAAGAGTTAGAAGGGGGCAGTCGCCCCTTGTGGCCGACAGAGAACATTTACATCATGTCTTTATGGATATGGGGTTTACACCGAAGCAAGCACTATTAATCATTTCCTTCATATCTTTGTTATTCGGCCTAACAGGATACTTGAGCTCCACCTACAATATACCAGAGTATATTTCGTTAATATCTTTTGTACTAATATTTATAGTTTACAATATTGTTTTGACTAATCGACACAAACTTAAATTTAATAAGTGAGTACTTATATATGAAGGTCTTATCTGTTTTTGGGACACGTCCCGAAGCAATAAAAATGGCTCCTTTAGTGCATGCGCTAAATAATGATAGCCGTTTTGAGTCTAAGGTTTGTGTGACTGCGCAGCACCGAGAGATGCTTGACCAAGTGTTAGAACTTTTTAAGCTGACACCGGATTATGACCTAGACTTGATGCAGGCAGGACAGACGTTGCCACAGCTGACTAGCCGTATTTTATTAGAGCTGACGCCTGTTCTAGAAGAGTTCAAGCCGGACGTGGTACTGGTTCATGGCGATACTGCGACGACGTTCGCGGCGAGCTTAACTGCGTATTATCAGCAAACTGCCGTCGGTCACGTAGAAGCTGGCCTACGCACAGGTAATATTTATTCGCCTTGGCCAGAAGAAGCAAACCGCAAATTAACGGGGCAGTTGACCAAATATCATTTTGCGCCAACCGAAAACTCAAAACAGAACCTCATCAAGGAAAACTTCCCACTAGAGCATATTTACATAACAGGTAACACCGTGATTGATGCGCTTTTAATGGTTAAAGAGCAGATTGAAGGTGATGCGTCGCTAAGCCAAGAGCTAGCGGCTCAATTCCCGATGCTTGACGAGAGCAAAAAGCTGATTTTAGTGACGGGGCACCGCCGTGAAAGCTTTGGTGGCGGCTTTGAGCGTATCTGCGAAGCCCTTGCTCAAACAGCAAAAGCACATCCAGACGTACGGATTCTCTATCCGGTACATCTAAATCCGAATGTTCAGGAGCCCGTTAACCGTATCCTTAAAGATGTAGATAATGTGTCTCTCATCGAGCCACAACAGTATTTACCTTTTGTGTACCTTATGAATCGCTCACATATTATCCTTACGGATTCGGGTGGTATTCAAGAAGAAGCACCAAGTTTGGGTAAACCAGTTCTTGTTATGCGCGACACGACTGAGCGCCCTGAAGCGGTTGATGCTGGTACGGTCAAGCTTGTAGGGACTGACGTAGAAAAGATTACCTCTTCACTAAACGAATTACTGACGGATGAAGCGGCTTATGTTTCGATGAGTCGAGCGCATAACCCTTATGGTGACGGTAAGGCTTGCCAGCGTATCTGTGATGCTTTAGCGAGTTCAAATTAGCGCTTACTATGAATGACTGACTTTAAAGTCAGCCAATGAAAAGTTTAATTAGAACTGATTGAATCAGAACCATCAATTTAGAAGCAAGGAAAACGATGTCATTCAACACAATATCAGTAGTAGGGCTTGGCTATATTGGCCTACCTACGGCAGCCATGTTTGCATCACGCAAGAAAACCGTTATCGGTGTCGACGTTAACCAAAAAGCCGTCGACACCATAAACCAAGGCAGAATTCATATTGTTGAGCCAGGCCTAGAAACCATCGTTAGCACCGCGGTTAAAGACGGTTACTTCAAGGCGACGACTAAGCCCGAGCCTGCGGATGCTTTTTTAATTGCAGTGCCGACGCCTTTTAAAAGCTCTAATAAAAACCAAAGGGACTCCGTAATCCCTGAACCTGACCTAAGTTATATCAAAGCAGCCAGTGAGTCGATTGCACCTGTCTTAAAAAAAGGTGACTTAGTGATTCTCGAGTCAACTTCGCCGGTAGGTGCGACCGAGCAGATGGCCGATTGGCTAGCGTCAGCTCGTCCTGACCTCGTGTTCCCATCGTTGACTAGCGAATTTACGGCGGACGTTGATGTGAATATCGCACACTGTCCAGAGCGAGTATTACCAGGGCGTGTTGTTGAAGAGCTCGTATCTAATGACCGAGTGATAGGTGGAATGACCGAAGCCTGCTCAACTAGAGCAATAGAACTGTATAAAATCTTTGTTGAAGGCGAGTGTGTTGTGACTAATGCTCGTACTGCAGAAATGGCTAAGCTAACTGAAAACTCATGCCGTGACGTACAAATTGCTTTTGCCAATGAGCTTTCAGTGATTTGTGACAAGTTGGATATCAATGTTTGGGAGCTAATATCGCTTGCTAACCGTCATCCTCGAATTAATATTTTGCAACCTGGGCCGGGTGTTGGTGGTCACTGTATAGCCGTTGATCCATGGTTTATTATCAGCAAGACACCAGAAGAGGCTGAATTGATTCATGCCGCTCGCCGCATTAACGATGACAAACCTCAATGGGTGGTTGAAAAAGTGAAACTCGCTATCGCAGACTTCTTGCAGGCTAACCCCACGAAAACGGCAAAAGACGTGACAGTGGCTTGTTATGGCTTAGCGTTCAAACCAGATATTGATGACCTTCGAGAGAGCCCTGCCTTAAATATCGCTAAGCAAGTTGAGGAGTTACACTCTGGACCTGTATTAGCCGTTGAGCCGAATATAGAAACCTTACCAGAAAGCTTAGAGGGATTAAGTCTTACGTCTCTTGAGGAAGCAAAGGACAGCGCGGATATTCATCTAATGCTAGTCGACCACAAAGAGTTTAAACGGACTGCCCTCGAGTCTGACTATCTAATCGATACTAAAGGTATTTGGTAATGAGTAATAACTTTACAGATAAAAGAATAGCAGTAATAGGCCTGGGGTATGTAGGCCTACCTCTAGCGGTAGAATTTGGTAAAAAGTACTCAGTATTGGGTTTTGATATTAATCAGACTCGTGTTGCGGAGCTTGAGAAGGGGCGTGACTCGACTCTGGAAGTTTCAAGTGAGCAGCTTTTGAGTGCTAAACATTTGTCTTTTTCCAGTAACAAACAAGATTTATCTGAATGCAATGTTTACATTGTGACGGTACCCACGCCAATTGATGACAGCCATGCTCCGGACTTAACTCCGTTACGAAAAGCTTCTGAGTTGCTTGGTCAGTTTGTTAAGAAAGACGATGTTGTGATTTATGAGTCAACAGTTTATCCAGGGGCTACCGAAGAGGTCTGTATTCCGATTATTGAAAAGGTGTCAGGGCTTGAGTTCAATAAAGACTTCTTTGCAGGTTATTCACCTGAGCGCATTAACCCAGGTGATAAGGTTAATACCTTAACTAAAATCATGAAGGTGACCTCAGGTTCCACGCCTGAGGTTGGGCAGTTTGTCGATAGTCTTTATGCATCCATCATTTCCGCAGGCACTCATTTAGCGAGCTCTATCAAAGTTGCTGAGGCGGCGAAGGTTATCGAAAATACTCAGCGTGACTTAAATATTGCCGTTATTAATGAGTTTGCAAAAATCTTTAATAAACTCGGTATTGATACTGAAGAAGTCCTAAATGCCGCTGGGACTAAGTGGAATTTCTTACGATTTAAACCTGGGCTTGTTGGTGGGCACTGTATCAGCGTTGACCCTTACTACTTGACCTACAAAGCTCAGGAAGTTGGTTACCGACCAGAGGTTATTCTTGCCGGTCGCCGAATTAATGATGGCATGGGTGAATACGTAGCTACTCAGTTAGTGAAAAAGCTCCTTCGAGAAAAGATTCATGTTGATGATGCAAGGGTCTTGGTCTTAGGCTTTACCTTTAAAGGTGATTGTCCTGATGTGAGAAATACCAAGATTATCGATGTCGTTACAGAATTAAAAGATTTCAACATGTCGGTTGATGTTTATGATTGTTGGGCAGATAAGGATGAAGTTAAGCATGAATATGGTGTGGAGCTAATATCCGAGCTGTCTCCTAATAGCTATGATGCGATTGTTCTTGCTGTTGATCACAGCGATATCAAAAAGATGGGTGCTGAAGCTATTCGTAAGCTAGGTAAGACTGAACATGTGCTGTATGACGTCAAGCATGTTTTAGATATTCACGAGTCAGATTTAAGGTTATAGGAAACGAATGATGAAGAAATTTGCGCTTATTGGAGCCGCTGGTTATATCGCCCCTCGTCACCTAAGAGCGATAAAGGATACTGGCCATGAACTGGTTGCCGCCATGGATGTGAATGACTCTGTGGGCATTATGGATAGTCACTTTCCAAATGCTGAGTTCTTTACAGAATTCGAAGACTTTTCAGCATTCGTTGACGATCAAACTATTCTGGGAAAAAAACTGGATTATATCTCTATCTGTACGCCTAACTATTTGCACATTGCTCATATAAAGTATGCGCTCAAAAATGGCATTGATGTTATTTGCGAGAAGCCATTGGTGTTAGAGAGCAAACACCTCGATGAACTCAAAGCATATGAAGAAAAATATGGCGCACGAGTAAACTCCATATTGCAGTTACGTTTGCATCCATCAATTATTGCGTTAAAAGAAAAGGTTGATGCGGCTCCTGCGGGACATGTATTTGACGTGGATTTAACCTATATGACCTCTCGCGGGAAGTGGTACATGAAGTCATGGAAAGGTTTTGACCAAAAGTCAGGCGGTGTGGCGACTAACATAGGTGTTCATTTTTATGACATGTTGCATTTTGTTTTTGGAAAGCTTTTAGCAAATGAAGTGCATTACCGTGATGACAAAACGGCGAGTGGTTATTTGCAGTATGATCGAGCCCGCGTTCGTTGGTTCCTATCGATTGATGCCAATAACCTACCTGAGAATGCGGTAGCTGGAGAAAAGCTAACCTACCGCAGCATCACAATCGGTGATGAAGAGCTTGAGTTCTCGGGAGGTTTCACCGATTTGCATACGCAAAGTTACCAGAATATTTTAAATGACCATGGTTTTGGTGTCGAAGAGAATCGTGCTGCTATTGAGACCGTTGAAAAAATACGCGTTCAACCCATAGCCGAAGCAGGCGATAAGGCCCACCCATTATTAAGCAAGGTTCTATAATCGTGAGTAAGGGATATCAAGTACACCCTTCGGCGATTATTGATGAGGGTGCTGAAATAGGTGACAACACACGAGTATGGCACTTCGTTCACGTCTGTGGCGGTGCAAAGATTGGGGAAGGGTGCTCGTTAGGTCAGAACGTTTTTATTGGCAACCGAGTAACGGTAGGAAATAACGTCAAAATTCAGAATAACGTCTCGGTATACGACAATGTACACTTGGAGGATGATGTATTCTGTGGCCCTAGCATGGTGTTCACTAATGTCTATAACCCCCGCTCTTTTATTGAACGTAAAACGGAGTACCGCGATACTCTGGTAAAAAAAGGCGCTACTTTAGGCGCGAACTGTACCATTGTTTGCGGAGTAACCATTGGTTGTTATTCTTTAGTTGGGGCTGGCGCTGTCGTGAACAGCGATGTTAAGCCCTTTGCATTGATGGTTGGCGTACCGGCAAAACACATTGGCTGGATAAGTAAGTATGGTGAAAGGCTTGAGCTACCGCTAGAAGGAGAAGGGCAAGTGACCTGTCCTCATACTGGCGATGTTTATCAACTCTCAGGTCGTACATTAACGCTGGTTGACGAGACATAATATGCAGTTCATTGACTTAAAAGCACAATATCAACATTTAAAATCAAAAATAGACAAACGCATTCAAGCCGTATTAGAACATGGTCACTATATCATGGGGCCAGAGGTACAGGAGCTTGAAGAGAAACTTGCTGAATACGTTGGTGTAAAACACGCCATTACCTGTGGTAACGGTACAGATGCATTAACGCTTGCCATGATGGTGCTCGATGTTAAGCCGGGTGATGCCGTGTTCTGCCCGACCTTTACCTTTTTTGCAACTGCAGAAGTTATTGCTTTTGAAGGTGCTACACCAGTATTTGTTGATTCCGACGAATCAACTTTCAATATCTGCCCTATTGACCTAGAGCGGCGCATACAGGCAGTCATAGCCGAGGGGAGTTTAACTCCTAAAGCCATTATAGCTGTAGATCTCTTTGGCTTACCCGCAAACTACCCAGAGCTTGAGAATATTGCTAAAAAGTATGACCTGAAGCTTGTGGAAGATGCCGCGCAAGGTTTTGGTGGCGCGATTAATGGTCAGAGAGCGGGAAGCTTTGGTGATATTGCTACCACGAGCTTTTTCCCAGCAAAGCCGTTAGGGTGCTATGGCGATGGTGGCGCTGTTTTTACGAACAATGACGAGTATGCCGAGTTAATAAAGTCGTATCGAGTGCACGGAAAAGGCAAGGACAAGTACGACAATGTCCGTATTGGCATGAATAGTCGCTTAGACACCATACAGGCTGCTGTATTATTAGAGAAGTTGGCAGAGTTTCCGACAGAGCTGATTGCAAGGAATGCTGCAGCAGCTAACTATGATAAAAATCTTGCTACGACCTTTATAACTCCTGTGGTACCAGAAGGGTATCTAAGCTCATGGGCGCAATATACATTGGTCTCGGATGATAGAGATGCGGCAATGGCCAAGTACAAAGAGCAAGGCGTACCTACTATGATTTACTATGGTACCTGCATGCATCAGCAGAGTGCTTTTAAAGGACTGGAGTACCAACCAGGAGACTTCCCTATTGCTGAGAAACTGGCTAAAACTGTATTTAGTTTGCCTATGCATGGGTATCTGTAGGTTATTAATTTGCTAAAGAACATATTTGTTAAACGGGTTTTAACCTTACTAACAGGAACAACATTAGCTCAAGCGTTACCTATATTATTAAGTCCAATTTTAACTAGGCTTTATACGCCAGCTGAATTTGGTCAACTTGGTGTCGTGGTCGCGATTACAGCAATATTTGGCATTGTCGCTGGCTGGCGAATGGAATTTGCGATAATGCAACCAAAGTCAGAAAATGATGCATTTAGGATATGCTCATTAACGATGGCGCTCTCTATTTTTAATGCTATGTTGATTTTTGTTTTCTTAGTTTTACTGAATGATAAATTAGAAATGTATTTAGACGATGCAATTCTGAATATGATCTATCTAATACCAGTATCTGTGGCACTTATGGGCGTATGTCAGTCGCTTAACTATCTCAATAACAGGTTTATAAAATTTAAATTGATCGCACAAGGTAAAGTGTTTCAGTCAGTTGGTAATGTTTCCACTTCAATAACTTATGCAAGTTACGGTAGCGGCTCGCTAGGATTAGTTTTAGGCCATGTAATAGGACAGGCAGTTCATCTAACCATTATGTCAAAAACTTATATTCAATGGCTAAAGGGGAAAACTTCTTTAAAATATAACTTATTAAGGACCTATTCACTGATTAAGATGTATAAAAAATACCCGCTCATATCGGCTCCTGGTGCGTTAGTTGATACTGTCAGCCTCCAATCACCAGTGATTTTTGTCAATAAGATATTTGACAGCACAGCAGCTGGTTATTTCAGCTTTATATACAGAATTATTGGCGGGCCTCTCGCGTTGGTATCTGCTGCAATTTCACAAGTACTACTTCAAAAAATTACAGCTGAAAAGAATAATACTGTCAATCAGCTTTTGAAGTTGGTAAGAGTGCTTTTAATACCAGCACTTTTCACTGTGTTACTTTTAAACTTTTATGGTGAGTTTATATTCGGATTTGTATTTGGTGAAGAGTGGCGTGTGGCTGGGAGTTATGCAGCTGTTATCAGCTTTTCTGTTGCAATAAGGTTTATGGTTACGCCATTAAGTATGGTGATGGCTATCGAGAAAAATTTAAAGCTTGGATTTTTATGGCAAGCGATTTATTTGTTTGTAATAGTCTCATTGTATTTCTTATTTCATAATGGTGATTTTGATGCTTTTTTGCATGCGTATGTAATTGCGGATGTTTTAATGTATTTTCTGTATTTTTATTTTATATTAATTGGGGCGAAGCGAATATAATATGTGTGGAATTTTAGGCGGTGTTTGGTCAGCAGGTAAACTGCATAATAAAAAAGATAAAATTGATAAAGCGCTTTCTTTAATCAATCATCGCGGCCCAGATGATCAGGGCATGGAAATCAAATCACTCCATAATAAAAGCGCATTGCTAGGACACACGCGCTTATCAATTATTGATTTGACCACAGCAGGGCACCAACCAATGTACTCTCGAGATGAACGCTTTGGTTTGGTCTTTAATGGTGAAATTTATAATTATTTAGAGTTGAAAGCTGAGTTAGAAAAAGAAGGTTATAACTTCAATACTAAAACCGATACAGAAGTGCTGTTAACTGCATGGATAGCTTGGGGTGAACATGCATTAAAGCGATTCATAGGTATGTTTTCATTTGCGCTATATGATTTTGTAAAGAACAAAGTATATTGCGCAAGAGATGCATTTGGGATAAAGCCATTTTATTTTTCCATAACGGAAAATGACTTTACATACTGTTCTGAGATTCCGCCTTTATTAGAATTGGCGGTCGATCAAGCTGAACCAAATTTGCAAAGAAGTTATGACTATCTAGTTTTTAATGAATATGATAGCAACGAGCAAACTTTTTTCAAAGGCATAGAGCAATTGAGACCTGCGGAGTTAGTAACAATTTCTTTTGACAGTAATAATAAGCTAATTTTTGAGAAAAAAACTTGGTGGAGCCCTGAAAAAATACAACCAAGAGATGTCAGTTTTGATGAGGCTGCTGAACAGGTAAGAGAGCTATTTCTACAAAGCATAAAGTTACATTTGAGAAGTGATGTGCCATTAGGTGTAGCTTTATCCGGAGGTTTAGACTCATCAGCAGTAGCTTGTGCTGTTAGGGAAGTGCTACCCACTTCAGATTTACACACTTTTAGTTACATTTCTGAAGATGTAAAGCGTTCAGAGGAAGTTTGGGTGGATAAGGTAAATGAATACGTTAATGCTATCCCGCACAAAGTCTATCCACGTTCAAATGACTTAAGCGCAGAACTTATGGACATGATTAAAACTCATGCAGAGCCTTTTGGTAGCACAAGTATTTATGCTCAATATCAAGTATTTAAAAAAGTACGTGAAGCTGGTATCACGGTAAACCTAGACGGACAAGGTGCTGATGAGATACTTGCAGGGTATAATGGTTATCCAGAGCAGCGACTAGCATCGTTACTTAAAGCAGGTAAAATTACCAGTGCTATACATTTTTTGAATCAATGGGCAAAATGGCCAAATAGGTCAAAGAGTAATGCAATAAAACTGCTAATCCAATCGCAGTTACCTGATTTTATCTATCCTTTTATCAGGCGACTTACAGGCAAGCCTTCTCAACCTAGTTGGCTGAATAGTCGTTACATGCGCCAGCATAATGTACATTTTAAAGAGAATAGAAGAACAGTTCAGTCAGGTAAAGAAGGTGTGCTAAGCGAATATTTAAAACAATTTCTGAACAAGCGAACATTACCAGCCTTATTAAGGCATGGCGACCGTAACTCAATGCGCTTTTCAATCGAAAGCCGCGTACCCTTTCTTACTATCCCCCTTGTGGAATATTTACTTTCCTTACCAGAACACTATTTAATTTCAAACAATGGTGAAACAAAGTGTGTATTCCGCAAAGCAATGGTGGGGATTGTTCCTAATGAAGTATTATATAGGAAAGATAAGATAGGTTTTGAAACACCACAAAAAGTTTGGCTAAAGCAGATAGAGAGCGACGTAATTGAGCTTATTGAAAGATCAAGCATACCATTTCTTAACCTGGAAGAAATAAAGGCCGCTTATCTTGCTATGAGTTCGGGTGGTAGCCACTTCGATTGGCAAGTATGGCGTTGGGTTAATTACATCTCTTGGTATGAAATGTATTTCAAGAAGTAGAAATTATTAAGGTATTTAATTTGTTTCGCTCAAAATCATTTTTAGTCTTATTTTTGAATATAATATTCTTTAGGTTGACACTTGATTATCTTTATGTGAATTTTATTATCCCATTTTATGGTAATAACTATATGGGGTTTAATTATGAAATGCAGCCGTTTCGCTACGCGGCTTCATTGTTTTTGACTTTTTTATTTGTTTTCACATTAAGTGCAAAGCTTAGAAAGTTCAGTGACTTTGTATTCTTGATGTTTTATTTGTCTGTCTTGATTCCATTGTTATCAATTTGGGGGTTGGATCCAAGCTTAGAATCAAAGGCATTGATTTATGTTCTCTTTGGTTATTTAGTTTCATATTTAATTGTGAATCTAAAGTCAATAAAACCTATTTCATTCCCGTACTTTAAGAATTCTGAGTTGGTAACCATTTCCGTTTGTTTGATCGCTGTTCTATATCTTGTTTTGTGGTATGTTTTGTCTGGCGCTATATTTAATATGAACTTTGATATGGGGCGCGTTTATGAATTCAGGGATGAAAACTCTGCTACAACCAATATAGGTATCTTGGCATATTTAAATGTCTGGACTTATAAGGTATTTAACATATTTGCAATGTCATATTTTTTGTTAAAACGCAGGTATTTTGTTTTTTGCTGTCTTTTTTTGGTACAAATATTATTTTTCGGTGTTTCAGCACATAAGGCTGTGTTCTTTTTCCCGTTTCTGGTTTTGTTTTCTTACTTTTACTTTAGGAAGAGGAACTCCTTACTTTTCATACCATTTGCATTTTCATTAACTTGTTTGTTTGCGTTTATGCTAACTACAGTATTTGATAGTAACTTAATAACTTCGATTATGGTTAGAAGGTTGTTTTATGTTCCTGCCTCTACAACGTTTACGTATTTTGAGTTTGCTGATAACTTTGGGCATATTTACTGGAGTAACTCAATCTTAACTAGTGTTTTAGAGTATCAATATGATAAGCCAATTACTTATGTCATAGGTGATTACATATTAGGGGCAAGAAGTGCACAGTCGTATTTGGGTGCAAACAACGGTTTTTTAAGCTCAGGTTACCTCCATGCTGGATTTATTGGGGTCTTGTTTTACTCATTAATTTTCGGGTATATCTTAAAGATTTTTGACTCCCTAGCGAAAAATGGTGTGCCAATATGGATTTCTATTTCCCTCACAATTATACCATTTAGGGACTTGGTGATTTCCAGTGATTTATTTACATCGTTACTAACTCATGGTTTGTTAATATCGATGTTTATACTCATTCTTTTCAGAAATAAGAAATACATTAGCAAGGATAGTTTGTGATTAATATAAAATATATATTCTCTAAACTCATAAAAAAACTCAATATTCCTTCTGTAAAAAACTCTTGTATTGGTGTTGGTGTATATTTAGGTTCAAGTAGCTCATTGAATAGCGTTGAAATTAATGATTATTCATACTGCGGCTATAATTGTAATTTCAACTACGTTTCTATTGGTAAGTTTTGTTCTATCGCGAACAATGTAGTAATTGGTGGCGCTTCTCACCCCACGCAATTCTTATCAACTAGCCCAGCGTTTCTTGCTAATAATGGTGCCAGATGTGGTGGTTTGTTTGGTAATAAACCATTTAAAAACTTTGATAAAACTTACATAGGCTCTGACGTTTGGATCGGTGAATCGGTACTAATCAAAGCGGGAGTAGCAGTTGGTCATGGTGCAGTGATTGGTATGGGATCTGTGGTAACTAAAGATGTACCACCATACTCAATAGTTGCAGGCAATCCAGCGAAAATAATTAAATATAGATTTGATGAGCCAACTATAAAAGCTTTGTTAAAGCTTAACTGGTGGGATTTAGGTGATGAAGAAATAAAGATGATAGCAGATAATGTTGATAACCCAGCGAGTATTTTATTAGAGCGAGGTTTGCTATGAAAGTCGCACACGTTTGCTTATCATGCTTCTATATTGACGGGTTTAACTATCAAGAAAATCAGCTAGTTCGTCAGCATGTAAAACAGGGCCATGATGTAATAGTTATAGCATCTACTGAAAATTATATTAATGGTAAGATTAGCTATGTTCGGCCAGATAAATATTTAGGTGACGATGGCGCACAAGTAATCAGACTAGCATATACAAAAAAGCTACCTAAAAGTCTTGGGCGCAAGTTAAGAGTACATGATGGTTTTTACGATAGTTTGGTAGTTTTTAAACCGGATGTGGTTGTTTTTCACGGTGTTTGCACCTGGGAAATACGGACAATGGTTAAATATGGAAAAAATTATCAAAATGTAAAGATATGGTATGACACTCATACTGACTCAAATAACAGCATGCTTAACTTGCCATCCAAAATTTTGCATAACGTTTTTTATAAACCAATTTTCAAAAGCGTTGCTAAAGATATAGCTAAAATACTCTGTATATCAAAAGAAACTGAAAACTTTATTGTCGAAGAGTACCAATACCCTAGAGATAGGTGTGTTTTTTTCCCATTGGGTGGTGATATCATCAGTAATGAAAGGTTTCTTTCTTTGAGAGCTAATAAGCGAGCAGAATTTAACTTAGATAGTCAGCAAAAGTTATTTGTTCAAACAGGTAAATTTACACCACGAAAAAAATTAATCGATACTTTAACTGCTTTCTCAAAAATTGATAGAAATGATATTAGGCTTGTGATAGCTGGTATTTTAGTTGATGAAAACGAACAGCAGGCACTCGAATTAATAGAGAGAGATGAGCGTATTACCTATCTAGGATGGTGTGATAATGAACAATTAGAGGCGTTGCTTTGTGCTGCTGATGTGTATGTTCAACCAGGTACGCAATCAGCTACGATGCAAATGAGCATGTGTATGCGCTGCGCAGTAATTATTGATGATGTACCAAGCCATGAACCTTATGTTAAAGGTAACGGGTGGTTATTGAATGAGTCTCTCAGCCTATATGAAGCGTTGAATAGCGCAAGTGAATCCAATCAACTGCCAATAATGCAAGCTCGTTCTTTTGAAATTGCCGAGCAACTTTTAGATTATTCTAAAATGGCAAGAAAATTAATTGAAGATTAAATATCTAGGATTATGTTTTGAAACAAATTTTACAAAACCTCGCCAATGGCGAAACGTCTTTAGTTGATGTGCCATGCCCTAAAGCTAAAAATGGCAATGTGTTAATTAAAACTACAAAATCATTAGTATCGGTCGGCACTGAGCGAATGCTGGTAGATTTTGGTAAGGCAGGTTGGATTGAAAAAGCACGCTCGCAACCAGACAAGGTTAAGATGGTGCTTGAGAAGGTGAAAACAGATGGCCTTTCAGCAACCTATGATGCAGTAAAGTCTAAACTTGATCAGCCCTTACCTCTCGGTTATTGCAACGTAGGCACTGTGCTTGATGGCAGTGATACTGGGTTTGAAGTGGGCACTCGTGTGGTTTCAAACGGAAATCATGCTGAAGTAGTGCGTGTACCAAAAAACCTAGTTGCGGCTATACCTGATGAGGTAGATGACGAGTCAGCCTCGTTTACGGTATTAGGTGCTATTGCTATGCAAGGTATACGTCTAATTAAACCAACACTTGGTGAAACCGTTGTGGTAACAGGTTTAGGTTTAATTGGTTTACTTGCTGTTCAGATTTTAAAAGCAAATGGTTGCCGCGTACTAGGTATTGATTTTGATTCTGCTAAGTGTGAGTTAGCAAAACAATTTGGTGCAGAGGTTGTTGACCTTTCAAAAGGTGAAGACGCTCTTGTAGCTGCGGAAGCATTTTCTCGCGGTCGTGGCGTTGATGCTGTGCTAATTACTGCTAGCTCAAAGAGCAATGACATCATGCACCAAGCTGCCACTATGTGCCGCAAGCGAGGCCGTATAGTCTTGGTGGGAGTGGTTGGTTTAGAGCTAAGCCGTGCTGATTTTTATGAGAAAGAGCTAACTTTCCAGGTATCTTGCTCTTATGGCCCAGGCCGTTATGACGAAGAGTACGAAGATAAAGGCAAGGATTACCCGTTTGCTTTTGTACGTTGGACTGAGCAGCGCAACTTTGAAGCGATTCTTGATTTAATGGCATCGGGTGCTGTGAATGTCAAGCCGCTTGTCAGCCACCGTTTTGCAATTGATGATGCAAAAGCCGCATACGAAAAACTAGATGATAGAGCATCCCTTGGTATTGTTTTAGATTACAGCAAAACCAATGCCGCTGATCTAACCAAGGCAACAGTTGCACTTAATGAGCAAGCGAGCTTTGCTACTAGTAAAGGTAACGTTGCCTTTATTGGTGGTGGCAACTATGCATCACGTGTATTAATACCGGCGTTCAAAAATGCAGGCGCTAATTTAACATCTATTGTTACTAGTGGCGGTATCAGTGCGGTACACCATGGTAAGAAGAATGGTTTTGCCAATGCGTCCACAGAGATGGAACAGGCGCTTGATAACAATACAGATACAGTTGTGATTGCTACGCAGCATAACTTGCATGCGTCTCAAGCCATCGCAGCTCTTGAAAAGGGCAAGCATGTGTTTGTTGAAAAGCCTCTTGCGCTTAATCATGTTGAAATTGATGCGATAGAAGCGGCGCAACAAGCCGCAAACACTATGGTAATGGTTGGCTACAATCGTCGTTTTGCGCCACACGTGCAAAAGATGAAAGCATTGCTAGAGAAAAAAGCAGCACCTAAAACCTTTATTATGACCATGAATGCAGGTGATATCCCTGCTGATCATTGGACGCAAGACCCTGCAGTGGGTGGTGGCCGTATTATAGGTGAAGCTTGCCACTATATTGATTTAATGCGCTTTTTAGCCGGTTCTAAGATTAAGTCATTCTCAGCGATTAAAATGGGTGAGAATGATTATGTTGCAGTCACTGAAGACAAAGCCATTATTACTATTACGTTTGAGGATGGCTCTGTTGGCTCGATTCACTACTTTGCTAATGGTGGTAAATCATTTCCGAAAGAGCGCGTTGAAGTGTTCTGTGATGATGCAGTGTTACAACTAGACAACTTCCGTAAACTAACGGGCTTTGGCTGGAAAGGTTTCTCAAAAATGAATCTATGGTCGCAAGACAAAGGCCAAGCTGCCTGCTCACAAGCCTTTATTAACGCAGTAAAAGCGGGAGGTGTGAGCCCAATTCCTCAATATGAAATTTTTGAAGTTGCACGTGTATCAGTGGATATTGCTGAGCAATTACGCAATTAACCCACACTAATAAGGATGCATTAAGGGGGCATTGCCCCCTTTTGTGATTATGAAAAAGCTACTTTTACTCTTCCATACGCTCAAATATCTGCGTTGGCCGCAGTTTTATTATCGCTTGTACCACAAGATTCGTAAACCTACCGTAACCGAGGTGTTTGCTGGAACACTTGCGCCGCGTAGCAAAAAGTGGGTCAGCTGCACTTTGTACAGTGAGAAGATAACGACTGATCTTTTTGCTATCTTTCTAAATCATAGTAAGCAATTGCATTTACCTGCAGATTGGAATGATGAGTCTCATAGCAAGCTATGGGCCTACAACCTTCACTACTTTGAAGATCTACTCGCTGATAACGCTCAAGGGAAACAAGCGTTTCATATTGAGTTGTTGAATAAATGGATAGATCAAAACCCCGTGGGGCATGGTAATGGTTGGGAACCATACCCATTGTCTTTGCGGATTTCGAATGTATTAAAAGCATGGCAAGCGGGCTTGCCGCTAGAACAAAGACATTTTGAAAGTTTGTATGCGCAAGCAAGTTTTTTATCAAAAGACTTAGAAAGGCACCTGTTAGGTAATCACTACTTTGTCAATTTAAAAGCACTGTTATTTGCCGGTGTCTTACTTAACAATAAACGTTGGCTTACAATTGCGACAAAGGGGTTGCTGCAGGAGATTCCTGAACAAACATTGGATGATGGTGCCAACTTTGAACTGTCCCCAATGTACCATGCGTTGATTCTGGTTGATATGCTAGACATGTACAACCTATGCCAAGCATACCAAGATAGCGTGTCGAGCGACTTGCTCAATATATTGGCACATTACCTACCTAAAATGCTATCGTTTATGGAGTTAATGTCGCATAACGATGGTGGCGTGAGCTTTTTTAATGACTCAGTGGATGGCATTGCACCAACTAAACAACGCATTATTTGTTATGCTCTACGACTCGGGTTTGAGTTTCAGCCGATGAACATAGATGTAGCGCAAACTATTGATTCAAATCCTAGTGGCTATATGGTTGCTACGCATAGTAGCAGTAAACTGATATTTGATGCTGCCAATGTTGGTCCTGACTATATTCCAGGGCATGCTCACGCAGATACCTTATCCTTTGAGTTATCAATTGGTCTTGAGCGCGTATTTGTGAACTCAGGCACATCACAATATGGCTTGGGTGAAAAGCGTTTAACTGAGCGTAAAACGGTATCGCATAACACCGTCGAGGTTGATCAAACCGATTCCTCACAAGTATGGAGTGGCTTTCGCGTTGCTAAACGCGCTCGCGTTTTGAACAGAAATTGTCAGGTAGTTGATAACCGAGTTGAACTTAGTGCTGCACATAACGGTTTTAAAAAGATATTTAATGGCCCTATCCACCAGCGTGCGCTTACACTTACAAACAATACGCTAAAAGTAACCGACACCCTGACCGGACGATTCAATCAAGCCGTTGCTCGCTTTTACATTCATCCGGCCATTGATGTGAAACTTAAGGAAAACTTATTAATGCTAAAAGGTGAGGCATTTGAGCTCATTGCAGACATTACTGAGCTACACATCGCGTTGGTTGATAGCACTTGGCATCCTGGGTTTGGACTTTCCTTAAATAACAAATGCCTAGAAGTGTGGTTTACCACCTCTGAGAGTACAATCGAATTTAAATGGACTGAAAAGTAGTATGCATATTTTATTTTTAACTGACAATTTCCCTCCAGAAGGCAACGCTCCTGCAACTCGAACCTACGAGCATACGCGTGAATGGGTGAAACAAGGGCATCAGGTGACTATTATAACCTGTGCTCCTAATTTCCCAGATGGGAAAGTGTTCAATGGCTATAAGAATAAATGGATTTCAAAGGAAGTGTTAGATGGCATCAATGTGTGGCGAGTCAAAACTTACATTACGGCAAATGAGGGTTTTTTCAAGCGTACTCTCGATTTTTTGTCCTTTATGATAAGCAGTTTCTTTTTCGGATTATTTACTAAAAAAGTAGATGTTGTGATTGGTACATCCCCACAATTTTTTACTGTTATTTCTGCGTGGGCGCTCGCCAAGCTAAAGCGTGCTCCTTTTGTCTTTGAGCTAAGAGATATTTGGCCCGCATCAATAACGGCTGTAGGAGCTATGCAAAAAAGCAGAGTTATTTCTGTTTTAGAGAAAGTGGAAATGTTTCTTTATCGTCAAGCTGACTCCATTGTTTCAGTTACTCACAGTTTCAAAAAAGAACTTATACACCGTGGCGTTGACAAGCGAAAAATTGAAGTTGTGCTGAATGGGGTTGATCTTACTACCTACAAACCGGTGACACATAAGGATACAAGGTTAGCTAAAGCTTATGGCTTAAAGGATAAATTCGTTATTGGCTACATCGGTACGCACGGTTTAGCTCATGCACTTGATAAAGTCGTTGAGGCAGCAGAACTGCTTATTGACAATGATGAAATAAAATTTGTATTTGCGGGAGGAGGAGCGGATAAACCTCGGATTGAACGTTTGGTGCAAGAAAAAGGCCTGAAAAATATAGCTTTGATCTCGCGCCAACCAAAGGAAAAAATGCCTCAACTTTGGAGTTTGTGCGATATTTCACTTGTTCATTTGAAAAATACACCCTTGTTTAAAACTGTTATCCCATCAAAAATATTCGAATCTATGGGGATGGGGCTGCCACTGATTATTTCCGCACCAGAAGGTGAGGCAACTAAACTTGTTGAAAGTAAAGAAGCAGGTGTGGTCATACCCCCAGAAAGCCCTAAACGTTTGGTTGAGGCCATTCAGTTCCTAAAACAAAATCGTAAGGTTTTGAAAGCATATAGTGATAGCTCAACCGAAAATGCAACTTATTATTCTAGAGAAAAGCAAGCGGCAGATATGCTAAGTGTTTTGGAAAAACTCCTAGACAATAACCAAGTGGCATAAAAATGTGTGATTCTCAAGGAGAGCCTAGGCTCTAAGCTAAAGCGATCGAACCTTTCAAGGGCGTACTTTTTACTCTTTTAATGTGTACGCTAAAAAAGAATAGGGAACATTAAATATGATATAAATTAGTACTTGCAAGTGAATAAGCTTGTGGTAGAATTCCCGAACTCAAAATAGTCGCGTAGCTCAGTTGGTTAGAGCACCACCTTGACATGGTGGGGGTCGGTGGTTCGAATCCACTCGCGACTACCAGTTTTAAAAAAGTCGCACTTGTGCGGCTTTTTTTGTGTCTACAGGAAATAGAGCAGCAAAGTACTTATGTTGTTCGAGAACTTGTCGTTGGCGTAATGAAGAGCGAGATTGCTTCGACTACTGCGTAGTCTCGCAACGACGAGTAGGGGGCATTCAAGGGCGTTCTCCATAATGTGACTTTTGATAGTCGTTCGAGGTTGCTAGAAGTTTTCTAGTTAGTAATTAAGAGGTACACGCCATTACGTGGAGTGCGGAGCACGACGAAGTAATCTCCTGCCGTTTGCTGTTGATCGGGCGTTTGCTTTATATGTTATCTAGTCTCGATAAGATGCTGAGTTAAATGAAGTATGACATGCCATTAAGTGTTTAAACTCTTGAGGTGGTGCGGTGATAAAAACATCTGCAATATTCATAAAAAAAAGCCTGCGGTTGCAGGCTTTTTATTTGGTTAAGGTATTGGTTTAGTAGATGGTTACTTCGTAGTATCCAGAGCCTTGATAGGCGTGGACTAGAAGTCGGTAGTAACCGGCCGAGAGGTTGTATAGGATGCTTTCGCTGGAGGAGTAGCTTTGTGAGGCTGCGATATAAATCCACTGTTGGCCATTCCAATACTGTAAGTAGAGGTCGAAGTCGGTGTAGGCTGAGCCTTCGAGTTCGAAGGTAAAGTTACCGCCGTAGGTGTAAAACCAGCTTCCATTTGGCTCTATTTTCACGTCTTGGTGGCTGATATAGCCAGAGTACTGATACTGGTTAGTTTGCTGTTCTTCGTTGCCTATCGTGAAGTTAGCTGTATCTCCGTTAATGCTAATATCTTTAACTATTAGCGAGGAGTCAGTGCCATCTACCCAGCGTGCATTGGTTGCGCTTGTGTTGGGGGCATTAAAGTCAAATAAGCCAGATGTAAACAAGTCTCCTGCATCACCCGTATTTACTTTGTTTTCTGGATCTCTATTTCCATCAGCGTGTTCAAGCTGAACGAAGGGTAGGGTTTCATCATTGTTATTTCCGTCTGGATTTATATGCCAAATGGCTAAGCCAGAACCAGGCATCTGTTGGTTTTGTCCTGACTGTTGAACGCTTTCTAAATAGAAAGCTTCGCCTGGATTGCTTGGGTTCGACCAGCGATAAATAAAACTGTCGTTGGGATTATGAGTAAGAGTGCCGCTCACTGCATCCGGGTTTGACTGTGTGTTTAATTCGATCGGAGATAGCCAGCCAGCTAAATAACGGAAATAACCATTAGGTTGTACTGGATTTAGCTTTGTTTCAGCTTCGGCAATACCGAGTCCCATAAGGCCAAAACCCGCAACTGAGCCATAAGACGAGCCGTCGTAGTCGAACAAATCAGGCCAGTGGAAGAGCTGGTGGGCTGTTTCGTGAACAAATGGACCTAGTGCTAATTGTTCGCCCATGTTATTGATTTGGTATTTGTCGGTGCAAACGCCATCAGCACAGAAAGAGGGGATGAGCTTACCCATGTGTGGCCACAACCCTTTGTCCCATGAACTATCTATGCCACCAGCATAGAGAATATTTAAGCCGATGATTTTGCCATTGGCTTCTGTACTAAGCATTGAGAAGTCGAAGTTTTGGCTGCTCTCTAACCAGTTTAAAGCCTCAGTGATAAGCTCTCTTGAGCGAACTGTTGAGTTAAAATTATCATCGGTGTAATAGGCTTTGTTGTGTTGTGCTGTGTAATACTGAGTGACTGTGTTGGTGTAATCAAGTTGTCCGTTAGAGATGTCGCTGAAATATCCGCGGACAGATGTTGCATTACCGAACTCAGAATAATTGGTGCCATTTAGGAAGTTGTCGACTTGGGTCTGTGTGATTGTACCTAGTTCATCAGGAAATTGGATGATTAGGGTTAACCCTTTAACTGAGCCTGTGATTTGTGCGGCTCTTTCTTGTAGTTCTTGCTCTCGAGTTTTTAAGATGATGCTTTGCTGTTGTGTTTCTTCACCCATCTTGTTTTCTTTATTTTCGCCTGATCCTTCTTCTTTTGTGGGTGGTGTTAGGCCTTTTCGTCGAATATAGCGATCGGAGGATGGGTTAAAGTCATTCGACTTTACCAGTTCGCCCGTGGATATGAGCTGGGTCCGATCGGCGTTTGTGTCGGCGTAGACCATGCCACCTACGGCTGGGTCATACATGACCAGTTCGCCGGTAAGACTGTGTTGCTCACCGAAGTAATCATCGCCATTAAGAATAATGGTAACGACGTTGCCATTTGGCTGTGTATATTGATATTTATGTTCGATATAGGGTTTGCTTGCTATAGCTCCCAAGCTCCATGCCAGAAAGCCTACCCCCAGTAGCATGCTTCTAATCATTATGTCATTCCTATCGTTAGAATATGAATTCAGTACGATTTGACCAGTGTTATAGCGAATTTTGATTCACTTTATCTTTGTTTTTACGCAAGCTATACGTAACTAATACCGGTCAAATTATGTGAGATTTATCACATTAAGCGCCTTAGTATATCAGACGATTCGGAAAGATCACGGATTGATTATTAATTAATCAATCGTTTTTGTTTGTGAGGCATTATGTATCAATTTGTACAGTTTTGATCGCTTTGATATGGGGTGCTTTAGTCTGATGTTTTTTCCTTAAACTCGCACAAATCTTCGATAATACAAGAGCCACAGCGAGGCTTTCGAGCCACACAGGTGTAGCGACCATGCAAAATAAGCCAGTGGTGTGCGTCTAATAAGAACTCTTTAGGTACGAACTTTAATAATGCATCCTCTACTTGGCGCACCGTTTTTCCAGTTGCAACTTTGGTGCGGTTTGAAACGCGGAAGATATGAGTATCGACAGCCATGGCAGGCTGGCGAAATGCAGTATTCAGCACTACGTTCGCGGTTTTTCGGCCGACGCCCGCTAAAGCCACTAAATCCTCACGATTATCTGGGACGATCGAGTTATGCTTTTCAATGAGGTCTTTGCAGCAGGAGATGACGTTCTTGGCTTTACTATTAAAAAGCCCAATGGTTTTGATGTATTCCTTTAAGCCTTCTTCTCCAAGCGCGTAAATTGCTTCTGGCGTGTTCGCCACAGGGAATAGTTTACGCGTCGCTTTATTAACGCCAACGTCTGTTGCTTGCGCCGATAAGATTACAGCGATCAGCAATTCGAAAGTTGAGTTATATTCTAATTCGGTTTCTGGGTTTGGGTTTTGGTCATGCAAACGTTGAAATATTTCTTGGCGCTTAGCTTTATTCATTAGTGACTACGTCTCCGCTAATGTTTTGATTATTGGTTCGCTGTTTGGCTTTCTCGGCTGCTCTGCTATCGATAATGTTCTTTAGGGCTATCAACACGCCTAAAGCGACGAAAGCGCCTGGTGGTAATATGGCAAAAAGGAATTTAGCGTCCGTAATGTAGAATGATAATTCGAGGCTACTGGCCCAGCTACCGAGCAATTGCTCCGCGCCTGAAAAAAGCGTGCCTTGCCCCACGATTTCGCGTAACGCCCCTAGCGTACAGAGTACCGCGGTAAAGCCTAAACCCTGCATCAAGCCATCGAGCAAGGATGGGAAGAAAGCATTTTTGGAAGCAAACGCTTCAGCGCGTCCAATAATGGCACAGTTGGTTACGATAAGTGGGATAAAAATACCAAGCGTTAGGTATAAATCGTAGGTGAAGGCGTGCATCAAAAGGCCAACGTTTGTCACAAAACTCGCGATCATCATGACAAAGATAGGAATACGGATATCCTTAGGAGTGTAGTTTCTAACCAGTGAAACTGAAGCATTTGAGCCAGCTAATACCAATAATGTCGCAAGACCAAGTCCTAAGCCGTTGATGAAGGTATTACTAACGGCAAGAAGAGGGCACAGACCTAGCAGTTGCACTAATGCTGGGTTATTGTCCCATAAACCGTTTTTAATAATCGTTTTGTTATCTATATCGGTCATAATACTAGCTTACCCAAATACTTTTTCTAAGTGCGAAGCAACCATTCTTATAAAACAGGTTTGATGAAGACATTTTTCGGCATAGAGTGTTTAACTTACCTTGTGAGATTACCACGTCTTGCTTCCGCACTCCTCGTAATGACGAGTTGATTGTAAGATTCAGCATCATTTGTCGTCCTCATCATTAGCTGTACAGTTCTTAGGTGCGCCAAACAGTTCGTCTTTGTGTTTATCGAAATACTGCAAGGTTTTCGATACTTGGCCGACGACGGCTCTCGGTGTGATGGTTGCGCCCGTAAACGCTTCAAAGTTGCCACCGTCTTTTTTGACACTCCACTGCTCAATCGCCGGATTAGAGAGCGACTTTCCTTCAAAGGCGAGAATCCAGTCACTTTTATTCACATCGACTTTATCGCCAAGCCCAGGGGTTTCTTTGTGGTCAGTGACCCTAAGCCCAGCAATGGTACCATCATAGTAAACACCGAGTACCATACTGATTTTGCCACTGTAACCATTTGGAGCGACCGTTTCCATGACCAGTGCTACTGGCTTGTCATCATAAAACATTCTATAGACTTGCAGCGGGCTTTTATTATCGAGATTCGAGTTGGCTGGGATTAGTGTGCAGTCGTGGTGCACGTCATTATTATATTTATCGGCAGGGACTAACTGATCTAAAGTGCGAGCGAGCGCAGCTTTCATTTCGCCTTCAATAGTGTCACGAGTAATATAATAAGTGATGGCAATAAGCCCTACGCAGACAGCGGCAAAAGCAGCAAGAATCAAAGCGTTTTTACTAATGACTTTACCTAACATTAGTTGGCTCCTTTTGCTTTGATTACGTGTACTTTCTCGTCATGACCTTTTTTTGTTCCATGACCCTTATTTGCTTTATGGCCATAGACTCTAGGCTTTGTGTAATAGTCGATCATCGGTACCGTCATATTCATAAGGAGTACTGCAAAAGCGATGGCATCAGGGTAGCCGCCAAAGGTGCGAATTAAAACGGTGATAACCCCAATGCCAAGACCAAAAATCCAACGGCCTTTTGGTGTGGTCGAAGCGGTTACAGGATCTGTGGCGATAAAGAAAGCGCCGAGCATGGTCGCGCCAGCGAAGCCATGGAACATAGGGAACAAGTAGTGATCGCTGTTGGCAAAAAATAGCGGAAGCGATACTAGTCCCATGCCAAGTAAAACCGCGATCGGAATTTGCCAGCCGATGATACGCTTAAATAACAACACTAAACCGCCCGCTAGAAAGCCTAGATTGACCCACTGCCAACCGACGCCAGAAAGTCCCGTAATAATAGCGGCAGATTCCGCCTCGGGGATGCGGTAGCCTTGGGCTAGTTCAGTTTTAACGTGATCGAGTGGCGTCGCCATAGTGAAGCCGTCGACCCCTTGTTTTAACGAATCCACCGTCGTTGGGTCGGATGCCGCACCTGTAAAAATAATAGCGATAGTTTCAATAAATCCTACAGGGTTTGCTGCTAGCTCTTGTGGCGGTAACCACGTCGTCATCTCAAGTGGGAAGGAGATCAGTAATAAAACATACCCAACCATAGCAGGGTTAAAGATGTTGTTACCAAGACCACCGTAAACGTGCTTAGCGAAGACGATGGCAAAACTTGTGCCTAACACCGTCATCCACCAGGGTAACAATGGCGGCAGGGCTAAAGCTAAGAGCCAAGCTGTAACGAAAGCACTGCCATCCCACAAAATGGGGGCGATTGGTCTTTTGCGTATCTTTAGGATAAACGCTTCGGTTAATAATGCGACAGAGCAGGCTATTATTAAGTTAATAAGTACGCCATAGCCGAAAAAATACAGTAAGGCGAAAAGGCCTGGCAGGGTAGCGATGACAACCCACAGCATCATCTGGGTAACTGAATTTGGCTTCTTAGCAAATGGTGATGATAATATACTCATAGCGTTTTCTTATAGCTCCCCTTCTTGATTATCATCAGTCGATTTTTGTGCTTCTTTTTTAGCTTTAACGCGAGCAAGTGCAGCTTGTACTGCGGCTTTCTTGGCATCTTTTTTACCTGCTTCGGCGGCGACTTTTTTGCGTGCTTCGGCAGCCTTGCGATGACGCTCTGCTTTTTCACGCTTTACACGTTCTAAGCGTTCTTGGCGTGCCTCGTGACGCTCACGAGCCTTTTCAGCTTTAATTTTTTCTATTCTGTTATTACGAATAGTCGATTTGGCGTAACGATAATATTGCACCAGCGGAATGTGGCTCGGGCAAACATAGGCACAAGCTCCACACTCGATACAGTCGAACAAGTCATACTCTTCCGCTTTATCGAATTCGTCTGCTTGAGCGTGCCAGTAAAGCTGTTGCGGCAGTAATGACGCAGGACAAGCATCCATACATTTGCCACAGCGGATGCATGGCAAAGCAGTTTGGTCCATGCCGAGCTCACCGTCAGCCGACATGATGATGCAATTAGTCGCCTTGACGATACCCACTTGGTCGCTCGGTAATTCATAACCCATCATGGGGCCACCCATGATTAAGCGTTTTGGCTGTGTAGAGCCGGTTGCTTTTACTAAGTGATGAATCGGAGTGCCAAAGGGTATCCAGTAGTTACCAGGTTGTTGGCATGCTTCACCGGTTAATGTTACAAGGCGCTCGACCAAGGGCTTTCCTAAGGCTAGTGCTTGGTATATCGCAAAGCAAGTTCCAACGTTATGCATGACCAAGCCGAGGTCTACAGGAAGTTTTCCATGAGGTACTTCTTGGCCGGTTAATAATTGAATCAGTTGTTTTTCACCGCCGCTGGGGTACTTCGTCGGCACAACGGCTAACTTAATATTGTCGAGCTCTAAGTTTTTTCGAGCTAAATCTAAGGCTTCGATGGCTTTAGGTTTGTTATCTTCGATACCGACAATGATTTTAATATCATGGTAAAGCTTGCTGATGATTTCTGCGCCTTTCAAGACTTCCTCGGCGTGTTCCTGCAGTAGCTTATCGTCGCAAGTGACGTAAGGCTCACACTCAGCTGCGTTGATGATTAGCGTATGAATATTGTCTTTTTGCTTAAGCTTGATATGGCTTGGGAAGGAAGCTCCGCCAAGGCCGACGATACCTTTTTCGAATATTTGCGCTAGGATTTTTTCACGAGACAGCTCTTTACCTGATAAACCTTCTAAATTTTCAACAGGCGATAACTCTGTCCATGTGTCTTCGCCGTCTGGCTTTATCACGATGCATAAATCGTCGAGGCCAGAGGGGTGAGCAATGGTACGCTCTTCAATAGCGATCACTTCGCCGGATGTTGGAGCGTGTTGATAGGCACTAAAAACACCGTCACACTCAGCGATCATTTGGCCCTTGAGAACTTTGTCGCCAACATTAACTACGGGTAAAGAACGATTGCCTGCTTGGCCTTTTAAGTTGATAACGAGCTCATCAGCCAAAGGTATGCGACGTATTTCTGCTTGATTGGATTGAAGTTTGTGTTCTTCAGGATGTATTCCACCCGGAATCTCAAAAATTGGTATTTCAGACGTGAAGTTTGAACGTTCCATTAGTTCGCCTCCACTTGTTTGATCGGGATCATTTGCTCGGGTTGTTGCCACTTCCAAGTAGAAATAGTTTGCGGCAGTTCAATCATATCGATGCAGTCTACCGGGCAAGGTTCGACGCACAAATCACAGCCAGTGCATTCGTCAATTATAACCGTGTGCATTAATTTTGGTGCGCCAAGAATCGCGTCTACAGGGCAAGCCTGAATGCATTTAGTGCAGCCGATACATTCGTCTTCTCGTATGTAAGCTACGCTTGGTGGTTTTTCTTCGCCGCGCTCTTCATCAAGCGGAATTACTTCTCGACCTAACAAGTCAGCCAAGGCTTTAACGCCCGCTTCGCCACCAGGAGGACACTTGTTAATTTCATCGCCATTGGCGATTGCTTCTGCGTAAGGTTTACAGCCAGGATAACCACACTGACCACACTGGGTTTGCGGTAAAATATCGTCGATTTGCTCGACAATTGGATCGCCTTCGACTTTGAATTTAATCGAGGCGAAACCGAGCACCCCGCCAAATATAAGGCCAAGTACAGCGAGAATGATAACTGCGGTTATTAAGTCCACGCCAACCCCTTACAACTTAACCAAGCCAGAAAAGCCCATAAAGGCAAGTGACATTAGGCCAGCGGTAATCATCGCAATAGAGGCGCCTTTAAACGGAACTGGCACGTCGGCCGCAGCTAAGCGCTCGCGCATGGCTGCGAAAAGAACTAAAACTAAAGAAAAGCCAACTGCTGCACCAAAGCCATAAACAACTGACTGTATGAAATTATGCTGTTCGTTGACGTTAAGTAGGGCAACGCCCAAAACCGCACAATTGGTGGTGATTAAAGGCAAAAATATTCCAAGTAGGCGATACAGAATAGGACTGGTTTTATGAATCACCATTTCGGTTAATTGCACCATCACGGCGATAACCAGAATAAAGGACAGTGTCTGCAAATACTCCATATTCATTGGCGCCAAAATATAAGTATTGACGATATAACTCAGAGCGGAAGCTAGGGTCAGAACAAAAGTGGTGGCGACAGACATACCGATGGCGGTTTCGAGTTTTCCAGACACGCCCATGAATGGGCAAAGTCCTAAAAACTTAACCAACACAAAATTGTTTACCAAAACGGTACCAATAAAGAGCAGTAAATAGTCGCCCATGAAAAGTGATCGCCTTAAAGTCTTGTTTTAGCAAGAATTTTACTAAAAATTTAGAGGTCTCAAACTTCCCTATATTATGCTAGATAGCGGGGGTATAAACAACCGTATCTAAAGCGGGTTACGTCGAATATTCGGATTACGAATATTAGGGATGAATTTTTTCAGTACGCTCGTTAGACTAAGGTCAAAACTGAAGCCAACGATATTTTTATGAAAAAGCTATTACTTTGTTTAAGCAGTGCTATGTTCGTTTTCGCCAGCTCTCAAGCGGTGGCAGAAAGCAGCTTGCCAAGCATTATTGACTACAAAAGCAGTCATCACCCAACCGTAGCCAAGAATGGTATGGTTGTGTCGAGACAATACTTGGCTAGTCGTGTCGGTAGAGATATTTTAAAAAAGGGTGGTAGTGCGGTCGATGCAACAATCGCTACCGGCTTTGCTTTATCGGTGGTGCTACCTGTAGCGGGTAATATCGGTGGCGGCGGCTTTATGTTGGTTCACGATGCTGAGTCGGGTGAAACTATTGCCATTGATTACCGTGAAAAAGCGCCCGCCAAAGCTCACAAAGATATGTACTTGGACTCAGAAGGGAATGTCGACCGACAAAAAGCACGTTTTAGCTATTTGTCCGTAGGTGTACCTGGAACGGTTGCTGGTTTTGAACTAGCGCATAAAAAATATGGCAAGCTGCCTTGGAAAGACTTGGTTGAGCCAGCAATTCGTCTAGCCGAAGATGGCTTTGTCATGAACTGGGACTTAGCGAGCAAGCTTGAGCAGCGTCGCACACATCTAAGCCAGTCTGAAGCAACTAAGAAGGCATATTATAAAAAGGATGGCTCAAGCTATCAGTTAGGCGAATTGTTTGTGCAAAAAGACTTAGCTTGGTCGCTCAAGCAGATTCAGGCTCATGGGGCTAAAGCTTTCTATCACGGTGAGGTCGGTAAAAAAATCATTGCTGCTATGGAAAGACATGGTGGCATAATTTCTATGCAGGATTTAAAGGATTACCAGCCAAAAGTGCGTGAAGCTGTTAAAGGAACTTACCGTGGTTATGACATTGTAGCGATGCCGCTACCGAGTTCGGGTGGCTTACATATTATTCAAATGCTCAATGTTTTAGAACATTTTCCGCTTGCTGATTTTGGAGCAAATACTGCAAAAACCATTCATCTGATGGCTGAGGCCATGAAGTATGCCTATGCTGATCGAAGTAAGCATTTAGGGGATAGTGATTTTTATGATGCTCCAGTGGAGTGGCTGATCAGTAAAGAGTATGGCGCAAAAATTGCCAAAAGGATCCGTTTAGACACCGTCACACCTTCTACTGAAATTCAGCCCGGCACCCCAGTTGCGCCAGAAAGCCCAGAAACCACGCAAATCTCTGTGGTCGATCAGTGGGGTAATGCAGTCTCTAATACTTATACTCTGAATTACTCATTTGGCTCCGGTTTAGTGGCGGAGGGCACTGGCATTTTACTCAATAATGAGATGGATGACTTCTCAGCCAAGCCTGGTGCGCCTAACGGCTATGGTTTGATTGGTGGTGAAGCCAATGCCATTGAAGCCTATAAGCGTCCACTAAGCTCGATGACTCCAGTTATGGTGTTTAAAGATGGGCAGTTAAAGTTATTAACTGGTAGTCCAGGGGGAAGCAGAATCATTACCGCTGTTTTGCAAATTCTAGTTAACGTCATTGATCATGATATGAACATCGCTTCAGCCACCCACAGCCCAAGATTTCATCATCAATGGCTACCAGACGTTTTATTTGTCGAGCCAGAATTAAATCAAGATACGGTAGAGCTTTTACAAAACATGGGCTACAAAGTCAAACGCAGCGGAACTATTGGTGCTACTCAGTCGATACAAATTGAAGACTATATTTACGGTTCAGCGGATCCAAGGAGACCAAACGCAGAGGCTGCGGGGTTTTAAAGTTGCTATCGTTCGATGTTTTGAAATAGAGAGGAGTGGTCTGATACAAGAGATTACTGCGTACACGCTCCTCAGTATTAAGCGTTTTTAAAGATCATCACCCATGGTCGGTTCGACAGGTGTAGCACCACGAGGTTTGTTGTTAACCTTTGAGGGCTTTTCTTTTTCCTCTGTTGCTGGCTTGTTCTGTTTGTTCTGGGGTTTTTTCGTGTCTGCTTTGTCTTTTCGTAAAAAGCGGATGAGTAGCCAGATAGCGACACCAGTGATAAACAAAATTCCCCAGACAAGGGCAATAAACTTAACGTCGCTGAAGAATTGCTCTTTATTGCCATCGAACAGTTCGACCATGGTGTTAAGGATAAGGGGGGAGTAGGTATCGATATTTTCAGCAGGATGACCGAAGCATAAAGCGCCAGCAAGTACTACAGAAGATAAAAACCATTTCAGTAGGAAGTGTTGCTTCCTAAAGGTAAACCAGACCAAACCTGCCAGCAATAGTGTTAAGCCAATATAAAGCCCCCAAGCTGCTCCGTAATTCTCGAAAGTAGAAATAACGGCGTCAGCTTCAAGCTGCATGGGTTCGGTTGAATCAGTAATCATGGTTATTTATCTTCTTGCTAACTTATTGATATGTTTAGGTATTGTGCGTTAGCAGGCTAATTAAATCAATATCTTAATCATTAGGCTGCTAACGCTTTAGCGAGCTTACTTTACGCGCATACCTGGTTGAGCGCCTTCGTCTGGATTCATGATCCACAGGTCTTTGCCGCCTGGACCTGCTGCCAGTACCATGCCCTCCGACATACCAAAACGCATTTTGCGTGGCGCTAGGTTAGCAACCATAACGGTTATCTTACCCTCTAGGTCTTCTGGGTTGTAGGCAGATTTAATACCGGCGAATACTTGTTTCGTCACGCCTTTGCCAAGGTCTAGCTGTAATTTTAGAAGCTTGTCAGCGCCTTCAACATGTTCAGCTTTAGCAATTTTAGCAATTCTTAAATCAATTTTATCGAAATCTCCAAATTCAATTTCATCTTTAATTGGATCATCCAATTGAGGTTCGTCCAACTTTGCTTCTTCTTGCAAGTCTTCTTTAGAATCTTCAATCATGGCTTCAACCTGTTTCATGTCGATGCGCTGCATCATGGGTTTGAACTTATTGATTTCGTGGCCGGTGAGCACTTCTTGAGCACTCGCCCAGTTAAGACTGTCGAGCTTTAGGAAGTCCTGAACTTTACCTGCAAGCTCTGGTAACACTGGCGCTAAGTAAGTGGTCAGGGCTTTAAACATATTGATGCCAAGGCTACACACTTGGTGTGCGCGTTCTTTAGTATCGTCGTTCTTAACCAGCTTCCAAGGCTCTTCGCTAGCGATGTAGGCGTTAGCTTTGTCGGCAAGCATCATAATGTGTTTAACAGCACGGCCAAAATCACGGTTTTCATAATGTTGAGCAAGTACTTCAGACGCTTCTGTAAACTCTTGCATCAATGCTGGCTTGATAACTGTATCGCTTAGCTTGCCATCGAACTGCTTGGTGATAAAGCCTGCGCAACGGCTCGCAATATTAACTAATTTGCCGACTAGATCTGAGTTTACACGCTGTACAAAGTCTTCCAAATTCAAGTCAAAATCATCGATACGGCTTGATAGCTTGGCCGCATAATAATAACGCAAGAATTCAGGGCGGAAGTGCTCTAAATAGGTTCTGGCTTTAATGAAGGTGCCCTTAGACTTTGACATCTTATTGCCATTGACTGTGACAAAACCATGAGCCCAAACAGCGCTAGGAGTGCGGAAGCCAGCACCATTTAAAACTGATGGCCAGAATAGAGTGTGGAAGTAAATAATGTCTTTACCGATAAAGTGGTAAACCTCGGCGTCGCTATCTTTGCCCCAGAAGTCATCGAAGCTAATATCGTCGCGTTTGTCGCACAAATTCTTAAAGCTCGCCATGTAGCCAATCGGCGCGTCTAGCCAGACGTAGAAGTATTTGTCCTTTTCGCCTGGGATTTCCCAGCCAAAGTAAGGCGCGTCGCGTGAAATGTCCCATTGACGTAAATCATCCAGCCATTCGTTCATTTTGTTTTGAACTTCAGGTTGAACGTGAGGTGTGCCCTCTATGGTTCCAGAACTTAACCAATCGCGCAAAAAGCCTTCGAAGCCTTTTAAGTCAAAAAAGAAGTGCTCAGACTCCTTTGTGATAGGCGTCGCACCCGAAACTGCAGATTTAGGATTAATCAACTCGGTGGTGGTGTAAGTGGCGCCACAGTTATCGCAGTTGTCGCCGTACTGATCGTCAGACTTACATTTTGGGCAAGTGCCTTTAACAAAACGATCCGGCAGGAACATGTTCTTTTCTGGATCATATAGCTGGTTAATAGTTTTCGAGCTGATATGACCTTTTTCTTTGAGCTTAAGGTAAATGCTCTGGGTCAGCTCTTTAGATTCTTGGCTGTGTGTCGTGTAGTAATTATCGAAACCAATCAAAGCATCGGCGAAGTCTTTTTCGTGCGCTTCTTGGCTTTCTTGAATAAAGGCTTCAGGTGTTTTGCCTTCTTTTTGCGCACGCAACATCACTGGCGTACCGTGGGTATCATCAGCGCATACGTAGAAACACTGATGACCTCGTGACTTTTGGAAGCGAACCCAAATATCGGTCTGAACGTATTCTAACAAGTGGCCAATATGAATGTCGCCGTTGGCGTAAGGCAGGGCACTTGTGACTAAAATTTTGCGTTGGGTCTGTTGATTTTCAGCAGTCATGAACAATACTTCGTGGTTAGAGAGGTTTATTTCAGTTATAGCGGTGAATCTTACTGGTTTTGGCCCAATTTTTCATTAACTAATTAAGCTTTAAGTTGGGTCAAGGGCAATCAGCCCTTGGTTTTATGCGCTAAAAGACTTAGACTTTGAGGCATCCCCTAGAAACCTCTAATTTCTAAATTATATGGTCACTGAAGAACAGATTCGCGAATACCTTTCTGAATACCGAGATCCCTTTCTTAAACAAGACTTAGTCGATGCTAAGGTATTGAAAAATATTGAAATAAAAGGTGATGTCGCCATTATTTCATTGAAACTTGGCTTCCCTCTTGGTCAATATCAAGAACTATTGAAGAAAGAACTGACGGAATTCTTAAACAGTAAAGCGCCATCGTTAAAAGTTGAGCTAAATATCAGCTGGCGCGTGGACGCCCATGTTCACCCGGCGAAAGTTAAAGCGATGCCGAATATTAAGAACATCATCGCGGTGGCTTCTGGTAAAGGTGGTGTCGGGAAATCGACGACATCGGTAAATTTAGCGTTAGCACTAAGAGCTTTGGGCGCTAATGTCGGTATTTTGGATGCGGATATTTACGGTCCTAGTATGCCGATTATGCTTGGGATGCAGGGTAAGAATCCTGAAACCATCGATAAGAAGTCGATATTGCCAATTACTAGCCATGGTTTACAATCTATGTCGATAGGCTATTTAGTTAAGCCTGAGCAAGCCATGGTGTGGCGCGGCCCGATGGCTAGCGGTGCTTTACAACAGCTGATTAATGATACGCAGTGGAAAGATTTAGACTACCTGATCATTGACTTACCTCCAGGAACTGGTGATATTCAGTTGACCATGGCGCAGAAGATTCCTGTTACCGCAGCGGTTGTGGTGACGACGCCACAAGATATCGCTCTGGCGGATGCTAGAAAAGCGGTAACCATGTTTAATAAAGTATCTGTGCCGGTGTTAGGCGTTGTGGAAAATATGGCGATGCACACCTGTTCAAACTGTGGCCACGAAGAGCATATTTTTGGGCAAGGTGGTGGTGATATTCTGGCTAAAGAGATTGGTGTCGAGCTGCTCGGCAGTTTGCCATTATCGCTTAATATTCGTGAGCAGACTGATGCTGGTGAGCCGACAGTAGCTAAAGAGCCGGAGTCGGAGATTACACAGCGATACTTGGATATAGCGCAACGAATGGCTGCCAAATTGTCGTTAGAAGCGAAAGATTTTAAGGCTAGTTTTCCGTCAATCTCGATTGAGAATACGTAGGGAAAGCGCATTTTTTTGCAAAGCGTTTAAAAAGATAATATTAGAAATAGAGAACATACATTATGAGCATAAAATCAGATAAATGGATTCGCCGCATGGCGGAGAATGAGGGGATGATCGATCCGTTTGAACCTGGTCAGGTTCGACATATCAACGATCAAAAAATCGTGTCTTACGGCACATCAAGCTATGGTTATGACGTTCGCTGTTCGGAGCATTTTAAGATCTTCACAAACGTTCACTCTAGTATTGTTGATCCTAAAAACTTTGATGAAAAAAGTTTTGTCGATGTGCAAAGCGACGTTTGTATTATCCCACCAAACTCTTTCGCGCTCGCGAGTACGGTCGAATACTTCAGAATCCCACGCAGTGTGTTAACCGTTTGTTTAGGTAAATCCACTTATGCACGTTGCGGCATTATCGTCAACGTAACACCACTTGAGCCTGAGTGGGAAGGGCACGTCACCCTAGAGTTTTCGAATACAACGCCATTACCAGCAAAAATATATGCAAATGAAGGCGTTGCGCAAATGTTGTTCTATGAATCAGATGAAGTTTGCGAAACCTCGTATAAAGATCGTGGTGGTAAATACCAAGGTCAGCGCGGTGTTACATTGCCTAAAACATAAGGTCAGCACAGTTTTTAGTCTTTGTGATAAGTGGTGGCTTTTTCCGCCACTTTCCCGACAACCTGTTTTAATAAAACACTATAAGTTATTAAATAATATTTAACGTACCACACAAGATAAAAAGGAAGAGCTATGGAAGCTATTAAATCTAACGAGGGAGTGTTGGTTCCTAACCCGTTTGTTTCAATCTGGACAAGCCCACGAGATACCATAAAGCGTATTGTCGATCATGATCCTGAACACAAAGTTTTATTGATTACTTGTTTGGCGGGGATTGTTAATCTAATTGGAGAGTATAGTAATAAGAGCTTAGGAGATACCTACGATGTAACACTGTTACTTATATTGGCCGTGATTCTGGGGCCGATATTTGGAGTGATTGGACTGTATCTTGGAGCGTGGCTCATTGGACTGACTGGTAAGTAGTTAGGTGGGCAAGCGAGCACCGAGCACTTAAGGACAGCGATTGCCTGGGCTAATGTTCCAGTCATCATGGTTTTGGTTCTCTTCATTCCTAAACTTTTGATTTACGGCCCAGATTTGTTCACTACGGAAATGAGCTCGATTGTCTCTAGTTATCCGATGTATTATTCATTTATGGGGTTTATGCTACTTGAGCTAACACTTGCAATTTGGGCTCTTGTCATACTCATTAAAGGGATTGCTCAAGTTCAAGGGTTCTCCTCTTGGGTTACTTTGGGGAACCTTGTTTTAGCCTTTGTCTTAATTGTCGCTGTATTTCTAGTTTTAGGCTTAATTCTGGCTTTAGTACTGATGTAGTTTCACTAGAGTGAAATTCAGTTCTTGTTCATCTTAGATCTGCATAATAACAATCACTCAGTTATTAAAAATTTAAACAAATGGAGATAAGAATGAAATTAAGAATTATTGCTGGTTTAGTGGCTGCATCATTAGTTGGTTCTGTATCGGCGAGTGATGTGTCGTATGACAACCTTACTTTAAGCTGGAACGACGCTACGATTGATGGTGATGGTGGTAGCGATTTAGATCTTGACGGTTTTGGCGCTGGTGTATCATTCAGCTTGAACAAGAACTGGTACATGGCTCTAGATACAACCATGTTAAGTGGTAACGAAGGTGGTGTTGACGCAGATTTGGATATCTCAACAGTAAACTTTGGTTTCCACAACCCGATTTCAAACAACACGGACTTTATCGCTGAACTTGGTTACGCTAAAGCTGATAGTGAAGCAACATTTGCTGGTGTCACAGTATCGGATGATGAGTCTGCTGCAAACTTAGTATTAGGTTTCCGAGGTATGGCAACTGATAGCTTTGAGTGGGGCGCATCTGTTCAACACATGGATTTTGATGACTCGACTACGTTCTTAAACTTAGAAGGTCGCTATTACCTAGCTGATAACTTCTCTTTAGGTTTAACGGGTAAGTTTGAAAGCGATATCAACATTTATGCACTTGAAGCTCGTTTCGACTTCTAATTAGTATATTGATAACAAAAAAGCGGCTTAATTGCCGCTTTTTTTGTACTTAACGATCGTAGCCAGTGGGTGGGTTTACCAACCGCCACCACCACCGCCACCTCCGCCGCCACCGGAGAAGCCGCCACCCCCAGAAAAACCACCGCCTCCAGAGAAACCGCCGCCTCCAGAGAATCCACTACTCGAATTAGAGCCTGGTGGTGTTGCTGCAGAAGACACGCTGCTGGTGAAGCTTTCCCCTAAGTTTTGTGTTAGACCACTGAAGCTGAGTCCGTTACTGCTAGAGGAAGCAAGATACCAAGCGGGTATCATGTTGGTCATGGTGCTTTGCGGCGTGTCTTTCGCCAATTGAGGTGAAAGCACATGATTAAACATGTCGCCCCAAGTTTTTTCGATATCAAGTGCGAAAGCGTAGGGTAGGTAGCGCTCGAAAGTTTCAGGGGTTTTGGTCAAAGGGTAACGACTTCTAAGTGCATCGCCTTCGGCAATGGTTAAATACTGTTTTAGGCCTTCGGCTTTATCCATAAATTTCCTACCCAAAGCGGTAGGGGCTTTAAGGAGTATGCCAAACACGATATTCAATACCATAAGAATCGCACCAGCAATAAAGAACGAAACGCCAATTGATGCAAAAGGGTGTTTAAGGTTAATCCCGAGTAAAATCGTCACTGCGGATAAGATAACCCCCCAAGTAATGTATTGGCTGTTTGTTTTAAAGTATTCTGACTTATAGTCTGCTTCTAAAGAGCTTTTATGGGCAACCATAGCCGCTCTAAACTCTGGTTTATCATTGTCTGATTGTGTACTCAATGTATCTCTATTTCTAAAGAGCGTTTGCTCTAATCGAGACTCACCAGCAGCAAACTTTACATAACGGTTCTTTTTGTGCCGCTTGATTAAATAGTGGTTATCTTTGACTTCTTCAATCGTCAGGTAGCCTTTAACAGCGAGTGATAACAGGGCTGTGGTAAAGGTTTTTGAGTCATAGCTATGGTTCAAAACAAAACGCATGGCAGCTGGCGATTCTTTTGTCGGCGGATCGTAAAGCGGGATGATGACTCCTGGTTTTGGATCACGCCCATACTTTGACCAAAAGTAGTAGTAATAAGCGAAAGTAATAAGAATGCCGATTAGAAAAACCAGTAAGTGTCTATTATGAGAAAGCAGTGTAATGAACTTATCGAGCTTGGTTGGTGGCTCTATGTAGCCCTTTGGTAGACCGATTTGAATGGTAAAACCTTGACTCGGATAAAGTACTTTTGTGGTTTTCAAGCTAATACTGTTATCGCTCAAAGAGCTGAGCGCAACATGGCTGCTCCTGCTGCCGTAATAGCCTGTAAATGCTTGATACTTAACTTCATTCTGAGGGATTGTCTCAGGGAAATTCACAGTTGCGGAAGCGTCTATAATGGTGAACTTCCAGTCGTTTCCGGTGACATTCCAATAGAGTTCGTCAACATCCTCATAGAAGCCGAGCTGATTGTTGGTCTTATAGCGTATGCTGTATTCGTAAACACCTGGCTTGAGGTATTGATCAGAGTCGCCGATATAGAGCCTGACGCCATTACGCAAATCCTTGGTCATCCAGTCAACAGGCTCTCCGTCTTGGGTGACTGACTCAATATCGAAATCCACCTCATAATTATTTCCAAACCTGTCACGGTAATTCGTCGGGAACTCACGATAGATTCCTCTTTTTATGTTCTGACCTTCTGCTTTAACGGTTATGGTTTCTGTGATGGTTAGGCTCGAGTCTTTATGGATATCAATATCGCTATGGTAGCTTAGAATTTCTTCAGCCGATTGCGCTGGTAATGTAATGAGTGCTGAGCAGGCTACTAGCGCCAAGATTATCTGTTTAAGCATTGGTGTTAACCTTAATCGCTGATCGAATATTGGGTGACACCACTTTAAAGAAGTCGGCTTCTTGAAATTTGAATATTGTTGCAACGAGGCTATCGGGGAACTGCTGGATCTTAATGTTATAAACCTTGACGCTGCCATTGTAATATCGACGTGCATATTGAAGTTTGTCTTCAGTTTCAGCGAGTGCCTGCATTAATTTAAGAAAAGACTGGTTGGCTTTTAGCTCTGGGTACCTTTCTTGTAAAAGCAGTAGCTTACCCAGTTTTTGGTTGATTTGTTTTTCAATCGACTCCTGAGAAGAAGGCGAGATATTGGCTTCTGCGCTACGGAGGAGAGTTGTTAACTCTAGGGTTTCCTTTTCGTAGTCTCTATAAGCTTTTACAGTTTTTACCAGTTGTGGTATGAGATCGTGACGGCGGGTTAACTGCACATCTACATCACTCCAAGCCGAACTAACTTGGTTTTTGAGACCGATAATTTTGTTATATGTGAATAAACCCCACAGTAAGATTGCTGCGATGATGCTAAAGGTAATGACCACTATTATATATCCCTAATTATTTGAAATTATCATAGGGCGATATAGGGCTGATTTCAATCTTGTTGAATCAGCCCTAACTAATTATTGGCGGGTGTAGACCTGTAGGATGGGAAACTCGCTAGTACTAAAGCTCAAAGTTAAGGTTTGAACTTCTCTGCCTTTAAATCTAATCTTCTTTTCCAAAGGAGAGCTTCGGTGGCCGTTTGCGTAAAGCGCCATGATTTGCTCACTGACGAATATGCGATCCCCAGATGAAGTGTTTTGAAGCGTAACCGTGACTTTGCGCTGTCCGTATTCGTTGCTCATGGTCACATAGTTGACCACTTTAAAGTCACTTTTGTCCGGGTAAATATTATCGTCATTGGGAAAGTTAAACTCGATATCACTGCTGATCGCTCGGTCAATGCTGAGCGCATTGCGGTCGTTAGCGCTAAGTTGACTGGCTTGGCTAGCCAATAATAAAGTGGTTAGCAGTAGCAATTTTTTCATTTCCTTATCTCCTTGTATTTCAACTTGGTGTTATTTGTAATGCTATTTCCAGTCGGTGGCGACAAGTTTCGCTTGTTCTTCGCCTTCCTTTATACGTTGGATCTGTATCGGAATCATATTGTGTTCTAGGGCAAACCAGAAGTTTGTCTGGCGCTCACGTTGTGTTTCTTTTAGCTGAACTTTAGCCGTTTTTATTGGCCCTTTTTTGGTGTTAAGGGTTTCTTGCCCAAGGACTTTAAACTCATGATGGCGCACACTACCGCGATAGCTAATGTCGATAGCTGGTATTGGCTTTTGCGTCAGCAGGTTCTCCCTGACTAGGGTTAATTGAGTCAGTTGATCGAGATAGCCTGGCTTAAGAGGCTGACTCCACTCTTTTTTCTTGTATGAACCGTGTTCAACCTTGTTAATCCAGTCAAAGTTCTGCATTAAGGTAGAGTCCGAGCGCATGCTGGTTTGTGAATAACGCTGGTAAACTAAAGGTAAAATTTGCTTATCTTCAACCGTAAAACGACTGGTTTCTTGTCGCTTGTCAGATAAGAAGTAATAACTAATATCAGATTCCATTGCCAGTTGCCACTGACCATTACTGAGTTGAATCAGGTTGCGTGAGGCTGTGCCGACATTATCGCCATCATGAATAACTTCGTATTGAATAGAGTAGGGTTGTAAAGCGGCCAAGCTTTGCTCAGCAGTCTTTGCTTCAGAGAACGAGCTTTCAGCGGCTTGAGCGGAGTTAGTTAATAATAAGACAAGGGCTACAAAGGGTAACAAGAAGGCTTTATAGAGGTTTCTTGTCCATATAGGCTTTGCCGTCTTTGTATTCGAGACGATCATTACAGAATCGAGCGACCACTTCTGGGTAGAGTTGGTGCTCTTGTTGTTGGACTTTTGCTTGTAAGCTTTGCTCAGTATCACTTTTTTCCACCTTTACCGTTCGTTGTGCGATCACTGGGCCACCGTCTAGTTCAGAGGTGACAAAATGTACGCTAACTCCATGTTCTGTGTCACCATTCTCTAACGCACGCCTATGGGTATGCAAGCCTTTATATTTAGGAAGTAGAGAAGGGTGGATATTGAGCATCTTACCTTCGTAAGGCTGAACAAACTCTGAATTCAAGATTCTCATGAACCCGGCGAGGACGATGAGATCTGGGGAGTAACGGTTAATAACATTGCTTAACTCTACTTCAAAGGCTTGGCGACCGTCGAAGGCGGTATGATCCACAACCTCAGTTGGAATCTTGGCATTTTGTGCGCGAGTCAGTCCATATACATCGGGTTTATTGCTGATGACTGCGACTATATGACCGTTGATGCCGCCCATTTCGGCAGCATCAATCAAGGCTTGAAGGTTTGATCCGCTACCAGAAATGAGAACGACGATGCGCTTCATTTCTGGTGCTTGAGTAGTGTTTTCTGACAAGAGCTTGTCCGTTATAGAATGACTTGATCTTCGTTATCGACTCGAGATTCAATGTGACCGACGGTGTAAACCGTTTCACCCATCATCTCGAGCATGTCTTTAGCTTTTTCAGCATTATCTTCACTGACCACAAGGATCATGCCTATACCGCAGTTAAAAGTGCGATACATTTCTAAACGGTCGACATTGCCTTCTTGCTGTAACCATTGGAATACTTTTGGCATGCTCCAAGCGTTAGTGTTGACCACTGCTTTAGCGCTCTTTGGTAATACGCGCGGTAGATTTTCCTGTAAACCACCGCCAGTAATGTGTGACAGCGCTTTAATCTCGACCTCTTTAAATAGGCGGAGTAACGGTTTAACGTAAATTTTGGTAGGCTCTAACAAGGTTTCGCCAAGAGTTTTACCGTTTTCAAACTCTTGATTGACATCTGCACCACTCACTTCAAGGATTTTGCGAATTAGGGAGTAGCCGTTAGAGTGCGGGCCGCTTGAGGCTAAGCCAAGTAATACGTCTCCTGCTTTTACTCTACTACCATCAATAATTTTCTTTTTATCGACGATACCGACACAGAAGCCTGCTAAGTCGTAATCATCGCCTTCGTACATACCCGGCATTTCAGCAGTTTCACCGCCAATCAATGAGCAACCCGACTGTAGGCAGCCTTCCGCAATACCTGTCACCACATCGCTTGCAACATCCACGTCAAGCTTACCTGTAGCATAATAGTCTAGGAAAAATAGTGGCTCAGCACCTTGTACAATCAAGTCGTTGACACACATGGCAACCAGGTCAATACCGACTGTATCGTGTTTTTGCAAATCTAGTGCTAAACGCAGTTTTGTACCGACACCATCAGTTCCGGCAACTAACGCAGGCTCTTCGTAGCCTTGTGGTAGATCAAATAGAGCGCCAAAGCCGCCAATGTTTCCTAATACTTCTGGGCGGTGTGTTTTCTTACAAACATCTTTGATGCGGTCAACAAGGGCGTTACCCGCGTCGATATCAACACCGGCATCTTTGTAACTAAGGGACTTTTTATCGCTCATGTTGTCACTCATGGAATTTCCTAAAACTGATGGCTTAATAGTTAAAGCCGAATTTTACTAGATGCAGGCAACTATAGAAAGCCAGATAAGAAGAAAGATACAAGAAAAAAGCGGCCGAAGCCGCTTTTAGGGGTGAAAGTCAGGGGTAGGAGAGACTTTCTTATGGAATATCGACGCTCAAGCTCGATTAACGAGGCTCTTGTGGAATAATGGTTAGCTCAACACGACGGTTTTTTGCGCGACCACTAGCGGATTCGTTGGATGCGATTGGGTAACGCTCACCAAAACCTTTAACGTGTAATCTGCTGGCTTGGATATCGCGTTGACGTAAGTAGCTCGCTACGCTTGCAGCACGCTTCTCTGATAGACCCTGGTTGTATGCTTCTGCACCAACTGAGTCAGTAAAGCCTGCAACTTCCAAATCTGTGTCGACGTATTTATACAAAACCTTCGCAACCGAATCTAACACAGGATAGAAGCTCGCGCTTACATCGTGTCGGTCGGTATCAAAAGTAATATCGCCAGGCATGATTAATTGAATCTTGTCGCCATCACGTTGAACGCCAACACCAGTTCCTGCCAGTTCTTCACGTAGTTCTGCTTCTTGGTGGTCCATATAGGCACCAACACCAGCACCGATAGCACCACAACCTAAGGCGGCGTTACGAGCGTGCTTACTGTTTTCTGTTGCGCCAATAAGACCACACACCACAGCGCCTACGGCACCATATTTAACAGCTTTACTGGTTTTTTCTTCGCCAGTATAAGGGTCTAGTACGGTACAACCTGATGCAACTAATGCCGCTAACGCTGCGACAGTAAACGTTTTCTTAATTGATGTTAATGATTTCATGTTTAAAATCCTCAAATTTCCCCAAAGTGTTTTTGTATTATAAGTACTGAACTTGAATACAAACTGAATTGAAAACATCATAACAATATATTATATGATTTCTGGCAGGTAGCTGACTTTATGTGATTTATGTCACACTTAGATCGGCATAATTTACAGAATTTCAATAAGTTATCGTTTGAAAGCGTAGATAGCAGGGAGGTTTCGCCATAATCCTTTGTAGTCCATGCCACAACCAAAAATGTATCTATCCTCTACTTCTAAGCCGATAAAGTTGGGGGTAAAGCCACTTTTCGGTTTGCGCAGGTGCTGCTTGTCTACGAGGACTACAGAATTAATACTATTGGGTTTGTGTTCCGTACATTCTTGGTAGATGGCTTCTAGAGTTAAGCCTTCATCGAATATATCATCGATTAAAAGGATGTCTTTTCCTTGAAGTTCGGCTGGAGATGGGCGAACTCGCCAGTTAAGCTCTGCTCCCTGTGTTTCATCACCATAGCGACTAGCGTGTAAGTACTTAAGAGAGAGCGGAAAGGTGAGGTTGCGCATTAATTGCCCTGTAAAATACAAGCCACCATTCATCACACAGTAGGCGGTTATGGATTTTCCGGCGAATTTTTCATTTGAATAGAATTGATTCAGTCGTTGTGCAAGAGCCTGGATTGCTTGATCGATGTGAGATTCACCAATCAATAAGTCAGTTTGTTGCTTAATATCATCAAGAGTCATAAGTGACATTGTTATTATTCGTCGCTGGTTAATGTACTGAAAGTATAATTAATCATGGTGATGGCTTCGAGTGCAATTTGTTAGATAAGCGTAATAAAGTTAAAGATTGAGTAGCAACATGTAGCCTCTGGCTCAAAAGCTGATAAAATAGCCAGATTTAAGAATGTCGTAAGTAAGTTTTATAGGATTTTCAAGTGATTAGAGCTTCTAGGTGTTAGTGCTCCTAGGAATAGTCTAACAAAGCATCGAGAAAATTGGGCCAACCCAATTTCTACACAATAGATAATAATTCAATAATCATCAGTAGGAAACGAACATGTTGAATTCGCGCATTAAAGCGATAATTGCTGTGCTTTTGGCTGTCGCCGTGATGGGGCTTATTGTTCCAGCCAAGGCTGAGAGAGTACAAAATTTATATACAGGCTCATGGCCTGTGCAAGATCAATCTAGCGCCGCTCGACATCAGGCGATCGCTGAAAGCCTTTTGCAAGCCCTGGTTAGAGCCAGTGGCAGTCGTGATGTTTCTCGCTCGCCCGTCATTCAGTCGGCTTTAGCCAATGCCGAGGATTATCTGCGTCGTTACTCGTACCAAAGACTGTCAGCCGCTGAGCAGATGATTTATGAGAAGCCGCTATTATTGAAGGCCACTTTTGACCGTCAGTCGATATTAAGTCTTTTAAAGTCAGCGTCACTGCCTATTTGGGGAGAGGAAAGGCCGTCGGGTTTATTTTGGATTGCATTTGGTGACGAGTCTAACCGCCAAATTGCTAACGAAGAAAGTCAATTTATTAAAGCAGGCTTAATGATCGCTGCTGAAAGTCGAGGCTTGCCGGTGACTTTGCCGATGATGGACATCGATGATCAGATGGCCATAGAAATCTCTGACGTCTGGGGGAGGTTTGAAACACCTATTACCGAAGCAAGCAAACGTTATGCAAGAGATTACTGGGTTGCTGGTCAGTTACAGGAAACGAGCAATAAGTGGCAAGGTCGGTGGTTGTTGAGTATGAATGGTCGTACTGAGAGCTTTTCGACCAGTGGTCTTACGTCTTTCGAGGCTATTCAAGCCGCGGTAAACCGTGTGGCAGACTCTTTATCCTCTAAGCTGGCCGTTGTGCTTTCCGAAGAGGCTCAGGAAGTCTTTGTTTCTGTTGAAAATATTACGGATTTTGCGACTTTTGCACGAATCCAAAAACACCTTAATTCATTGAGCATGGTGAAGTCTGCTAGTGCGGTTGAGGTTTCTAGAGATACGGTGTTATTTAAGGTTGAGTCATTAACTTCGCCGCAAAACTTGATCGAAGCAATAAAAATAGGGAATAATCTGCAGCGGTCTGAGTCTAGCTTTGGTTATGACGAGGGATACGGTGACGGTTATAATGAGAATAATGCCCGACAATTAAGGGGTGATTTCCACTTTGTGTGGGGCACGCCGTAATATAACAATAAGTTAATAAAACATGAGCTTAAGTACGATTCCGAACATTATTACTGTGATGCGGGTGGTGTTAATCATCCCATTCGCATACTTTGCATGGCACCAAGACTATGTTGCGGCACTCGTGATTTTTTTGATTGCGGGTATTTCTGATGGGTTGGATGGCTTGTTAGCGAAGCGTTTTGACTGGCAGAGTCGTTTTGGCTCTATAACCGATCCGTTAGCTGATAAAATATTATTATTCGTGGCGTTATTGCTACTGGTAATGAAAGGGCAGCTTTCTTGGACCTTGTTCTGGGTATCTACTGCTCGTGACTTGTTCATTGTGGGCGGTGCCACGAGTTATCATTATCTCGTAGGGCCTTATGAAATGCGCCCAAGCATTATTTCTAAATGGAACACAGCATTAATGATTTTGCTAGTACTTTTAGTGCTGGTTCACTTGGCTTGGTTTAAATTACCCCTCGCTTTGATTGATACGCTTGAGATTTCTGTAATACTGACCTGTATTATCAGTGGCCTTCACTATTCTTGGTTGGGCGTTTGTCATTACAGAGCTCGAAATAAAGCGGTGGGCTCGGAGTCGCATGGCACTAAATCGGGCAAAGTGACGGATAAAGGCGCCGCTGAAAAAAGTTAATTATGTAGCTAACAACAAGCTTTCTTAACCATTAAACGTCTAGATTTTAATTTGACAACGGAATAATAACGATTAAATGCAGCAATTACCTCTCGATATCGAAATTAAAGCTGAATCAACGTTTGGTAATTTTGTTGCTGGTGGTGAGGCCAACTCGCAATTAGTATCAATATTACAGCAAACTGCGCAGGGGCAGAGCGATTTTATCTATGTGTATGGTGAGCCGGGTACCGGTCGTACACACTTGCTACAAGCCTTTACCCACAACTTTTCTGAAGCTTTCCCGCAAAAACTGGTTGCCTACTTACCATTAGATAACCAACAGCTTGTGCCAACAATGGTAGATGGTCTTGCGGGCTTTGACGCTGTGTGTCTTGATGGTATTGAGCACTGTTTAGGTGATAAGGAGTGGGAAACCGCTTTTTTTAATCTCTACAACCAATTGAAAGAACAAGGAAAGACGTTTCTCATTGCTGCCAATCAATCTCCACAAAATCTTGAGTTTACTTTGGCTGATTTGAAGTCTCGCCTTAGTGCTATGTTGATTCATGCGATTCAGCCTTTATCGGACGATGACAAGAGGCGCTTCTTACAAACCAAAGCCAAAGAACGAGGTTTGGAACTTAGTGAAGATGTTGCGACTTATTTGTTGTCACGTCAACAGCGAGATTTGCCTCACTTGATTGAGCTACTTGAGCAATTGGATCACGCTTCGTTGCAAGCGAAACGTCGCCTAACGATTCCCTTCGTTAAGCAGGTGTTAGAATTATAATGGACTATTAATTCGAGCTTATTGTTGAGCTTGTTCGTTAAACAGAAACTCTAAGCTTGTTTTAGCGTGACGCAGGTGGGGAATAACAATCGAGCCACCAACTAGCATGGCAACGCCCATAGCCTCATCAATTTCTGCTTTATTCCAGCCCTGTTTAACCGCTTGCTCTAAGTGGTAATCGATACAGTCGTTACAACGCAAAACCATTGACGCGACTAAGCCTAGTAACTCCTTCGTTTTACTATCAAGTTTGCCTTCACCGTAGGCCGTTTTGTCTAAGCCAAAAAAGCGCTTGATGAGCAAACTGTCGGTGTCTAAAGCTTTGGCATTTCCCGCTTCACGCTCAGCCCGAAACTGCTCAAACGGGTGTTTATTTTGATCTGTCATAATTCCTAATCCTGTGCTAAAAAAGTTATTGTACAAATAAGATTCTGAAGTACAAGCAAAAGCCTCAGGTGTACTGTTTTCAATGACTTAACTATGGTATAAAGAAGAGTGGTCTGAAGAGCTATGAGGATAATGCTCGTATGGGTGAAGCAAACGAAGAACTCTATGATGTATTGGTGCAAGGCGCCGATGCTTGGAATCGCTGGCGCAAAGATAACCCCAAAGAAAGTGTTGTTTTTGATGGTTTAGATTTGCGCGGTCTAGACTTGTCTGATTGTGACTTGTCGGAAGCGAGTTTTGTTGGAACAAACCTTGCCTATGCGGATCTAAAAAACGCCGTTCTTATCGCCAGTAATCTAACTGATGCAAACCTTTGTTATTGTAATTTATCGAATGCAAAGTTAATCGCTGCGAATTTAAACCAAGCAAACCTTAGTCATGCTAACTTGTTGCATGCCAATTTACTGACAGCTATCTGTTACAGAACCGATTTGTCGAACGTGGACTTGCGCGATCATGACCTCAGAGGTCAGGATTTGCGTGAAGCAAACCTAAGTGGCGCCGATTTACGTGGTCAAAATCTGGAAGGTCTTGATATGCAGGGGGCAAAGCTAATTGGCTCAAAGATGGAGCGAGTTAATTTGCGTGATACAAACCTTATTGGGGCGAACCTTTCTGATGTGGATCTCTCTAGTTGCAGTATCGATGGGGTGGCGTTGAAAGGCGCAAACCTTAGTAATGTGAATTTAGCCTCACAGAATCTTACTGGATTTAACCTCTCGAAAGTCAACTTCCAAGGTGCTGACTTGCGTGGCGCCAATTTGAGCAAAGCAAATTTAGATGGTGCCAAGCTTAGTTCAAGTAAGTTATGGCAAGTCCAAACTAAGGGCTGGTCAATTCGAAATATTGAGTGCTCACACGCTAGCTGGGATCAACGTGGCCGAGACTTTACTCACTATTCGGCGCACCAATTTGAGAAGCTATTTTCTGACAAGATAACCTTTACTTTACGATACCAACGAATGTTGTCCTACCAAGACTTAGCGACTTTACCATTCCTTATTGAACATCTTGAAGCGAGTTACTGGGGCTGTAAGCTTCGTATTCGTGACATTCGCAATGAACCCGGTGACACTCGAGCGATACTAGTGGTAGAAGATACAGGTGGCTTAAATCCATCCGTGCTCGAGTCCAGCCTGCAACAAGAAGCCGATAAACTGCAGTCGATACAAATCAGCTTGCAGTCAGAGCGCCGCCTTCAATTTGAAATTCGAGAGTCTTTGCAGGCGATAAAAGATAAATACTGGCCGAAATTATTAGAGCTCTCGGAGATCGATAGTGACGCAAAAACACGCCGTTTGGCGGTATTGTTCACCGATTTAAAAGGGTTCTCCAACTGGAGTGAAGAGGAACGTACCGATAAATTATCATTGTTCAGAGGGCTTCTAAAGCCAGTGCTTAAAAAGTGGAATGCCAGTTATCCAAACATGGAAGGCGACTCTTTAAGAGCAACCTTCCAGACTGTTGAGCAGTCGCTACACTGCGCAGCTATGATGCAACGTGTATTGGCTGGAGCTGGCTTTACTCTGCGTATCGGTTTAGATATTGGTGAAGTTAAAATTACTCACAATGAAATTACCGAACAGCTGGACATTGAAGGTGATGCCATTAATTTTGCAGCGCGCTTAGAGGCGATGGCGGACTCCGGCCAAGTTTTAGTCTCTGAAAATGTTCGCCATTATGCCATTCAATCAGACGCTCCATTCAACTTTACAGAGCATAGATTGGCTTTACAAAAAGCAGTCGGCGACAAGCAGGCGGGCGATACTATTGTGTGTTATAGCTCAAGCAGTGCGCTTGAGGAGAGCTAAATGTTTAGTACGAAATTCAAAAAAACAATCGGCTTGTCTCTTGGAATAACAGTCAGCTTGGCTCTTGCGGGAGCCAGTAATGCTTACTCTGAAGACATAATGATGTTGCCGTTACATAAAGGCATCGATGCGAAATATCGAATCGAGCTCAAGCCTTCGCATGTTACTCAGCGTGATGGTTATGATAATCAGCCAAAATTTGGGCCTGATGGAAACAGTCTCTATTTTACGCGCCAGTTAGATAAGGCCGATGGCGAAGGACAGCAGACGGATATTTTTAAATTCGATATCGACAGTAAGGATGTAATTAACGTCACTCAGACTGAAGATTTTAGCGAGTATTCTCCAACGCCTTACAATGCCGACTTTTTGTCTACCGTTAGAGTAAACCCAGAAGGTGAGCAGCACTTAAGTTTGTTTAATACTGAAGCAAAAGTTCACGAAGTCTTACGAAGCGATATTGAGCCTGTTGGCTATTTTTCATGGCTTCAGCCGACTAAAGCTGCAGTTTTTGTCTTAGGTGATGTTATGACTTTGCAGATCTTGGACACTGAGTCAGAGCAGCAACCACTGGTTTTAGAAGAGCATATTGGTCGCTGTTTTGAAACCGTTGCTAATAACGTCATCACCTTTTCAAAAGAAGAAGATGGAATCCATCAGTTATACGCCCTAACCTCTGAGGGTGCTATTAGCTCTTTAGAGCTTAGTTTGCCAGAAGGCGTGCAAGATTATGTATGGGTTGATAGCCAGCGTCTTATCGTTGGTAAAGGCTCTAAGTTGTTAATGGTAAGCTCTGCTGAAACAAGAGAATTAGCAGATTTATCATCACTCGATGTTGATGGCATCACTCGACTCGCCCTAAGCCCTGATAAATCCCGTTTAGCGTTGGTCTACCAGCGCCCTTAAAGGTTATGGGCAATTGACTCGTTAGCATTTTGTTATTGTTATCGAAGCATTAAAAAAGCCGCTAAATAGCGGCTTTTTTAATATCAAGCTTTAGATTATTACAGCCTTTAAATTTTAGGACCTGCTTTAATCAGCTCTTCAGCTTTTTCGTTATCAGCAAAACGATTGAAGTTTTTGATAAACATTGCTGCTAGTTCTTTCGCCTTAGTTTCCCACTCAGCAGGATCTTTGTAAGTATCCTGAGGGTTTAAGATGCCTGTGTCTACACCGTTAAGCTTAGTTGGGATCGCTAGGTTAAAGTAAGGCAAGTTAGCGAATTCACAGTTTTCGATAGAGCCATCCATGATGGCATCGATGATACCGCGAGTATCTTTGATAGAAATACGCTTACCAGTACCGTTCCAACCCGTGTTCACCAAGTAAACTTCCGCGCCAGCGTCACTAATACGCTTCTCTAGAACTTCTGCGTATTGAGTTGGGTGTAAGCTTAGGAAAGCTTCACCAAAGCACGATGAGAAAGTTGGAGTCGGCTCAGTAACGCCGCGCTCAGTACCGGCTAGCTTAGCGGTAAAGCCCGACAAGAAGTAGTATTGAGTTTGCTCAGGCGTTAGTTTAGAAACAGGCGGTAACACACCAAAAGCATCAGCACTTAAGAAGATCACTTTGTTTGCGTGACCAGCTTTAGATACTGGCTTAACAATGTTATCGATGTGATAAATTGGGTATGAAACACGAGTGTTTTCAGTTTTGCTGTTATCATCGAAGTCGATATTGCCTTTCTTATCGACCACAACATTTTCAAGCAAAGCATCACGACGGATAGCTCTAAAGATGTCTGGCTCGTTTTCTTCAGAAAGGTTAATGGTTTTTGCGTAACAACCACCTTCGAAGTTAAAGACGCCGTTGTCATCCCAACCATGCTCGTCGTCACCAATTAGTGCACGCTTTGGATCCGTAGAAAGAGTTGTTTTACCTGTACCAGAAAGACCGAAGAAGATTGCAACGTCGCCATCTTTGCCAACGTTCGCTGAACAGTGCATTGAAGCAATGCCTTTTAGCGGCAATAAGTAGTTCATCATTGAGAACATACCTTTCTTCATCTCGCCGCCATACCAAGTACCGCCAATCAACTGAATTTTTTCAGTAAGGTTGAAAGCAACAAAGTTTTCAGAGTTTAGGCCATGTTCTTGCCACTTCTCATTTACAGCTTTAGAGCCGTTCATGACTACGAAGTCAGGTTCAAAGTCCTGTAGCTCTTCGTCAGTAGGGCGGATAAACATATTTTTAACAAAGTGAGCCTGCCAAGCAACTTGTGTAATAAAGCGAACTTTTAAGCGGGTATCTTCGTTTGCGCCACAGAACGTATCGACAACGAATAAACGACTGCCTGATAATTGTTCAGTAACCGTTTCTTTTAAGTCGCTCCAAATGGCTGGAGAGATGGGTTTGTTATCGTTAACGCCGTTTTTTGACCACCAAACAGTATCACGAGTGATATCATCCTCGACGATATACTTATCTTTTGGTGAACGACCAGTGAAAATACCAGTGTCTACCGAAACAGCGCCCATGTTGGTGACAGTGCCGCGCTCGTAGCCGCTAATGTCATCTCGGGTTTCTTCTTCGAATAAAGTATCGTAGGACGGGTTATAAACGATTTCGTGGACTGAATGAATGCCGTATTGGCTCAGGTCAACATCGCGGGACATGTGAGTTACTCCTCGTTCGCAAAGCTCTACTTTGCAGTGCAGTAGTTAATAACAATTTGCTATTTGAAAATTGCACGTAATTATGCCAAAAAATATTGGTAGTGGCGAGGCTAAATGAAACTTATTTGAATTATTTCGTCAGAAATTTTTACGGGATTGATTTTTCTGACAAACTTGCAGTGAATTGATGAATTCATTTAATCCAAGTTTGTCGGGTCTTAGGGAAAGATAGGTGCTTGTTCAGGTCTGCTGGAAAATACTCGAGCCTCTGCTATCAGAGACTCGTGCTTAATAACTAGTTTGCTCTTATACACTAAGAGTTTCTCGCCAGTGAAAGCTTTGCTAACTCTATTAAAGCTGTTTTATATTCAGAATCCGGCAGAGGTACTAATGCATTGATAGCACGTTCAACCGCTTTCTCAGCCGCTTGGTAGGTATATTCAATAGCATTAGTAGCTTTAACGACGCTCAAAATTTCATCTAAGTCGTCTAAACCGCCTTGTTCGATCGCTTTGCGGATAAGCGCTTGATCAGATTCATCAGACTGTGCGAGTGCATAAATTAGCGGCAGAGTCGGCTTGCCTTCGGCTAAATCATCACCCACATTTTTACCCATATCATCAGCATCGGAAGCATAATCGAGTGCATCATCAATCAATTGGAATGCTATGCCTAGCTGTAAGCCATATTCGCGAAGGCCCTGTTCGATATCATCTGAGGCATCACAGAGAACCGCTCCAAGCTGGGTGGCTGCCGCAAAAAGAATCGCGGTTTTACGTTTAATGACTTGATAGTAAGACTCTTCGCTGACTTTTGGGTCGTTAATATTCATCAGCTGCAAGACTTCGCCAGCCGCCACTTCGTTAGTGGTATCTGCAAGAATATTAAGAACCTTCATATTGTCCACTTCAACCATCATCTGGAATGAGCGACTATAAAGGAAGTCTCCAACAAGTACCGACGCTTGGTTGCCAAACAGCTCGTTTGCCGTTTCGCGACCACGGCGCATACTTGACTCGTCAACAACGTCGTCATGGAGCAGGGTAGAAGTATGAATTAGCTCGATGACAGCGGCTAACTTTGAGTGGTCGGTACCTGTATAACCCATTGACTTCGCAGCTAAAAGTACCAGCATAGGGCGCAATCGCTTGCCACCGGCTGCAACAATATAATGTCCCACTTGATCCACCAAAACCACGTCCGACTTGAGGCGATCAAGAATCATTTGGTTAGTTGCTTGGAAGTCCGATTCTACCAAGGCACGGATATTGTCGAGTGTCATTGTCTACCTTAAAATTAAATTGTAGCTGGTATTTTTTAATGATTGCCTTAAAAACATAGAGGTCGTAGTGGTAACCAATCGGACATCTATCACAGCAATACTGCCAACGGCTTTACAATAATTGCTTGGCAATCCTAGTGAGGCTAGCGCCTTGGGTCAAGCTTTTATGGCGATATTTTGGGATAAGAGTCGCTGAACCGTTAGGCTTTTGGTATGATTCAGCCCGATTTAGGCTTTAAATCCATTATTCAAGGTTTTATCGGCTTAAATCCTTGCTTTACGGGCGTATTTCGCTTAAAATTCGCGCCCTCAAATATGAAAGCCATTGAGCAATACATATTAACCTTCTTGTTGAGATATATAAGAGGGTCTATAACCGGAGAATCAATATGTACGCAGTAATTAAAAGTGGTGGTAAGCAACACCGCGTAAAAGAAGGCCAGGTAGTGCGTCTTGAGAAAATCGAGGCGGAAACTGGTGCAACAATCGATTTTGAAGACGTTTTAATGGTCGCTGACGGCGATAATGTAACTCTAGGCACTCCAGTTGTAGCTGGTGCTGTGGTTTCAGGCGAAGTCGTTAACCACGGTCGTGCTAAGAAAGTGAACATCATTAAGTTCAAGCGTCGTAAACATCACATGAAACGTCAAGGCCACCGTCAATGGTTCACAGAAGTGAAAATTAACGGTATTGCTCTAGATGGCGCGAAAAAGCCAGCTAAGAAAGCTCCAGCGAAAAAAGCTGCAGCAAAAACTGACGGTGATGATTTAACTAAATTATCAGGCGTAGGCCCAGTTATCGTTAAGAAATTAAACGAAGCTGGTATCACTACATTTAAACAAATCGCTGAGTGGACTGCGAAAGACGTAGAGCACTTTGACGAAGAATTAAGCTTCAAAGGTCGTATCGAGCGTGAAAACTGGATCGATCAAGCTAAAGAATTGATGAAAGGAGAGTAAACGATGGCTCATAAGAAAGCTGGTGGTAGTACTCGTAACGGCCGCGATTCCGAAAGTAAACGCCTTGGTGTTAAGCGCTTTGGTGGTGAGCAAGTAAGCGCGGGTAGCATCATTGTTCGTCAGCGTGGTACTAAGTTCCACCCTGGTAACGGTGTAGGTCTTGGCCGTGACCATACAATCTTTGCAAAAGTTGATGGTAAAGTTAAGTTTGAAGTTAAAGGTAAAAACAATCGTCGTACTGTTTCTATCGAAGCTTAATCAAACTTGAGTTTTAGGAAAAGCCTCAGCCATCGCTGGGGCTTTTTTGTTAAAGAAACGTTAAAGTCTCTTTAACAATGTTGAAGTTTAAGTATTGTTAAGTTTTCTCCCCAATGATTGAACTCAAAGGGTGCGACGGCTTAAACTGATATGATATAGGTTAACTTGATTGCTTTTGATTGTTAAAAGATCTGTTAGCTGTTCACTTTCTGAGTCAATAGACAATGACTCTCAGTAATACGATGAAATAGTCTTATGAAATTTGTAGATGAAGTAACCATTAAAGTTAAAGCAGGCGATGGCGGTAACGGTATCGTCAGTTTCCGCCGTGAAAAATACGTTGCTCGGGGTGGCCCGGACGGCGGTGATGGCGGCGATGGTGGTAATGTATACATTGTTGCTGATGAAGAAATGAACACGCTAGTCGACTATCGTTATGTGCGTTTTTATCAAGCGACACGTGGTGAGAATGGTCAAGGCCGTAATATGACTGGCTCTAAAGGTGAAGATTTAATCCTAAAAGCACCTGTTGGTACCCAGATCACGGATAAAGAAACTGGCGAAATTGTTGGTGATTTAACCAAGCACGGAGAACAGCTACTGGTAGCGAAGGGCGGATTCCACGGTCTGGGCAATACTCGTTTCAAGAGCTCGATAAATCGTGCTCCTCGAAAAGCCACTCACGGTACTCCTGGCGAGCTTCGTGAGCTAAGGATGGAGCTCAAAGTACTTGCCGATGTGGGACTTCTTGGATTACCAAATGCTGGTAAGTCGACCTTTATTCGTGCGGTATCATCTGCTAAACCTAAAGTTGCTGATTATCCTTTCACCACGCTCATTCCTAATCTTGGTGTTGTGCGTATTGATACTGAGTCAAGTTTTGTTGTCGCTGATATCCCTGGTGTTATCGAAGGAGCCGCAGAAGGTGCGGGTCTTGGCATTCGCTTTTTACGCCACTTAGCGCGAACACGTATTTTATTGCATATCGTTGATTTACTACCGTTTGATCAGTCCGATCCTGTCGAGAACTTCAATGATATTATGAACGAGCTATATAAATACAGTGAGAGCAAAGATATCTCTCTTAAGGATAAGCCGGTTTGGTTAGTCTTTAACAAAACGGACTTGATGAGTGAAGAAGAAAATCAAGCTAAGATGAACGATATGCTGGAGCGCCTTCAGTGGGATGGCCCTGTGTTTAAGATGTCGGCAATCCAAAAAGAAGGTACTCGTGAAATTTGTAATGCGATTATGGATTATTTAATTGAGCATCCTCAGATCCGTAAGTTTGAAGCTGAGAAGACCCAAACTAAATTCCACTGGCCTGAACCTGGTTCAATGGATGAAGTTCAAGTTGACCCATTTGAAGGTTTGGAGCCTGAATGGGTTGAAGACTTTGAAGATGATGGCGTTGAAGTTGTATACGTCGATCCTAGCGATGTACCAGAGGATAAAAATAGTTAAGGCTAGATTACTTAGCGTTTATTCTAGCGATTTAATCTTGAATCATAAAAAAAGCCACTCATCAGAGTGGCTTTTTTGTATCTTGGATTTCTTTTTTTAGCGTCCTTCTCGGCGTAATGCTGAAGAGGTGAACTGGCGATAGTTCATGCTTTTTGAGAAGTCGTACATACTTTCTTGGTTATCTAGACCAAAAGCGATGTATCGTTTTGCTTTTAGGTCGTGAATAACGTCTAACGTTGTCCAAAGTACCGGCACTTCATAGTAGTTAAGAGCATGCGCTTCAGCGACGCGCCATAGCTCACCCTGTTCGTCATAGTGATCTACTAAAAGTGCTTGCCAACTGTCTTCGTCAAGATAGAAGGTACGGCGACTATAGATGTTGTCTTTAGTTTCTTTAAGTGTTGCTTCCACTACCCATACACGGTGGAGTTCATAGCGTGCAATTTCTTGGTTGATGTGGCCAGGTCGAACAATATCGTCATAACTCAGCTGATCGCTATGTAAATGGTATGCGTTGTAAGGAACAAACAACTCCTTTTTGCCCTTAAGCTCCCAGTTGTACTTGTCTGGCGAACCACTGAACATGTCAAAGTTATCAATGGTCGATAAGCCGTCAGAAGCTAATGCAGGTGCGTCATAGGCTACAGTGGGCGTTCTAAAAGCGCGACGACGACCTGGATCATAGCGCCATGCGCGACGTGGGTCTTTAACTTGGTTCGCGGTTTCGTGCACCAATAACACTTCACCAGCCATGCTAGAAGGCGAGGTAATACGCTGTTTGTAAAGGAATAGGAAATTATCTTTCTCAGGATGCTCTTGCGCATAGTACTGCAAAGACTCCTGTTCAAACTTTACAGGGTTGTAGCTTCCGTCAACCTGTGGAGTAACCTGGATGTACTGGCGTTAATGGATTCACCACGGTAACGGGTTAAGTGGTTCCAAATCGCTTCTAAACCACTCGTTGGTATAGGGAAGGGGACGCCAACACCAGCATTCTTTAGTCCAGCGCCATCTGGCGTTAGCTCTGCTCTTGAAGGATTCTTAATACTAAAGTCATAGATTTTTTTAGGGAATGAGGCGCTTCTATGGCTTGGGAATACCTTGATTTTATAGTCAGGGTATTGTTTTAACAGTGCGATCTGTCCACTGGACAAGTTTACTGCATAATCTTGGTAGTTATTACTGGTAATAACCAAAAGTGGCTCTTCGTCAGCATAAGGGTCTACATGATGCTCACCAGGCTCGTAATCTTCTGGAACCTGCTGTATTCCGCCTGTCCAGGCTGGGATTGTGCCTTCCGCGTTGCCAGCACGCTCCGCGCCCATTGGCGTTAGATCTTGAGTCAACCTAGCTGCTTGCTCGGCAGCAACTTTGGCCTGTGTTTGAGTGGTTACTGCCAGACTGGCAATAAGCAATATTAAGATGGAAATTCCCATATAGGTGCTATAAATGGTGTTAAGTGGTGCGCATTTTACTGGAGAAACAACCGCTGCCAACTGGTTAGACCACAGCGCGCTAATTGAACAAACCTATAATTTGAACAAGCAAGTTGTTTTTATTAATGACGAACATAGTTAACTATGGTTAAATAAAATAACTAAGGTGAAATTAGTCAGTTTGAATAAGGACAAAAGCGTTTTGTTTCAACAAGATACCGCACAACAATTATATGATTTGTTATCAATGTTTCATGATAAGTCTAAGAAGGTCGAAAAATCGATAGGCTTAACTCAAGAGCGACTCGGTATTATCACTCAGCTCGTTATGCAGGGACCTAAGACCATCAATCAATTAGCCGAGTATGAATCGGTCAGCGCACCAGCGATTACGCGTACAATCAAAGCCTTAGAGAAGCAGGGGTTTGTGATTAAATCACGCTCGAAAACGGATCAAAGGGTGGTTTTTGTTGCGCCTACGCGAAAAAGCCAACAAGTAGTGGATGCCGTGAGAATACAGCAACAAAAGTTAATTAGTGAGATTCTAGAGCTTGCGAGTAAGGACGAACTTGAGTTGATTGCTAATGGCGTTACGACTCTAACGATGCTATACAAAGATGAAAAGTCAGCATAACAAAGAAAAGCCGCTACCTTGCGATAGCGGCTTCAAGAATCTTTGCTACTTCAAGTTCTAAATTATAGGGCTTGAATTCGAGCGTTTAAACGGCTCTTATGACGTGCAGCTTTGTTCTTGTGGATAAGGCCTTTAGTAGTGGCCGCATCAATCACTGGAATAGCACGTTCAAATGCAGCTTGTGCATCCTTCTTGTTGCCTGCTTCAATAGCGTATACGACTTTCTTAAGGTAGCTACGCATCATTGAGCGGCGGCTTGCGTTGTGCTTGCGACGAGCTTCAGCTTGACGAGCACGTTTTTTGGCAGATTTAATGTTAGCCAAGGTGAACTCCTAACAACTGGTTAATAAAACAATAATCACAAATTTAAGGTCGCGAAATATACCTGTTTTCGAGTTTTGTATCAAGCGAAAACAGCTAAAATCAGTATAATTCTGTCAAAATTAAGGCTTTTTAGTCTTTTCTATGGTGACTAAGCCTTTAATCGCTTAAACTTGCGCACAATAAGAGCGACATTATAACACCTTTTAGGAAGATACTTCAGCAATATGGGCAGTCTTTTACGATCCAGCACCATCGTCAGTTTTTGGACCATGATTTCGCGCTTTATGGGGCTCGCCAGAGACGTGGTTTTGGCGAATTTACTAGGTGCCAGTGGCCAGGCTGATGTTTTCCTTGTTGCACAGAAAATCCCTAATTTCCTGAGGCGCCTGTTCGGTGAAGGTGCCTTCGCCACAGCGTTTGTGCCTGTGTTTTCCGAATATTATTCGAACCGGACCAAGGCCGAGACGGTTTCTTTGCTGAGTAAGGTCTCAGGAACGCTGGGCGGCTTCTTAGCCATTATTACGGTTATAGGTGTACTTGGCTCGCAAGGCGTTATTGCGTTGTTTGGCGCAGGCTTTATAAACGCTCCTGAAAAGTTTCAGTTAGCCAGCGACCTTTTAAAAATCACCTTCCCTTACATCTTTTTTATATCCCTAGTGGCGATGTACAGCTCGGTGCTAAACACTTTGGATAAGTTCGCGGTTCCAGCATTCGCGCCTATCTTGTTAAATCTATCAATAATTGCGGCGGCGATTGTGTGGGCGCCGACTATGGAGCGTCCAACCGTTGCTTTGGCTTGGGCTATATTTATAGCTGGTGCTTTACAGTTACTCTTACACTTTCCGTTTTTGTGGAAAGCGGGATATCTGCCAAAACCGCAATGGGCATGGAAAGATTCAGCAGTTCAGCGCATCATTAAGTTAATGGTTCCTGTCATAGTTGGCGCCTCAGCCAGTCAAATCAACTTGTTGATTGATACTCAGATCGCATCATTCCTGGAAGAGGGCAGTATCGCTTGGTTGTATTACTCAGATCGTATGATGGAGTTTCCTCTAGGTATTTTCGGCATCGCCATTGCCACAGTTTTATTACCAACTCTATCTAAGTACTTCTCGAAAAAAGATATGAAGCACTTTTCAGGCACCCTAGATTGGGGCTTGCGCATGGTATTAATGATCGGTATTCCTGCGGGTATTGGCCTTTTCTGGCTCGCTGAACCAATCATGATTAGCGTCTTTCAACATGGTGCCTTTACTGCTGATGATTCGTTTAAAGCAGGTCAAAGTCTACAGGCGTATTCGATTGGTTTAATCGGTTTTATGATGGTAAAAGTCTTTTTAACTGGCTATTACTCGCGCCAAGATACTAAAACTCCTGTCAAAATTGCTTTGTTTGCCATCGCTAGCAACATTATTTTGAACTTGGCGTTATTTAAGCCGTTTGGACATGTTGGATTAGCTATTGCTACGAGTGTTTCAGCCTTTATCAATGCGATATTTTTGTACCGCTATTTGCACAAAAACGGTCAGTTGCAGCTGTCGCGCAAAAGTAAGATTTGGATTCTAAAATTAGTCGTTGCTAGTAGCTTGTTGCTCTTAGGCTTGTGGTACACAGACTTTAGTATTGAACAGTGGCAGTCGTGGACGCGTTTCGAAGCGATTGGCATGATAAGCGTTATTATTGTCGCCACTGTAGCTGTGTATGGGATTTTGTTGGTCTTGATGGGGTTAAGACCTAGAGACTTTAAAATTCAACGATAGCTGGAAGAAAAATCCCCGCGAAAGCAGGGATGTTTGATAGTAATTTATTCTTTTAATTGTAAGACTGCTTTATAACGTGGCTTACCATGTCTTTCTAAGTAATAAGTCAGTTCTTGATTCTCAGGATCAACTTCTAACATCCACACGTTTGTCTTAGCATCAGGAATGAGCTCTGCGGTAAAGTCGTCAGCATGGAAGAAATGCTTAGTTGCCGTAACGGCTTCGCCCTTGTAGCTTGCTGAGTAGCCACCATAATTAGTCACCGGATCAGGTGAACCGTCTTTTAGGCGGTGTTCGTGTTTAAATAATAAACCTTGGTATGTTTTGTTCAAGTGCCAGGTTCTAGACTCGTCTTCTCCTACCGTGAAGGGAATTGCGATATGTTGGTTATCACAGTAATCAATCGTAGCTACTAACTTTTTACCGGCGAAATCATGACCTGGATCTTCAGGATATACAGACTCGCCAACGAATGTTTTGCCACACATCGATTGGATTAAACTGAAAAACTCAGATTCTTGAGGGGATAAAATCTCATCAAAGTTCGGTGCAGGCGCACAACTGCTACAGGCACAAGCGGTAATTAAAGTGGCTAAAACGAAACTGGTTAAGAGTTTTAAGGTGTTTTTCATGTCGCTCTCTATGTTATTGATTTGAGATATAGTCACCGATTTGAAGACGGTTAGCAAGCCACATGCAGGTGATTCAGTTGGGATTTAGAGTTTCTATTAGCCCAATCAACGATTTGTGGTTAATTCTTGGCCCATAGTCCGCTATAATTGCCGGCTTTGGCCTCAGCCTCACTGGAATCTTAGTACAAAATGCGTCTATTGCGTGGTCTCTATAATTGTCCGAAAGCACTGTTTCAGCAGGGCTGCGTGGCGACTATTGGTAATTTCGATGGCGTACACTTGGGTCATCAAACCATTATTGAGCGCTTAACCCGCAAGGCAAAGGACTTTAATTTGCCCAGTGTGGTCATTGTTTTTGAGCCACATCCGCAAGAATATTTCCGTCCTGAAAAGGCTCCTGCACGACTCTTTAAATTGACTGATAAAGTCAAAGCCCTAGAAGCATTGGGCGTTGATTACGTCTTATGTTTTCGCTTTAACCAAGAGTTTGCTGAATTGACTGCTGAGGCATTTATTCAGCGCGTTTTGATCGATGTACTCAATGTACAACATCTATTTATAGGCGATGACTTCCGCTTTGGTTATAAGCGTCAAGGCGATTTTGAAATGCTGAAAAGTCGTGGTTCAGGGCGCTTTTCGGTCGAAGCGAATCAGTCCGTCACGCTAGAAGTCAATGACAAGTCTCTTCGGGTCAGTAGCAGTCTGGTGCGAGAAGCGGTGGCTAATAACCAGTTTCAGCTAGCCGAACGTTACCTCAATAAACCCTTTCAGATCGAGGGCAAAGTAAGTCACGGCGATAAACAAGGCCGACAAATTGGCTTTGCCACCGCCAATATCCCACTGAAAAGATTGAAAAGTCCTTTAAAGGGGGTGTATGCGGTTTGGGTGTATGGTATAAGTGCTAGCTTGGTGCATGGTAAAGGCCATAAACGCTGGGCAGCGGTAGCGAATATCGGCAATAAGCCGACGTTAAAGCAAAGCCCTGAGCGACTTGAAGTACATCTTTTAGACTTCGCTGGTGACCTTTACGGAGAGCGCCTACGCGTTGAGCCCATCGCTAAATTGCGAGACGAGAAGAAATTTGCGTCGTTAGACGAGCTGAAAGCGCAAATTGCAGCCGATACCGAGTCTGCTAAAGACCATTTTAATGAATTTTAATCGATTGAATTAACTACAACAGAGTAATCATTTGGATGAGTGACTATAAAGACACCTTAAACTTACCGAAAACTAAATTTGAAATGCGCGGTAACCTGCCTAATCGTGAGCCAAAAATGTTGGCCGAGTGGGAAAAGAACGATTTATATGGTGAGATCCGCAAAGCACGAGCTGGCCGTGAGCAGTTTATTTTGCACGATGGCCCTCCTTATGCCAACGGCAATATTCATATTGGTCACTCTGTAAATAAAATCCTTAAGGACATCGTGGTTAAGAGTAAAACCATTAGCGGTTTTGACAGTCCTTATGTGCCTGGGTGGGATTGTCACGGCTTGCCGATTGAAAACGTAGTTGAGAAAAAAGTCGGTAAAGCTGGGCAAAAGATTTCGCATGCGGAATTCCGTCAAAAATGTCGTGATTACGCAGAAAAGCAAGTTCAGGGGCAGATGAAGGATTTCGTACGTCTAGGTGTCTTGGGGGAATGGGGCAATCCTTATAAAACCATGAATTTCAGCTTTGAAGCGAACATTGTACGTGCGTTATCTAAGTTGGTTAAAAACGGTCACATGTTCAAAGGCGAAAAGCCGGTTTATTGGAGTGTGGTTGGTGGTTCCTCGCTGGCGGAAGCGGAAGTCGAGTATCAAGATAAAACATCTTACTCGATTTATGTGCGTTATCCTTTAGCGGATGTGGCTGCGTTTGAAAAGGCCTTCGATGGCGCTTCTTGTGATAACACCTCGGTGGTTATCTGGACCACAACCCCTTGGACCCTGCCTTCAAGCCAAGCGGTCACGGTACATGCTGAATTTAATTACGTTTTGGTAAAAGCTAAAACTGAGGCTGGCGAAGAACAGTTTATTTTAGCCGAAGACTTGTATAAACAAGTCATGGCTGAATCTGAAATTACCGATTACGAAGTAGTCGCTACAACCACTGGTGACACTTTAGAAAACTTAAGTCTAAATCACCCGTTCTACGATAAAAAGCTACCGATCATTGTTGGTGAGCATGTGACGACTGATGCGGGTACCGGCTTAGTTCATACCGCACCAGACCATGGCCCAGACGATTTCCAGGTGGTTAAGAAATACGGCATTGGCCTTTTAAACTATGTTATGGCGAACGGTGTTTTCTCTGATGATACGCCGGTATTTGCCGGACAGCATGTGTATAAAGTCGATCAACCTGTGGTTGAGCATTTGATCGAAAAAGGTCGCTTGTTACACCAAGATAAAATTCGTCACAGCTATCCGCATTGTTGGAGAACTAAGACGCCATTGATCTACCGTGCAACGCCGCAGTGGTTCATTTCGATGAAGCAAAATAACTTGCAGCCACAGGCGATGGAGGAGATTAAAAAGGTTAAGTGGGTTCCTGAGTGGGGCGAGGCGCGAATCGAATCAATGGTCGGCAACCGTCCAGATTGGTGTATCTCACGTCAACGCACCTGGGGCGTGCCACTTTGCTTATTTATCGATAAAAAAGATGGTCAGCCACACCCAGACGCAGCTGAACTAATGGAAAAAGTAGCAGTATTGATTGAGGAGAAGGGTATTCAGGCATGGTATGACCTGGATGCTTCTGAGCTTGTTGATGCTGATAAGTATGAAAAAATTGATGATACCCTAGACGTTTGGTTTGATTCTGGTGTGACACATTATTGTGTTTTGTCGGCGCGTGATTATTTACGCCAGCCAGCAGACTTGTATTTAGAAGGCTCGGATCAGCATCGCGGTTGGTTCCAGTCGTCGCTATTAACGTCAGTCGGTATTCATGGCCATGCGCCTTATAAGCACTGTCTAACACACGGTTTTGTGGTTGATGGTAAAGGCGAGAAGATGTCGAAGTCGAAAGGCAACGTCATGGCGCCTAACGATGTGATTAATAAGCTAGGTGCTGATGTACTTCGCTTGTGGGTTTCATCGTCAGATTACCGCGGTGAGATGGCGGTTTCAGAGGAAATCTTAAAACGTACCGGCGATACATATCGACGTTTGCGTAATACCTCACGCTTCTTATTGGCGAATTTGGAAGGTTTTGAACCAGCAGATGACATGATTGCAAAAGAAGACCTTTTACCGCTAGATCGCTGGGCTGTTGACGCTGCTTACCAAGCGCAAGAAGCGATTATCGATGCCTATGAAAACTATAATTTCTGGATCGTGGCGCAAAAGATTCACCATTTCTGCTCGATCGACATGGGAAGCTTCTATTTAGACATCATTAAAGATCGTCAGTACACGGCTAAGCGTGGCTCAAAAGCACAGCGCTCTTGTCAGACGGCTTTATACCATATTGTTGAAGCGCTCGTGCGCTGGATGGCGCCAATCTTAAGCTTTACGGCTAACGAAATTTGGCCATTATTGCCAAAACCAGCCAATGGTGAGCGTGAGAAGAGCGTCTTTATTTCAGAGTGGTATCAAGGCTTGTTCCCTATGGAGAATGCTGAGATCACCGCGCAAGATTGGGAGCTAATCTCAACGGTTAAAAACGCTATTAACAAAGCCATTGAAGTAAAACGTAAAGACGGATCTATTGGTGGTTCATTGCAAGCGGAAGTGACAATTCATGCTGATGAAAAGTTATACGCCGTGTTAAGCAAGTTAGAAGACGAATTACGATTTGTCTTTATTACTTCTCAAGCCAAGCTAGCGAAAGACGAAGCTGGTGAAGCGACTGATGTAGAGGGCTTAAAACTTACCATTAGTGCGTCTGACGCTGAAAAGTGTGAGCGTTGCTGGCATCACCGTGAAGATGTGGGCTCTAATAGCGACCACCCGACGATTTGTAGTCGCTGTGTGGAAAACGTGGTTGGTGATGGTGAAACCCGCCATTACGCTTAATAGATACTTTAACACTTAATAGTAATAAGGCGTCATTATTAAGAGCATGAAATGCGACGCGGTCTTCTCTTAGGGGGATTCTCTTAGGGATATTCTCTTAGGGGTATATGGAGAATAAGACTGCTTCGCTATGCTTACAATGACAGATAAACATAGAGTATAAATGTTGAATAAAATAAAAGAATCGGGTTTGGTATGGCTGTGGATCACTGTAACTTTATTGATCCTCGACCAAGCAACAAAAATTTGGGCCGATAATAACTTAGCACCAGTTTATGGCGGGCCTATTATTGAAGTCATGCCACACTTTGACTTGAACCTAGCCTATAACTATGGCGCAGCTTTCAGCTTCCTTGGTGATGCTGGCGGCTGGCAGCGTTGGCTTTTTACGGCAATCGCAGCTGCAATTAGTGTCGTTTTGTTAGTTTGGATGTATAAAACGCCTAAGAGTCAAAAGCTGGCCAACGTTGGCATGGCGCTTATTTTAAGTGGCGCTATTGGAAATCTTTATGACCGCCTAGCCTATGGCTATGTGATTGATTTTATTGATTGGTATGTGTCGAAGGACGGTTATCATTGGCCTACATTTAATATCGCAGACAGCGTTATTTTGATGGGTGTTGGTCTATTAGTTATTGATACCTTCAAGAATCCAGACAATAAAGACGAAAAGAAAACATCTTAATTTTCGTCATCAACTTCTTAATTCTAGTGACTTTATGACTACTGATTTACAAATTAATGCTGATTCGAAAGCATTAGTACATTTTAACGTCTTACTAAAAGACGGCTCAGCGGCTGACAGTACCCGAGTCAACGGCAAACCTGTGTGGTTTGTTTTTGGTGATGGTAGTTTAACTGAGGTTATTGAGAAGTCTCTGATGGGCTTAAAGGCGGGTGATGAGAAAAAACTGGAAGTTCATGGTTCTGAGTTCTTCGGGCCAGCAAACCCTGATGATGTTCATTTTATGGATATTAACCAGTTCTCCGCAGACGTTAAGCTTGAAGAAGGCTCTATCATAGCTTTCGAGGATATGATGGGGGGCACAATTCCGGGCATGATCCGTGAAATTCAGGGGCATTCTGTTAAAGTAGACTTTAATCACCCGTTGGCCGATCAGGATATAATCCTTGAAATCGAAATTGTCGAAGTGAGACAATAGTCAGTAACCACACTATGTTTGTGATACTAGGTTGAGTTATAGAGATTAAAGTATTAGTTTTCTAACTGACTTTAGCAAACGCTAAAATTATCTGGTATCCACAACTTAAGTATTTAGCAGGTATTATCTTGGAAATCATATTAGCAAACCCTCGTGGCTTTTGTGCCGGTGTTGACCGCGCCATTGAGATCGTTAATCGTGCCATTGAAATTTTCGGAGCACCGATTTATGTCAAACATGAAGTGGTGCATAACAAGTTTGTGGTTGATGGTTTACGAGAAAAAGGCGCCATCTTTATTGAAGATCTCAACGATGTGCCGAAAGATTCAACGCTTATTTTTAGCGCGCATGGCGTTTCACAACAAGTTCGTCGTGACGCAGAAGCTCGTAACTTAAAGGTTTTTGATGCTACTTGCCCGTTAGTCACCAAGGTGCATATGGAAGTGGCACGCCATAGCCGTCGCAATGAAGAATGTATCCTGATTGGTCATAAAGGCCACCCAGAAGTTGAAGGCACCATGGGACAGTATGACAATCCAGAGTCAGGAATTTACCTAGTCGAAGACGAAGAAGACGTAGCAAAACTAAAGGTAAAGAATCCAGACGCATTGTTTTACGTCACTCAAACCACTTTGTCGGTTGACGATACTCAGCGTCTCGTTGAAGTCTTAAAAGATAAGTTTCCAAATATCCAAGGCCCTAAAAAAGACGACATTTGTTACGCCACCCAGAACCGTCAAGATGCTGTTAAACAACTAGCTGCGGTGTGTGACTTAATCTTAGTAGTAGGCGCGCAAAACAGCTCAAACTCAAGTCGTTTGCAGGAACTGTCGGAAAACGAAGGCACGCGTTCATACTTAATCAACAATGCCGGTGAAATTGACCCGGCGTGGCTTGAAGGCGTAGAAAAAGTGGGTGTCACAGCAGGAGCTTCAGCACCAGAAGTCTTGGTTAAAGACGTTATTCAATACTTAGAGTCTCAAGGCGGCACCAACACCCAAGAATCTGATGGTGTCGAAGAAAACATCGTTTTTGTCCTACCCAGTGAACTCCGTCCTAGCGAGTCAAATTTGCATTAAAATTCTTAAAAATTAACCACTTAAAGCCGATAAGTTACCGCTTATCGGCTTTTTTGTACCGTTTGTCCGAGATAGTATGCAATTGATTTGTACATATCGTATAAGTTATGAGTCGACAAAAATTAAGGTAAAAAGATAAATGCTCGGTTCAAAATTTAACAAAGGTATGACGCTGATTGAATTAATGATCACCATTGCCATTCTAGCGATCGTTGCTGCAATAGCAGTCCCATCTCTCAGTAACTTCATCAATAGCAACCGATTAACGGGAATTGCGAATAACTTGAATGCAACTTTGACCAGTGCAAGAGCGGAAGCCGTAAAGTTAAAAACGGATGTGACCGTGGCGCCAGTCAGTGGTTCCTGGGCCAATGGGTGGGTTGTTAGTTATGTTGATGGTGGTTCTACTGTTGAGCTTTTGAATGAGGGGAAAATCGCCAAGAATATTAGTTTAAGCGGAAGCTCATCAAGCGACTCAGTTATCTTCGATAGAACAGGTTATAGTAAAAATAATCACTGGGGAGCCAGTGGCGTGGTTTTTTGCGATAAAAATAATGTTGGGCGTAAGATTGATGTAGCTCCATCGGGCTCTTCTAAGGTGGAAAAGGTTGAGTGCTAATGATGATCAAAAATAAACAAAAAATTGAAGGTTTGACCTTGATAGAAGTTCTCATCACTATCCTAGTAATTGCAATTGGGATGTTAGGGATGGCCGCATTGCAGATGAAAACATTAACTTCAACTCAAGAAAGCTACGCTAGATCACAAGCTGTAGCATGGCTTAATGATGCCAGTTCAAGAATTATGGCTAACAGAGAGTTTTTTGCTGATGATCCTGGTTCATTTTACACCGGACAAAAAGCTTCTGGTGAAATCAATCAATGGTGTGAGGTCGGCGCAACTCCTTATGAAGAAAAGAACACCTGCACTTCAGGCTCGTGTTCTGGTGAACAGCTTGCTCAAGCTGATATCGATGCGATCTGCATGAGTATGAGCAGTTCTGGGATTCAAGGTGCTCAAGCAGGGATTACATGTAATGATCGAGACATAGGAGATGGTGACGCCTGTAGCGCAGGTTCAAAACTAACACTTTACGCAGCATGGCCTCAAATAGAACGAGCCGATAGTGGCGATCAACTGGTAACCACAGCAAGGTGCCAAGAGGTTTTGCCACCAGGAACAGATCTAGACTTAGGTTATTCGTGCGCTATTGTTGAAATTATTCCATAGGACTGAATCATAATGAAAGCTAGTATTCAAAAAAGAACACAAGGTTTTACGTTAGTTGAATTGATGGTGGGTATGGTGCTGGGATTAATTTTAATTGCTGGCGTGTTCACCGTGTATTTATCTAGCAAAAAGACGAATAACACATCTCAAGGCGTTTTAGGAGCACAGAGCGATGCTCAGTTAGCTCTAAGCTTTATGAAAGAAGATATCGCTAAAGCCGGTTGGGTAAACAACTCATCTTTAGGCTATAGTTTACCAAGTCCAGTACCGTTGGATTATAGTACTTACGAAGGTGGAGCAGGCCCTGACATTTTAAAAATTCACTTTGAATCATGTGACAGCTCGCAGCCTGATAATGACTGCGTTGGTGCTGGAATTGATGACGCTGACTGCAACGGACAAGCGGTCACACCAGGGGATATTATTGAGAACATATACCAAGTCACCGATGGTGTTCTAACCTGTAATGGTGAGCCGTTAATTAGTAATGTAGAAGACTTTCAGGTTCTATACGGTGAACTTGTAGGTACTAACTTAAACTATGTCACGGCAGATAATATTACTAATGCGACAAACGTGCGTAGTATCCGTTTTGGTTTACTACTTACATCCGAGCAAAATACTTCTGATGCAACTATTGCGAGGAATATTAATTTGCTGGGTAAAGACATTAGCGTTAACGATAAAAAGTTACATTTTAAGTATGAAACGACGGTTGTATTGCACAACCGCCCAAGTGGGATTTGATCATGAATAGAAATAAACAGTCAGGCTTCTCTTTAATTATATCTTTGTTATTGTTGATGACCTTAACCATTATTGGTCTGGCAATAATGCGATCCAGTATTCTGTCCGAGAAGCAAGCTTCGAACGTTCAGGAAAAAAGTGTTTCGTTCCATGGAGCGCAAACGACAAACAATAGTATCGTAGAGTCGTACCGTTATGATCAAGCAATTCTGGCTCAAACTTTAAACGCAAAAGATTTAACCATTAAAACTTGTGTCGACTATACCGGTAACGTCACAACAGATTGTGACGTTACACCGACTATTGATAGCTCAACAGGGGTATTAAAGGGTGGTACGGATACAACATATAGAGGATGTCCTTCAGCTTTTAAATGCGTAGGAAATTCATCGGGAATGAACAACAAAAATACTGTCGGTTGTAATGTCTTCCAACATTATGGTGAAGCTTGGGTAGACTCAAATCGTGACGGTATTGAAGATGCAAATGAAGCAAAAACAGAGATCGAACAATGGTCTTTGCTTGTCGCTGCATGTGGCAATAGTTAATTCGAGGAGAATAGTGTGAATATATTGAATAAAAAACTAAAAGTTGCTGGAACGTCTTTAATGACGGTTTTAGCCATTGGTTTAGGATTGTCAGCTGCTCCGAGTAATGTCTATGCAGATGACACAGAGATTTTCTTTGGTGAAGCAAAAACCGCAAATATGTTATTTGTGCTTGATGAATCGGGCTCGATGAGCTTTAAAGATGACGGCGCAGATGAAGATACTTTAATTGTGAGTCATTGGTGGCAAAGAAATAAAGGCAAGCGTTCTGATGCCAGAAAAAGGTTACCGCCGCTACCTTATGAAGATACAACGTCAAAGGCTCGATTCCCAACTTTACAGGTATATATGAAACCGTGTTGGCAAGCTTGGGGTGGTAGGTGCCGAGATAGGTCTGATGATTATTATTGGGTAAACTATATTCCATTCCACACTCAAAACTACCTTTATGGTTGGAATGAGGACATTAGAACAACTTTAGCGGGTGGTTATTATTATCGCTGGGTACATATAGACAACAGAATGACTCGCCTGAAAGAGGCTTTGTATACTTTTTTCACTTCTGAGAAAACTAAAGATAACAACCAAATAGGTATGATGTCTTATTCCAGTGGTCGAAAAAATACGACTATCTTACATGAGAATGTTAGACGCTTGGACAAGGTAACTGGTGGCAAAACTCACCGTGAGTGGTTGATTGAAAAAATTTACGATCTCCATCCGAGTTATGGCACACCAACTGCTGAGGCTTATTATCAAGCGACTCAGTACATGGGGGGGGCCTATACACAAAATGGTAGTGCGCAACCATCTCCTATATTAGAAGGTGCCTGTGGTTATAACAGTTCAGTATTATTGCTAACAGATGGTCTGCCCACTGTATTTGAAACAGGTACATACAATGACATGGATAAAGTTGTAGATAGTTGTGATGCCTCAACTTCGAATACACAAAATTCAACGAATAACGGTAAGCAGTGTACGGAGAAACTGTCAGCTTATTACTTTGTCAATGATGTAAAAAGCAACTTCCCTGGCTCTACGATTCAAACATCAACAGTTGCATTTGCTCTTGACGACAAGGTTGCTACAGACTTTTTAAAGAATACAGCTTCAACAGTTGACGGTAAGAAGCTTTATTATCAACCAACTGATGTTGACTCATTGGTTCGTTCTTTTGATGAGTCTCTAAATGCCGTACAAGACACAACCTCGTTTGTTGCGCCTAGTATTCCATTAAGTCAATCAAACCGCTTACGTCATAGTAATAACCTTTACATGGGGATGTTCAAGCCGGCGGCTAAAGAGACGTGGTTTGGTAATCTCAAAAAGTATCAACTTTCACAAGGCCGTATTGTAGATAAAGACGGGGTTTTAGCAGTTGATGCGGATACGGGTACCTTTATTAAGGAGACGAAAAGTTTCTGGGGCGATGTTGAAGACGGCAATAAAGTAGAAGCCGGTGGAGCTTTACCACACATTTCGGTAGGACCGGAGCCCGTGGTTTACACGAACTTGAACTCAAATAGTCTTAATCAGTTAACTGAAGATTTTATTGCAGGGTATATTGCTGACCACGCATTAAAGCTTGACCATCAAGATCGTTTGTTTGGTGAGAACAGAACTACAGCTGCTCCAGATATATTACCTGATACTTTAAGAAACTATTATGAGTGGATCAAACATCGAGTTACTGAGCTTGACGGTAAAGAGATTAAACGATTTGGAGATGTATTACACTCGAAGCCAGAAATTTTAGAATATGGTAGTGGCAATGCTACTGCGTTTGTTGCCACAAACCAAGGTTACATACACGCTATTGACATAGCGACTGGTAAAGAGCGCTGGGCTTTCTTCCCTCGTCAGATGATGAAGAATGTTCCCGAGTGGTATAACAACGAAGGCGTTAACCATGAAACTGAATCTAGAGAGTACGGTGTTGATGGAAGTATTACTATCCACTCCGAAGTAGATTCAAACGGCGACAAAAAGCATTATCTATATGTAGCTTCGCGTCGTGGTGGTAGTAATGTGTATGCCCTAGATATTACCAATGTTAACAAGCCGAGCATGATGTTTACGGTTGCTGATGATTTTGAGTTCACGAAAGCAGAGCTTGGTTATAACGATGAAGTTAGAACTGAAATACCAAACCTAGGTCAGAGTTGGACAAAGCCAGTTGTAGTAAAAATGCACTCAACAAATGCTAAGGGTTATGAGAAACGACTGGTAATAGCGGGTGGTTATGATACTTATTATGACGATAGAAATAATCCAATAGACCCTGCTAGTAATGTAATCAAAGGCGATGCAATTTACTCTATACCTTACAAGGGCTCAAGTGGCTACAACACGGTAGCAGGTGAGAGTGATATTTATAACAGCTTTGCTGGAGACCTTACTTTTATTGATATTGATAATGACTCGATACTGGACCATATTTACGCTGCTGATGTCGGTGGTAAAATTTACCGTGTCGACTTTAAAAAGAACTCAACTAGCGCAAGCGTAGAGTTACTTGCAGATGTTTCGAGTAGTGACATAGATGGTCCGTACCGCTTTTATAGCAAGCCTGATGTAGCGTTTGCGGTATACAACGGTATTCCATTTGCAGTTGTCAATTTAGGTAGTGGTCATAGACCAAACCCAAAAGCAACGACTACCAGCGATAGATATTACGCGTTCTTTGATTTAGAAGTTGGCGGCCATGAAAAATCTGGTGACTATGATCCACTAAAAGTTAGCGACCTATTAGACGTCACTAACGCAATGACAGACCCAGATACCGGTGAAACTAGATTTGCAACTGTTGCAGATGTCTTTAAAGAAGGCGAACAAAAGAAAGGGTGGTACTTTAACTTAGAACCAAAAGAGAAAGTACTAGCTGGGGCCACTACCATTGACTTTACAACCTTGTTTACAACTTATATACCAGGCCCTCCAGGGTGTGGTGTAACCTCAGGTGTAAACCGTCTATACGGGGTTGGGTTGTTGGATGGTAAGCCAAACTATGACCGATTCGCAGTGGGTGATATTGCAGATATGGAAGATAGATATACCAATGTAAAGTATGTTGGTATTGCTCCAGGGGTTTCGGTATTATTCCCTGAAGATACGGATGCAGCATTGCTCGTTGGTACACAGACCATCTGTACTGGCGATGAGTGTGATTTCTTCCGCAAAAATGCAAGAATCATTAAATGGAAACAGCACGAGTAAAATATGAAGAAAAATAAAGGTTTTACATTAATTGAAGTAATGATAGTAGTAGCTATAGTTGCAATTATTGCAGCTATAGCGATTCCTTCCTATAACCGTTATGTAGTACGCTCTAAACGTGCCGATGCGATGGGAACATTGATTACTGCTGTACAAGCCGTAGAGCGTTACAAGTCTAATAATAATTTTAGTTATGAAGGGGCTAGAGCCGCAGGCATTATCCCTGCTCAGGTACCTGCCGATGGTGGGGATGCTTATTATACGATTGATTTTCAGGCAGACCCAACAGTTACCACTTATACACTTGTGGCTACTCCAACAGGTTCGCAACCAGCTTCCGATGGTACTCTAACTATTAACCAAAATGGAGTGAAAAGTTGGAAGGGGAATCCATGTTGGCCCGAGTCGGGAGATTCTTGTTAACAGCAAATATGAAGCCGCTACATGCGGCTTCTTTTTTGTCGTTTCGCCTTGAAAATCAAGCCACTAGAATCAATAGTCTACCTCATGTAGAATATTGCTATCTAAATAAAGGAACTTGGGGCTGTCATGCGAGCAAAAGTATTAAGTTTTGTCCAGATGAAGGGTGGGGCGGGGAAAACGACCTTATGCGCTAATATTGCTTCAACCTTATCGGAGTCCGGTCGTGTTCTGATGATCGATACTGATGTTCCTCAATGTTCCCTCAAAACATGGTTTGATATTCGTAATGAACTCTATGTCATTGAAAACCTAGATGTTTGTGTAGCTAAGAATGTAGCACACTTACAAAAGCTTGTGCGTGACAACACATCGAATTACGAATTCATACTGATTGATGGACATCCTCGGATCACGAACCTAAGTCGTGCAGTCGTCTTATTATCTGATTTAGCAATTATTCCTATGGCGCCTTCACAAGTTGAAGTTTGGTCAACTAAACACCTTTCGGACATCGTTCAGGAAGCTAAGCAAGTTAATAAATACTTAGATGCTAAAATTTGTTGGAATCGTTACCGAGTTAGAACCAATTCTGCTGAGGATGTTGTTTCCAATGCTAAAAAAGAGCTGGGATTAGATGATTTCTCCACCAAGCTTGGGAACAGAGTAGCCTATTTGGACTCTTTTGCTGATGGCTTAACGGTTGCCGAATGGCATGATCCCGCTGCTAAGCTTGAAATTTGGGCATTAACTTCCAATATTGAAAGACTTCTTACGAAACAACCAGTTAGCCGTCTAAAAACTGAAGCTCAAGTTGAAAAGTTTGTAAAAGGAAAATAAATTACTACTTTTTGCTTGACGCTAAAGTGTAATTGAATTAATTTATCTGCATGAAAAATTTAAACGCAAACAACATTTGGTGGTGGCACGTTACATAAGTAGCGGGCACTTTTGCGTATATATTAAAAATATATTTTATGAAAAGCCCGCATTTTGCGGGCTTTTTTTTATCGATAATATTTTACCCAAAGCAACATTATTGAAACCTTTTAAACAGTAAACCAAGAGAAATTAAATATGACAATTATCTACTCAGCAACAGCTACAACTACTCATCAATGGTGGTGGATCTGCTAGGGCGGGTTATTGTCTTTGTAATATGACAAGCCCGCCTTCGTGCGGGCTTTTTTGTGTCTGAATGATACCGAATTTATTAGATTTAAACTTAAGGAATTGACCATGATTATTATTTTAAAACCTTCTGCTACTAAGGCTGATGCCCAGGAGATTCTCAACAAGATTGAAGAGGCGGGGCTAAAACCTTTGCACATGCCGGGCGTTGAGCGAACCGTTATCGGTGCGCTGGGAGACGAACGAGTATTACAGTCGTTACATTTTGATAACTACCCACAGGTGGAGCATTTAAAGCCTGTACTGAGTAAATATAAATTAGTGAGTCGTGAAATTTACCCACACGATACGGTCATTGATGTAGGGAATACACCCGTTGGGGGTGATCGTTTTGCGATTATGGCTGGACCATGCGCCATCGAAAGTTACGATCAACTTTTAGAAACCGCAAAACAAGTTAAAGCCGCCGGTGCAACAGTACTTAGAGGAGGGGCATTTAAGCCGCGCACAAGTCCATACTCTTTCCAGGGACTAGGAGTGGAGGGTTTAAAGATAATGGAGCAAGTGGGCAAAGAGGTCGGCATGGACACTATCACTGAAATCATGGACGTTAACGACTTGGATGATGTCGCTCGCTACACATCAGCATTTCAGATTGGTGCAAGGAATATGCAGAACTACACCCTGTTAAAGGCGGTGGGCGAGACAAAGCACCCGGTACTACTTAAGCGCGGTTTGTCGGCCACCATCGAGGAGTTGTTATTGGCTGCGGAATATATTGTAGCTACTGGCAATCCGAACGTGATGATTTGTGAGCGTGGCATTAGGACTTTCGAGACAGCGACTAGAAATACTCTTGATTTAAATGCTGTGGCTTTTATTAAAGAGAAAAGTCACTTACCCGTTATTGTTGATCCTTCGCACGGCACTGGTGTTCGAACTTTAGTTGGACCAATGGCGAAAGCGGGCGTCGCCTGTGGCGCAGATGGCTTGATTATAGAATCTCATCGCAATCCTCGCGAATCTGTTTCTGATGCAGCGCAGGCTTTATCCGCTGATGATTTCAGTCAACTAATGCAGCAACTTATTCCCTTTATTAAAGCCAGTGGGCGCACTTACAAGGAGGTTGAGTATGCAGGTTAAGACTCTCTCAAGGAAGCTACCGCTAAGCTTAAACCCATACCAAGCCTACGGTGCGCTGACTAATAATGGCAATACAGAGCACACAGCCTTGTTAGAAACCGCTGAGGCTGGAACTAACAATCATCAAAAAAGTGTCATTATGCTTTCTGCGGCATTAAAGCTGACGGCTTTGGACAAGTCTGTAGAGTTAATTTCGTTAAACTCAAACGGTAATGCTCTTATTGGTACGCTTAAATCGAACAATGTGTTGAATGACAACTTCGAGTTAACGTCTTCTGAAGGTAGGTTATCTCTCAACTTACTGCCGCAACTTGACTCGAACGATGAAAGTGTTCGATTAACAGAGCCAACGTCAGTAACTGTTTTGCAGGTCATTCGTGACGTCCTTAAGACTAATAATGAGCCGGATAATGAAACGTCACTCTTAATCGGTGCTTTTAGTTATGAGGTGGTGGAGCAATACGAGAAGCTTCCGAATATTGATAAGAGCCAAGAGGACTACTGCTTCTATGTGGCCGATCAGTTGATTATCCAGCAGCGCGATAGCCAGTCAGCAAAAATTGTAGTTAAAGGCTTTGCTGAAAATGCTGACAGTACCGTTAGACTTGGTGTTGAGCTAGACAGGATTTACCAAACTCTAACCAATACATCCTCAATTAAACCTTTGGTGTTTAAGTCTTCTAATGTGAATCCTGAGCTCTCTGTAAGTGTTTCAGATACTGATTATTATCAATTAGTCGAGACTGCGAAAGAGCGAATTATCGAAGGTGATATCTTTCAAGTAGTTCTTGCTCGGACTTTTAGCATTACATGTAACAATGCCTACCAAGCTTACGGTAATCTCAGAACATCTAACCCTTCACCTTATATGTATTACATTAATTTTGGTGGTAAAGAGCTTTTTGGTGCAAGTCCAGAAAGCGCGCTAAAGGTTAATCGTAAGCGGGAAGTCTTTTTATATCCTATCGCAGGTACGCGTAAAAGAATGCTCGATCCTGTAACTGGTAATGTTGACCATGAGCAAGATGCTAGAGTCGAGTTTGAGCTTATTGCAGACGAGAAAGAAGGTGCTGAACACATGATGCTAGTCGATTTGGCGAGGAACGATTTAGCTAAAGTTGTTAATCCTGGTAGTCGTGAAATCACTCAGCTGAAACGCATAGTTAAGTACTCGCATGTGCAGCATATGGTGTCAGAGGTTAAGGGTATATTACAACCGAGCATCGACTCTTTAGTGGCTTATCGTGCCTGCGCGAACATGGGAACTTTAACAGGCGCGCCAAAGATTAAGGCTATGGAGATTATCCGTGAACAAGAAACCTCTGGCCGTGGTTATTACGGTGGCGCTGTCTGTACGCTAAATGCTAATGACGAGTTTGATAGCGCTATTATTATTCGTTCGGCAGTTGTCGAGGACGGTATCGCTAAAATCTCGGCCGGCGCTGGTGTGGTACATGATTCCGAACCACAGCTTGAAGCGCTGGAAACATTAAACAAGGCAAAAGCCGTTATCGATGCCTGTCGCGCAAATGAACCTAAATCGGAGTTATTAGTATGAAAATTTTATTAATTGATAATTATGACTCCTTTATCTACAACTTAAAGTATGAGCTAGAGCTTGGTGGCAACGAGGTTGTGGTTTGCCGCAATGATATTGAATACTCGGAATTAGCGAGTTTCGCAACATCTAGCGATGCTATCGTCTTGTCTCCTGGCCCTGGTGCACCTAGTGACGCCGGACACTGCCTAAAGCTGGTGGGTGAATTAGCTCCTACACTCCCTATTCTTGGAGTTTGCCTTGGTCATCAAGTCATTGTAGAGGCTTTCGGTGGCCGTGTTGGTAAGGCGAAAAGTATCGTGCATGGCAAAGCTTGTGTGGTTGAGTCTAATCAAACTGGATTGCTAAAGGGGCTAGAAGCACGCTTAACAGTTGCACGCTACCACTCTTTAGCCGCACAGCAGCTGAGTGCAGACTTGCGCATAGATGCTGTCAGCCATGATGGGGAAGTTATGGCGGTTTCACATAATCAATATCCAATTTATGGGCTACAGTTTCACCCAGAGAGCATCATGACAAAAGCTGGCAATAAAATATTGAGCAATTTTGTTCAATTAGCGAAAGAGTTTAGAGCACAAGGAGAGCGTCATGTTGAATTTGCTTGAAACTGTGTATCAAGGTCAAAACCTAAACTTTGAGCAAGCGAGCTTATCATTTCGTGAAGTGCTTAAGGGCAGTATTGAAGTGCCGGTAGTAGCCGCTATGTTGGCAGCTTTAAAAACTAAGGGCGAAACGGTGGAGGAAATCGCCGGTGCGGCGGCTGCACTTCGTCAGGAAGCGCAGTATTTTCCGACAACGGACTACTCGGTTAGCGATTGCTGTGGCACAGGTGGCGATGGGCTAAATACCATTAACGTCTCAACTTTAGTGGCGATTGTTGCAGCTTGCGCGGGCGTGAAAATTGTTAAACATGGCAATCGTTCGGTCTCATCGAACTGTGGCTCTGCTGATCTGATGGAGCAACTGGGCGTAAAAATTAACATGCCTAATGAGCAAAGCAAAGCTCTATTGGATGCTGCTAATTTCTGCTTTTTATTTGCTCCAGACTATCATCAAGGCGTGAAACACGTGATGCCTGTGAGGCAATCACTAAAAACTCGCACCATTTTTAATCTTATTGGACCTTTGGCTAACCCAGCTTTACCCGATACCCAATTACTTGGTGTTTATGACGAGCAGTATTTAGTGCCTTTTGCTGAAATTCTCAAATTGCTAGGGGCTAAACGAGCTTTGATTGTTCATGGTTCCGGCTTAGATGAAATCGCTGTGCATGGAACCACTAATGCAGTTAGTTTAAATAATGGGCAAATCGAGTCATTAGAGCTGTCTCCACAAGACTTTTCTGCTAAACAGCATGAGCTCAGCTCGATACAAGTCCTAGACGGCGTGGATAACAAGCAAGCAGCATTGGACTTATTAAGTGGTAAAGCTCCAGAGGCCCATGTGGATATGGTTGCGGTCAACTGCTCGGCATTGTTAGTGTTGAATGATATTGCTGCTGATTATAAGGAGGGCTATCAGATGGCAAAAGATATTATTCAAAGCGGTAAAGGCTTAGCTCACCTAGAAAAAATTAAGGAGCTGTCGCATGGTTAATGTATTGCAGGCTATTGTTGAGCATCGCAGGCAAACACTAGCGAATAGTGCTGACGTAAGCGATCTCAAACCAAGCACGAAGAGTCTTTATAAGGCGCTCAAAAAGCCACACTTTGGGTTTATTATGGAGTGCAAAATGGCTTCGCCATCGAAGGGTTTAATTCGTGAAGATTTTAATCTTGAGGAAATAGTGCCGATATATAACCAGTATGCAGATGCTATATCGGTGTTGACCGAAGATCGTTTTTTTCGTGGAAGTTATGCCAACTTAAAATATGTCAGCGAAAACACCGATAAACCTGTTTTGTGCAAGGACTTTATTTTAGAGCCAAAGCAGGTTCGCCAAGCACGTTATTATGGGGCTGACGCTATATTATTAATGTTGTCGGTGTTGAATGATGCTGAATATAAAACTTGCCAACAAGAAGCTGACAAATATCAGCTAGATATTTTAACTGAAGTTCATAGCGAAGAAGAGCTTGAGCGTGCCTTAAATCTAGGTGCGAAGATTATCGGTATTAATAATCGTAACCTGAAAAACTTGAGCACTGATTTAAGTCATACCGCTAAGCTAGCCAAGAATATACCTAATGATGTGGTCGTGGTTACCGAGTCTGGCATTAATAACCATGATGACGTGTTAGCCCTGTCGCCACTGGCTGATGCTTGTTTGGTGGGTAGTAGCTTAATGTCTCAGCTTGACTTAGAGACTGCTGCTAAACAGCTGGTCTATGGTGACATTAAAGTGTGTGGCATTAAAGATCAGGCTAATGCTGATTTGGTGGATAGCCCTGCATCATCATTAGGTATGATTTTTGTCGATAAGTCACCGCGTCGAGTGGCTAGTGACAAGGTTTCGAGCAACTTAAAGACCGTTGGCGTATTTCAAAATCATGATATTGACCAAGTATTAAAGGCTCAGAAGAATTATCAGCTTAAAGTTATTCAGTTACATGGCGACGAATCTGTTGATTATGTTCATGAGCTACAGTCGAAATTACCACAATCGTGTGAAGTCACGAAGGTGATATCTATCCGAGAAGGGGATGGTCTACCGTTAATTCCTGAGTATTCAGTGGCGGAAATTTTATTGGATACTCAGGTCGGTAGCTCTAAAGGCGGCACAGGTAAAGCATTCGATTGGTCAATGATTCAAGAAGTTAAAAAGCGTTACCCACAATACCGTTTTCGAGTTGCCGGTGGGATCACTCCTGACAATATTCGTCAGTTAAAGTCACACCAAGTTAGCGCCATTGACGTTAACGGTGGTGTTGAGTCCGAGCCAGGCGTTAAATCGTCAGAAAAAATTAACCAACTTTTTGCCAATGCTCGCGTAGTGTCTGGCAGAAGTCGCTAGAGGTAGTTATGTCTTTAAAAGAACGTATCGATCAAGTATCCGATAACAGTCAATACGAGTATCAGGGTGCTTATATAGGGCAATATGGTGGTCAATTTGTACCACAAATATTGGTGCCAGCATTGGAGCAGCTTGAGGAAGCTTTTGAAGCTGCGATTATTGATGATGAGTTTATAGGTGAGCTCAATCGGTTGCTGAATGATTATGCAGGGCGACCAACGCCATTGACCGAATGCTCAACCTTCGGGCGTACTGAGCATTGCCGTATCTTCTTGAAGCGCGAGGATTTGTTGCATGGTGGTGCTCACAAAACCAATCAGGTTTTGGCCCAAGCTTTACTCGCTAAGCGTATGGGAAAGCATCGTATTATTGCCGAAACTGGTGCTGGACAACATGGTGTTGCCACTGCCTTGGCATGTTCGCTATTAGGCTTGAAAGCCACTATTTATATGGGCAAAAAAGATTGTGATCGCCAAGCGCCCAATGTTTTTAGAATGAAGCTGATGGGGGCGGAAGTCATTTCTGTCGATAATGGTAGTGCCAGTTTGAAAGATGCCATTAACGAGGCGTTACGTGACTGGGCTTCTAGTTATGAGGATACGCACTATTTATTAGGAACAGCTGCGGGTCCTGCGCCATTTCCTAAAATGGTGAAACGTTTCCAGCAAGTAATTGGCGAAGAAGCGAAGAAGCAAATTCTTGAGCAAACTGGGCAACTTCCTGCTGCCGTGATTGCCTGTGTTGGTGGAGGCTCGAATGCCATTGGTATCTTTGCGGACTTTATTAAAGAAGAAGGCGTTAAGTTGATTGGCGTAGAGCCAGCAGGACACGGCCTAGACTCGGAAGCGCATGGTGCTACTTTATTGCGCGGAACTGAGGGTATTATTCACGGCTCACGTACTCATATTTTGCAAACCGAAGAAGGGCAGATTAAAGAGTCGCACTCGATTTCAGCAGGCCTAGATTATCCAGCTGTAGGCCCCGAGCATGTTCACCTCATGACCAGCGGTCGCGCCGAGTATGTGGGAATTACTGATGAGGAGGCGTTGGAAGCATTTCAAGAGTTATCCAAAACGGAAGGCATTATTCCTGCTCTAGAGTCTTCACATGCTTTAGCTTACGCCAAAAAATTAGCACAAGAAGCGACTAAGCCAACCACCTTGCTGGTGAATTTATCGGGCCGAGGCGATAAAGACCTGAGCCACGTTATGAGTATTTTAGAAGAAAGTGAACAACAGGGTGTTACTGATGCGTTATAAAAATATGTTCGACAAGGTTTCAGCCAAAGGCCAGCTTGCTTATATTCCTTTTGTTATTGTGGGTGATCCAGACGCGGAGTTATCTCTAAAGATTATTGATACCTTAGTAGCAAACGGCGCTGATGGGCTAGAACTTGGATTAGCATTTTCTGATCCTGTGGCCGATGGGCCTGTGATACAACAGGCTACGCTTAGACCGCTAGCGAATCAGTTCTCTATCGAAGCAGGGTTGAACCTTATTGGGCAAGTGCGCCAGAAATATCCAGAGTTACCGATTGGTTTGCTGACGTATGCGAATTTAGTCTTTGCTCAGGGTATTGATGTATTTTTCGGCAAGTGCAAAGCCCAAGGTATTGATTCTGTATTAGTAGCAGATTGTCCTGTGAAAGAATCTGAGTTGTTTGAGGCGGATGCTAAAAAGAACAATATTGACCTTGTGTTTATTGCTCCGCCCGATGCCGACGATGCCACCTTAAAAGTTACGGCAGAAAAGAGCAAGGGCTATACCTATGTCCTAAGCCGTAAAGGAATTACGGGTACAGAGGTGGCCGCGAGCAAGGCCAAAACCGACTTTTTGCAGAAACTCAAACAGTATCAAAGCCCGCCATTGGTGCAAGGCTTTGGAATATCCGAGCCAAAACACGTATTTGATGCAGCAAATGCAGGCGTTGATGGAATTATTACCGGATCAGCCATAGTTAACTTAATCAATCAACATTATAATAACCCTCAAATCATGCTTGAGCAGATTGCGGATTACGTAACTAGTATCGCTCAAGCGGCACACACGGAGCATACCTACGCCACTTAATGCGGGTATCTCGATTATTTGAGCACAAAGAGAGTTTGTTATATGCCGATCGCTGACAGAATTAAACAAAATTTATTAGATCTTGAACAAACGGTTGAAGAAGAGAAGCTATTTCTAGTTGGATACCTCATTCCTATGGTGGATTTGATTCCTGTTGATGATTTAACGGATGAGCAATGGTTTGCTGAGTTTGCCTTGTTTGTAGAAGATGCCGTTGAATCAGATGGACTTAGCGATCGTGACGTTGAAATGCTTTCTGAGCTGTTGGAAGAGTTACAACCTTAATTTTAACTATAACTAAATCTTTGGGTAAAAGTATCCTAAATGGCCACTAGAAAAGTAATTTCACACTCTATCCAAGCGCCAACTGTAACGGTTCCGGGAAGTAAATACCTAGCTAATCGTTATATTGTTATCGCCGCGATTGCTGAGGGTGTGACCACGCTGCGGAACTTGCCAAAGAATGATGACATTGAGGCAGCGCTCGAAGCTGTGAGTCAGTTAGGCGCACGAGTTAGCTATGTTGACGACGGCGTGGTTGAAATCGAAGGTGTCACCAACTTTCAGCTCAATAGTGACATCACAATCAACTGCCGTGATAGTGGTACTTTGAGTCGCTTTATTACTGCTGTAGCCAGCAATATGACATCTGATGTTGTGATTGATGCCAGTGAGCAAATGAAGCAGCGTCCTATGGATGAGGTGTCGCAGAGCTTGCGTGAGTTGGGTGTTTCTGTCGATAGCGATAAGTTACCTATTCGGTTGCGTGGGCCAATCCAAGGTGGTGTGGTTGAGCTTGATACCAGCCGTAGTAGTCAGTATTTAAGTGGGTTATTAATTGCTTGTTTGCGAGCTGAGTCGGATACTCGAATTCGACTTAAAGGCAAAACTGTCTCTTCGAGTTACATACAGTTGACCAAAGATGCTATAGCGCGCTTTGGTGGCGTTGTTTCTGAGGTTTCCGATACTGAACTGTTGATTCCAGCGAAACAACAGCTTCGCGCCGCTGATATTAACGTTGCCAGTGATGTGGTTAGCAGTAGCTATTTTATGGCGGCTGGACTTTTAGCGAAGACAAGCATCCGACTAGAATCTTTTGACTTTGAGTCACCTCAAGGCGAGTCTAAGTTTTATAGGGTGCTCGAAAAGATGGGCGCCGAGGTTGTAAAGCAAGCTGCAAGTCTTGTGGTTCGCTATAAGGGCCCATTAAAAGGCATTGATGTCGATATGGGTGATATGCCAGATGTGGTGCCAACGTTAGTGGTATTGGCGTTATTTGCGGAAGGTAAGACGAATATTACCAACATTGCTCATTTGGCTTTTAAAGAGTCGAATCGAATCGTTGATTTGTGTGATCAGCTGAATCGTTTGGGTGCTAATATTGAATACTCAGACGACAGTATTCATGTCACTGGAGGTCAGGACTTACAGCTTAGTAATTTGTTGTCCAGTTGTCACGATCATAGACTTGCCATGAGCTTCGCGTTAATTGGTATTCGCCTTCCAGGCGTTGTGGTTGAAGATGCGCAAGCAGTCGAAAAATCGTTTCCCTTATACTGGGAATTTCTTGAAAAGATTGGTGTAAAGAGCGTAGAACTATAATTTAAGCTAATCACTTGAGCTCAAGCTTAATTGATTAACAAAATATTTATGAATGGGAGTTCATACAATGGCGGGTGACAGCTTCGGTAAATTATTCAAAATCACTAATTGGGGCGAATCCCATGGTAAAGGGATTGGAGTTGTGGTTGAGGGCTGCCCAGCAGGAATGCCATTGTCGGAAGAAGATATCCAACCATTTTTGGATAAGCGTCGCCCGGGCCAAAGCTCGATTACGACACGTCGCGATGAAGCCGATGCTGTTGAGATTCTATCGGGTACTGTCGATGGTGTGACCACCGGCACAGCATTAACGCTCTACATTCGCAACAAAGATCAAAAAAGCAAAGACTACTCGGAAATGGCGAAGCTATATCGTCCAAGCCATGCCGATTTTACCTATCAGAAAAAGTACGGTATTAGAGACGTCGCAGGCGGTGGTCGAAGTTCTGCTCGAGTTACCGCAGGGCATGTAGCCGCAGGCGCTGTCGCTCGAAAAGTCCTGAAAAAAGCTTTGGGTGTGGATATTATTGGTTATGTAAAAAGCGTCCAAGACTTAGAGTTAAAAGTTGCGCCTGAAGATATTCGACCTGAGTTAATAGAAACTAATCTTGTTCGTTGTCCTGATGAAGAGCTTGCACAAAATATGGTTAGCAAGATAGAAGCTGCGCGTAAATCCGGGGATTCTCTAGGTGGAGTGGTCGAGTGTCAGCTACGAAACGTGCCTGTTGGCTTAGGTGAGCCTGTGTTTGATAAATTAGAGGCAGACTTGGCCAAAGCTATGTTGTCGATTAACGCCAGCAAGGGCTTTGAAATTGGCTCAGGATTTGGCGGTACCTTTATGCAAGGCTCAACTCACAACGATGTTTTCTTCGATGACAGTGGTACTGTGAGCACGAAAACCAACCATTCGGGTGGTGTACAGGGCGGTATTTCAAACGGCATGCCAGTAGTATTCCGAGTGGCTTTTAAGCCAACACCCACCATTATCAGAGAGCAGGAAACGGTAAATCTAGCGGGCGAGGATGTTGTATTTCATGGGCGAGGGCGCCACGATCCTTGTGTTTTGCCAAGAGCCGTACCTATCGTAGAAGCTATGGCTGCACTAGTATTATGCGATCACTTCTTACGTTTTAGAGCTTATAAAAACCTTTTTGATTGCTAAAGGCTATATTGTTCGTTTTATCAATAAAAAAGGTTGGGATTTCCCAACCTTTTGCTTTTAAACGTCAAAACTTTTATGTCGCGTTAGCTTACGAATATATGATTACTCTATCCCTTTCGCTTTCTTCGCATCGGCATTGGTTTTCACGCCTTGCGATAAGGCAAATTGTTTTACATAGCTAACGGACATTAAGAAATAAATTACCGAAAGCACCACAATAACCGATGCCCAGACAACTTTTGTTGGCTCGGTAATGTAAAAGAAGGCGTAGAAGAAGGGCAGTAAGATAATAAACCCTGTCCAGCCGTAGGTGTAGGTTTTGCCTTTAAACATGCCTGGTACCGCTAGCAAAAGCGGAGCCCACCAAATGGCCAATGACAACCATCTTAGCGCAGGTTTTTCATGATTCAGCCAGATGAATACCGGAAGAATGATAACGATAGCGAGGAAACTGGCTACGGCAATGAGTCTTGCTCTAAGTGCTTTTTTTAAGTGGATATTCATAGTTTGATTTAACTCATCATTTCTTTTTTGCGATTGACTCTTTACGCTTGGCTTAGTTTTTTTGCTAATACTGCCATACGTTTGCCTTGGGCGATACAGAGTGCTTTCTCCGAGTCACTAATTTGGTAATCGCTATCCGCTCCAGCGACGTGAGATGCACCGTAAGGGGTTCCGCCGGTGGTTGTTGTGACTAGCTCAGTTTCTGAATAGGGGATGCCCATAATAACCATACCATGATGCAACAAAGGAACCATCATGGTCAGTAGGGTTGACTCTTGACCGCCATGCATTGAACTGGTTGAGGTAAAGACGCTCGCAGGTTTGCCAGTAAGTTTGCCAGATAGCCACTGTGATGAGGTTGTTTCTAGGAAATACTTCAAGGGTGCGGCCATGTTTCCAAAACGTGTTGGACTGCCTAGTACTAGACCGCCGCATTGCTCTAAGTCTTCTAGAGTAACGTAAGGTTCGCCTTCGCTAGGAATCGCTTCAGAGGTCGCTTCGTGGTTGGCGCTGATGGGCGGTACTGTGCGCAACATGGCTTGGCAACCTTCTTGCTCAATACCACGCGCAATCAATCGTGCCATCGAGCGTGTATTGCCATGGCGCGAATAATAAAGAACTAAAACAGTAATCATTGAGGTTTAGTTACTTAATTAGCTTTAAAACATTTTCAGGCGGGCGGCCAACCGCAGCTACTGAGTCGTTAAACACTATAGGGCGTTCTATAACCTTCGGGTATTGTGTCATCAAGTCTATAACTTGGTCATCACTAAGCTCTTTGTTGTCGAGCCCAGCTTCTTTATATTCGGCTTCTTTAGTGCGTAGAATTTCACGCGGACTGACGCCAAGGTTTTTAACGATAGACTGAAGCGTCGAGGCTGAAGGTGGGGTTTCTAGGTATTTAATAATTGTCGGCTCTACACCATTTTCTTGAAGCAATTCCAAAGTTTGGCGAGATTTTGAGCAACGAGGGTTATGTAAGATGTTAAAATCATTCATAATAGTTTAAAGTTTAAAAATTGATGTGACTATTCTAGGCATAATTGATGTTAGAAAAAAGGGTTAAATGGCTAAAAGCCTTTGTTAAGTTCGTGTTTAGCGAGTTTGCGAAAAAAAATAGCAGCTCAATGGCGGCTGAATTGACGTTAAACACTATGTTGGCATTGGTGCCACTGATGACTGTGGCTGTCAGTTTAATGGCTATATTTCCTGCTTTTGATAACTTGAATGTTCAGGTGCAGGAGCTGATCTTTAAGAACTTTATGCCAGAAACAGGTTTAGCTGTACAAGAGCACTTAAACGAGTATGTCTCAAAGTCTAAAAATCTCTCCGCAGTGGGATTTGCATTTTTATTCTTGACCTCGATGATGCTGATGCGTGCAATTGACCGTGCTATCAATACGGTTTGGGAAACCAAGAATCAGCGCCGAGGCATTCATAAGTGGGTTTCATATTGGGCAATGCTCACGTTAGCCCCGATATTAATTGCCGCTAGCTTGGCAGCATCGTCTTATTTCGCGACCCTGCCACTGGTATCTAGCATTAATGGTGTTCTAACCTTTGGTTTGCCGTTCCTTTTAATAGTTTTAGCCTTTACGACGCTTTATATGGTGACCCCTTTTAGCCATGTTAAATTCACAAAAGCGTTGATTGCAGCGACCATCACAGCGTTATTGTTTGAACTGGCAAAATATGGTTTTGCCATATTTGTAGCCAAATTTTCTACCTATGAAGTGATTTACGGTGCGATAACGGCAATCCCTTTGTTTTTCCTATGGGTATTTTTTTCATGGTTAATTTTGATGCTAGGGGTGGTGATCTGTTTTGCCTTGCATCGATTCGAGATGAAGCGCGAAAAAACCGAACATGACTTTATATCGATCTTGAAGATATTGCAGTTTCTTGCTCAAGCTCAGTCCAGTGAAAGCTCTATTAGTATCGATCAGTTACGTAGTAAGTTTTCTTACTTACACGGTCAAACCTTAAGGCAACTAGTCAATCAATTACAGTCATTAAACTATGTCGCTAAATTAGAGAGTGGCGAATATTGCTTAAAGCTTAATGCCGATGATCTCACTATTGGGCGTGTCTATCGACAAGGGAATTGGCGCTTACCGAATAATAATCAGACTTTAGCTATTGATAAAGATACTTTCTTCGCGGAGCATTTAGAGTCAGCCAACGCTGCTATCAATGAGGCATTGGATGTTCCAATTACCTCAGTTGACGTCACTTCTGCTGATAGTAAAGATCGAGATTAATGAGTTAGATTCTTCTGTGTGGAGCACTTGATGATCAACGACAGTGTTGTTGTATTCAAGTGCTATGGTTTTGTTGTCTCCGAGTAAATTTTTAGGAGCTATCATGAGGGTTTCTTGATTATTAAAAGGGGAGACCAACAAAACCTTATGCTTAATAAGCTCACCTTCTTTATTTTTGGTTAAATATCGAGCAGGAATCTTTTGTCCATGAATATATTCAACGCCAATAGTTGCTCCAGTATTGCGTTTACCACTTAACCATCTGATGATTCCGAGCTGCCAGCTTTTTTGTGGCTTGTTGTTAATGTTTCTTTTAAGCAGAACAAGACTACCAATTTTAAGTTGAGTTACGTCCTCCTTCGATTGGCGGACACAAATACCACCGTTGCTGTAATTCACAGCCAGCCATTTAGTTTGATGGTGATAATCTTTTCCCAGCAACTCTTTTAAGGCGAGATCTAATTGCTCACTGCTGTCGGAGGTGTTTTCGTCAAGCAATACTCTGACCACATTTCCTAGGCCAAACACAAGGCTTACATTACTAATAACAGGATAGCGTGCATCTTTACGCTCGATATGATGATCGCAATAAGCGTAGATTTGTTGGAGCAGTTTAAAAGCGACGGTTTTGTCGATTGCGGAATAGAAGCTATCTTTAGGTAAAACTTTTTTTTCTTCATAGGCAAATAAATGCTTATCAAGTTCGTCCAAAAGCTTACTGGTTATTAGAAGTCTATAAAACGTATGTTCTTCATATTCCTTATCGGACTCTGCATATTCAGGTCGGTGAGAACTAGTAAGATCGATGACAAAACACTCACTCTTGGAGTACTTTTTAAGATCCGCCGAAATAATGGCCTTGTGGCCCCACTGGCTAAAGTATTTAAAGAGATGCCAATGTTGATTATCTTCAACATGGTAAGGGTTTATCACCGACATCAAACAGTTTCGTTTATAGGTATTTTCAATAGTATTTAATGCAGTGAGGCAGTCATTAGAGCTTTTAATTTTAACCTTATGCAGCTTTTCCTGCTCTGAAAAGAGATAAAGCTTATGTAACTCATGCCAAATATAACTTGGGACTGGGGAGTACTGCTGATAGTGCTCAATCAAGTGTAAGCCAAGAAAGTGTTGTGCCTGGTTGATCGCTTTTGCTAAACGTGAGCTTTTATTCAATAGTACCCGTTGCTCTGTTAACTCATGGACTACGCGCTTATAGCCATAGGCCATCTCGGAGGTTAAAGCGCTTAGAAGCTTTAGCTGATTATCGGTTGGGATTATCTGGCGCTCATCGTTATGCTCACGGAAATGGTGGCTTAAACGCAAATAGCCTTTTTCAAGAGTTGCAAGGTTTTCTTCGCGGTGGGCTAATTTATACTCGGTTCGATTAGAAGTTTTTAAGGCTTGTAGTAATTGTTCTAAGGACTTATTAACGTCTGAAAATGTAAGATGTGACAGCCACTGCTTTACAGCGCTCGGCTTATTGTCCATCATAAACTTTTGACCCTGTTGGGTCGTCGGGTAAGTTAATTGTATCGAGTCCATTATTATTCCTTAAGCCGATGATTCACTGTTATTGCTTTAAGCTTTATTGGCTTTGTTAGTATAATAATGCCGAAAAAGGATGGCTTAGTCTACTTATTTAACGGGCTTGATAGCATCAACAACTATTCACACAATAACATTTAAGTAATTGATTTAGGTTGATATCTTATGAAGAAACTTCTGCTAGCTGCATTGTTAACAGCATTAAGTCTGCTCGCTGCTTGCTCTAATGAAAATAGCTTTCAATTATTATCAGGGGAAGAAAAGACCATTGAAGACTATAAAGGTCAATGGCTAGTGATAAATTTCTGGGCTGAATGGTGTCCTCCGTGTCTTGAGGAAATTCCTGAGCTTGGCAAACTAGCATTAGAAAACCCCGAAATTGCGGTCATTGGCGTTAGTTACGATAAACTGTCTAACCATGAGTTGCAGCAGCTAGTCGAAAAGTACGATATCAGCTATCCGATAATCGCAACAGAGCCGATGCCGTTTCTGCCTGTGGAGAAACCACAAAGTTTACCTGGAACATATCTAATTAGCCCTAGTGGACAAGCCATGGGGCCTATTTTAGGTAAAGTTGACCGTTCTAAAATTCTTGAAATCATCAATAAAATAGAAAACACAGAAGTCTCAAGTTAATGGGGGCTTCTACAGGCTAGGCGACCAATACTACTTATTAAAAATCTACCGCTCAGACTGGGCTTTTAGTACCGCTCTCATTTTCTGGCGCACATCGTCTAACCGTGCCTGGATTCTGGTTTGGGCATAGGGGTCTTTTGAGGTTGCATTCAAAGCTCTCTCATAATGTTTTTTAGCGGAGCGCAAATCACCGAGTAACATCAAGTACTGGCCTGTAGTTTCGTACATTTCAGGCGTGTTGCCGGCGTCAGCTTGGGCTTTTGCCAGTAACTTTAGGTAGCTAGGGTTCTTTTGATGAACGTCAGCATAGCGCAGCAGTAAACTTTCAGCTTTGGTCGGTTGACCGCTACGGATATAGATTTCTGAGGTTGCTAAAAGTAACTTGGTAGAGTCAGGGGTTTTGCTTAGCTGGGACTCCAATAAAGGAAGCATTTCTTGACCACTGCCGTGAGCAAGGTGGGCTTCAGCTAAACTAAACAGAAGTAGTTGATTGCTTGAGTGCTCTTGATAGAGATTCGATAGCACTTTAATCGCTAATGAGTTGTTGCCACGCATTTTTAGAAGTTCAGCATAAAGATAAAGCTCTTCAAGACTATTTAACTGGCTTTTGTTAAAGCGAGACTCTAGTTCACGAAAGGCTTCTTTATCATTGATGAGATTTTGGCTACGGACTCGCGACTTCACCAAAAAATAGTCGATTGAGTCTTGGTAATCAATCTTAGGGTATAACTCGGCTCGTTCTCTTGCTGCCGCAATACGATTTCTCGATAAGGGGTGAGTCAATAAAATCTCTGGCGGTTTGAAGGTATAACGGCTCGCTTGTTGCAAGGTTTCAAAGAAGTCGGCGGCAGCACTGACATCAAAGCCCGCTGCGGATAGCATGGTGATCCCGATCCTGTCGGCTTCTTTTTCGTTATCACGAGTGTGATTAATAATGCTTTGTTGGCCAGCCGCCTGAGTCGCTGCCACTCCGGCCATGCCTGCTTCAGGGTCTTGAGTCGCGACTAAGACGGACGCAATTAGCCCCAAAATTGAAGGCAAGGTCAAGTCGTTCTGTCGCTCTAGTCTGCGTGCTAAATGTCGCTGAGTAACGTGAGCCACTTCGTGTCCTAGAACTGACGCTAACTCGCTTTCACTTCGCGATGCAGTTATTAAGCCTGAGTGAATTCCTACGTAGCCACCAGGAAGTGCGAAGGCGTTGATAGAGTTTTCTTGGATGACGAAAAATTGAAACTGGCGGCCCAATGCATCCGGGTTAGCTGCTACTAAGCGGTAACCTAAATGTTGAATATAATCAGTCACGATGGGGTCTTTCATTAGAAATTCGCTGCGACGAATTTGGCGCATAATATCATCCCCAATCTGTTGCTCTTGGGCAACGGAAAGGGTAGAACCAGCGGCGTCACCAAGTTTGGGCAGGCTGATTTCATCTGCATGTGCCGACATTTGTACACACGCAGAACTCACCGCAAGCAAAGTGCTCGCAGCAATCATGGAAAGTTTATTAAGAGTGCTTCTGCCCATTTTGATAAAATACATGTAAAGTTACTGTATATGATGGGGCTAGTATGATAAAAGTTCAATCAAAATACGGCTTTCCATCTATAGCAGCTTAAAGTTGCCTAAATTATAATCAAACCATTGCAAATAGTGGTTTGCCTTCGATAGTGAGAGATGAATGAATTCAATCTTTACTCGCTGGTTCCAACGAAACTTTTCTAGCCCAGCGACTGTTGTTTTGACAATGCTGATCATTGTCGGCTTATTTGTGATTTTAACGGTTGGTGACATTTTGGCACCGATTTTGTGGGCGCTTGTGATTGCGTATTTGTTAGAGTGGGCAGTGAGTTCCCTGCAAAAACACAAGGTCGGTCGCTTAAGTTCGGTCTTAATTGTGTTTTCGGGCTTTATTGGTATTTCCATCGTGATCTTTCTTGGCTTAATCCCAATTATTTGGAAGCAAGGTACGCGGCTAATTACTGAGCTGCCTAACATCATGTTAAAACTCAAAGAGCAAGTGTTAGAGCTCCCCGATAAATACCCAAACTTTGTAACTACCGAGCAGGTGGATGCTTTTATCACTAGTCTTAATACCGAGTTGGGTAGCATGGGGGAAGCCATTCTTACTGCTTCATTTAGCTCATTGATGAGTGTTGCAAGCTTATTGGTCTATATCGTTTTAGTGCCACTACTTGTTTTCTTCTTCTTAAAAGACCGACAAATAATTTTCGGCTGGTGTAGTCAATGGCTACCTAAAGAACGTCACTTAGCAGAAAGCGTTTGGAGCGAAGTTAATCGCCAAATAGGTAATTATATCCGCGGTAAGGTGCTTGAAATCATTATCGTAGGTGTAGCATCTTACATCGCATTTGCAATCATGGGGCTCAACTATGCGCTATTACTTGCCGTTTGTGTGGGCTTGTCTGTGCTGATTCCCTATGTGGGGGCTGCGTTAGTCACCATTCCTGTAGCATTAATTGGTTTTTTCCAATGGGGGCTGGGGCAGGACTTCTATATTTTGATGGCGGTGTATTTAATCATCCAAATCCTTGACGGTAACGTTCTGGTTCCACTTATTTTCTCAGAAGCCGTGAACCTGCATCCTGTGGCTATTATTGGTGCCATACTACTCTTTGGCGGCTTGTGGGGCTTCTGGGGTGTTTTCTTCGCTATACCCTTGGCGATACTCGTTAACGCAACCTTGAGTGCCGTTAAAGAACACAAAGAGTATCAAAGCGAGCATGATGACTCTAAGGCTGATGAAACCTTGGCTATTGAGCAGCACGTTGATGCCGACTAGTACAAAGGCTGATTGAGTACTTTTTATAAAAAAAGCCCTGCTTAAAGCGGGGCTTTTTGTTTGTGAAGGATAAATGTTTAGAGTAGTTCAGTAGCGTAATCCGCCAGACGCGAGCGTTCGCCACGCTTCAGAGTGATGTGCCCTGAATGGCGCCAGTTTTTAAAGCGATCCACTACAAAGGTTATGCCCGAAGTCGTTTCCGTTAAATAAGGCGTATCAATTTGCGCCACATTCCCCATACAGACCACTTTTGTGCCAGGGCCAGCACGCGTGATTAAGGTTTTCATCTGTTTCGAGGTTAAGTTTTGAGCTTCATCGATGATGATGAATTTATTCAAGAAGGTTCTACCGCGCATAAAATTAAGAGAGCGAACCTTGATCCACTTTCTTAAGAGATCATGAGTGGCGGCGACTCCCCATTCATCGTTATCGGTTGGAGAGAGGACTTCTAAATTGTCCATCAATGCCCCCATCCACGGTGTCATTTTCTCTTCTTCAGTTCCCGGTAGAAAACCTATATCTTCGCCGACCGAAACGGTTACGCGGGTAACAATAATTTCCTTATAACGTTTGAGCTCAATCGCTTGCTCCAATGCTGCAGCGAGGGCAAGGAGGGTTTTACCCGTACCTGCTGGGCCTTGTAGGGTGACGAAATCAATCTCAGGATCCATCAATAAGTTCAAGGCAAAGCTCTGTTCACGGTTTCTAGCGGTAATGCCCCAAATATTATGGCTGTCGTTGCGGTAATCGGTCAGTAGCTCGATTAAAGCTGTCGGCGAGTCAGAATCCTCATCTTCAATTTCTCGAACGATGGCTTCAAAATTGTCATTAGGTTGGTACAGGCATAGATTTACAGACCATTCGCTAACCAACGGCCCTTTGATTTTATAGTAAGTATGACCTTCTTCTTGCCACGAATCGATATCACGACTATGAGTATCCCAGAAGTCTTCAGGTAGTTCGTAATGACCTGTTTGAAGCTGTTCAACATCGTCTAATACTTTGTCGTTGAAATAATCTTCTGAATGGACCCCGACAATATTCGCTTTAATACGCAAGTTAATATCTTTCGAGACGAGGGTTACGGTTTTGCTTGATTCGTTTGCCTGTAGAGCCAGCGCCACGTTAAGAATAGTATTATCAGCTTTACTACTAGGAAGTGAATCTGGAAGGCGGTCGATATGGTCTTTGGTTTGAAAGTATATTTTGCCGTGTTTTGTGGGATCTTGTATTTGCGGAAGCATTCCAATCGGAATGCCTTCTTTCATCGGATCTTTATCATCCTCAGAGATGGAAAGAAGGTCATCAAGATAACGGCTAACTTGCCTCACGTTTCGGGCCACCTCCGAGAGCCCTTTCTTCCCGGCATCTAACTCTTCGAGGACTACCATAGGTATCAGTATATCGTGTTCCTCAAAGCGAAAGAGGGCGGTTGGATCGTGCATCAGCACATTGGTATCTAAAACAAAAAGACGTTTACCATCAATTTTAGGTTTTACCATTTGGGCTCCTTGAGTCGGTTCCTTTTCAATAAGGACCTATAGTTATAGCGATTTTACTGCTTCAAGAACTTCTTCCGCATGTCCCTTTACCTTAACTTTGCGCCATTCTTGACGTAGTTTGCCACTTTTATCGATCAAGAAAGTACTGCGCTCAATGCCCATGTACTCTTTGCCGAACATTTTTTTAAGTTTGATAACGTCGTAGGCTTTACACATTTCTTCATCCTTATCGCTGAGGAGTTCAAAAGGAAACTCTTGTTTTTTCTTGAATCCTTCGTGAACGCGCACGCTATCTCGGGAAACTCCAACAATTTCAGTATCGTGTTTTTGAAACTCAGCGTAGAGATCGCGGAAGTTTTGACCTTCGGTGATGCAGCCTGGTGTGTTATCTTTAGGGTAAAAGTAAATAACAAGATTTTTATCTTTGAAGTCTTTCAGGGAAAGGTTTTTCTCTCCAGTTGCAGGTAAATCAAAGTTTGGTGCTTTCTTATTCAACTGCGGTTGGCTCAATTTCAGCCTCCTGTATGATTTTTATACTAATTGAGTGTTAATTGTTTATATTTTGCACTGTATGCATTTTTTAAATTCTGAATTGCTCTTTTTAGGGTATAAATAGAGCTTAGTATCACTGTACGTCAGAAATTTTAATGCCGCAAGCTATCACAGCGTTTTTTCTATTTATGGTTGTTTTCAAACCTTTTGCTAGCTAACATAGCGCTGCGTATAAAGAGGAAATAGATATGTTTTCAGGTAGTATTGTTGCGATTGTTACACCGATGACTGATAGCGGTGAGATTGATTTAAACGCTTTGCGTGACTTAGTCGATTGGCACATTGATGAAGGCACCGACGGCATCGTTGTGATGGGCACAACAGGTGAGTCTGGTACGGTCACAGAAGACGAATATATTTCTGTGATTGAAACTGTGGTGTCGCAAGCTGATGGTAAGATTAAAGTCATCGCCGGTAGCGGTGCTATGAGTACCGATAAAACGATCGAGCTTACTAACAAAGTAAAGAATCTTGGTGCTGACGGCGCGTTAGTTGTGACGCCTTATTACTGTAAACCAACTCAAAAGGGGCTTTATAAGCACTTTCAGTTGGTAGCCAACAATTGCGAACTGCCGATTATTTTATACAATGTGCCTGGCCGAACGGCGGTGGACTTGCTTCCTGAGACCACTGCGAAACTGGCAAATATCGATAACATTGTAGCGATTAAAGATGCCACTGGTGACGTCTCAAGAGTTACGGAACTAAATCGCTTACTGGAAACTCCAATCACCATATTAAGTGGTGACGATGCTACGGCATATGACTTCATGAAGCTTGGTGGTCACGGCGTAATTTCGGTTACGGCTAATGTCGCGCCAGCCTTGATGAGTAAGATGTGTCAGTTAGCGGAAGCACAAAACTGGAAGCAAGCAGCGTTAATCAACGATAAACTGACCGGCTTAAACGAGAAGCTTTTTGTTGAAGCAAACCCAATTCCTGTGAAGTGGGCGCTAAACCGAATGAATAAAATGGGGCGCGGTATTCGTTTACCATTAACCGAATTGGATAAAAACTTCCACTCACAAGTTACAACTGCACTGGAACAGGCGAATGTTGAATTATCAAAAAACAATTAAAATTTTATCACTATCAATAGCTTCGGCTTTATTTGTATCAGCTTGTGCGACTTCTGATGGTACGGAAGACATTGATGATAGCTACATGAAAAGCCCAAAAGGGCCACAACTTCAATTACCACCAGGAAACTCCGAAATCAAAGCCACTGATAGTTATCGTGTGCCAGAAGGAGCGGTTATTACGCAGCGAGATGCCAAGGGGAAAAAGCTTAGTTTAGAGCCACCTCAGTTGCTGTTGATAGCAGGTGATGGCGTATGGGTGGATACGGAGCGTGCTGAACCAACAGTTTGGATTCGTGCATCCGAGAGCGAATTGATTGCTTATATTGAGCGTTTTATGAACTCACAAAGCATTGCCTACCAAGAGCCAAGTAACGATAGCATTTCAACTGAATGGGTAGTTACTGATGGTGAAAGCAAAATCTCAGAGCGTTTAGGTCCCTATCACGTCGATAATCAGCGTCATAAGTTTAGTTTGAATATTGTGGACAAGAAGCCGAATGAAGTAGCCCTACAGGCTAAACACCTTGCTTATCAGCAAGAAAAGGATGAGCAGTGGGTTGATGTTGATACTTCCGAACGTGTGGCTAAACAGTTCTTGAATTACTTCGTTGGCTATTATGATTCGGAGCGAACTCGCGAAGCTCGTGAAAGAATTCTGCAACAAGCCAAAATCGATGTGGAACTCGGTTATAACGACCAAGGTTCTTTAGCGCTAATTACTGAGCGTGAAGTGTTAGCGGTTTGGGAACAGTTGCCAAGAGTATTGACTGCGCTAAACCTTGAGATAACCGATCATGATCGTTCGGAGAGAACCTATTATTTCAACGTTAAAGAGCCTGATGATGGTTTTTGGTCATGGTTTGGTGATGATGAAGACGCAGCAAAAGTAGAACTAGATCCCGGTAGTTACCAAATTAAGTTATTTGAGTTGAGCGCTGGTGGTACGAGCATGAACTTCTATGGTGCTGAAGGTAACTTACTTGAATCAAATATTATCACTCGAATTTACCCTGAAGTCTCTGCGGAATTTAAGCGTGGGAAGGGCACCAATTAGTGATAAAAGTCGCTTCGCTGGGTTCTGGAAGCAAAGGCAACTCAACACTCATATCAAGTAAAGAAGCCACGGTCATGGTTGACTGTGGCTTTACTTTAAAAGAAACCTTAAAACGTTTAGAACGCCTTGAGGTTGCGCCGACTGAACTAGACGCACTACTGGTCACTCACGAGCACCAGGACCATATTAGCGGCATAGGTCCTCTAAGTCGAAAATTTGATATTCCTGTATGGTCTACACGCGGTAGCTTGCTTTCCGGTAAGTGTGGCAGGTTGGAGCGCTATTCAATTATTGAAGGTTTTCAAGACTTTCATATTGCTGACCTTAAAGTGATGCCTATATCGGTTCCTCACGACGCGCGAGAGCCCTGTCAGTATATGTTTGAGGTGGCTGGAAAGCGATTGGCTATACTAACCGATTTGGGCTCCTATACGCCCGAAATCGTAGCTACACTTAGCACCTGTGATGGGTTGTTGCTTGAGTGTAATCACGACGAAGAGATGTTGTGGCAAGGTCCGTACCCCAGAAGCTTGAAACAACGAGTGGGTGGACCCTTGGGTCATATGAGCAATCGCCAAGCCATTGAGCTTCTTAAAAGTGTCATGAACGACCGCCTAAAGCTGTTAATAGCGAGCCATATTAGTGAACAAAATAACTGCCCTAAATTAGTGCAAACCTCAGTGGCAGAGTCAATCGGCTGGCCAGAAGAAGAGGTGATTATAGCACAACAAAATGAAGGGTTCGGCTGGTTTACTTTAGACTAAAATTTATTCTTATTAGCTTTATCAGTAGCCCGCTTGTGCTCTCGCAATTTTTGTAAAGGGGAGTTAGGGTTTCCTCTTGAACCTAATGAAGCCTGAGGGTCTTCACCTTTATTTTGTGCCGAGTTTTGTTTAAGTGGCATGTGAATAGTAAAGACTGCGCCGCCAAGCTCTCTGCTATCTTCAGCCCATATAGTTCCTTTATGACGGTTTATAATACCTTTAGCAATGGCTAAGCCCAAACCAGCGCCACCAGAGTCTCTATTGCGGCTAAAGTCTAGACGAGTGAAGGGTTCAAAAACCCTGATTCTTTTACCAGGAGGAATGCCTGGCCCGTCATCTTCTACCCGAATCTCGATGCTTTCTTTGAAGCGTACCAAAGCAACTTTGACTTTTGATTTTGAAAAACGTGCTGCGTTTCGAATTAGATTGATCATGACTCGATCGATTAAATTGCAGTCTGCATAAAGTGGTATAGATTTAGATGGTTCAGAATATAGAACGAACTGTTTGTCGGGATAAATGGTTTTTACTTTTTCTATCACACTATTGGCGATTTTTCTCAGGTCAAAATGCTCTAACTCTAATGGGAATCGACCATCTTTTAAGCGTGAATATCCTAACACTTCATTAACTAATTGGTCGAGCTCGACTAGTGCCTCGTCCATGTCATTGGCCAGTTGTTTGCGGCGATCTTCGGCATCTGTTTGACTGAATAAATCTAAGGCGAAACTGAGGCGCGCCATGGGCCCACGAAACTCATGAGCAACAGCATGCATTAAGTCACGTTGGTTATACAGACTTTGTTGATGTTGTCTTTTTAAGCCATTGATATGATTGACAATTCTAGGGGTGTTAACCGCAATATTAGTCAGAGGAGACTTTATCGGCTTTAAGCGCAAGCCGCCTAAATCCAATTCCTTTATCGCCCTGATGGCTACTTTTAAATACTCGTTAACGTGGCGATATACTATTAACACCACTATAAAGTTGGCGATCAAGATGATGAACAGATAGGCTAACCAGTCTCTGGCGCTAATTCCGCTGTCTATAACAGGGTAGGGACCTAGCGTTAAAATAGTTTTGTTGTCATTAAGAAGGAGGTAGGCGACAGGCCCATCTGGGCGCTTCATATTTATGCCGTAGCGGTTATTTCTTAAGGTCTCGAAGCTCGCGTTGTCGATACCCAATTGCTCTTGTGTTGTCGTCGCAATTTTTACTTTTAACTCATGTTCGGCTTTGGCTATTGTCTGTGGTGAATAACTGTAATCTAACAGGGAGAGTCTGACGTTAAGGTAACGAACGTCAGACAAGATAGATTCTGTTAACTGCCGATTGTCCAGTTTATTTACCCAAGGTAAATAGACATAGTACATGGCGATAAAGCCACAAAAGTTAATGGAAACCAGAATTAAAAGTAAGGCAATGCTTCGTTTCATTAAACTGCTAGAAGGTAACCTTCACCTCGAATGGTCTTGATGATGTAGGGTAATCTTGGGTCATCACCAAGTTTACGTCTGAGTCTTGATATGCGCAAATCAATACTTCGATCAGTCCCGTCATATTCAAGCTTAAAGGTTTTGCGATGCAACTCTTCACGGCTAACCACTTCACCAGACCGCTCAGCCAATAGCCATAACAAGTTGTATTCTGCCGTAGTGAGGTGAACTTCTTGCCCCTTGCAACTAACGCTACGGTTTTGAGCATTAATTGAAATATTCCCTGCGGTGATGACTTTGGCTTGATTGTTGACCGGCTCCTCAGATTCAATTCGACGTAATAGAGCTCGTAAGTGGGCGAGTAATACGTGTGATTTAACCGGTTTGCTTAAGTAATCATCAGCACCATTTTCAAGCCCGGCAATCTCGTCAATTTCATCGCTTAGGGATGTCAACATCAAGATTGGGCCTTGATAGTCAGGGCGGACGGTGCGGCAAATGGTAAAACCATCAGCGCCAGGTAGCATTACATCCAAAATTACAGCACGAGGCTGACTTTTCTGAATATACTCAATAGCTCTACTGCCATTGCTTTCTATTAAAACGTTAAAGTTATGCGTTCTTAAAAAGTCTGCGATCAAACCAGAAAGCTTCTCGTCATCTTCGACCAGAAAAATAGTGTCATTCATAATAATAATTTATGTGAGTGTTCCCCAAGAGTAAGATAAATTGCCTTATTTACTGTGTTAGGTCAATCAATTAAGTTATGCAGTATAAAGAAAAGTTTAAGGTTTTTATAAAATAGATTTGAATTTATTTTTTTTAAACATAATTAAGTCTATTTAAATCAATGGCTTACAGTTGTGATTGAAACTTGCAATTAAGCTTTAAACTCTTACAATATGAACTGTGTCATAATTTTTGACAATAATTACGTTACTTGACTAACAATGGCTGCTATTTAATGAAAAAACTTATACTAATACTAACTTACTTTCTTTCCACTGTAGCACTTTTAACCCAACCGCAAGTATCTGTTGCCGCTGAGCAGACTACTGTTGCAGGTTCTAACCTTGAGTTGAACGGGGTTGGTGTTCACAGCGAATTGAGAAAGGAGTGGTTCCTCAACGCACTGTATTTAACAACAAAGACTGATGATGCAGAAGATGCTGTTAGCTCTTCAGGCGTGAAACGCATGGAGCTTAGAGTTTTAGCGGAGAATCTATCTGGCCGACGATTAAAACGATTCTGGATCGAAAGAATTAAAAATAACAATGAAGCGAGTAGTGTTCTTTCTAACGCCAAATCGGTTCGTGACTTTGCAAATTTGATGGATAACGATCTTGTTGCAGGCGATATCGTTACTATCGATGCATTACCATCCGCTACTGTTGTCAGCATTAATGGCTCAGAAATCGGTCGCACAGATGTAGCTGCTTTCCCTTTGATTTTAAGAACTTGGGTTGGCGATAGACCTCCAAGCTCAGAGTTTAAAGATGCTATTTTAGGCGATGTTTCTAGCGTTCAACGCTCAGAACTTATTACTCGTTTAAGCGCGGTACAGCCAAGCCAAGCTCGTATTGCGATGTTTGATAAAGCAGCAGTTCAAGCACGTGAAGAAGAAGAGCGTAAGAAGCGCGAAGAAGAAGAACGCAAAAAGCGTGAAGAAGAAGAACGTAAAAAGCAAGAAGAACAGAAGAAACTTCAAGAACAGCAAAAGCTTGAAGAAGAGCAAAAAGCACTGGCAGAGCAAGCACAAAAAGCTGAAGAAGTTGCCGAGGCTGAGCGTTTAAGACGTGAGCTTGAAGAAGCTAGACGCCTATTAGCGGAGCAACAGGCCGCTGCAGAAGCTGCCGCAGGTCCTACAGAAGCTGAAATAGCTGCAATACGTGCAAAATACTCAGATCAGCTAGGTGCACATTACGTTCCTTATTTTGAATATCCACAACGCGATATATTACGTCGTCACGGTAAGTCTGCACTTATGCGCCCTCGTAAAGGAAAAACGCATGGTGATGTTTCTATCAGCATTGAGGTTGATCGCGAAGGCGACTTAGTTGGTGGTGCTCTGGTTAGTAGTTCAGGCGAGAAAATTTTGGATGATGCGGTGATGAATGCATTATTCGATTCTGTACCTTTCCCTGCAATGCCAGAAGATTTACCGGGTGAAACATTTAAAACGACGGTAAGTATTTCAATTCCTGCACCACAAATGTAGAATTAATGTAAGTCTCAAAGGGGCCTATGGGCCCCTTTTTATTGTATTGATTATAAATAGTGACAGAGGGTCATTCAGAGCTTATGAAAATAAACAGTTCATTCGATAGCGGAAACATCGAAGTTGTTTCTTCCGACGATCCAAAAAATATCACATTGAACATTGTTACTGACTCCAACAGCGAGTTTAAACAGTGGTTCCACTTTAAATTACACGGTAACACTGGCCAAACGGTTGGTTTTGAAATTTTAAACGCCAAAGACTGCTCTTACGTAGACGGTTGGGAAGATTATCAAGTTGTTGCTTCTTACGACAGACAGTATTGGTTTCGAGTGGATACGGAGTTCACTGCCGACAAAACACTTAAGTTTAGTAAGCAGTTAGAGCAGTCGACTATTTACTTTGCTTATTTCGAGCCATACTCATACGAGCGCCATCAGAACCTAGTTCAGGTGTCTCAGCTTTCTGATTTATGCGAGCACCGCGTATTAGGCTCTACAGTCGATGGCCGTGATATAGACCTTTTAGTGATTGGCGATGAATCTAAAGAACGCAAAATTTGGGTTACAGCGCGTCAGCACCCAGGTGAAACTATGGCTGAGTGGTGTGCTGAAGGCTTAATTGACCGTTTGCTTGATCAAAACGATGCGCTATCTAGAAGTTTATTAGATAAAGCTGTTTTCTATGTCGTTCCTAACATGAACGTTGATGGTAGTTATCGCGGTAACTTACGCTCAAATGCTGCTGGGGCTAATTTAAACCGTGAGTGGCAAGCTCCTTCACTAGAGAAAAGTCCTGAGGTGTATCACGTTAGAGCAAAGATGAAAGAAACGGGCGTCGACGCTTATCTAGATTTGCACGGCGATGAAGCCTTGCCTTACGTTTTTGTGGCAGGCACAGAAGGTGTACCGAGTTACTCTGATCGGATCAAGTCATTAGAAGATGAGTTTAAGTCAGTGTTGATGTCGGTGAACCCTGACTTCCAAGACGAGTTTGGTTATGACAAAGACGAGCCAGGCAAAGCCAATATGACGGTTGCAAACTCGTGGGTTGGTGAGGAGTTCAACTGCTTGTCATACACTCTAGAGATGCCTTTTAAAGATAACGCTAATTTGCCAAATAAAGAGACAGGTTGGTCTTCTGAGCGCAGTTATATCTTAGGACAAACGTTGCTTAACCCACTTTATCAGTTGGTTGATAAATTAAGATAGCCATCGTTTTGAATTAGTCTTAAGACGCCACAAAAAAGCACCTTCGGGTGTTTTTTTGTGGCTGATTCCTTAGGATGTATGGAATTACCTTTATAAATCAACACTCTAAGAATTGCTTATCAGTTAGCATTCATTTGATATATAATACTCTAACGATCTAAAACTTATTAATTGCAATGTCCAATGTAGTTACCTCAGTCGAAATTGACGTACCATTTCCAAAACCTCCAGTTAATTTAAGCCCTGAACAAAAAGATAGCCACACAGCGAAAATTAAAGATTTGCTAGTGAAGCATAATGCCGTATTAATCGCGCATTACTATACCGATCCTGAGATTCAAGCTTTAGCTGAAGAAACCGGTGGCTTTGTAGGTGACTCTTTAGAAATGGCTAAGTTTGGCGCTCGCCATGAAGCTGAAACTCTCATTATTGCGGGAGTTAAGTTTATGGGGGAAACCGCTAAAATCTTAAGCCCTGAAAAGCGTATTTTGATGCCAACTCTAGAAGCAACCTGTTCGCTTGATCTCGGCTGCCCAATCGAAGAGTTTAGCAAATTTTGTGATCAACATCCTGATCGTGAAGTTGTGGTATACGCCAATACGTCGGCGGCTGTTAAGGCACGTGCCGACTGGGTAGTTACTTCAAGTATTGCCGTCGATGTTTTAGAGCATCTTGCAGAGCAAGACAAAAAAATCATTTGGGGCCCGGACAAGCATCTAGGGCGCTATATTCAGCAGCAAACAGGTGCAGATATGTTGTTATGGCAGGGCGCTTGTATTGTTCATGACGAGTTCAAAACCAATGCTTTAGAGCAAACAATGGCATTGCATCCTGATGCCGCTGTTTTAGTTCATCCAGAATCGCCCCAAAGCGTTGTCGACCTTGCTGACTTTGTCGGCTCTACGTCTCAGTTGATTAAAGCCGCTAATGAGTTGCCTCATAAAAAGATGATTGTGGCGACGGATAAAGGCATCTTCTATAAAATGCAACAAAAGGCTCCGAACAAAGAGCTGATTATCGCACCAACCGCTGGTGAAGGTGCTACATGTCGAAGCTGTGCTCACTGCCCGTGGATGAAGATGAACGCCTTACATGTGCTTTCAGAGGTATTCGAAGGCGATGATAAGGAGATTTTTGTCGATGAGGAGTTGGCTAAAAAAGCATTGATTCCATTAGAAAAAATGGTGAACTTTGCAAATACCATACAGTCAGAAGTTAAAAGCAATATATAACCGAACATTATAATTCATTATAAGGAGTCTGAATGCGAGTATTAACAGCAAGCGCTATCGTCTTGGCTATGTCCACACTGGGGTGTACGGACGCGTCTGAGCAAGCTAAAAACGAAACTACTGTGAAGGACGAAGTTAAAACAGAGGTTAAAACTGAAATCGTTAAAAGTTCAAATACAGAGACTACTGAATCCAGCGAGATTGAAAGTTTGTGGAATAGCATTTTAAATTCTGAGCACCGTTCAGATAAAAACAAACAGCGAGATCAGTACCGTCATCCACAAGAAACTTTGTCATTCTTTGGCATTGAGCCTGGCATGACCGTGGTTGAAATTGCACCTGGCGGAGGCTGGTATACAGAAATTTTGTCGCCATTACTAGGCAAAGAAGGCAAGCTATACGCAGCACATTATGACCCAAGTAGCACCGTTGAGTACTACCGCAATAGCCGTGAAAAATTCAGCAATAAAATTGCTTCTGATGCAGATCTATACGCTAATGTTGAAATCACCATTTTCCAGCCACCAGAGCTTTTTGATATGGCAGCAGAAAACTCGGCTGATGCAGTAGTGACTTTTAGAAATGTGCACAACTGGCTACGAGGCGGTCGAGAAGCGACAGTTGATAGCTTTAAAGCCATGTATGACGTTCTAAAGCCTGGTGGCGTACTGGGTGTCGTAGAGCACCGATTGCCAAAAGACATGAAGCAAGACGAAAAAGCTTCATCAGGGTATATGCACCAAGATTTTGTGATTAGTGTCGCTCAAGAAGCTGGCTTTAAATTAGTCGCAACGTCTGAAATTAACGCTAATCCTAAAGATACTGCTGATCACCCTAAAGGTGTTTGGTCTTTACCGCCAGGGTTGCGTTTAGGTGATGAAGATAGAGAAAAGTATATGTCTATTGGTGAAAGCGATCGCATGACTTTGAAGTTTGTAAAGCCGGCTAAAGAGTAGAAGTGACCTTGACTCAATAGTTTTGCAAGAATAAAAAAGGCTCCCTATGGAGCCTTTTTTATTCTTCGTTGGATTCTTTAACTTGCTGACTCAGTTCTAACATGGCTTTTACATAGTCATCTTTATTTTTCTGAAGGTCATCGTCGGTCGGTAATGGCTGACCTGTATAGGCATGCAGGAAAGCTTCACACAGTAGCTCACTGTTGGTGGCGTGACGTAAATTATTGACTTGTCTGCGAGTCCGTTCATCGGTTAGTATTTTTAGCACAGAGTAGGGTATAGAAACAGTTATCTTTTTAACCTTATCTTTTTTTTCGCCATGTTCGACATAAGGATTAATAAATTCCCCATTCCATTTCTTACTCATATTAGCCTCAGAATTGTTGTTCAACTTATTGGGTGATAATACCTTAATCAACGCTATTTAGCTCTTACGGCAGCTGCTTGTTTTAGTTATCTTCTTGTCGCTCGAGTCGTTACAAAGCGTTAATTTTGGAGGTAATAATAAGCGATAATTCACATAGATTCTATAGGGTTAAAGGGCTTATTTATAATACTTACTAGGATAAATTTTTTTATTTACTGATAGAACTGATGCGGATTATTTTTTGCCATTACTTTTAGTAATCCAAAGGCGCCTGTCGACTTAATGAGAATCGTTTGCAATAAGTTTTTGTTCTTATATAATTCGGCTAAATCCTCCTCTAGGTGGAGCTTATGAGTAATATTAATATTGAAAAAGTACTATCAGTAAAGCACTGGAACGACACTCTATTTACTTTCCAAACCACTCGAGATCAAAGCTTACGCTTTAGAAATGGCGAATTTATTATGATCGGTTTGCCACTAGAGGACGGTAAGAAAGTGATGCGCGCCTATAGTATCGCTAGCCCTAATTATGAAGAGAATCTAGAGTTTTTCAGTATCAAAGTGCCTGATGGGAAGTTAACTTCTCGGCTACAGCATTTAAAGCCTGGCGATGAGGTGATGGTAAGCAAAAAGCCTACGGGAACCTTAGTAGTAGACGATGTTAAAAGTGGTCGTAACCTCTATTTACTCGCCACAGGTACTGGCTTAGCACCGTTTATGAGCATTATTCAGTGTCCTGAGACTTATGAGAAGTTCGACAAGGTTATTCTCTGTCATGGTGTGAGATTCGTTAGTGAACTATGCTATCAGCAAAAAATTATGGAAGAATTGCCTAATCATGAGTACCTAGGCGATATTATTTCTGAAAAATTGCTCTATTACCCAACGGTGACTCGTGAGCCGTTCCAAAACCAAGGTCGATTAACTCATGCGCTCGAAGAGGGTAAGGTTGAAGAAACCCTCGGTCTTGATAGGTTAGATCCTAAGCACGATCGTGCGATGATCTGTGGTAGTCAAGCAATGCTAGACGACTTATCCAAAATGCTGAATGACAAAGGGTTTGAAATTAGTCCTAAGATGGGTATCCAAGGTGATTACGTTATTGAGCGTGCGTTTGTAGGATAATCAAACTTTTAAAGAGCATAGCTTGTTTAAAAAGTTAAAAAGCCCCTTTATTGGGGCTTTTTTTTTAAACAGCTACTAATTATTGTTCAATAATTCATTTGAATAAAGCTTGTATCTGTATTTAAAGTCTAGATGTGCCACATTTGATGCATTGGTAACGAAGCATCATCTTCATTTTTTTCGATACTGTTTGCCAGTTGGAGAGACGAAGTATAGTCCTGATGCAGGTAGCGACTCAGTTGCTCCTTACTGATATGGGGAGCAAAGTCGTTAATAAAATCTTTCATGTACTTTTTTAAGAACATGTTTTTATTAAAGGCTAGCCAAGTGGTGCATCTTGGTAAGATATCTTTAGTGGAATAGCCTAGCAAGTCACGATCCTGCTTTGGTGAGAAGGCCATGCTGGCCACGATTCCAATGCCAAAGCCATTACGTACATAAGTTTTAATGACGTCTGCATCGCGTGCTGTAAAGACAATATTAGGCTCCAACTTCACCTTGTTGAATGCATCTTTTAAGCTGGATTTCTCAGCAGGACCCATCGACGGGTAAGTAACGATTGGGTATTTTGCTAAATCTTCTAGAGTAATCTTTCTTAAATCCCCAAGAGGGTGATCCTGCGGGAATAGTACCGTTCTGTCCCATTGAAAACATGGGATTTTCACGATGTTTGCACCTAGCTCAATATTACCTGAAGCAATGGCGAAATCGACTTCTTGCTTCTGTAATTGCGACAGAATTTGCTCTGAAGTTCCTTGTTGTAGATCAATGGTTAATTGTGGGTAACGCTTATGAAAGTTTGCAAACACCTTGGGCAATGCATATTGCGCTTGAGTTTGCGTTGTAGCGATAGAAAAGTTACCTGATTCACTTTCGTTGGCTAGATTGCTAATATTTTTAATGTGGTTAATTTCATGCAGCACCTTACGTGCGCGGTTAATAATTTCCTCGCCTAACTCACTCACCCCTACTAGCTGTTTACCGTTGCGGATAAAGATCTTGGTTTCTAACTCGCTTTCTAATAAGCGTAATTGTTTGCTGATCCCCGGTTGCGAAGTGAAAAGTTTTTCAGCAGCCTTAGTAATACTTAGGTTATTGTCAGCAATCGCTATAAGGTAAATGAGTTGCTGTAGCTTCATGGTGATGGGTGCTTAATATCGTTTATGGGTTGATGTTATGACCAGTGAGGTCTAAGATCAAGCTTTTATTCCATTTAGTTATAAAGATTTAAGGCATATTATTTACGCATTATAACCGTAAGTGTTTAAATACTTAGTATCTTTAAAAGTTTATTATGATACATCAGCTTGAAGCCCCAGTTTTAATTGGCGTCTGTGTCTGGTGTTGAATAAAGTGTAATGAGGCGAACTCTAGAATGAGCAAAATATACGATTCAATATTAGACACTATTGGTAATACGCCAATTGTGAAGATCAATCGCTTAGGCCCTAAGCACGTAAACCTATTTGTTAAAGCTGAATACTTCAACCCCTTATCATCAGTTAAAGACAGGCTGGCAAACGCGATTATCAATGATGCCGAAAGTCGTGGTGCATTAAAACCTGGGCAAACCGTTGTCGAGGCAACATCTGGCAACACAGGAATCGCATTGGCTATGGTTTGTGCCGCGAAAGGCTATCCTTTTGTAGCAGTTATGACTGAAACTTTTTCTGTTGAGCGCCGTAAAATCATGCGTGCATTAGGAGCTAAAGTCGTTCTTACGCCGGCAGCTGAGCGTGGCGTTGGCATGGTTAAAGTGGCAGAGCAACTTGCAGAAAAAAATGGTTGGTTTTTAGCTCGTCAGTTTGAGAACCTGGCCAATCCTGCATATCACAGGAACACTACTGGGCCTGAAATCCTGAGCGCTTTTGCTAACCAAAACTTAGATTATTTTGTCAGTGGCTATGGTACAGGAGGCACTATTACCGGTGTTGGCGAGGTTTTAAAATTAGCCCGGCCTGATATTAAAATCATAGCCACAGAACCAGAAGGTGCTGCTTTATTGCAAGGCAAAGAGTGGCAACCACACAAGATTCAAGGTTGGACGCCAGACTTTATAGCAGACGTTATGAGTCGTGAAGTTTACGACAAGGTAATACCTATTTCCGACGAAGTGGCGCGTGATACTTCTTTGGCTTTAGCTCGAAACGAAGGTATTTTCTGTGGCATATCCTCGGGCGCGACTTTTGCAGCGGCACTAGAAACGGCGCATGAAGCTCCAGAGGGTTCTAATATCTTAGCTATGTTGCCTGATACGGGAGAGCGTTATTTGAGCACTTTCTTGTTTGAGGATATTGAGGAAGGCTCTGATGATGAAATCTTAGCTAGCTTGGATGCGTAATCGCTTCATAACCTAGTATTTGTAGCATCCCTAGAAGTTTTCATAAGCCCGCCTAAAGCGGGCTTTTTATTATTTGATGTTAAGAGTAAACCTTAGCATAATAATTTTATCTTAGTGGAACTGGGGGAGTAGTGAAGCAACCAAGTATTATAAGCCGAAAAGAGGTTAGTGTTTTTTCGACACCGACACTAAAAGGGACTTCCGCGGTTGTTTATCAATTGGGAAAAGCTACCCCGTCAAACCAGTTGCAAGCAATCGCGGGCGAAGAAGGAGCCCCGGCGACCTGTTTTTTCTATCAGCTCAAAGCCAATACTTATTGCGTTCGTTGCTTTAATGCTTCTCAAGAAATTCAGCTATGTGGTCATGGCCTTTTGGCAACTGCTAAAATTATAGCTCGCTTGGGTGTTAAAAACTTTTCATTGTCAACGAAATCACAAGTTGTAAAAGTCGCTTGTGAGTCTGAGAGTGATAGATCTGATAATCAGGTTTGGCTAATCTTTGATGATACGTCAATAATAGCTTCACAGCCTCCGTCTTGGTCAAACAAAGTCTTTAACGAGTTGCCGGATGCGGTATTTACCGTTGGTGACAGCGATGGTTATTTTGTTATGCAGTGGCCTGATGGCTTTAATCTTAAGTCGTTAACTTTAAATCCCACTGAATTGACTAAGCACACGGACAGGGCCCTTATTGCCACTTGCAAAACCACTCTTCCTGAATACGACTACTGTTTTAGGTATTTTGCACCACAGCATGGTGTCGTAGAAGATAAAGCTACAGGATCAGCTCACAGGGTGTTAGTCAGTTACTGGAACAAACGCTTAAATAAATGTAACGTTAAAGCTCTCCAGCTCTCTAATGCAGGGGCCGAGATGATAGGACGTTATGATGTTGGCAAAGTTTGGATATCTGGCGCTGTATCGATTCTGGAGTAAGCTAAAACTAATTATCAATAAACTTTAAGGTAATTCATGTTAGATAAAGTGGACCTCAGCTCGCTACAAGACAGCATGGTAAATGACGATATTCGTTCGCTCGGTGAGCGCTTCTTGACGGTCAGACAAGTTACGGAAGCACTCTGCGAGCCTTTGGGTGTTGAAGACTTGAATTTACAAGCGGTGGCGGAGACAAGTCCCGGAAAGTGGCACCTGGCTCACACCAGTTGGTTTTTTGAGACCTTTATTTTGAAGTCTTTTGAGGAGAACTTCACTCCCTTTAATTCCCAATATGAATATTTATTTAACTCCTACTACAACACAATTGGTGAGCAGTTTTCGCGCGCGAACCGCCACCTTTTATCACGTCCTACGGTAAGCGAAATATACCGTTACCGTCAGGATATTACTCAAAGGATGATAGCGCTTATAAAGAACAATAATCAGCTTGATAAAATAGCGCCTCTGGTTGTCCTTGGTATCAATCATGAGCAGCAGCATCAAGAGTTACTGCTAACGGACATCAAGTACAACCTTTATCAAAATCCATTACTTCCAGCTTATTTACCTTTATCAGAAACACTTGAGAGGAAGCGACCAGATAAGCTCACCGCTAAACAAACTCTAAACTGGATTACATTTGATAAAGGACTCGTTGCTATAGGCAAAGAGCTAGGGGATGGTGTCAGTGCGGATTTTGTTTTTGATAACGAGTCACCAAGGCACCAATGCTTTATTCCGACTTTTGAATTATCAGATCGACTAATTACTAATGGCGAGTATATAGAGTTTATCGAAGCTGGAGGCTATGACGAGCCTAACTATTGGTTGAGCGATGGCTGGTCAATGAAAAATGAAGCAGCCTGGCAGGCGCCTTTGTATTGGTATCATCAAGATGGCTGTTGGTATCAATATACGCTAACAGGGAACATAAAAGTCGATCCAAACGAGCCGGTGTCGCACATTAGTTATTACGAAGCCGATGCCTTTGCAACCTGGGCTGGCGCGCGATTACCGACGGAACAAGAGTGGGAATTAGCGGCCAAAGAACAACCTGTCAGCGGTAATTTACTCTCAAGCAAAACTTTCAGGCCGGTCGCAGCAACTGAGAAAAAAGCGCTTAAGCAGTTATTCGGTGATGTGTGGGAGTGGACATCGAGCAGCTACAGCCCTTACCCTGGCTATTCACCACTAGCAGGGGCTGTTGGCGAATATAATGGTAAATTTATGGCGAACCAATTCGTTCTTAGGGGTGGGTCCTGTGTCACATCCGACGATCATATTCGTGCAACCTACCGTAACTTCTTTTATCCAGAAGCTCGTTGGCAATTTTCTGGCCTTCGTTTAGCCAGAAGCCTATAAGGAGAGAGCGTGATCAATAAAACTTCGTTAGATACTGAGCAAGCGGAAATATTAACAGGCTTACAAGCCGAGCAAAAATTTATTAACCCAAAGTTTTTTTATAATCACCGTGGCTCGAAGCTATTCGAAAAAATCACTCAATTGGATGAATACTATCCAACTCGAACAGAGCGATTAATTCTACAGTCCCGTGCAGGCGCAATTGCGAAGTATATTGACAAGCAGTCGCTAATTGTCGAGCCAGGGGCTGGTAGTTGTAAAAAAATTGAATACTTACTGGAAGCCATTCACCCGAACATTTATGTGCCACAAGATGTGTCGGAGGAATTCTTAAAACGATCCGCAGAGCGATTATCGGAAGATTACCCTTGGTTAACTGTTAGCCCTGTTGTTAGTGACTTTTCAGATCCGATTGAGCTCCCAGCAGAAGTATCTAACCTGACAAAATATGTATTCTACCCAGGCTCAACTATTGGCAACTTCGAACCTGACGATGCACAACATTTTTTGAGTCAAATGCGACAGCTAGTAGGAGAGGCTGGTGGAATGATTTTAGGCGTCGACTTACATAAAGATAACGAAACGCTGCACGCAGCTTATAACGATAAAAGTGGAGTTACAGCAGAATTCAACCTTAATACCTTGGCGCACATCAACCAAATCTTAGGGGCGAACTTCAAACTGGAAGCCTTCGAGCATCTAGCTCTATATAACTCACAAAAGAAACGAATAGAAATGTACTTAAAAAGCCTAGAGAGTGCTAGTTACGAGGTGCTAGGTGAAACAGTCAGTTTTGAAAAAGGTGAGCTGATTCATACAGAGCATTCCTACAAATATACTCTTGATGGAATTGCTGAGCTGGCTAATAAGTCAGGATTTAAGCTAGAGCAAAGCTGGTTAGATGACGATGAACTTTTCAGTGTTAATTACTTGCGAGCTAAATAAGATATTATCTTCCTGCTGTAAGAACAGAAACACCCGCACAAGGCGGGTATTTAATGTATGGCAGTGCAGGAGGGATTACTGCGCGCTGTGCGCTTGCCCTGCGGGTCATCGTCGCATGGCTCCGATGCTGTCTCGTAGCTAACGCTACTCGGCTCGAACCCTTGAGGCTTCTCATCAGCTCCTACAGCCAATAAAAAACCTGCGCAAGGCAGGTTTCTTTATTTGGCGGTGAAGGAGGGATTCGAACCCTCGATACGCGATTAACGTATACACACTTTCCAGGCGTGCGCCTTCAGCCACTCGGCCACTTCACCGTTTTTTAAAACTTTATATGTGTATGGACAGCTAATGTTTCTCTGTCAACACGGCGCACTAATGCGTGCGCGTTACTCGAAAGCGCTGCTTTCTCGCCCTAGCGGGCCACTGTCACAAGTGCCAGTGTTCAAACCTTCGGTTTGTCAGCCACTCGGGCACTTCACCGTTTTTTAAAACTTTATATGTGCATGGACAGCTAATGTTTCTCTGTCAACACGGCGCACTAATGCGTGCGCGTTACTCGAAAGCGCTGCTTTCTCGCCCTAGCGGGCCACTATCACAAGTGCCAGTGTTCAAACCTTCGGTTTGTCAGCCACTCGGGCACTTCACCGTTTTTTAAAACTTTATATGTGCATGGACAGCTAATGTTTCTCTGTCAACACGGCGCACTAATGCGTGCGCGTTACTCGAAAGCGTTGCTTTCTCGCCCTAGCGGGCCACTGTCACAAGTGCCAGTGTTCAAACCTTCGGTTTGTCAGCCACTCGGCCACTTCACCGCAGGCGCGTAAGATAGCGGAAACTGTGTCGCTTGGCAAGTTTGCTTATTCAGATTGGATATAGGCTTCGTGGGGTGACACAATGATGTTCTTCATGGCTTCTCGGCCGAGCAGCATTTTATAACGCATTTTCTTGCGATCCGCTAAAGTAACATCGATATCCCAAGTTTTATTACCAATAGTGATTGGTGTTCTGATTACGTACCGTAATTGTGTTTGGCCATTTGAACTTTTAATCTTTCGGTAATCAATAACTTCACACTTGCACTTAATAGTTTGCTTTGGGTGTCGTTTATAAGGACAAGTCTTAAATTTAACGTACGTGACCCCGCCTTCTTCGAAGGATTGGATGTCAAACGCGTGTAAACTTGACGTTTTTGCCCCTGTGTCGACTTTGACTTTTATCGGGTCTATGTTGAGTTCAGAGAGTTTGGCTTCTTCTTTCCAGCCCACTGTCATTTTGCTCACGAGTCATTCCTCATTGATTGGTCATAAATCATTATCTATTAATTAGCCCTTGCCTTTAGGCTTGTTAGGACCTTTTAAAGAGTCTTTTTCAATGTATTTTATGATAGCTCCCGCGACATCTTTCCCCGTAGCTTTTTCGATTCCTTCTAGCCCTGGCGAAGAATTTACTTCAATAACCAAAGGACCGTGAGCTGACCGAAGCAAATCAACACCAGCTACGTCTAAGCCCATGACTTTGGCAGCTTTGACTGCAAGAGCTCTTTCCTCTGGCTTAAGTTTAGTGACTTCGGCACTACCACCACGGTGTAAGTTTGAACGAAACTCGCCTTCTTTGGCGCTACGTTGCATGGCGGCAATAACTTTATCGCCTACCACAAAGCAGCGAACGTCGGAGCCACCAGATTCTTTAATAAACTCTTGAACTAAGAAGTCTGCGTTTAAACTTCTAAAGGCGTTGATTAAACTTTCTGCGGCTTTATTGGTTTCTGCAAGAACAACACCATTGCCATGAGTGCTTTCAATAATTTTTACTATTAAAGGTGCCCCCCCCACTGACTGGATGATTTCATCAGTAGCATCTACGGCATGTGCGTAACTTGTGATTGGCATACCGACACCCTTACGAGCTAGCAACTGGTGTGCTCGTAGCTTATCGCGTGAACGCGTGATGGCGATGGATTCATTGACAGAATAGACGCCGCCAACTTCAAACTGGCGTAATACGGCAGTACCGTAAGCGGTAACAGAGGCGCCAATTCTTGGAATAACAGCATCAAAATTTAGCTGAGTTACTTCGCCTTTAACTTTACTGTGAACCGTAGGTCGATTAGCAGTGATGTTCATAAAGCATTTTAGAACATCAACAACCTGTGGTTCATGGCCGTGCTCTTTAGCTGCTTCTACCAGTCTACGAGTCGAGTAAAGTTTTGCGTTACGCGAGAGAATACCGATTTTCATGGGCTACCTTGAAATTAAAAGTGATTGTGCTTGTTTTACAGCGGCTAATATAACACACGCCTAATTAAATCTTATAGCTAATAATCATAGTATGAGCCTAGTTATAGTTAGCTCCTATAACTTACTAAAGAAAAAATGAACAATTATTAAGGGCAAATGCAGTGTTCAACGGTAATTACACAGTTGGTTAGAGCTGACGTTTTTTTCAAACTATAAATATTTTATTGAAGAGGGCTTTATTATTCATAACGTTTGAGCGATAATGCGCGCAACTCAGCTGGTCCCCCCGCAACGATACGTTGTGAATCCCGCCAGGCCCGGAAGGGAGCAACGGTAGCAGCCGACTCGTGTGCCGGGGTGTGGCTAGCTGGGCCTTACAGCTTCTACATAAAAAGTTGTACTAAGATTCCAAAAACCGCTAGTGGCAACACTCAGCGGTTTTTTATTGTCCGTGGGTTGAGGTTACGTGGGTAAAACCCTTCTATCCTATTGATTTAAAAGGTTATAAACCTATTCCCTTCAGTTTTCGTATCGACAAAGAGATTTTCCATTTGATCAAAGTGTGCTATGGTTTCTGCATTAAAACGATAAGCATATCTGAACTGATTACTTTATGAGCTATCAAGTGCTCGCCCGTAAATGGCGTCCAAAAAACTTTCAAGAATTGCGTGGTCAAGAACACGTCAGTCGCGCTTTAGTTAACGCGATCGAAAGTGGTCGTCTACACCATGCCTACCTTTTTACAGGCACTCGTGGTGTTGGTAAAACTACTATCGCACGTATTCTCTCTAAGTGTTTGAACTGTGAGGCAGAAGGTATTACTGCAACGCCTTGTGGTCAGTGTGGAAGTTGTACGGAAATTGATGAAGGTCGTTTTGTTGATTTAATTGAGGTGGACGCAGCTTCTCGAACAAAAGTCGATGACACGCGCGAACTCCTTGAAAACGTTCAGTATCGTCCTACTCGTGGCCGCTATAAAGTCTATCTGATAGACGAAGTCCATATGCTCTCTAACAGCTCTTTTAATGCGCTTTTGAAAACTCTTGAAGAACCGCCTGAGCATGTGATTTTCTTATTGGCGACGACGGATCCTCAAAAGCTTCCGGTAACGGTTTTGTCTCGCTGTTTACAGTTCCATCTTAAACACATGGACGAAGAAACGATAGCGAATCACCTAACCTTTATTCTTGAGCAAGAATCGATTAACTTCGAAAGCGTTGCATTACAACTGATCGCGCAGTCTGCGGAAGGTAGTATGCGAGATGCTTTGAGCTTGCTTGATCAAGCGATTGCTTATGGTCAGGGTAAGGTTCTCGAAGAAGATATTCGAACCATGCTAGGCACTATTGATCATAAATTCATGGTGCGTCTGCTGGAAGCTTTAGCAAGCCGCGATAGTGTCATGGCGATAAAAGCGGTGGATGATATGAGCCATTATCCAGTGGACTTTGCTGATGCCTTGAAAGAGCTGCTCAGCCGTATTCATCAGATTGCTGTTTACCAATCAACACAAGTGCTTCTCGATAGCGCCGCGTCCTATGTGTCTGAATTCGCAGAGGTTTTTGAAGCCGCTGATTTGCAGATGTATTATCAACTTGGTTTGCATGCTCGTCGAGATCTCGAATGGGCCCCAACGGCGAGACAAGGCCTAGAGATGGCTTTGTTACGAATGTTAGCATTCCAAATTGATACAGGCTCTGAGCAAAAGGGGCCACAGGCACCAAAAAAAAAAGTTAGTATAAGCTCGAGCTCCTCAACTACAGTTAATCAAGCGCAAAAGCAGAGCCAAGAAACAGCGCATGAGGCTGATGGACAATCCCAATCTAAAATAGAATCGCAAACAGTAGAGTCACCGAATAAGGAGTTGAGTGAAGTCGAGCAGCTCGTTAATCAGCCTTCGAGTGGCACTAAGGCTGATGTAGTAAGCGATGAAGTTGACGCTAGCAAGAAAGAAACTATAGCAGAGGTTGTGTCTAGTCAGCAGTCAGTTCCTAAACCTCCTGTTGCTCAACCTGATAGCAAAGAGCAAACTAATCTTGATGAAAGTGTTAAAGCGCAATCTCAAGCCATTTCAAAAGATAACATCGAAGAAACAACTAGCGCCGTTTCTGATGAACAAAGCAAGTCTTCTTCCGTTGACGATTTTTCGGGTTATGAACAATTCATTCAGCAAGATGAAGAGGATCAAGAAGAACTGTCGATCTTAGGTTTTGAGCAGCCGCCGGTTATTGAAAAACCACAAGTGTCTGAAAAAGAAGATAACAGCGGTGACGATGAAGCATTAGCAAGCTTACATTCAGCTTTGGGCTTAAACCTAACTGGAACAGAGCCCAAGCCGCAAGTGGAAACACCAAAGTCAGCCGGCTCTATAGCTGTCGAGTCTAAAGAACCAGTATTTCAAGAAGAAAACCCTAAAACACCACAAGACCTACATCATCAAGCTCTAGTTGACCAAAACGCCAGTGAACCGCACTCACAGGAAGCTGATGACGACGAACCAGAGCCAGTGAGCTATGATAGCGATATTGAAAGATTGATGCAGGCAAAGCATGACTTCGATCAGCAGCCGCAAGAAGAGCCTACGGCTCAGAACTCGACTCTCAACGAATATCAAACACAAAATTTACAGCCTGATGATGCTGAGCCTGAGTTTATCCCTGAGTTAGACGTTTCAGAAGAAGCAATGGAATGGGCAAATTTGGTGAAAAAGCTTGAATTAGATGGCACTTACCACCAAATAGCTCAGAGCAGTAGTGCTATATGGTCATCTGATCAAACGCTAACCTTAGAGTTAGCGCCTGAACAAGAGATTTTGTTAACCGATAGTGCCAAAAAAAGTGTGCGTAGCTCACTTTCGACATATTTAGGTAAAGAGGTAACCATTGATTGGCAACTGAAACAGCCAAGCATGGAAACTCCGGCAGAGATTTGGCAACATCAAGCAAAACTCAGGTTACAAAAAGCTTGCGAGGACTTAAATCAACATCCGTTTAGCCAAGAGCTTCAGAAACAGTTTGGCGCTAAACTTGATCGTCAGTCAGTTGTCTATTTAAACGACTAGATTCTTTCTCTAGTTATTGTTAAAAATTAATGAAACATTGAGGTATAGCCATGTTTGGTAAAGGCGGTTTGGGCAATATGATGAAGCAAGCCCAGCAAATGCAAGAAAAAATGAAACAAGCGCAAGAGGAAATCGCGAACCTAGAGGTTACCGGTGAAGCTGGTGCAGGAATGGTGAAAGTGACGATGACGGGTCGCCACGACGTTAGGCGCGTTGAAATCGATCCAAGCTTGATGGATGACGACAAAGAATTGCTAGAAGACTTAGTTGCTGCAGCAACAAATGCAGCGGTGCGTAAAGTTGAAGAAGCGACAAAAGAGAAGATGAGTGGGGCGACTGAGGGGATTAATCTCCCTCCAGGTATGAACCTTCCTTTTTAAAAAGCTAATTAAGATGCTCTTTTTGCTCAATTTCGACGTTAAAACTATGCTCGAGTCATTATGTATTATTATACACTCAGCCTCTGCGCGTAGTTTTGCCTTGAACTTGAGCAAAAATAACTGTCTTTCTAAGCATTTTAGCGGCTGAATTTTTTTGATTAATGCGCCTAGAAGAAAGCTCAAATATTCTGCGTTAAAGCTGACCTTAAAGAAAATGACATAAGATTAAATATGCAGTCTCCATTGATAAAAAAGTTGATAGATGCGTTTACCTGCTTACCAGGCGTCGGCCCTAAGTCGGCGCAGCGTATGACTTATAACTTGCTTGAGCGCAATCGTGATGGTGGCATGCATTTATCGTCAGCACTCCAAGCTGCAATGGAGGGCGTTCATCATTGCCAGCGGTGTCGTGACTTTACAGAATCCACTTTATGCGGGATCTGTCAGTCAGAACGTCGTGATAAGTCTTTGCTTTGTATTGTTGAAAGTCCTGCGGATGTTATTGCTATCGAGGCAACAGGCGGCTTTCAGGGGACTTATTTTGTTCTAATGGGGCATTTATCACCACTCGATGGAATTGGCCCTGAAGATATTGGCCTCGATCAGTTAAAACGATTAATTGATGAAGAGTTGCCTTCGGAGGTGATTCTAGCTACAAACTCCACGGTAGAGGGGGAGGCCACCGCACATTTCATCGCTGAATTGCTCAAAGGAACTAGCATTGAATTATCCAGGATAGCTTCAGGCGTACCGCTTGGAGGAGAGCTGGAATATATTGACGGTGGAACCTTAATGCACTCCTTCTCAGGCCGTAAACCTTACGCTTCTTAGCGACGTAAGCTCTAATTTTCGTAACATTTAGCCGACTTTTGATACAATTTGATACTTTTTACTAATGCTCTGCTTTTGGTGTATATTAGTTTTGCTGTAATCATCTAATTTGCAAAGGTAGTGCTATGAAAAAAGAATTTATAAAACTAAAAGTGTTTACGCTTGGTGCATTAGGCTTGTTGTTAACTGCCTGTGGGGGTGGTGGTAGTTCAGGTTCGGAAGAGCCAGAGCCGCCTGTTAGTGAGGCTCCAACCTGGACTGCGGGAGTCTATGAGGACGAATCTAACTTTGAAGCGCGATGTGAAAACCCGCGCTCTGGCCGTGATATCAACGGTAATCCATGGCCAGATCAGCAAGGTAGCCATTTGTACGAAAAGCACTGGCTCCGCTCTTGGAGCAACAATACCTACCTTTGGTATGATGAAATTCAGGATCAAAACCCTGCAAATTTCGGCTTACCAACCGAATACTTTGAAGTTTTAAAAACCACGGCGACAACTAATTCAGGAAACAATAAAGACAACTTCCACTTCTTTATGGATACTGATGACTATCAGCAACAAGCATCTACTGGTGCTTCGTCTGGGTATGGCTTCCGCATTAAGCTGGTCAGTGCCGCTCCTCCACGCCAAATAATCGTCGTTTATACAGAGCCAAACTCTCCAGCATCAGCAGCAAATATAACCCGTGGGGCTGAAATTATTGAAATTGACGGTGCTGCGGTCGTTGATGGTGACGCCAATATTCTGAACGCAGGTCTATTTCCTGCTGAAGAAGGTGAGACCCACGAGTTTGTTATTCGCGATTTAGGAATCAACAGTGAACGAACTGTCTCCCTAACATCTGAGATAGTGACTTCAGATCCTGTGCAAAATGAAACAATATTTAACACAGCCAGTGGCGATGTCGGGTATATGCAGTTTAATACCTTTGGTACACGAACTGCCGAGCAGGAGCTTATTGATGCCTTTGTAAACTTCTCTAACCAAGGCGTTCAAGACTTAGTGGTTGACTTGCGCTACAACGGTGGCGGTTTCTTGTTTATTTCAAGCCAGCTTGCTTACATGGTTGCGGGCGATGCGCAAACTACAGGTCGTGTCTTCGAGGAAACGGTTTGGAATGATCAACACCCCAATTTTAACCCAGTAACTGGAGAGGCACTGCAGCCCACATCGTTTTACAGCACGACTTCTGACGAGGCGACAGCTCCAGGTGGAGTCCTACCAAGCTTGAACTTAAATCGTGTTTTTGTGTTATCCATGCCAGGGACTTGCTCCGCCAGTGAAGCATTTATTAATGGCCTTCGTGGTATTGATGTCGAAGTTATCTTAATTGGTGATACGACTTGCGGTAAGCCTTATGGTTTCTACCCAACGGATAATTGTGGTACGACTTATTTCACAATCCAGTTTAGTGGCGAAAATGATAAAGGATTTGGTGAATATGCCGACGGTTTCGTACCTTCTTCAACGGATAATGGACAAGACTTCGTAAAAGGGTGTGTGCTTGAAGATGACTTCAATCATCTTTTAGGCGACCCAGATGAAGCGTTACTTGCGGCTGCGTTAGAGTACCAAGCAACAGGAGCTTGTCCATCAGGAACTGCGAACAAACAAGCTAAGCGCCATGCTCAAAAAGCCTACGTTTCGCCTGAGTCTCTGTTAAATTCAGAAAGAGTCCAGCAACGCTTATTTATCGAGCAAAGTAAGTTCTTAGAGATCCCTAAGGAGCTAATGAATGAATAAACTTTGGATTGGATTAGTGGCCTTTACACTAGGATTAATGGGTTGCAAAACGACCGAGTGGGACAAGGAGAAAGCCTTGCCCGCTACAGTTGTAGGCTTTGAAAAAGAAGCTAAGGACGAAATCGCCGGTATTATTAATCAAATTATGCCAGGTGCTAATGTCGCTCTTGCGGATGATATATTTAGCACAGACAATCGTCTTTTTATTCAACGCAAGCCAGTGATGGTAGACGGTAACCCGGCACAGGGACGAATTACCGAAATGCCGCGCAAATTTGAGCTTTATCACTTAGAAGACACCTGCTTTCTGGTGGATTCAAAGTCGAGCGATATCTTTATCCTTGAGACTGTATCCTGCAAGCCTATGGGGTAAAGTAAGTCTTATCATGAAAAGCCAGCTTCCCGCTGGCTTTTTTGTGTTTAGACAAAAATATTCTATTGAAAAATTGTAACTCAACCCCATTCTAGAGGTACTGTCAGTTAACCTATTGAAAGTAAGAATATGTCAGAAACAGCAACTAAAAAAACGCATTCTTTTCAAACCGAAGTAAAACAGTTGTTGCACTTGATGGTGCACTCTCTGTATTCCAATAAAGAAATCTTTTTGCGCGAGCTTATTTCAAACGCGGCCGATGCGGCGGATAAGCTACGTTTCAAAGCGCTGAAAGATAGTAGCCTATATGGCGATGATGCAGATTTGAAGATCCGTATCACAACTGATAAAGACGCCAAGACGCTGACTATTTCGGATAACGGCATCGGTATGACCGAGCAAGAAGTTATCAATAACTTAGGTACGATCGCTAAATCAGGAACGGCTGATTTTATACAGCAGTTGACTGGCGATCAGAAGAAGGACTCTAAACTCATTGGTCAGTTTGGTGTGGGTTTCTATTCTGCATTTATCGTTGCCGACAAGGTTACAGTTGTGACTCGAGGAGCGGCTGCTGGAATCAACGGAGCTGTGATTTGGGAGTCAGCTGGCGACGGTGAATTCACCATCGAGCAGACCGAAAAAGAAAATCGTGGTACTGATATAATTCTTCATTTAAAAGAAGGCGAAGAAGAGTTTCTGGAAGAGTTCCGCCTACGCAATATCATTGGTAAATATTCAGACCATATTTCCTTGCCAGTAGAGATGAAGAAGATGGCGAGCGGGGAAGATGATAAGGCTGAAAAGGAAGAGTTTGAAGCAGTAAATAAAGCCACAGCGCTTTGGACTCGCAGCAAATCTGATATTTCTGTTGACGAGTATCAGGAATTCTATAAGCATATTTCGCACGACTTCCAGGACGCTTTAACTTGGAGCCATAACCAAGTTGAAGGTAATCAGGAGTACACAAGCTTACTCTATATTCCTTCAAAAGCTCCGTTCGATTTGTGGAACCGTGACCGTGTACGTGGTGTGAAATTATACGTGCAGCGTGTTTTCATTATGGACGACGCCGAGCAGTTCTTGCCTGTATACTTACGATTTGTACGCGGACTGATCGACTCTAACGACTTGCCACTAAACGTCTCGCGAGAAATATTGCAAGATTCAAAAGTCACTCAGTCTTTAAGAAACGCAACGGTTTCGCGTATTCTGAAAATGCTTGAGCAATTGGCGAAAAAAGACAAAGAGAAGTATCAACAGTTCTGGAACGAGTTCGGTCAGGTTCTCAAAGAGGGTACGGGCGAAGACTTTGCAAACAAAGAGAAAATTGCCAAGTTGTTCCGCTTTAGCTCCACGCATACTGATAGCAAAGAGCAAACTGTCTCGCTTGACGAATACATTGAGCGCATGAAGCCTGAGCAAGAAAAGATTTACTATATTGCTACAGATAGCTTCCTTGCCGCTAAAAATAGCCCGCATCTTGAGGTTTTCCGTAAGAAAGGCATTGAAGTCTTGCTAATGCACGATCGCATTGACGAGTGGACAATCTCGCACTTGAACGAATACGAAGGCAAGCAGTTTGTTTCTGTGACACAAGGCGATTTGGACTTAGGTAACCTTGAAGATGCAGAAGACAAAAAAGCCCAAGAGAAAGCGTCAGAAGAGCATAAAGAGCTCGTAGAGCGCATCAAAACAGTGCTTGGCGACAAAGTTGCTGATGTGAAAGTGACCATGCGATTGACCAATACGCCAGCTTGTATTGTCGCAGGTCAAGGCGATATGCCACTGCAAATGGTTAAAATGCTTCAAGCTGCTGGCCAGGATGTGCCTGACGTAAAGCCAGTGTTCGAAATCAACCCTGAGCACGCTCTGATTAACCTTGTGGAAAAAGAGCAGGGCGATGAACAGTTTGCAGAGTGGGTTGATGTCCTGTTTGATCAGGCTCTATTGGCAGAGCAAGGTCAATTAGACGACCCAGCAAGTTTTGCGAGCAAACTCAATAAATTACTTTTGAAACTCGCAAGTTAATTTTAAAGTGCAATTGAAATCTAAATGCCGCATTTATTGCGGCATTTTTTAAGGGTGTTTAGAGTGAATCGTTATAGTTGTGGTATGAAAGAGGTATTCTTGTTACTAGAATTTCGTGAATTATATAAGTAAAGTTATTTAGACTAGTAGTTTTAATCAATATTGGGAGCGACATGGATAATAACTGGGAGCTATACAAAATAATAACCAATGATATTGCAAGGTATCGAGACTGGCCCATACGTGTACTTACCTTTACTTCTGCACTTCACTTTGCTTTATTGGTAGTACTTACAGTAAAAGAGCTTAATGTTGGTTATGTATGGCAGTTTGTCATTTCAATATTCTTGGTAATTATTTGGGTTTCTTCACTATATCACTTCGCTAATTGTCATAAAGAGTACCTTCGTTTAAGAAACGTCCAAGTGAAGCTAAACAATAAACTAGACCTAGACAATTCAATTTATCCAATAGAATGGTTTAAAGAACGACCAATTGAACTGAAAGAAGGATTATGGGGGTGGGGTTTTTATGGTATTTACGCAACAGTACTGTGTTTCCTAAGCTTAGGGCTAATCTGGAAAAGCTCTGTGAGCTGATAATCGGTTTTCATATTATTAATCTAGTTACCCCTAGCCTCTAATCTTTCTAGTTGCTAGAATTTAAGTAACAGAACTGATAGTTACCGCCAAAGGCGGTTTTTTTATGAAGAAATTTTTATCAAGCACCTTATTCAAGGTGTTGTTTGCTATAGGTGTACTAGCTATTTTCATAGGCTCAGTTATGCCTGGAAAGCAGCTGCCAAGCAATCTCCCTTGGGATAAAGCTTTGCACTTCATTGGTTATTTTGGTCTCGCCTTTCTTGCTCGCATGGGCTCTGATAAGAGGCCAACCTGGCTGTTAATTGTGGCTTGTATCGCTTTTTCTTTTCTTATCGAAATCGCTCAAATGTACATTCCGAATAGGGGGTTTGAGTGGCCTGACTTATTGGCAAATAGCTTAGGAGTTCTGGCTGGAACCTTGTGTGCTATCCCTATTAAGCACTACCTAAAAAAGCGCAGGCTCATGCGCACGTATTAGTGGGAGTAGGTGAATCCTTTCAGTATTCTGCCTTAAAAGTTTTCGATATCTATACTGAATATCTATGCTGTAAAGCAAACAGGAGGCCTCGTTCATTACTGCGGGCAGCTTGTAGTCATGATGTGCTATGACCTCATATTGCTTAATTTTTACTTGAGATACTAGGCTATTCCAAGTATCTTTACCGCCTACAAAGGCAATATTTACCAATAAGGCTAGGAGACTTCGCTCATGCGAATTATTTTGTTGGGTGCACCAGGCGCAGGTAAAGGCACTCAGGCTCAATTTATCAAAGAAAAATACAATATCCCGCAGATTTCAACAGGCGATATGCTTCGCGCAGCCGTTAAAGCAGGAACAGAAATGGGGCTACAAGCCAAGCAGAAAATGGATGCTGGCGAATTAGTGTCAGATGACATCATCATTGGTATCGTTAAAGAGCGAGTCAAAGAAGATGATTGCCGAAATGGTTATTTATTAGACGGTTTCCCTCGCACTATTCCTCAAGCCGATGCTATGCGTGAAAACAATATTAATGTTGATTACGTTGTTGAAATCGATGTTGACCATGAAGAAATCGTAAAGCGCCTTAGTGGTCGTCGAGTTCACCCAGAATCAGGTCGTGTTTACCACGTAACTTATAATCCGCCTAAAGAAGAAGGCAGGGATGATGTTTCTGGTGAACCTTTAATTCAACGTGATGATGATCAAGAAGATACAGTTCGCCGTCGCCTAGCAGTATACGAAGAACAGACGCGTCCTTTGGTTGCTTATTATTCCGAGTGGGCTGAGCGTGATGCTGAGAATGCGCCACAATATGTCAGCGTGAAAGGCGTAGGCTCAGTGGAAGATATTCGTGACGCAATTTTTGCTGGATTAGAAAAATAAAGATCTAAACTAGCTAACAATGAAGTGAGAAATAGATTGAAAAAACAAGGTGTTTTGTTGTGTAACTTGGGGACTCCAGATGAACCAACGCCGGAAGCAGTTCGTCGTTATTTAGCGGAGTTTTTGCATGATAAACGTGTTGTATCTATTTCTCGCTGGATTTGGTGCATTATCCTTCATGGTATTGTTTTAAGAGTTAGACCAGCGAAAGTCGCTAAGGCTTATAAGAAGATTTGGCTAAAAGAAGGTTCACCTTTATTAGTTATCACTCAAAAGCAACGCCAAAAACTTCAAAATGAAATCAATGAGCGCTTCGTCGATCAGCGCTATGGAAAGCATGTGCCGGTAGAGATCGCCATGGCGTATGGCAACCCATCGATTTCAAGCGGTTTGCAAGCCTTAAAAAACCAGGGCTGTGAACGCATTATCGTACTACCGCTTTACCCTCAGTATTCGTCCGCTACTACAGCGTCGATCTTCGATCGCGTTGCAAAGCACTTTAAAAATGAATTCTATGTTCCTGAAATCACTTATGTTGGTGATTATCATGATCATCCTCACTATATTCACTCGCTGGTTCGCTCTGTAGAACGATTTCGCGAGCAGCATGGCGATTCGCAAAAGTTACTATTCTCATTCCATGGCGTTCCTGAAAGATTTTCTAAAAAAGGCGATCCTTACGAGTCCCAGTGTCGCAAGACTGCGGAGTTAGTAGTTAAAGGTTTGGGTCTAGGCGAGGATGATTATGCTGTATCTTTCCAGTCAAGATTTGGGAAAGAGGAGTGGATTAAGCCTTACACCGATGAGCTTCTAACAAGTTGGGCCAAAGAGGGCGTAGAATCAGTACAGGTCATTAGTCCTGCTTTTAGTGCAGACTGTTTGGAAACCTTAGAAGAGCTGGCTATAGAAAATCGCGATACTTTCATTGAAAATGGTGGTAGCGAATATCAATACATTCCAGCTTTAAACGACGACCGTGGGCATATAGAACTTATGCTACAGCTCATTGAGCAGCGATTGTTAACTTAGTGCATACCTGAACTCTGTATTTGTGTCGGAATCTTCTCAAAACCTAGAACTCACTGAGCTTTTCTCTTCAGAAGGCCCTTTATCAAAGGTCTTTAAAGGCTTTAAGCAGCGTATTGAGCAGTTGCAGATGGCGCAGTCCATTGAAGCCGTTATTGAGTCAGATGAATCCATCTGCATCGAAGCTGGAACCGGAACCGGTAAAACTTTTGGTTATTTAGTTCCAGCTTTGAAAGCTTGGTATCTCCACGACAAAAAAATCATAGTCTCTACTGGCACTAAGAATCTACAAGACCAGCTCTTTTATCGAGACTTGCCAAATATGCGCGATGCTTTGTCGGTGTCGCCAAAAATCGCTTTACTCAAAGGGCGTAATAACTACTTATGTACTTACCGCATGGATCAAAGCCTTGATTCTGGTCAATTCCAAAGTCGTTCTATGGTCGATACGCTTGCTAAAGTTAAGTCTTGGTCGAGTCAGACGCAAAGTGGTGACTTAACTCAGTGTAAAGACCTTTCGGACAACGATCCCCTCTGGCCTTATGTGACCTCGACCAATGATAACTGCCTTGGGGTTGAGTGCCCTGATTTTGCGGACTGTTATGTTGCTAAAGCGCGTCAAAAAGCAACTACTGCTGATGTGGTTGTGGTCAACCATCACCTTTTATTAGCGGATATGGTGCTTAAAGATGATGGCTTTGGCGAGCTACTGCCTGATGCAGACACGGTAATTGTTGATGAAGCACACCAGCTGACAGATATTGCCCATAGTTTTTATGGGCAGCGATTAACTAGCCGTCAGTTAATGGAGTTGTGCAGAGATACTGAGTTAGAGGCGCTAACTACGGCAAGAGATGACCGACAATTAAGTGTTGGTGTGCGTCGAGTAGAAGGGGCTGTAAATGAAGTCCGACTTGAGTTTGGCGAGTCTGGGCGAAAAGTTAACTGGCAACTTATTGCCACACCAGCATTACAAGCTAAGCTCAAAGACCTAGAAAAAGAGGTAACAGCTTTGTGTGAGCGTTTAGAGCGCCATGCGAGCCGTTCGAAAGGTCTAGACAGTTGTCATAGACGTTGTGAAGAGTCATTACAAACTTTAGTACTTTTCAATAGCACCTTTAGTCCGAGCAATGATGAAAAAGCTTATCCTGCAGTGCGCTGGGTAGAAACCTATCGCAATGGCTTTGCAGTCCTTGAGACGCCTCTCAATGTTTCAGAGTCTTTTTCTCGAAGTCGTAATGAGCATGCCGCAAAAAGTTGGGTTTTTACTTCTGCCACCTTAACCCAAGCCGATGATTTTGGCTTATTTAAAAAAGAGCTGGGGCTAGAAAAAGCTAAAGACTTAGTTTTGCCCAGTCCCTTTGATTATGCCTCACAAGCGATTCTTCATATCCCTCGCGGATTACCTGACCCGCGAGATAGGAGTTATGTTGAGAAATGGCAAGCGCAAGTATTACCTCTGATTGAAGCTAATCCTGGCGGCACTTTTGTGTTGTTTACAAGCTACGCTGCTTTGAATAAGGTTAAAGACCTTTGGCAAGAAAAGCTCCATGATAAAAAGGTTTTTGCCCAGGGCGAATTACCTAAGAACGAGCTGATTGAACAATTTCGTGAAAAGGGTGATGCGGTACTACTCGCCACATCGAGCTTTTGGGAAGGGGTTGACGTTAAGGGCATGGCCCTGAGTCTTGTGGTGATTGATAAACTACCTTTCTCTGCGCCAGATGAACCATTGATTGAGGCTAAGATTCAGGCTGCACGCAAAAGTGGTAAAAACCCTTTCTTCGATATCCAGATTCCTGAAGCTATTATCAGCTTAAAACAGGGGGCAGGGCGACTTATTCGAGACTATAAGGATAGTGGTGTGTTGGTACTATGTGATCCACGTTTGATTGCTAACAAATACGGGCAAACTTTTCTGAAAAGCTTGCCACCAATGAGACGCACCCGTGAGCAAAATGTTGTGATAGAATTCTTATTATCTCTAAACCAAGATATCAAAAATAACGATTAAGCAATTTATGCCTAACTTATTAGCAATAGATACGGCGACGGAAGCTTGCTCAGTTGCCCTAGTCTTTAACCAGCAAGTTTTCACCCGTTCGAAAATAGCCCCTCGTGAGCATGGTGAGTTGATTCTGCCTATGGTGGATGAGGTTCTAAAAGAGGCCAAAGTAAAGCTGACAGATCTTGATGCAATCGTTTATGGGCAAGGTCCTGGAGCTTTTACTGGACTCAGAATCTGTATCAGCGTGGTACAAGGACTGGCTTTTGGAGCTGGCTTACCTGTTATTGGTATTTCGAGCTTACAAGCGATGGCTCAAGGCTTATATAGTCAGCGAAAAGAGAAACATGCATTGGCTGCAATCGACGCCCGCATGGGTGAGGTTTATTGGGGCCAGTATGAGCTATGGGATAATGTGATGACCCTTGTGGGCTCAGAAACTGTTTGCTCTCCTGAACTTGTCACAGTTTCCGCCCCCAATGCGTCTATAGTTTATAATGGGGTTGGTACTGGTTGGAAAACCTATGCAAGTGAGTTGTCTGCGACACTTAACTTGCCAACAGTTATACATACTGAGCCACTATATCCGTTTGCTGAATATATGTTGCCAATGGCGGAAAGGTTGTTCGAGCAAGGGCAGGCCATTCCAGCTGAGCAGGCCGTTCCTGTTTATCTGCGAGATAACGTAGCGAAAAAGGCTAAGCATCAATAATAGTGATGTATATTCGTCATTCAGCTTAGATTCACGCGCTTTTAAGTAAGCTGAAATATAAGTAACATGAATTTTTGAGCAACTGGATAATGGTAAGGGATAATTTAGGAGAAATTTAATGGTTAAACTATTAAAGCTTTCACTGGTCTTGGTGGCAGGCGCTGTTTTGGCAGGCTGTGCTTCAACGCCAGCGCAGATTCAATTTGAGCAGCCCAATATAAGCTTTACGCAGGTTGCTCAAAATCCTAGCGCCTATTCGGAAAAAGAAGTTCGTTGGGGTGGTATTGTGGCTCGGGTAGAGAATTTGGAGAACGATACTCTCATAGAGGTGGTCAATCTTCCTTTAGGTCGTCAAGCTCGCCCTGTAGCAAGTCAAGAAACGGGCGGCCGTTTTATCGCGCGTATCCCAGGTTTCCTAGATCCGATGATTTACACTCAAGGCAAAGAGATAACTGTTGTGGGTATGCTAGCTGAGCCAATGCCTGGCAAAGTAGGGGAGCATAAAATTAACTTCCCAGTAGTTGATGCGCGAGGCCATCAGTTATGGAAAGAACGCCCTAACTATGAGTATGTTGAAGTTTACTCGGTATGGGACCCTTACTGGTTCTATCACCGTCCTTACTACTGGCCGTACAACTATCGATATCGTGTCATCCGTCATGATCACCACTACGACCGTCGTCGACAGATGAATCGTGATGCGGAGAACCCAGCTCGAGAAAATTATCGAGGTGTACCAACTGAACCCGCCGTAAGAGACCCAGCTCCAAGAGTTAGAACTACCAACAGAGCGGTTCAAGGCAATGTAAACCAGTCGAGCCGAACGGTACAGCAAAAGTAAGCAAATAAAAAAGGAGCAAAAAAGCTCCTTTTTTTATACTTGAAATATACTATTCAGGCTTATCGTGGCCATAGAATTTAATATTTCGCTTAATTCGGTCTCGGCCATTCGATTGGCGCCAGCGGTTCGTATCTCTTAAAGAGTAAACACAGCCGCAATATTCCTGTTGATAGAACTCTTCGCGCTTTGAAATCTCAATCATACGCTGGGCGCCACCTTTCTTGCGCCAGTTGAAGGTCCAGTAGCGAACATCATCATAACGATCGGCAGCTCTAACACCACAGTCGTTGATTTGCTGCATGTTCTTCCAGCGTGAAATACCCAGTGTACTTGTGATTAAGTCAAAGCCATTTTCTGCAGCGTACAAAGCCGTTCGCTCAAAACGCATATCAAAGCATACTGTACAGCGTGCACCGCGCTCAGGCTCGTTTTCTAGCCCTTTAACGCGATCAAACCAGTTGTCTTTATCGTAGTCAGCATCAATAAACTCAATCCCCAGTTTGTCGCAAAAACGCTTGTTCTCGTTTTTACGAATTTCGTACTCTTCGATGGGGTGGATATTTGGATTGTAGAAAAACACCGTTTGCTGAATCCCCGATGCATGAACAGCTTCCATCACTTCCGCTGCACAAGGTGCACAGCAAGAGTGCATTAGAACTTTATCTTCGCCATTTGGCGTTTCTAATGCTGGACGTTCGTAATTGTCTACGGAATAGGGGTTCACACTTAACTCCAAGAGTTGTCAAACTCGTTCTATAACTGGCTATCTAGGCCGTAATGGTAAACTTAAGTGCTAATCGACGCAAGCTCGCTCGACGTACATCGTCTAAGTATCACTGCCTTAAATCGTAAATAATGGCTTGGCGTGAGCGTCGGACAAACCTTAAAAGTAACAAAACAGCAGCTATGGATAAGCCAACAATAATACCAATCCAAAAGCCTTCTACTTTAAGCCCTTGATGTTCAGCCAAATAGTAGCCAATGGGGAAGCCGAATATCCAATAAGCCACCGTCATGTAAATCATAGGCCATTTGGTATCTTTCATGCCACGAAGTGCTCCAGCGCTGTTTATTTGTAAACCGTCGGAGAACTGGAAGATTGCCGCTAAGAATATCAAGCTAGCGGCTAAATTAATAAGTTCAGGGTTGTCGGTGTAAAAGCCCACAAAATCATGCCTAAAGAGCAGCATTAGCGTCACTGAGACTGCTTGAAAGAAAACGCTAAGACCTATGCCACAAAAGCCTGCAAGGCGCATTTGACGGTAGTTTTGTTTGCCTTGCCAAAATCCCACACGCGCCGTAATGGCGACAGAGAGGCCAAGCGGCACCATAAAGGCGACCGTAGCGATGTTCATGGCAATTTGATGGGCACCGGTTAAGTCCACACCATAGCGGGCGACCATAATACCGATCATGCCAAACAGACTCACTTCCATGAACATACCCACAGCGATAGGCGAGCCAATGGAGAAATATTCCTTAACCAAGCTCCATTTTGGCCACTGGATGTTTTTGAAGATGTCCAGGTGTTCATAGCGGTGATTTTTGTAGGTGTAGAGCAGTAAGAATAAAAAGAGAATGGTCCAGACCAGGCTGGTGGCATAGCCTACCCCGACAGCGCCCATTGCTGGAACGCCAAAGCCCCCATAGATAAACCAGCTATTAAATAAAATATTAAACGGGATCACGCAGAACGAACACACCATAATCGCTTTAGTCGAGAAAAGCCCCTCATTAGAAGCCCTAAGTGCTAGAAATAAGAAAGCCGATAAAGCACCCCAGCTTAAGGCATGCAGATATTCTGCCGTAAGCCCTGCAATATCTGGAGTTACGCCCATGATTAACAAAGGTGCTTCCATGTTCCGTAAAATGAAAAAGACGATAATGCCAAAGATAAGACCGATAAATTGTCCCATCTGAAAGGTTTTGCCGATTTCTTTGTATTGCCCCTGGCCATTAAAGTGTGAAACCATTGGGTTTAAAGCGAAGCTCAGGCCAAGATATAAAGAGAAAACAATCATAAATGTATTGGCGCCAGTACCCACTGCAGCCAAAGCATGTTTACTGTAGTTACCAGCCATCAAGGTGTCCACTACGCCTAATGTCATTTGTGCTAACTGGGCGAGAATAGCAGGTATTGCGACTTTTATTAGGGCGCTACTTTCTTCACCAATTTGGCGTAATGAATGTTTTTCCATGATGGTTCTTCTATGGTTTGGTTGCTATCAACGCTTATGAAACTAAGCTTCAGGCAAGCTTAGTGCGCCAAGGGCAAAGCCGTGGGTCAAGAACTCGCCTAGTGGTAGCCGAGGCAGCTCTTCTAATTCATTCTTACTTAATACTAGGTTTTGATTAAGTTTTTGTATAGCTTCTGCGAGCCCTTTTGGGAACTGAAAGTAAATACCATTGATGAAGGTTAGTAGGGCTTGCTCGTATTCAAAATAAGCAATCCTAGCCAGAGGGTGTAGAACAACGCCCTCAGACATGGCTACTTCGGATAACTCTTGTGACTTAGCAAGACTAACGGTTTCGAGCATTTCAGGGTATTTTAGCTCAGTCACAGTTTTCCCCGCTGCAATCAACAGTTCCCTTTTATTCAGCAGCTTTGCGAGTTCCTGCTGTGACCACTCTGGAAGCTCTGAGTGAAGCGCCCCTAAAGCATGATACTTTTTCAGCTTACCTTCGTCGTGCCATAAACTATCAAATTCTAGCGAAGCGGAGCTTAATATAGAATCTAAAATAGAACCAATATTGGGTGCTCTAAAGCCAATTGAGTAGCAAATGCTGTTGTCAATGGAAATGCCCCAGTGTGGTGTTCCAGGTGGAATGTAAAGCACATCACCAGGGTTGACAATGACATCAATCGTCGCTTCAAAAGGCTCTACTTGGGAGATTTGAGGATGTGGGTTAATAGAGCTGACTTTTTGCCCTTTATACCCCACACGCCAGCGCCTTTGCCCTTCGCCTTGGACTAAAAACACATCGTACTTATCGAGATGCGGGCCTACACCACCGTTTTCTGTGGCAAATGACACCATGATGTCATCGAGTCGCCAACGGGGGAGAAAGTTACATGCCTTAGTTAGTTCCTGCAGAGGAGGGTGGAAGTAATCTAGGGACTGAACGAGTAGCGTCCAGTTTTCTTCGCCGAGATTCTCAAAGGTATCTTCTTGCAACGGTCCGTGAGATAGCTGCCAGCGCTGATGTTGAGAGTGTTGCTCAGGGTTCTGACTGTTGACCTTGTTTTGAATCAGGCGTGATTCTATATCATCATCTAAACTGTATCCCGCCAATTCTTCAGCGGTTATGAGTGCAGGATCGCCGGAGAAGCCACCGCGAATAAGCAATGGCTTCTTTTGCCAGTAGTCCGAAAGGAATTCCTCTGGACTCATATCTCCTAACATATTAGATTCGATCTGCACCATAACAACTTGTTTTACAATATATAATCTGTGAAGTTTAAATCGACTTGGCCTGAGACACTGCGTTACCGATATAAGTAGCAGGTGTTAACTCTTTAAGACGATCTTTTTCTTCCTGTGGAAGCTCAAGGCTGTCGATAAAGGCTTTTAAGTCTTCCTGAGTCACACGCTTACCACGAGTCAACTCTTTAAGCTTCTCGTATGGGTTAGGAATTGCGTAACGACGCATGACCGTTTGGATTGGCTCGGCTAGTAATTCCCAGTTCGAGTTCAACTCATCGAGTAAAGACTGTTCGTTCACTTCTAACTTTGAAATACCTTTTAAAGTCGCTTGATAGGCGATGACGCTGTGCGCAAAGCCTACGCCTAGAACACGCTGTACTGTAGAGTCGGAAAGGTCACGCTGCCAACGCGAAACTGGAAGTTTCATGGCTAAATGATCAAACAACGCATTAGCAATGCCTAAGTTACCTTCTGAGTTTTCGAAGTCGATAGGGTTTACTTTGTGTGGCATGGTAGATGAACCAATTTCACCAGCAATGGTTTTTTGCTTGAAGTGCCCAAGCGCAATATAGCCCCAAACATCACGGTCGAAATCTAAGATGATAGTGTTGTAGCGTGCGATAGCGTCGAACAACTCAGCCATGTAATCGTGTGGCTCGATTTGTGTGGTGTAAGCATTCCAAGTTAAGCCTAAAGACGTTACAAACTCTTCGGCGAAGCTTTGCCAGTCGAAATCCGGATAGGCTGATAAGTGCGCGTTATAGTTACCCACAGCGCCGTTAATCTTGCCCAAAAACTCTTGGTTTTGTATGTGCTTTAGCTGACGCTCTAGACGGTAAACCACGTTCGCCATTTCCTTGCCCATCGTGGAAGGAGAGGCTGGTTGGCCGTGTGTGCGAGACATCATTGGAATGTTCACAAACTGTGCCGCTAGATCACGGATCGAATTCACAACCTGCTTCTGATAATCAAGCAAGGCTTCAGTACCTTCTTTTAGCATCAAAGCATAAGACAGGTTGTTGATATCTTCTGAGGTACAGGCGAAGTGAATAAACTCACTGACTTTGGCAACTTCGTCGTTTGCTTCAACTTGCTCTTTTAAGAAGTATTCTACGGCTTTTACGTCGTGGTTAGTCGTGCGCTCAATTTCTTTAATACGGTTAGCGTTTTCTTCTGAAAAATTAGCAACGATATTGTCTAATAGGGTATTGGCAGCGTCTGAGAATTCTGGAACTTCTTTAATTTCGGCAGCTTTAGAAAGCGCCTGTAACCAACGAACCTCAACGGTTACGCGGTATTTTAAGAGTCCATACTCGCTGAAAATTGGGCGTAAATCGGCTGCTTTTGAACCATAGCGACCATCGACTGGGGATATTGCTGTTAAAGCGGAAAGTTGCATCGTCATACCTTATCCGTAAAAGCTAAAGTTAATCAATTCTTAGAAGTCGCCGATCATACCTTAACTGCCTGCTTTTCGCACCTTTTGTCACAACAAAACTTATAATGAAAAGCATAAATAAAGCCAGAGTAATCTGGCTTAATGAGGAGTAAGTTAGCCTATGCTTTATCATTACCCTAGCTTATAAGGTTATGGGGATGGCTAGAGAGAAAGCCTAGGGCCTTTGAGGACAAACTGAATAAGATAGGTCTCACATTATTCAGATGCTGTGTTATAATCAGCCGCCGATTTTCGGAGGAGTTAGCTAAAAATGAATCAAATTAGTTTAAAAATCGTCCAAATTGTCCGAATTGATAGCTAACGACAATTTACTGGGCTTTCCTTCGTAAAAGATAGAATTTGCCAAAATGAGGAAAATAGCGTGTTAGAAGCATACAGAAAACATGTAGCAGAACGTGCTGAGCAAGGTATTCCACCTTTGCCTTTGAGCGCCGAACAAGTCAATGAGCTTGTTGAATTATTGAAAAACCCACCTGCTGGTGAGGAAGCGTTTTTAGTTGAATTATTGACTGATCGTGTTCCTCCAGGCGTTGATGAAGCTGCTTATGTTAAAGCAGGTTTCTTGGCGGCGATTGCAAAAGGCGAAGCAGAATCACCTTTAGTGAACAAAGAACACGCTGTGAAACTATTAGGTACTATGCTTGGTGGTTATAACATCGCAACTTTGGTTGAGCTTTTAGAAGATAAAGACTTAGCAGAGCTAGCGGGCGAGCAGTTGAAAGACACTTTGTTAATGTTCGACGCGTTCCATGATGTTGCTGAAAAAGCGGACAAAGGCAACCAAGTAGCTAAAGATGTGATCAAGTCTTGGGCGGAAGGCGAGTGGTTCACTAAAAAGCCAAAGCTAGAAGAAAAAATCACATTAACAGTATTCAAAGTGCCTGGCGAAACGAATACCGATGACTTGTCACCAGCACAAGACGCTTGGTCGCGTCCTGACATCCCATTGCACTCTTTAGCAATGCTTAAAAATGCCCGTGACGGCATCACACCTGATAAAGAAGGCGAAATCGGCCCAATCAGTACAATTGAAAAGCTTGAAGAAAAAGGTCATCCAATCGTTTATGTGGGCGATGTTGTAGGTACTGGTTCTTCACGTAAATCTGCAACAAACTCTGTATTGTGGTTGATGGGTAACGATATCCCGCACGTTCCTAACAAGCGCGCTGGTGGTTTCTGTTTCGGTAGTAATATCGCACCAATTTTCTATAACACCATGAAAGACGCGGGCGCTATGCCAGTTGAGCTAGACGTGTCTAAAATGGAGATGGGTGATGTAATCGACTTCTACCCATACGAAGGCAAAGTTACTAAGAACGGCGAAGTTATTGCTGAGTTTGAATATGATAGCAAGGTTATTTTTGACGAAGTTCAAGCTGGTGGTCGTATCCCGCTTATCATTGGTCGCGGCTTAACTGAGCGTGCTCGTGAGTATATGGGTCTTGAAGCTAATGATTTGTTCCGTAACGCTGAAGACGTTAAGGATACAGGTAAAGGTTATACATTGGCTCAGAAAATGGTTGGTCGTGCTTGTGGTGTTGAAGGCGTTCGTGCCGGTCAATACTGCGTACCAAAAATGACTACAGTTGGCTCGCAAGATACGACCGGTCCAATGACTCGTGATGAACTTAAAGACTTGGCATGTTTAGGCTTCTCAGCAGACTTAGTGATGCAATCTTTCTGTCACACGGCAGCGTATCCTAAACCTGTTGACGTTGATACTCAGCACACATTGCCAGACTTCATCATGAACCGTGGTGGTGTTTCATTGCGTCCTGGCGACGGTATTATCCACAGCTGGTTGAACCGTATGTTGCTTCCAGACACAGTCGGTACGGGTGGTGACTCGCATACGCGTTTCCCATTAGGAATTTCGTTCCCAGCGGGTTCTGGCTTGGTTGCTTTCGCAGCTGCGACGGGTGTTATGCCACTTGATATGCCTGAGTCAGTATTGGTTCGCTTTAAAGGTAAGCGTCAGCCTGGTATTACGCTACGTGACCTTGTACACGCAATTCCTTATCAAGCGATTCAAGACGGTCTTCTTACTGTTGAAAAAGCCGGTAAGAAAAACATCTTCTCTGGCCGAATCCTTGAGATTGAAGGTCTTGAGGACTTAACTGCTGAGCAGGCATTCGAGCTTTCTGATGCTTCAGCTGAGCGCTCTGCTGCTGGTTGTACTATTAAACTTAGTGAAGAGTCTGTCGCTGAGTACTTAGAGTCGAACATTGTTTTATTGAAATGGATGATTTCTAACGGTTATGGTGATGAGCGTACGATTTCTCGACGTGTTGAGAAAATGCAAGAGTGGCTGGATAACCCAAGCTTGTTATCTGCAGACAAAGATGCTGAGTACACGGCTGTTATCGAAATCGACATGGATAACTTAAAAGAGCCTGTACTTTGTGCCCCTAACGATCCAGATGACGCGCGTTTACTAAGCGAAGTTGCTGGCGATACCATTGATGAAGTATTCATCGGTTCTTGTATGACTAACATTGGTCACTTCCGTGCTGCGGCTAAATTGCTAGAAGATGTTGAAGCTGGCACATTAGCAACGCGTCTTTGGATTGCTCCACCAACGAAGATGGATGAGCACCAGTTAATGGAAGAAGGACACTATAATACCTTTGGTCGCTCTGGAGCACGTTTAGAAATGCCAGGTTGTTCATTGTGTATGGGTAACCAAGCTCGAGTAGCACCAAAGTCTACAGTTGTATCAACCTCGACGCGTAACTTCCCGAACCGTTTAGGTCAAGGTGCAAACGTATACCTAGCTTCCGCTGAGTTAGCATCTGTAGCTGCTGTAATCGGTCGCTTGCCTTCGGTCGAAGAGTATATGGAGTACGCTAAGAAGATTGATTCAATGGCGGATGATATCTATGTTTATATGAACTTCCATCAGATGGAAGAGTATAAACAACAAGCAAACAAGGTCACTATTCCTGTAACAAATAAGGTTACAGTTGGTGCCTAGTAAGCTCTTCAACAAAAAGCCCGCTTTAAGCGGGCTTTTTTGTATCTACCAAAATAAATAGGTTTTACCTTTTCTTGGATTTCTTTGAATACTCTTTAAGACTAACAACTTTGCTGTCGTATAAAACGCTGTGATGAAGGTTATCAAAATACTTTGTTTCGATTTGCTTTAGTGAGAGTGGCGGATCAAAGTAGAACCCTTGGAATAAACAGCACTGCTCAGCCAGTAGATAATTTAACTGCTCTTTTGTTTCTACACCTTCAGCAATAACCTCTAGCCCCATGTCGTGACTCATATTAATGATGGTATTGATGATAGTTTCGCTATCAGTATCGCCAGGAATATCTTTTACGAAGGAACGGTCAATCTTCAGTTTGTCTAGTGGTAATCTCTTGAGATAATTGAGCGACGAGTAGCCGGTGCCAAAGTCATCAATCGAAAGCTTCAAGCCAAGTTTTTTTAACTGATTTAGAACTTCAATTGAGGCTCTTCCCTCGTGCAGCAGCACAGTCTCGGTTATCTCTAACTCTAATAAGTGCGGAGGAATTTTAGTTTGCTCTAAGAGCTTTTCAATATACTCCACTAAATTAGAGCTGCGTATTTGAACAGCGGATAAATTTACCGTAATGAAAGGGGAGTAACCATAAGTCTCCAACCAATATTTAATCTGGTGGCAGACTTGCTTAAGTACCCACTCGCCAATTGGGACGATTAAATGATTCTGCTCAGCAATTGGAATAAACTCTGTTGGCGATACAATTCCCTCGGTTGGGTGACTCCAGCGCAGTAAGGCTTCTGCGCCTATACATTTATAATCGTCGTCGGCAATTTGAGGCTGGAACCTTAAGATAAACCGAGACTCTTGCAGGGCTTTGTGTAACTCGCACTCCAGCACGTGTCTTCTAACTACAGCCTTTTCCATGGCTCTTGTGAATACTGCATAGCGATTTCTTCCCATCGACTCGGCGTAGTACATTGCAGTTTCAGCGCGCTTAATTATAGACTCAACTGTCTTGGCGCTAGTAGGGTAGATGACAATTCCTATACTTGCAGTTGTAAAAAGTTTATTGCCTTCGAACTCATACTCCTGAGCTATTGCGAAATTAATAACCTCAGCTATATTTTTTGCGAAGCTTTCTGCTTTAGAGGGGTGGCCACTTAAGTGATTAAGGTGAACAATAAATTCATCGCCACTATGACGCGCTACTGTATCGCTGTCTCTAACTTGGGATTTTATGCGGCGAGCCACTTCTTTTAAAAGCTCATCACCTATAGCGTGTCCTAGAGAGTCGTTGATGTTCTTAAAATAGTCTAAATCGATAAATAAGACGGCGCCATTATGCCCATAACTTTTTGTTAAGACTAAGGACTGTTCTAATCGGTCATTAAGCAAGAGCTTGTTTGGTAAACCGGTTAACAAGTCATGCTGAGCCATGTGTTTAATTTGGTTTTCGTAGGCTTTCGATTCGGTGATGTCAACTCCAACAGTCACTACAGAAGGGGTTCTACTGTAGCGTGTGATGAAAGGGACTTTAGAGACGTTTAAGATGAACTTTTCATTATCAACATTATAGGTTTCAATTTCTTTTTGGAGAGCGTGAGCATCACGTCTTAATAACAACTCTTCATCATCAAAAAGGTTAGCCGCCTTTTGAGCCTTCTCCAGAATGTCTTCTTTATCGTGATGCTTTTTGCCCGCTCTATCGATACCGAAAAACTTGGCAGCGTAGCGATTTGCCAGAATTAACTTTCCTTTCGCGTTTGTGGCAAAAATCATGTGTGGTACAAGATTGATAATCTGACGAATTTTATCGCTTTGCTCTTCTATGTGCTGGGTTTTTATCTTTACTTGCTGACGTAATAATATAGAAATTAAGGCTAACATGAGCAAAAGTCCGAGGACGGCTAATAGAACATAAATAACCCATGGTGGGATAGACTGGTCTTGCTCTATTTCAGATAGGTACTTATTTTTAAGAGCAAAGTAGGGCGATTCTTTATCGTAACGCCAAAGTTTTGTGTAATGATCGATGGTTTTTAAAAGGCTATCGTTAGTATTTTTTGCAGTTGCAAAGAGTACTTTTCTTGGTTCGAAGGCTATAGGGGTTCTTTTTACGAATTCATTAGAATAGCCATAACTAACAAGGTTGCTAGTGACGAATGCGCTGACTTTCCTACTTTCCAAGAGCTCGAAGGCTTCTTCGTATGTACTAACCTCTTTAAAATTACATTCAATAATAAAAAGGTTGCACAAACCGGCTAGCTTTTCCCCATAAATTTCATTTTTAATAATGGCTATTGTTTTGCCAGATAAGCCAAGAATATTCTTCGGAGTTTCCTCGGAGCGGTGGACAAAAACCTGCCCCCAGCCGGTTAGAATGCCTATGTCGTTATAGTCTAAATATTCAGCGCGTTCTTCGGAATAAGAAATAAAAGGGATAAGATCGATTTGATTATTTAATGCGGCAGGGATGACTTCTGGCCAATAAAGTCTGACCCATTCAAGTTCCCAGTGTTCAAGCTTAGCAAGCTCGTTCAGCAGCTCAACCATAAAGCCACTATAGCTACCATCTGGGTTCACTTCCATAATAGGGGGCGCGTGGAACATAGCTACCCTTAAAGAACGTACGGGTTCTTCATTACCATGGTCAGCTTTAGCTCCAGTTGCGAACAGTTGAAGTAGGAACAAGCAAGTCACTAGCACTAGAGCTTTAAAGTTTAATCGATGCACAATTGTCCCCCTCAATTAACCCACTTTATTATTTTTATGCTGTTTTAGCAATATAATTACGGCTAACTAATTTCGTTTCTACGGGGGCTAGACTCTAACCAATGTAAGGCATCTTTCTTATTTTGGAAGATACCAATAGGGTACCTTAGGGATAGTTTAGGAGGGTTGTTTTGTAATTGATTAGCATAAACTAGCTCTAGGTAGTGCTTCTCTAGCACTGACATATTGCCCGTGCTTAAGACGTATGCAATGGCACTGTACATGCCTTGATGTTTTTTAGACTTTAAATAAGCTCGGCTGTCTGAAGACCAGTCAGCAATACCGTCTAACATTACTAATAACTGTGGAGACTTGGCGTGGTGTTGATGATATTCGGATGATATATGTTGATCATTAGCAGTAAAAAAATCTTCGCAGAGCTCTACGTTATAGGGGAACTTCACGTAGAGTATCTGGTTGTGGGATTCAATTATAGATGCACAGCGATGCACCCCATTAACTTCCTTTGTATCTTGTGGATCGCTGTAATCAAAGTTATTAGACATTAAAGCAAAGGCCTCTGTTCGGTGTGGAGTAAACAGTTGCATTGTAGTGTTTTTGCTCTAATATCATTGTCATATTGTTTAAAATTAATACAAAAAGAGCAGCCCTAGAGCTGCTCTTAAACTTTTTTACATTGTTGAAATGTTAGTATTTGTTAAATCAAGTCTTTATCTAACAATCTTCATTTCTTTAATTAAGTTTTGAGCATTATCTACATGCTCCATAACCCATAACATGTAGGCGCTACTAACGTGTATTGAGCGATTGAGTTCTGGGTTGTAGTCCCAATCACCAATGATTGACTCATAAACACCATCAAATAATAAGCCTACGAACTCAGCATTGGCGTTCATTGTTGGTGAACCTGAGTTTCCGCCAGTGGTGTCCACTGTCGACAAGAAGTTTACTTGGACGCTATTTAAATCAGAATCTTCATATTCACCGTAAGTCTTGCTTTTAATCAGCTCAAGTTGCTTCTGTGGCGAGTTAAATGGCTCTTCGCCTGTATGTTTAGCACTAATACCTTCGAGCGTAGTAAATGGTGTCGCTAACATGCCGTCTTGTGGTGAGTAACCTTTAACGTTGCCATAAGTCACACGAAGTGTGCTATTAGCGTCAGCGTACAAAGGCTTTCCTTTGGACTTATAGAAGTCGATGATGGCTGCCATGTATTGTGGACGTAACTTTTTGAACTTACCTGACTGCTCTTTATCCTTAAGCTCTTTTTCGTGCTTCTCATCATAAGTCGCAACAGCAAGCTGGATGAAAGGATCGTCAGAGTTTTTAAAGTCTTCTACTGACTTGCCAACCCAGCTTAAACGAACGTCTTGATCGGTAAGCTGAGTTTTAGCGAACATTTCATCGACTTTGCGGTTAAATTTATCAGCGTTGAACTCACCACTGATGCCCATGTATTTGTCATAGCTTTTAACGCGATCTTTGGCTGGTAACTCCGCGTAAACGGCTACAAAGTGCTTGTATAAAGCTTTTTCTACATCAGCATCCCAACGGCGGTTCATGCGCTTGAGGCCTTCCTTGATACGTGTTAAGTCACGCTCTTGGAAACCAGGCTCGCGCTCTGCATCAGGCTTTTCGCTTTCAATGGCAAGGCGATAAAGTCGTGCCGCTGTTCCGCTTAAAGTATCGCGGTTCATGCCCCACTTTTTCATTTGAACAGCTTGGTCTTTAAGATCTTCTTTAATTAAAGCATCTAGAGCTGCAAGAGCATCACCGTGTTTTTCCTTCATTTCAGGATTATCAAGTAACCAGGCTTCAAGTTCTGATTCAAGATTTTGCTTGCGCTCCAGCAAATCGCCTTTGCCATAGCTTTCGATCATGCTGCCCCAGTTTTTCTCGGCGTTATTTAAGCCAGCTAAGGTGCTAGCGTACTTAACGCGCGCGTCGCTGCCTTCCGGTGCATTTTCTTTAATAATATCGATGTATTTATGCAAAATAGTGCGGAAGGTAGGGTAGCTCCACTCGAACTGATTCTTAACTTCGGCGCTTGTGCGGTATCGGTTTGTACGACCTGGATAACCAGTAACCATAACAAAATCATTTTCAGATACGCCGTTGGCGTTAACTTTTAAAAAGTGTTTAGGCTCATACGGAACGTTGTCTTTTGAAAAATCCGCTGGCTTTCCATCTTTACCAACGTAAGCACGATAGAATGCGAAGTCACCGGTATGACGAGGCCACATCCAGTTATCAATGTCGCCACCATATTTACCAATATGTGAAGACGGCGCATAAACTAGGCGTACGTCGCGAATTTCCATTTGCTTAATTAGGTAATACTCTAAACCACCGTGGAAAGAGTACACATTACAGCGATACCCTTCGTCAGCTTCACAATCAGCAACTAAAGACTTTTCTTTCGTTTCTACGGCCTTATAACGATCCATGCCAGACATTTCGTCTGTTAAACCATCGTTAATACTGTGTGTAACGTTTGTAACTTCTGTAGTTACATAAACACGCGAACCTGGAGCTGCTGCTAACTCTTCAGAGAAGTCTTTTGCCAAAAAGCCTTTTTCTAGCAAGTTATTTTCAGCAGTAGAGTTAAATTGAATACTTCCGTAGGCACAGTGGTGATTTGTCGCTACTAATCCTTTTGGTGATAGGAATGAAGCTGTACAGCCACCTAAACTAATCACAGCACCCATCGGGAACTCAGTAAGCTTGGTCAGGTTTTTTGGATCGATTTCTAAGCCAGCTTGTTTAAGCTGCTCTTCGATTTGAGGTAGTTGGTTTGGTTGCCACATACCTTCGTCTGCCATCAATGGCGATGCGGCTGTTGCTACTGAAATAGCTACAGCTGACAATATCTTCTTCATGGAATATCCCCTGAGATCGCGGTTTATAAGTTTCTAAATTTTTATCCAGCGTTAAATATAAAGAGATCAGCAACAATTTCCAGTGGACGTTAGTAGTAAAATGTAAATAAGTGTTGCAGTAAGTGTCGTCATTGCGAGTCTACGGAGTAGGCGTGGCAATCTATTTTAGGTTTATAGTTTTAATAATGTGTTTCGCCACTCGGCGAGATACTTTCTCTTGGTGAGCAAGAGAATGTATCCAAAGAGAAGCTCATCCCTATATTGAGGTCATGCAAGCATGACTGCCTGTACAGTGAATAAAATACTTAACGCAACAGAGTTTACAGCACATCCATGTGCCGAAAACTCTTAGCAAAATCATCCAAGATTTTGCTTGCTATATTTTGCTCACAGTACAGCTCAATATAATGGGGTAAAAGTGGCATATTGATAGAGCTTTAGTCAATATCTAGTAATAAATGAGCTAATAATGAAAAGCGAATCTAGGAAAGGTTTAGTGTGATGCCTGATATCGTCTTTAGACAGCTTTTGTTATCTTAGTGCGTTAAGTAGAGAATAGTTGGAGTGTTCGAGGGTTTTTAAAGTAGCGAACGATGGTGTGACGAGGTGAAAACGTGAGGAAAACCGCGTCATTGCGAGCCTACGGAGTAGGCGCGGCAATCTTTGGCAGATCACTTCGGTGTTTTGCAACACCTCGCAATGACGGTGCAGCAAGTTAAACGTTCATTTCAGGAACGTTATCTGGAATAACTAAATCCGCTTCCGTTTTCTCTTTAATTTCTTCTACTGATACGCCTGGAGCACGTTCGATAAGGTGGAATGCACCATCTTTGATTTCCATTAAGGCAAGTTCAGTAATGACGCGTTTAATGCACTGTGCGCCTGTTAGCGGAAGTGTACATTCTTTTAGAATCTTTGACTGACCGTGTTTATTGGCGTGGGTCATTGTAACAATGATGTTTTCAGCGCCGGCAACTAAGTCCATCGCGCCGCCCATGCCTTTTACCAACTTGCCAGGAATCATCCACGAAGCGATGTTGCCTTGCTGGTCAACTTCAAATGCGCCCAAAACGGTTAAGTCAACATGGCCGCCGCGGATCATTGCGAAACTTTCTGCTGAAGAGAAGAAGGCTGCGCCTGTAGCTGCGGTTACCGTTTGCTTACCAGCGTTGATAAGATCTGGGTCAATTGTTTCTTCGGTCGGGAACTCGCCCATACCAAGCAAACCGTTTTCAGATTGCATCATTACCTCAACGCCTTTTGGAACATAGTTAGCGACGAGGGTAGGGATGCCAATACCAAGGTTTACGTAGAAACCATCTTCTAATTCTTGCGCCACTCGCATGGCGATTTGTTCACGAGATAGTGCCATGATTGCGCTCCTTATGATTTTATCGTGCGTTGTTCGATACGTTTCTCAAAGTTTTCGCCTTTGATAACGCGTTGAACGTAGATACCAGGAGTGTGAATAAAGTTTGGATCTAACTCACCTGGCTCGACAATCTCTTCAACTTCAGCAACTGTGATTTTGCCGGCTGTAGCCATCATAGGGTTAAAGTTCATGGCTGTTTTATTGAAGATTAAGTTGCCCATAGTGTCTGCTTTCCAAGCTTTAATCAAAGCGAAGTCTGCCGTTAGTGAAGGCTCCAGAACATAATCACGACCATCGATATTGCGCGTTTCTTTGCCTTCTGCAACCTTAGTACCGAAACCAGTGGCCGTGAAAAAAGCTGGGATACCAGCGCCGCCGGCACGAATTTTTTCAGCTAAAGTACCTTGTGGCGTTAGAATAACTTCCATCTCGCCAGATAATAATAGCTTTTCAAACAACTCGTTCTCACCAACGTAAGAGCCGATCATAGTGCTGATTTGACGTTTTTCTAACCATTTACCTAAGCCAAAACCATCAACACCTGCGTTGTTTGAAATGGCCGTTAAGCCTTTGCAACCCATGTTATAAACTTGCTCAATTAAGCCTTCAGGGATACCACATAGGCCAAAACCGCCAACCATGACGGTCATATCGTCTTTGAAACCTTCTAAGGCCTCTTCGTAACTATTTACGACTTTATTAAAACCTGACATTCTAATTCCTCGTCATATTTTAAGAGTATTTATCATCACCAGTCTGGTGAGCTACTTTTCGTTACTTCCTAATAAAACTATTTTCTCTTAGAGAGCACAGCGTTCGCTACGCGCGATACTGGCTTCCTGCCAAGTTGATCGGAAATATAGACTCCAGCATCAACCAGTTTATCTAAATCAATTCCAGTCTTGATACCAAGACCATTCAGCATGTAGACCACATCTTCGGTAGCGACGTTCCCCGTAGCGCCAGGCGCATAAGGGCATCCGCCAAGACCAGCGACAGAGCTATCGATAGTGGTTACACCTAGCTCTAAGCAAGCATATAGATTTGCTAGCGCTTGTCCATAGGTATCGTGGAAGTGGCAAGCAAGTTTGTCTACTGGAACCACTTTGCTCACAGCTTCAATCATGGCCTTTGCTTTTGCAGGTGTGCCGACGCCGATAGTATCACCTAAAGAAATCTCATAGCAGCCTAGGTCGTATAAGTCTTTAGCGACTTTCGCTACCTGTTCGGGTGCAATCTCACCATCGAAAGGGCAGCCCAAGACGCAAGAAACATAGCCCCGCACTTTGATGCCGTGCTTTTTAGCCTCGGCAACAACAGGTTTAAAACGCTCAATCGACTCGGCAATAGAGCAGTTAATGTTTTTCTGAGAGAAACCTTCCGAAGCTGCTGCGAACACAGCAACTTCTTCGGCATTACCGGCGAGCGCACCCTCGAAGCCTTTGATGTTAGGCGTTAGCACTGGGAAAGTTACATCAGGATGAGCTTCTTTTAGTGGTTTCAACGCCTGCATCATTTCATGATGATCCGACATTTGTGGAACCCACTTCGGGGACACAAAAGCTGTGGCCTCGATATGCTTTTCGCCAGTTTCAATTAAGCGCTTTATAAGCTCGACTTTTACTTCTGTCGACACGGGCTGCTTTTCATTTTGTAGCCCGTCACGAGGGCCCATCTCTACGATGCGCACCTCGCTAGGTAAATGCTCAATATGATCGTCTACCATTACCATGACAGTCTCCTGAATTACTTATATCTAGTATTAGTCTTCGCCAGCGTCTAATTTTAGTAGCTCGGCGCCATCGTCAACCAAATCGCCCGCGGCATACATCACTTCCGCCACCGTTCCTGCGGTTGGTGCGTTAATCGTATGCTCCATTTTCATCGCTTCAAGGATGATTAGAGGCTGACCTGCTTCAACGCTATCACCTTCAGCAACTTTAACTTCGATAACGGTGCCAGGCATTGGTGCTGTTAAGCTACCGCCAGCTTCTTCAGATTCGCCATCTAAGCCACGCTCGATTTTTTCTAGAATTTGATAGTTGCCATTTACAAAGATATGGAGGCTAGTACCGTCGTCTACAACCGTCGCGTTATAGCGCTTACCGGAGGCGTCTAAACGCAGGTTGTTGCCATTAAGCTCTGCTGCATGAATTTTGATTTCTTTTTCAGGCAACTCTAAAAGGTATTCGTGATCATAAGTAGCGCCACGATAATGGGTTGTGACTTCAACTTCGTTTGGAATGCTATCGACATAATCGATGTATTCGAACGAGTGATGATTATCAGTATTTAAACGCCAGCCACTAACCTGATTCCAAGGAGAGTAGGGGTCTTTACTGTTAGCTGCAGCTTCTTCCGCAGATTGTTGACGTTTAACAAGCTGATAAACAGTGGCCGCGACTAAAGCATCTTCGTCTGCAGGCGCGTCTTCTAAGATTAGTTCATCACGATAGCGCTCGATGAAGTTTGTGTCTAAATCACAATCTTCAAACGCTTGGTTGCCTGCTAAGGCTGATAAGAACTCAACGTTCGTTGTTAAACCAACTACTTGATATTGCGCCAAAGCGCCTCTTAAGCGGGCTAGGGCAGAATTACGATCTTCGTCCCAAACGATTAACTTAGCAATCATTGGATCATAGTGAACTGAAACCGTGTCACCCTGGCGCACACCTGTATCGATACGAATATGGTCACTTTCTTCAGGCGTACTTAAGTGTAGTAGCGTACCTGTCGCTGGCAAGAAATCTTGTCTTGGGTCTTCAGCGTAAATACGCACTTCGAAGGCATGACCGTTGATGCTCAAGTCTTCTTGAGACGCTGGTAGCTTTTCACCATAAGCGACTTTTAGCTGCCACTCGACCAAATCTTGGCCAGTAATTTTTTCAGTTACTGGGTGCTCAACCTGTAAACGTGTGTTCATTTCCATAAAGTAGAAAGAACCATCTTCGTCATACAAGAATTCTACTGTACCAGCGCCAACATAACCGATAGCTTGCGCTGCACGGATAGCCACTTCGCCCATCTTCTGGCGGTTTTCTTCCGACATGCCTGGAGCAGGGGCTTCTTCGATGACTTTTTGGTGACGACGCTGTACAGAGCAATCGCGCTCAAACAAGTGTACGGCGTTGCCGTGCTTGTCTGCGAAAACCTGAATTTCGACGTGGCGCGGCTTAGTAATGTATTTTTCGACTAAGACCTTATCGTCGCCAAAAGACGCAGCCGACTCACGCTTACATGATGCTAAGCTGTTCTCAAACTCTTCTGACTTCCAAACGATACGCATACCTTTACCACCGCCACCAGCGGTCGCTTTGATAATCACTGGATAACCAATGTCATCGGCTTGCGACTTTAAGAAGTCTGGCTCTTGGTTTTCGCCATGGTAGCCCTTAACCAAAGGCACACCGGCTTTATCCATGATTTCTTTAGCCGCGGACTTAGAACCCATGGCAATAATGGCGCCTTCAGGAGGACCAATAAACTCGATATCGTTTTCTGCAAGAGCTTTAGCAAAGTCTGCGTTTTCTGATAAGAAACCGTAACCAGGATGTACTGCCTGGGCTCCAGTTTGTTTAGCCGCTTTAATGATCAGCTCTGGCTTTAAATAGGAGTCTTTCGCTGGAGCAGGGCCTAAATAAATAGCTTCGTCCGCCATCGCAACGTGGCGAGCGTTTTTGTCGGCTTCGGAATATACCGCAACCGTACGAATACCAAGTTTCTGCGCAGTTTTAATCACTCGACAAGCGATTTCACCACGGTTTGCAATTAATATTTTTGTAAACATAGATGCTTCCTTAACTGTCGCTGTCTGAGCTTTCGTTGTGGTTCGTCGAACCTACTGACCAATCAGCAGGACGCTTTTCTAAAAAGGCATTTAGACCTTCTTTGCCTTGCTCGCTCGCACGAATATCGGCGATGCGCTTGGCGGTTTCGTCTAAGATGTCTTGATTAATCTCTTTCTCAGCAACGGCTTTGATTAAGCTTTTTGCGGCACGAACAGCTTGTGGGCCATTCGATAATAAGCCAGCAATCATTTCATTAGCTTTTGTCACTAGTTCTTCTTCAGCAACGACTTCGTGCACTAAACCAAACTCTTTAGCTTGTGGTGCTTTAAAGCGCTCAGCCGTTAAGAAGTAGCGTTGCGCTTGGCGCTCGCCAATAGCCTTAACAACGTAAGGGCTGATAACTGCTGGGATCAAGCCTAGCTTTACTTCAGACAAGCAGAAACTCGCGCGCTCAGAGGCGATAACAATATCGCAACAAGCCACTAGACCAACGCCACCACCAAATGCTGCGCCTTGAACTACGGCTACCGTAGGTTTGCTAAGGGTGTAAATGGTATGCATCAGCTCGGCTAAGCCTTGAGAGTCTTTGTAGTTTTCGTCCCAAGTGTAGTCCGCCATGCGACGCATCCAGTTTAAGTCTGCGCCTGCTGAAAAGCTTTTGCCTTCTGCTTCTAAAACCACCACCTCGACGCTTGGATTCGCATCCATACGACGAAAAGCCTGGGTCAAGTCAGCGATTAATTGATCGTCAAAAGCATTGTGGATTTCGCCACGAGTCATGGTGATTCTACCAACGCCACGACCTTCTGAACCTAGTTCTTTAGTATCAATCGAAATGTTTAGTGCTTTAGTCATATTCTCACTCATACAAAGAACCGCCTTACATTCTGAAGACGCCGAACTTAGTTTCTTCGGCTTCTTTGTTCATGGCTGCGGAAAGTCCTAGACCTAACACCATGCGCGTATCGGCAGGGTCGATAATGCCATCATCCCACAAGCGTGCGCTTGAGTAATAAGGGTGACCTTGCTTTTCGTACTGGTCTTCGATTGGTTTCTTGAAGGCTTTTTCTTCGTCTTCTGACCACATTTCTTCACCACGGCGTTCGAAATTGTCACGCTTAATTTGTGCTAGAACGTTTGCTGCTTGCTCACCACCCATTACAGATATACGCGAGTTTGGCCACATCCATAAAAACTTCGGGCTATAAGCACGACCACACATTCCGTAGTTACCAGCGCCGAAACTACCGCCAACAATCACGGTAAACTTAGGTACTTTGGCACAGGCAACCGCTGTTACCATTTTCGCACCATGCTTAGCGATACCTTCGTTCTCGTACTTACGACCAACCATAAACCCAGTAATGTTCTGTAGGAAAACGAGCGGGATGCCACGCTGTGAGCAAAGCTCAATAAAGTGTGCGCCTTTCTGCGCTGACTCTGAGAATAAAATACCGTTATTGGCGACAATACCCACAGGGTAGCCGTGAATTCGAGCAAAGCCACAGATTAGGGTAGTTCCGTACATAGCTTTAAATTCATCAAGTTCAGAACCATCAACCACACGCGCGATAATTTCACGAATATCGAATGGCTTACGAGGATCTTTATTGATAACACCGTATAGCTCTTCAGCAGGATAGAGCGGTTCTACCGGCTTTTTCACCGTAACTAAAGGTTCTTTCTTACGGTTTAAGTTTGAAACGACTTGGCGCGCTAGCTTTAACGCGTGCTCATCGTTTAGAGCATAATGGTCAGTCACACCAGAGTTTTTACAGTGAACGTCAGCACCACCTAAATCTTCGCTTGATACCACTTCGCCAGTTGCAGCTTTAACCAATGGAGGGCCACCCAAGAAGATCGTACCTTGTTCTTTAACGATAATTGATTCATCAGCCATCGCTGGAACATAAGCGCCACCTGCTGTACAAGAGCCCATCACCACCGCAATTTGTGGAATGCCTTTTGCCGACATGTTTGCTTGGTTATAGAAAATTCGGCCGAAGTGGTCTTTGTCTGGGAATACTTCGTCTTGTTGCGGCAAGTTAGCGCCGCCTGAGTCTACGAGGTAAATACAAGGCAAATTGTTTTCTTCAGCGATTTCTTGCGCGCGAAGGTGTTTTTTCACTGTTTCAGGGAAGTAGGTTCCACCTTTGACCGTCGCATCGTTAGCAACAATCATGCACTCAACGCCAGAAACACGACCAATACCAGCAATCAAACCTGCCGCTGGAACTTTGTTGTCGTACATGTCCCAAGCTGCCATTTGCGAGATTTCTAAAAATGGCGAGCCGACGTCTAACAATTTGCGTACACGATCACGTGGTAATAACTTGCCACGAGAGAGGTGTTTTTCTTGATACTTTGGGCCACCACCTTGAGTGATGTACTCCATCTTGTCACGTAGGTCATCGACCAAAGCGCTCATCGCTTCAGAGTTTTCGATAAATGACGCGCTACGCGGATTAATCGAAGATTTAATTACTGGCATATCGAATCCTTAGTATGAAATCTTTTCAATCTTAAAGTCTTATGGTCTTCTTCACTCGAGGCTTAGGCTATTCTGAGCCGATTGCTCGAGCAATCACCATCTTTTGCACTTCGCTAGTACCTTCGTATATTTGTGCGATACGAACGTCACGATAAATACGCTCAACAGGGTAGTCTTTAAGGTAACCGTAACCACCTAAGACCTGAATCGCTTCGGAACAAACCTTTTCAGCCGCCTCAGAAGCAAACAATTTAGCCATACAAGCTTCTTTTAAGCACGGTTTTCCGGCATCGCGAAGTTGAGCTGCGTTAAGCACCATATTACGCGCTGCATCAACTTGTGTCGCCATCTCTGCGAGCTTAAATTGGACTGCTTGGTGTTGGAAAATTGGCTTGCCGAAAGAAGTACGGTCTTTTGAATACTGAAGTGCGTACTCATAAGCCGCGCGTGCCATCCCAACAGCTTGGGCTGCGATACCGATACGACCACCTTCAAGGCCAGAAAGTGCGATTTTATAACCTTCGCCTTCTTTACCCAGTAGATTTTCAGCAGGGATTTTGCAGTCTTCAAACACGATTTGTGCTGTGTCTGAAGCATTTTGGCCCATTTTGTCTTCAATGTTAGCGACTATATAGCCTGGCGTGTCAGTCGGCACGATAAAGGCGCTGATGCCTTTTTTGCCCGCGCTAGGGTCTGTGACAGCAAAAACAATCGCGATATCACCGTTTTTACCTGATGTAATGAACTGTTTTACACCATTCAGCACATAATGATCATCTTGTTTGACGGCCTTGGTTTTAAGATCAGCCGCATCCGAACCCGCGTGAGGCTCAGTTAAACAAAAAGCTCCAAGCGCTTGTCCAGAAGCTAATGGCTTTAGGAATTTTTCTTTTTGCGCATCGGTGCCGAAGTTCAGGATAGGCATACATCCAACTGAATTAGTGACTGAAATCACTGTGGAGCAAGCACCGTCGCCAGCTGCAATTTCTTCTAGAACTAATGCCGCTGCGGTGTAACCGATTTCGCTACCACCCCATTGCTCAGGCACTAGCATGCCATAAAAGCCAAGCTCACCAAGACCTTGTAAGGCTTCAGCTGGGAAGGTTTTATTCTTGTCCCACTCTTCGGAGAAAGGGGCAATTCGTTCTTGAACATAGCTACGTGCCATGTCCTGAATCATTGTTTGTTCTTCTGTCAGAATCATACAATTAGTTCACTTTATTCTTTAGGTCATTGCGAGCGCCGTTAAGGTGCGTGGCAATCTCTCTTTTGCGACTGTAGAGTTTGCTTCGGCTGAAAGGCCTCGCAATGACTTTAATTGAGTTAGATTAGTTCTACCGCTAATGCTGTCGCCTCACCACCACCAATACACAACGATGCAACGCCTTTCGACTTGCCGTACTTGCGTAGTGCTTCTAGTAGGGTCACAACAATACGTGTACCTGAACAACCGATAGGGTGACCTAGCGCACAAGCACCGCCATGAACGTTGACTTTAGCATGATCTAAGTCGAGCTCTTTCATCGCCGCCATAGTCACTACAGCAAAGGCCTCGTTTATTTCAAACAAATCAACGTCATCTTTCGTCCAGCCAGCTTTCTCCAAAACTTTTTCCATGGCGCCAACTGGTGCGATGGTGAATTCTGCTGGCGTGCGTGCGTTTGTCGTATGCGCAACAATCTTTGCCAATGGCTTCAGGCCACGCTTCTCAGCTTCTGATTGACGCATCATAACTACTGCCGCCGCGCCATCAGAAATTGAGCTAGCGTTGGCAGCTGTTACTGTGCCGTCTTTTTTGAAAGCAGGACGTAGCGCTGGAATTTTGTCTGGGCGAGCTTTTAGTGGCTGCTCATCGGTATCAACTTCAACTTCGCCTTTGCGTGATTTAACAGTCACTGGGGTGATTTCGTTCTTGAATGAACCATCTTCGATTGCTTTGTTCGCACGAGCTAGCGACTCGATGGCGAAGTTGTCTTGATCTTCGCGAGTAAAACCATAGCGTTCAACCGTTTGCTCAGCGTAAACGCCCATTGCTTGGCCTTCGTAAGCATCTTCAAGGCCATCAAACGCCATGTGATCTAAAGTTTTACCATGTCCAAAACGCTGACCGTAACGGCCAGTAGGTAGTAGGTAAGGCGCTAAGCTCATGCTTTCCATACCGCCAGCAACCATAACGTCGTTAGTGCCAGCTTTTAACAAATCGTGCGCTAACATGATTGTTTTCATGCCTGAGCCGCAAACCTTGTTGACGGTCGTCGCGCCAGTAGACTTAGGAATACCAGCGCCTAAAGAAGCCTGACGCGCTGGTGCTTGACCAACGCCTGCTGGTAATACACAGCCCATTATAACTTCTTGAATATCTTCAGGTTTTAAAGTTGCGCGCTCAACTGCCGCAGCGATAGCGTTAGCGCCTAGTTCTGTTGACTTAACTGTTGAAAGTGAGCCACCAAAACCACCCATTGGGGTTCTAGCAGCGCTGACGATTACGATTGGATCTGACATATTTTCATTCCTCTTTTTTGAACAGTCTGGGCTTGTTATTACTTTGTTAAATAACTTTTTAGTTTCCTCGATTACCTAATTGGTAACCTCCGGTACTAAAAAGTTATTTGTCGCGTCCTAACTGCGCCCAATCTGTTCTCTAACTTTTGAGGTGTGAGAAGTTAAGTTCGCACACTTCTGTATTAGGTGAATTTAAAATAAAACCTCGTCATTGCGAGGAGTGGTATCACGACGAAGCAATCTCTTTTTGACTGCAACAGGCTTTTCAAGCTCTCGCGATGACTTAAGTTAATAAATAAAGCCTTACCTTCAGTAAGATTTTAAAATGATTTGGATGATGCCTAGGCTAGGCAAAAAACTGCTACAAAGAGGGGAGTTTACATAACGGTAAACGACCTGACTGAAGCAGTTTTTAACAACGCATAGACAAACTCAGTAAGTTCTAGGCTGTTTCGTTAAACAGCTCACGACCAATTAACATACGACGAATCTCACTAGTACCAGCGCCGATTTCGTATAACTTAGCGTCACGCAATAAACGACCAGTAGGGTATTCGTTGATATAACCGTTACCGCCTAGAATCTGAATCGCGTCTAGCGCTAGCTTGGTCGCGTTTTCGGCTGCGAATAAAATGGCTGCTGCTGCGTCTTTTCGAGTCGTCTCGCCACGGTCACAAGCTTTAACCACCGAGTAAACGTAGGCGCGGCTTGCGTTCATCGTTGTGTACATATCGGCTACTTTACCTTGGATAAGCTGGAATTCACCGATAGCTTTACCAAATTGCTTACGCTCGTGTACGTAAGGAACCACAACGTCCATACAAGCACGCATGATGCCTAATGGGCCGGCTGAAAGTACAGCACGCTCGTAATCGAGGCCACTCATCAAGATTTTAACACCTTGGTTGACTTCACCCATGACGTTTTCGACAGGTACTTCACAGTTTTCGAAAACTAGCTCACAAGTGTTAGAGCCGCGCATACCTAATTTGTCGAGCTTTTGTGCCGTAGAGAAGCCTTTCATGCCTTTTTCTATAATGAAAGCGGTAATTCCTTTCGAGTGTGCTTCCATATCTGTTTTAGCGTAAACCACCAAAACGTCAGCTTCTGGACCGTTCGTGATCCACATTTTGTTACCGTTTAGAACGTAATGGTCGCCTTTAAGTTCAGCTTTTAGCTTCATGCTAACAACATCAGAACCCGCGCCTGGCTCAGACATGGCTAATGCACCGACGTGCTCGCCTGAACAAAGCTTAGGAAGATATTTCTTTTTCTGCTCTTCGTTAGCATTACGACGAATTTGATTAACGCAAAGGTTTGAGTGAGCACCATAGCTTAAGCCAATAGAAGCGCTAGCGCGGCTGATTTCTTCCATCGCCACAACGTGCTCAAGATAGCCCATGCCGGAACCGCCGTACTCTTCTTCGACAGTGATGCCTAAAAGACCTAGGTCGCCAAGTTTTTTCCACATTTCGTGCGGGAAAAGGTTTTCTTCATCAGTCTTTTCTGCGATTGGTGCAATTTCTTTTTCTGCAAAATTGCTCACCATGTCGCGAATCATGTCAGCTGTTTCGCCTAAGTCGAAGTTGAGTGATGGATACATATTATGTCCTCTACTGAATCTTTACGATGTTAAATTATTAGGCTGATGGTTGGCGGTTAACTTCTCTTCCAACACATCAAATTCGTTTAGCAAGTACTTGATATCTTTAAGTTGTTGCTTCAGGGAGTCACGACGAAGTCTAATCAGCTCTAACAAACGCTCCGTTTGCTTCTGTTCGCCTTCGACACCATACAAGTCGATGATTTCTTTAATTTCAGCCAATGAAAAGCCAAGTCGTTTACCGCGTAAGATTAGCTGCAAGCGTACGCGATCGCGGGTGTTGTAGATGCGATGAACGCCTCGACGCAGCGGTGTAATGAGCTTTTCATCCTCATAGTGACGAATTGAGCGTGAGGTAATCTCAAACTCTTTGGCTAAGTCACTAATGGTGTATTCGGTCTTCTCGTCGCTCATTTGTATGGTTTCCTTAACAATAACCGCAATATTCTAGCTTACCTTTACGCAAACGTAAACTTCATGTGTTTGCAAGAGCCCGATTAATACACTGATCAGATCTGTTGGGGTTATTTTGACATAAAGCTGTGCTTTAAGAATCAATAACCTAGGGACTACTCATAGAGTGAAGCTTGAGCTCAGCGAGGTAACTTTTAGTGAGAAAGACCTTTATTGCGGTTTTGTGAACTTTTACTGCCAAAGTTCCTCTAAAGAGTGTAATCTGATGAAAGTTAAGCAACATGCATTCGATAATGTGTTAAACGTTAATTAGGTAGGTATGCAATTAACCAATTATTTACAGGCGCATTCAAAGCGCATCGAACTTTAAAAAGCCGATAACTCTAGCGAGTGCTCGGTTTTTTTTATGCTTAATTTTTATGGTTACAAGTTGTTAATAAAGAAACATCATAAGTTTTGTACTAACTGCAAGAAAAGGGTATGTATCAATGAAAAGACAGAAAAGAGATAAGTTACAAAGAGCACACGCAAAAGGTTTTCACGCTGCAATGCAAGGCCAATCTAAAGAAGTGTGCCCACATGAAGATATCAATGCCAAAGAAGAATGGCTCGGAGGGTGGCGAGAGGGCCGGGAGGCATTTACCCAAAATGGTATGAAAAATTATTTATAAAACTTCATCCCAACTAATACTAAACAAGCCCAGCAACACGCTGGGCTTTTTATTTTTAATGGTGTGAGGTATATTTCCAATTGTCACATGCTACATATAAAAACTATATTAATTGAATCAGGATGAATCATATGAAAGCCATATTTCTTTTTTTTATACTTCTGTTCTCTTATTGTTCAAATGCAACTTTCAAAAAAGCAACAGATTTCTACGATAACCAGCAGTATCAACAGGCGTTTAATGAGTTTTACAAGCTTGCAAAGATTGGTCATAAACCTTCGCAATTTAACTTAGGTGTTATGTACCTAGAGGGGACTGGAACCGAGCAAGATATTCAAAAAGCCTATGCCTGGGTGAAGCTGTCTGATGAAAATAAAGGCCAAGAAAAACAGTTTATAGAAGAAATTAAAGGATATTTAAAGACAGATGGTGCTTTGGCCGAATCAGAAGAGACTTTTGTATTGCTCAGGTCTCAATATGGCTCTGAAGCTATCCTGGAAAACTATCAGCCAGTATTAAGTAATGAGAATCTCGCTGATAAGAACGTAGCAAAGGCTATAAAAACATCTGATCCTGGTTACCCAATAAGCGCTAATTTGAAAGGCGTGGAAGGCTGGGTTCTTTTAAACTTCAATTTATCGCCGTCAGGCATACCTACAGATATACGCTTGATCGATGAGTACCCAGAGAAAAAGTATTTTTCAAAGCCGGTGCTAAAGGCCGTACGAAAATGGAAGTTTGATAATGATGGTGCCAAGTTGAGTAAAGTTTACGCGTACAAATTTGATTTTAAACTTGGTGATGGTAAATACGAGAGACTGACAAAGCTTAAAGCAAAAGCTATTAAAGGGGATGCAGCTTCGCAATATCTCTATGGTAGGTATGGCTCCTTTGATATGGATGCTAACAAAAATTTTAACTCCACACTTTGGTATTTTGAAGCTGCAAGAAATGGTGTAGTCAATGCTCAGCATGAAGTTGGGGAGAGTCTTTTAAAAGGTAAGGGGTGCAAAGCTGATATGGACAAGGCCGTTTCTTGGTTCACTATTGCAGCTGCCAATGGTTACGCACCATCAACGTATGAGTTGTCTAAATTAAGTCTTGAAGCAGGGAATACAGAGCAAGGGTTGAGCTTGATGACACAAGCTCTTGAAGCAAGTGACAATAAATTGGCATACGAAATTCTTAATTATATTTATGAGAGTAAACTTGTTGGAGTAGATCCTGCGCTAATGCTCGCGAAGCTTGATATGCTGATGGGAACAAAGAGTAAAAAACCTGCCCATATATATAACCTCTACTCCAGAGCTTATGAGTTGAAGCAGGATTATGCAAGGGCTGTTGAATATCAACATAAGGCTATTGATGCGTGGCATAGTTATGGCGAAGAAAATATTCCTGAAAGCTTGTTAAGTAAATTAGAAGAGTTAAAGTCCAAATTAGTTAGAACATAAGCACTCTTTAGAATAAAGCTCCGGTTTGGAGCTTTATTTTTTCATGGTGAATCAACTATGTAATTCCGCTAATCTCGGAAATAATATTGCTAAAGTTTTACATATTTCGTCATATTCTTAACCCGTTCTGGATAGAAGTGCGTTTCTATAATAGAAGCTGAAAAATTATACAGGGGAGTATCATGTCTTTTTATTTGCGTTTGTTGGTGTTGAGTGTTTTGTTTGGGTTGGCTTTATTAGGATGCGGGGATGATGAGGGATCTGAGTCATCAGGCGATACATCAAGTCTTAAGCAAGAACAAGTCCAGTCACAGGCTTCTACAGAGCCGGACACGCTGACGCCTTTTGAGGTGCTAAGCGTTTATCAGGGAAGCTACGATAACGCTCCTGCCATTCAAGTTAATTTTACTCGCCCCATCAAGCGCGATCAGAATCTTGAGCAGTTGATTCAGGTCAATAAGGAAGGTGAGCCTCAAACCGGCGGTTGGGTTATTAGCGATGATAACCGCAGGCTATTTTTTCCCTATATTCAGCCTCAGCAAGTTTATAACATCAACTTTTCGAGCGAGCTGCTCGCTGATAATGGTAAGTCTCTTCCTTCTAATGTGAAAAAGCAGGTGAAAACGACTGCTGCCGAAAGACAGCTTCGCTTTTTGAGTCAAGGCTCGACTATTCTGCGGGACAGTGGCTTTTTACCGATTGAAGCAGTTAACGTCGGTGAGGTGGATGTAAAATTTTGGCGTATTAAGCCAAGTTTTTATGACAGCTTTTTCGCGAGCAGTCGTTACAACTCTTATTATGAGCTGCGCAACCTAAAGGAAATGGCGCAGCTCGTTCATACAGGGCGCTTTACGCTTGATACTAAGGATAATCAGCGTTTAACCCACCAAGTTCAGCTTAATGACATTGATGCACTTGATGATAACGGTGTTTATGCGGTCACAATGCAGCCTGCCGATGACTATCCGTATCAGTATGAGTTTAGTTGGTTTGTGATTAGCGATATAGGCTTACACTCGCGTCAGTATCAAGACAGTTTTGTGACCTTTACGCATCAGTTACCATCGACCAGACCTTATAACGGCGTCACATTAGCGCTTATCAACGATAAAGGCGAACGAGTTGCTGAAAAGTTGAGCGATTCTGAAGGTTTTGCTGAATTTAATAATTCGGAATTGGAGGTGGCGAGTTACCTTATCGCCACAAAAGGCAAAAACACCAACCTTATTCGCCTCAAAAGCCCCAAACTCGATCTGTCGGAGTTTAAGCTCACGAAGCGCCAGCAACAGCCAATAGAGCTGTTTTTATATGGCCCAAGAGATTTATACCGTCCTGGCGAGAAAGTGCGAATGCAAGGTCTTCTGCGTGATGCCAAAGCGGATTGGTTAGAGCCAACGCCGATCGCGGTTCGAGTTCTACGCCCTGACAATAAAGTCTATAAAACGCTGCAATGGAAAGGCGATAGTCTTGGTTATTACCAAACAGACTTTAAGCTTCCTGATGATGCCATGCGTGGGATTTGGACTTTCGAGGCCACCTTAGGTAACAAAAGCATTTTTGAGTATGAACTCTCGGTCGAAGACTTTATGCCGGAGCGATTAAAGCTTGAGCTGAGATCGTCGTCTGATGACTTACTCGATACTAAAACTACGCCAGTGATTCATGTCCAGTCTGATTATTTATATGGCGCACCAGCAAGTTGCAATCGCTATGATGCAACTGTAACAGTTGCTAGCGCTAAAAATCCGTTTGAGAATTACGATGGCTTCTACTTTGGCTCTAACAAATACCGTGATTACAACCAAGTTATGGATATTACGCCAGGTTCACTGGATGAAACAGGTTTTGCAAAGTTATCCTTAAAGAATCAATGGTCTAGTAGCAAGTTTCCTCTGCGTTTATTAAGCAATGTCAATGTGTATGAAAGTGGTGGCCGCCCGATTACGCGACGTTTAGTGCAATACGCTTTCCCACACAATGAGCTCATTGGCGTACGCCCTTTGTGGGAAGCCGACCGAGAGTTTGCCGCTCCTAATGCTAGTAATACGCTCGAGTTAATTGCCGTAGATGCCAAAGGTGAGCAGTTAACTGCTGGGCAAGAGTATCAAGTAACCTTAGTGCGTGAAGACAGTCGCCGTTATTGGCAGTATGGGCGCAGCGGTTGGGAGTACCGAACCTCTGACGGCAATGTTCCTGTCTATTCGAAAGTGGTTAAATTCGACTCAAGCGAACGTCAGAAACTATCTTTGCCTTTAGATTACGGCAACTACCGCCTCGAAGTTCGAAATCGTTCGAACACGTTGCTAACGAGCTATCACTTTTTTGCTGGCTGGTATTGGTCTGAACGCTCTGACTTAAATGGTGAGCGTCCCGATCAAGTTAGTCTGTCTATGGGGCAAGACTTTGTTGAGTTAGGAACTGATCTTGAACTAACCGTCAAAGCTCCATACGCAGGCCAAGCGCTAATTACTGTGGAAAGTGACGAGCTATTATGGAAGCGTTCTGTAAAGCTCGATTCGACCGAGTCGACGATCAGGATTCCTTTAGATAAATCATGGCAAACTCACAATTTGTATGTCTCGGCAATGGTTTTAAAGCCTGGGAATGTTAAACGTAAACACTTACCGAGTAGAGCATTTGGATTATTACACTTACCACTCAATCGCGACGCTAAACGCTTAGAGTTAGAGGTTTCTCATGTAGAAAAGTTAAGACCTCAACAAACGGTGGATGTTGAAATTACAGCATCAAATATAGCTGCAAATGAAGAGGTTTATGCAACATTAGCATTAGTCGATAGCGGTGTATTAAGCATCAGCAACTTTGAGACGCCGAAGCCGCTGGAATGGTTCTTTGGTCAAAGGGCTTATGAAGCAGCGTTGAAAGATAACTACGGCAGTTTAGTCGAGTTAGTCGATGGTAAGCGTGCTCGACAACGATTTGGTGGCGATGCGGACTTAAGTCGCGGTGGTGATGCCCCTGTTTCGGATGTGCAGATCGTATCAATCGTTAAAGACAAAGTGGCACTCGATGCTAATGGTAAAGCGACGGTTTCAGTGGAGCTTCCATACTTTAATGGCGAATTGCGCTTAATGGCGGTGGGTTTTAGTAAAAGTCTTTATGGTGCGACCGAGTCCAAAGCAAAAGTTGCGGCGCCGTTAGTGGTGCAAGCTTCAATGCCAAGATTTTTAGCCAAAGGCGACCAGTCGCAGGTGTTATTCGATATTAAAAATATGGAGGACATAGAGCAAAGTTTTGAGGTTCGATTGACGTCGGATGAAGCACTTGGTGAAACAGTGGTGACAAAGTCGCTTACGTTAGCTAGCAAAGGCAAAGCTATTATTGAGCTTCCTGTAACGGCTTCACATTTTACAGGACAGGGGCACGTTTCGCTGAGCGTTATGAGCGATAACCCTGACCTTGAACTTGAAAGAACTTGGGCACTAGGTTTACGCCCAGCCTATGCCGCTTCGATTATTACGAAGCAAGCTGCGCTCAATCCAGGAACACAATTTAGTGTGGCTAGTGATTTTGCCAGTGCATATGATGACTTTGGTTTAAAGTCTGTGCTCAATGTTTCGAATACGCCGCCGCTGGACGCAGGCACTTATATCGACGGCTTATTGCAGTATCCGTATGGTTGTTTAGAGCAAACCACTTCAAGCGCTTGGCCATGGTTAAACGCGGATCAAAGTTATTTGAAATCATTGAATGAAAGCCGCAGCAATCAGCTATTTACTGAACGTCAACAGCTTATCGATTCGGCGATTAGTCGCATTATTTCGATGCAACGTTATGACGGTAGTTTTGGCTTATGGTCGAACAATAGCCCAGAAGAACCATGGCTTACGGCATACGTTACCGACTTTTTGATTGCGGCTAAACAGCTAGGTTATCAAGTTCCTGAAAATAACTTGAACCGTGCTGTGCGTCGTTTGCAAAAGTATGTGCGCTCGGCTGCCTTTAGAGCGAATGACTGGGGCTATTATGACGATAAGCAGCATTTCGAGTTGGCTTATCGAGCCTATTCCGCTTATGTGTTGAGCAAAGTAGGGCGAGCTAATTTACAAGATGTGCGTTCATTGTTTGATAATAAATCAAAAGATGCCGCACGAGCGTTACCATTAGCGCATTTGGCGGCAACGCTTGAAAAGCTCGGTGACCAAGGGCGCGCCAAATTAGCGTGGGGGAAAGCGTTTACTGCAACATTCCAGCATAAGCCTTACTGGTATTATGGCGATTATGGCTCGCCGATCCGCGATATGAGCCAAGTTGCGCACTTAAGTTTACAGAGCAAGGTGGTTCAGTCCCTAGATATTAATGGCTTAGACTTAGTGTTTAATTTAAAAGGTGAACTAGAGTCTCGTCAATGGTTATCGACTCAAGAAAAAGGTGCCTTAGCGCGTCTGGCAAAAGTTCTCAATGACACCGCTTCTAATCAATCAGAGTTAAGTTTGTCATTAACCCGAAGTGGTGAGGAAGAAAGTTTTAAGCAACAGTCCGATTACATCAGTGTTGCGAAAAACTCTTCGGTTAAAACGGCACTGGCGTTAACTAACAATGGTGAAAAAACAACCTTTGTGGACTACAAAGTTCAAGGCTACCCAAAGACTGCACCACAAAAACAGTCGAGCGATATCGCTATCCAAAGACGTTATTTCAATCTTCAGGGCGAGCCAATATCGATTAACCAGTTGAATGCTGGCGACCGTGTTATCGTTGGTATTTCGATTGACTTAGCCAAAGAACATCGCAAGCTTCGGAATGCGCTGCTGGTGGACTTGTTGCCTGCTGGACTGGAGCTTGAAAACCAAAACCTCGAGCACTCGTTTAAGATTGATGAGATTAAAATCGATGGTAAATCCATCAAAGAGTTAACTGAAAACACCCAGCTTGCGCACCAAGAGTTCTGGGATGATCGTTACATGGCGGCGTTGGAGCTTCGTAGTTATCGCACGACTCATGTGTTCTACATGGTTCGCGCAGTAACGCCGGGTACTTATACGGTGCCATCGAGCTTTGTTGAAGACATGTATCGACCTGAGATTCGAGGAATTAGTCAGCCCGAAAAGCCTGTTGTTATAACTAAAGTCTCTACTGACTAAGGTAGTCATCGGTCAGGGACAATAGCAGCATGACAAAGCCCCGAGCATTATTTAGTAAACGTTTTTGGCTGAAAAGCTTAAAGCGTTTACTGCTTTTGTGTTTGCTGAGTTTTATTGGCTTTTGGGTGCTTGATAAATTATTCCCCTTGCCGATTGAGGATTTCGAGCGGCGGAGTTTTGCGCAGCTCGTTGTAGCTTCCGATGGTAAACCGCTTAGAGCCTTTCCCGATGAACAAGGTGTATGGCGCTATCCGGTGACCATTGACGAGGTTTCGCCGTTATACCTTGAGGCATTAATTAACTACGAAGATCAGTATTTTTATTCACACCCCGGAGTCAACCCTTTTGCCTTAACGCGAGCAGTCGGCCAAGCGATCTATCATGGCGAAGTGGTTTCTGGTGCATCAACGCTAACCATGCAGGTCGCGCGTATTCTTGAACCTCATAAAAAAAGTGTCAGTGGCAAGCTGCAGCAAATGTTCCGAGCCCTACAGCTTGAGTGGCATTACTCAAAAGATGAGATCTTAACTTACTATCTCAATTACGCGCCTTTTGGCGGCACTATTGAAGGTGTCGAAGCAGCAAGTTTTACATATTTAGGAAAGTCAGCAAAAGATTTAACCGCTTCAGAAGCAGCTTTGCTCGCTGTATTACCACAGGCTCCTTCCTGGAACCGCCCTGATTTGCATCCTCAAAGAGCGCAAATGCAGCGTAATAAACTGCTCGACAGACTGACAGAGTTTGGTGTCTGGCCGCAGGAACTTGTGGATGATATTAAACAAGAAGATGTTTGGGCTGAATACAATACGCAACCCGTTATAGCGCCTTTATTCAGTCGTGAACTGGTCACTCGTTATCCGCAACAACGATTAATTAAATCTTCAATCGATAGAACCTTACAAGCGGAAATTGGCTGGTCGGTGCTTGATTATATTCGAAGCAAAGAAGAGGGGATGTCGGCCGCGGTCATCGTGATGGACAACAAGACGTCGTTACCGCTTGTGTATATTGGTAGCGCTGATTTTGCTAACCATGAGCGTGCGGGTTATGTCGATATGGCGCAGTCCTTACGTTCGCCAGGCTCGACTCTGAAGCCTTTTATTTATGGTTTGGGCGTTGATCAAGGGCTTATACATTCAGAATCTTTGCTGCTTGATGTGCCCCATTCTTTCGCAGGCTATAAGCCGAAAAACTTCAATGAACACTTCAATGGAGCCGTTAGCGTGTCGCAAGCTCTGGGACGTTCGCTTAATATGCCGGTGGTGCAGCTGTTGAATGAACTGTCACCTGAGTATTTCTATACTAAGCTTACCAATGCGGGATTAAAGTTATCATTGCCGCCAAACGCTAAGCCGAACCTGAGTATCGCTCTAGGCGGTGGTGGCGCAAATTTACAGCAACTTGTCGGGCTTTTTTCAGCGCTTGGAAATGAGGGTAAGGCAACAAAGCTACGACTGCATCCGAGCGAAACTCAGCGGTCATACCCACTGATGAGTAAAGAGTCCAGCTGGATCATTCAAAATATTTTGTGGCAAATTCCTTTAAATAATCAAATAAGTCACCGCTATTTTTCCGCCAACAATTCAATCGCTTATAAAACTGGAACGAGCTACGGCTCTCGTGATGCTTGGGTTTTAGCCTCTAATGAAAAAGTAACTATTGGTGTTTGGGTGGGAATGCCGGATGGTTCTTTTAGTGTCAACAACAGTGGCCGTACAACGGCGGTTCCTTTGTTGCAACGTATTTTAAATATACTGCCATGGGACTGGATAAAGCCTATTCAGCGTCCGGGTACGGTTACTGTCGCTGATATTTGTTGGCCTTTGGGGACTTTAGCGTCGATGCAAACAGAAACCAATTGCCATAAAAAACGCCAAGCGTATTTAGTCGAGGATACGGCGCCTGTGACTCTTAGCGACCCGTTGTCGAGCCAGTGGAGTCATGGATTATTGACCATACAAGTTGATTCCGCCAGTGGCAAAAGAGTGAACCCACAGTGTTTTGATGGTGAGATTGAGACACGAGAGATTGCATTGTGGCCACGAAGTCTTGAGCCTTGGATTGCAAAACCTTTTCGAAGCGAACAACTTTTGCCCGAGCTCTCTGAAAACTGTAGGAATCATATCAACTTTAGTAGCCCCAACATTGCAGGGATTGATCCTGACTCGATTTTGTATGCACCTCCTGAAGCGCAGCAATTACCAGATATTCAGTTATTAGCCGAGGGCGTTACTGGGCAGCTGCACTGGTTTTTGAATGGACGGCTTTTGGATGCCACACTTATGAGCAATAACCGTGTATCGCTCAAAGCTTTAGATATAGGACGTTATGAAGTGGTGGTGATCGATGAAACAGGGGCCTTCGCGGAGTTAAAGTTTCAGGTTAAGCAGTAGCAATTATCGATAGTTTTTCCTTTGAAACCCTTGCGTTTTGGGCGTTTGCCGATAAACTAAGCACCATTATTTTGTCATGACCCCGTAAGGTCAGCGCCCTATGCAATTAAAAGACTTTCATTTCGACCTACCAGACGAGCTTATCGCTCGCTATCCCACGGAACAACGTACCGCCAGCCGTCTATTACGACTTGATGGTGAAACCGGTGACATTCAGCATAGCCACTTCTATCAACTGACGGACTTCGTCGAGCCTAATGACTTACTGGTATTTAATAATACTCGGGTTTTGCCGGCGCGTTTGTTTGGTAAAAAATCCAGCGGTGGGCAGGTCGAAATACTTATCGAGCGTGTCGAATCTGAACACGACGCTTTAGCCCATGTGCGAGCTAATCGTAGCCCAAAGCCTGGCGCACGATTGGTCTTGGAAGAAGGAACTGAGGTCGAAGTCATCAGTAAAGACGGAGCTATGTATCAGCTGAAATTGCTCTCGAGCGATTGGCACAGCGTGATGCAAGCCGTTGGCCATATGCCTCTACCGCCTTATATCGATCGAGAAGATGAGCTTTCGGACAAAGAACGTTATCAGACGGTTTATAGCAAAGTTGAAGGTGCGGTCGCTGCGCCAACGGCGGGATTGCACTTTGATGATGAATTATTAGCTAAACTCTCAGAGAAGGGGGTTGACAGCGCTTTTGTAACATTGCACGTCGGTGCAGGTACTTTCTCGCCAGTGCGCGTGGATAATATCCTTGAGCACAAGATGCATTCAGAGTGGTATGAGCTATCGCAAGAAGTCGTCGATAAGGTTAATGAAACTCGCGCCAAAGGTGGTCGCGTCATTGCTGTGGGCACAACCTCGGTCCGATGTTTAGAGTCTGCGGCTATTAATGGTGAATTAGAAGCAGGTTCTGGGGAAACGGATATTTTTATCTATCCAGGTTACGTTTTTAGAGCTGTTGACGCCCTTATCACCAATTTCCACCTACCAGAATCGACACTGATGATGTTAGTTAGCGCTTTCGCCAGTAAAAAGCACATCATGCAGGCTTACGGCGAGGCGGTGTCTGAGCAGTATCGATTTTTTAGCTATGGCGACTCCATGTTTATCACGCGCCCGTTTTCAGGAGCTCACCCTGAAGCTTTGAACCAATAATGAAGGTACTTGAGTAATGAAGTTTGATTTAAATACAACCGATGGTCAGGCTCGCCGAGGACAGTTAACCTTTGAGCGTGGCACCATTCAAACACCAGCATTCATGCCTGTTGGTACTTACGGCACTGTGAAAGGTCTGAGCCCAGAAGAATTAAAGGATTTAGGCGCCGAAATTATTTTAGGTAACACGTTCCACCTAATGCTACGTCCAGGTACGGATATTATAGAGCAGCATGGTGACTTGCATGACTTTATGCACTGGGATAAGCCAATCTTAACCGATTCAGGTGGGTTCCAAGTATTCAGCTTAGGAAAAATGCGCAAAATCAGCGAGAAAGGCGTTGAGTTCCGTTCGCCCGTTAATGGCTCGAAAGTATTTTTAGGCCCTGAAGAAGCGATGGAAGTTCAGCGCAAGCTAGGCTCAGATATTGTGATGATTTTTGACGAGTGTACGCCATATCCTGCGACAGAAGCGGAAGCGCGTGAGTCAATGGAATTATCATTGCGTTGGGCTAAACGTAGTAAAGATGCGCACGTTTCTGGTTTTAAGGATAAAGAACCGACAGCTTTATTCGGTATTGTGCAAGGGGGGATGTACCCGCACTTGCGTGAAGAGTCGCTAGCAGGGCTCACTGAGATTGGCTATGACGGCTATGCCATAGGTGGACTATCCGTTGGAGAGCCTAAAGATGAAATGCTTAAGGTGCTAGATAATTTAACCCACGAAATGCCAGCGGATAAACCTCGTTATTTAATGGGGGTTGGTAAGCCAGAAGATATCGTCGAGGCGGTTCGTCGTGGGGTTGATATGTTCGACTGTGTAATGCCAACGCGTAACGCTCGAAACGGCCACCTTTTTACTAGTAAAGGGGTTGTAAAATTACGCAACAGCCACAATAAAACATTCACTGGACCGTTAGATGATGCCTGTGACTGCTATACCTGTGAAAACTATAGCCGTGCTTATCTCCATCATCTTGATAAGTGTAACGAAATGCTTGGTGGGCGCTTAAATACTATCCATAATCTGCGTTATTATCAGAATTTAATGGATGGATTGCGTCAAGCCATCGAAAAAGGTACATTGTCGGACTTTGTAAAAGAATTCTACGAAGGGTTGGGTAAAGAAGTCCCAGCGCTTTAATCGTTTATTTTTCAGTTAGTTAATTATTAAAAATAGAGGAAACTATCGATGTTATTAGCAACAGCAGGTGGCGCAGCTCCCCAAGGTGGCGGTTTAATGAGCTTCTTGATCATGTTTGTACCACTGATTCTAATCATGTACTTCATGATGATTCGTCCACAACAGAAGAAAATGAAGCAACATAAAGAAATGATGGGCGGCCTAGAAAAAGGTGATGAAGTCATGACAACTGGCGGCATTATAGGAAAAATCAGTAAAATTAAAGAAGACTATGTTGTATTGAGCTTAGCCGAAGGCATGGAAATTAAATTCCAAAAAGCTTCAATTGCTCAAACCCTGCCTAAAGGCACTATTAAATCTATCGAAGATTAATAATTAAAGCCCAACATAACGTTGGGCTTTCTGCTACAAGAGCTTAATAAAAACACACACAGGCTAAATTTATGTTTGTCAATCAACCAAACCAACAACAATTACCGATCAATACGTATCCAAAGTGGAAGTACGTGTTGATTATCGTTGTGTTGGCGCTAGCATTTTTATATGCAGCACCAAACATTTTCGGTAAAGATCCTGCAGTTCAGATTTCTGGCTTGCGCGATACGATGGTAACGCAAAATCAACTCGACCAAATTCAAAAAGCATGGGCAGATGAGGGGATAACGCCGTTAAGCATCGATCCTGCAACTATTGGTGAGCAGGGCGCGAATAAAGTTATTGCACGTTTCTCTAAGCCAGCCGAGCAATTAAAAGCTCGTCAGTTAGCTAATGATGTTTTGAATCCAACTTTAGAAAATCAAAACTATGTGACGGCATTAAACCTTGCACCTTCGACACCGAGATGGCTCGCGAACTTGGGTGGCGAGCCAATGAAGCTAGGTTTGGATTTAAGGGGTGGTATCCACTTTTTAATGCAGGTTGATATGGATCAAGCCTTGAAGCGCCAGCAAGATCAGTTACGTCGTGATTTCATCGATACGCTTACTGAGCAAAGCCCCTCAATTCGTGGTCGTGTTGAGCCTATTGAAAACGGTATGCTGTTAAGCTTCCGAAATCAAGAAGACGCAGAGCGTGCTTATGAAGCCTTGTTTAAAGCACACGCTGATCGTATTGATCTGCAGCTTTCTGAAAAAGGTGGTCGTCCGATTATTCGCGGTACTTTGAATAAGCAGAAGCTACAAGAAATCAAAGATCATGCGATTGACCAAAACCGCGTGATATTAAGCTCTCGTGTGAACTCATTAGGTGTCGCTGAGCCATTGATTCAGCGCCAAGGTTCTGATCGCATTGTAGTGCAACTGCCTGGCGTTCAAGATTCGGCTTTAGCAAAACAAATTCTTGGTGCAACAGCGAGCTTAGAGTTCCGCTTAGTGAATGAAGAAGCTGACGTTGTTAGTGCTCAAAATGGTCGAATTCCTGCTGGTAATAAACTTTTCGACACTGAGTATGGACCTATATTGGTTTATGACGAAGTTGAAGTTTCCGGTGACCATCTTACGAACGCTACTGCAACTTATGACCCTCAAACGAACGAACCAATCGTATCGGTGCGTTTAGACGGTGAGGGTGGCTCTAAGATGACACGCACCACAGCGGCAAACGTTAATAAAAGATTGGCAATGATTTTGAAAGAATCTCGTCCGATTTTCGATATCGTAGATGGTAAGCGCGTTTTAGTCGGTTCAGAATTAGAAGAACGTGTGATTAGCGCACCAAACATTAATGGTACTTTTGGTAGCCGCTTCACCATTACTGGTCGATTCACTGAGCCTGAAACCCGTGACTTGGCCCGTAAGCTTCGTTCAGGTGCCTTAATTGCTCCAACCTTCATTGTTGAAGAAAGAACCATTGGTGCAACTTTAGGTGAAGAGAATATTCAGAAGGGTGTTACGTCTGTCATCATCGGCTTCTCGTTAGTTCTAGCGTTCATGTTGGTTTACTACAAGTTGTTTGGCTTGGTGGCGAATGTGGCTTTGAGTCTGAACCTAGTGATGATTGTCTGCGTTATGTCATTGATGGGTGCTACGTTAACGCTTCCAGGTATTGCAGGTATCGTATTAACAGTAGGTATGGCTGTTGATGCCAACGTGCTTATTTTCGAGCGGATTCGAGAAGAGCTTCGGGCAGGAGCTAGACCGGCTCAAGCTATTGATAAAGGCTATGGTCACGCGCTTTCAACCATTGCCGATGCGAATATTACGACTGCGATTGCTGCAATCATTCTATTTGCGATTGGTACTGGCCCTGTTAAAGGTTTCGCGATTACCTTATTCATCGGTATTTTGACATCAATGTTTACGGCAATCTTTGTAAGTCGTGGTATCGTCAACCTGATGTACGGTGGCAGAACCGTTAAAAAGTTATCAATATAGGTAGAGGTAGATTATGCGAATTTTAAATAAAGAGACCAATATTGATTTCTTAAAGCTACGTAAGTTTGCGTTAGCCTTATCTATATTATTAATGATTGGTTCACTGACATCATTTTTCACTAAAGGTCTAAACTACGGTTTGGACTTCACTGGTGGTACTTTGATTGAAGTCGGCTACGAGCAGGATGCTGACATCCCAAAGATCCATGAGCAACTAGACGGCATTGGTATTGAAGGAGCGATCGTACAAAACTTTGGTTCGGCCAGCGTTGTTCAAATTAGAATGCCTCAGCAAGATCATATCGAGAACGCTGTTGTTGGTGATGAAGTGCTTGCAGCGCTCCGCGCGGATGGCCTAACTGTGATTAAACGAGATCAGTCGTTTGTTGGTCCGGTTATCGGTGAAGAACTAAAAGAAATGGGTGGCTTAGCGATGCTAGTTGCCCTGATCTGTATCATGATATACGTTGCCCTACGTTTCGAGTGGAAGTTCTCGGTCGGCTCGGTAATTGCATTGGCGCACGACGTTATTTTGATTATCGGCTTCTTCTCAATCACTGAAGTTGAGTTTGATTTAACGGTGTTAGCAGCGTTGCTTGCGATTATCGGTTACTCGCTTAACGATACAATCGTTGTTTTTGACCGCATTCGTGAAAACTTCTTGAGAATGCGCAAGGGTAGTTCGGAAGAGGTGGTTAATACTTCACTAAACCAAACGCTTTCAAGAACTTTGATGACGTCGATTACCACGATGTTGGTATTATTAGCTTTGTTCTTCTACGGCGGTCAGACAATTCACTCCTTTGCAGAAGCATTGATTGTGGGTGTTCTTGTCGGTACTTATTCTTCTATCTATGTTGCGAGCCCTATGGCTCTATTGCTAGGCGTGAAGAAAGAAGACTTGATGCCACCAGAAGTGGAGAAAGAAGGCGAAGAGTTTGATACTCTCTAGTTGAGTTTGTGAGATGAAAGTTATATTGTAATTTTCGAGAAACGGCCTAGAATAAATTCTAGGCCGTTTTTTTATAGCTAAAGGAATTTCGATGGCAGACGAAGCTTCAAAAAAAGAAACCGTAGATACTAGTAGCCATGTGGCAGAGCAAATGTTTAGTGATATTAAGTCAAGCCTTCCTGACTCAGTCGTACCAATTTGGCAGAGTTTAGAGTCTAATCCATGGCTGTTGGCTGCCACAGTGATTGCTGCAGGTTTTATCATTGCAAAAATTGCACAGTATGTTTTTAAAACTGTACTAGGGAAAGTTGCTAGTAAAACCAAAGGGACCTTTGATGATCATTTGTTCGTTATTCTAGCTAAAGCGCTTTATTCTGTTATTTTTTATATTTCTTTATTGCTAGCTATTGAGGCTTTACAGTTTAGCCAATCTACCGATACCTTCCTTAAGCGCTTTGTGGTGACGCTATTAATTTTGTCGCTGATGATGAAGTTACTCAAAGTGACGCGATTAGTGCTGGAGTCTTTTTCTCAGCATAAGCATCGCTTTAAGTTGATTGAAGAGCGCACCATTCCAATCTTAGATATCACCACTAAGATTTTAATTGTTGGCGCAGGCATGTATATCTTAATCATGTCCTGGGGTGTGAACCCCGCAGCTTGGTTAGCGTCAGCGGGTATCGTTGGCATCGCGGTGGGTTTTGCGGCCAAGGATACTTTGGCCAATTTATTTGCAGGCTTTTTTATTGTCGCCGATTCGCCTTACAAGCTAGGAGATTACATCATTCTCGATTCTGGTGAACGTGGTCGAGTGACTCATGTCGGAATTCGAAGTACCCGTTTATTAACCCGCGATGATGTTGAGGTTACAATCCCTAACTCTGTGATGGGTAATGCCAAAATTGTTAATGAAAGTGGTGGCCCTTGGGAAAAAACTCGAATCAGAATCAATATTGGAGTTTCCTACGACAGTGATTTAGAGCAGGTTCATGATGTGTTGATGGAAATGGCAAAACAAAACTTGGATCTTTGTTCGAGTCCTGAGCCAAGAGTTCGATTTAGAAGCTTTGGTGAGTCAAGTATCGATCTACAGTTTATGGCTTGGATTGAAAAGCCTGAACAGAAAGGTATGATATCTCATCGGTTAGTAATGACCATTCACAAGCTCTTTAAAGAGAAGGGTATCGAGATTCCATATAGCAAACAGGATTTGTATGTTAAAGAGTGGCCAAGCAGCCCTAGCGGTTCTGATTAATCTTTCAATGTTGAGCTCTGCTGAATCTGCAGAGCTCAAGTCACCTACAGATAGCTCAAATATAGAGACTTATGAAGACTGTGGCTTAAACCAAAAAGCGCAAGACCTTGCTAAACTTATTGTTACTGATAGTGAGCAAAATCGCAGTGAATTATACTGCAATGCACTTTTAAGCGAGGTGGCACAGAACAAGGCTGAGGAGATGGCAGCTGCAGGTAAAGTGTCACACAATGGTAGCGGTGGCACGCCTAATCTTCGGCTCATTAAGGCGGGGTACCCCTTGAATCTTCCGGCAGAAGCAGAAGGTGAAAACCATGTAGAAGCAATATTAGGGGGCTACTCTGACCCAGAAGAAGTAATCGATATGTTTAGAAACTCCTATTATCATCGAATCCATTTGTTTGCCGAGGATCCGTTCTTTTTAGAGCAAAATGAAATAGGCGTTGGCTATGCCGCCAAGTGGTTTAGCCCCCACGTTGACTACTGGGTGGTTTATATCGCCAAGGGAAACCGAGAGTCTATTAATGGTGAGCCTTCTAAGAGTGAAGAAGACTCACATTAAGTAAATTTAAACCGTGGCGGGTTGTGGTTTGTTTTGAGGTTTAATAACCCTATAACAGGGGACATAGTTATCAGCATTCAGCTTCATTCGCTTCTGACTAACAAAAGCCTCCAATAAAGCATCAAGCTGATTCATGATTTTTACATCGCCACTAATGGTATAGGGACCATGCTTCGCAACTTCTTTTATACCAGCCTCTTTTACATTTCCAGACACTATCCCTGAGAATGCTTTGCGTAAGTTCGCTGCTAATAAATGAAGTGGTTGGTCGGCTTTTAAGTTAAGTTTTGCCATATTATCGTGAGTAGGAATAAACTCTTCTTGAAAGTCCCACTGAATATGCAACTGCCAGTTAAAGTGGTAGGCATCGTGCGTTTGTTTACGGTATTCGCGTACATCGACTACCCCTTGAAGAGTCGCTTTAGCAACAGCGACAGGGTCATCAATAATGATTTGATACTTTTGCTGTGCCTCGGGACCAAGAGTGTCTGCTATAAACTGATCGATACGTTCAAAGTAAGATGCTGATTCCTTAGGGCCAGTAAAAATCAAGGGGAAGGGAGTGTCCTTGTTTTTTGGGTGTAGTAGTATGCCTAAGATATATAGAATTTCCTCCGCGGTTCCAACGCCACCAGGAAAGACCACAAAGCTATGACCCAATCTAACAAATGCTTCGAGCCGCTTTTCGATGTCTGGCATGATGATCAACTCATTGACTATTGGGTTAGGGGACTCTGCAGCGATTATTCCTGGTTCGGTTAATCCGATGTATCTTCCGTTAGAAATTCGTTGCTTAGAATGGCCTATAAGAGCTCCCTTCATAGGACCTTTCATGGCTCCTATGCCACAGCCTGTGATGATATCCAGTCCACGTAAGCCAAGACGGTAACCGACTTCTTTGGTGTATTGGTACTCGAATTCAGGAATGGCGTGTCCACCCCAGCACACAACCATGTTTGGATCACAGCCAGGTCGCAATGCTTTGGCATTTCTTAAAATGTGAAAAATAGCATTGGTACAGCCGTTGCTTGAATTAAAGTCTATTCTAGAATTTGACTCTAGCTCCTGTTTTAAGAAAACAATATCCCTGAGTACGCTAAAAACCTGCTCTTTGAGGCCCTGTATCATCTTGCCATCAACGAGTGATGTTGCAGGAGCATTCTTTAATTTTAGCTTTACGCCTTTATTTAGTTGTAAAACTTCAATGTCGAAGAGTTTCAGCTGTTCTTCGTGATAACTGATTTCGTCGGTGACTTGTGTGCTTGTTAAAACTGCAAGTACACACTTTTTAAATAGCTCGTACTCACCACCTTTGGAGTGCTCACTTAAGCGAGATATTTCATCATTAGTTAAAAGCTCTAGGCCTGATTCGGCTGTAATCTCTATATCAATATGGCTCATCATTAACGTTTATCGTCTTTTCTTTTATTGTAATAACCTTAATAATTACTTTAGAGGATATCTAGAGTAGTGGCAACAATCTTAAATATTAATCATTTGTGTCACTGATTATTTTAATTATTACACTTTCTGCTTATTTCTGTACTTTGCCGCTTAATCGAAACTCGTCCTGATTTACTAACGATTATTGCTCTGTGCAATTTTTTATAGCGTTTGTGACATAAATACAAGGTACCGTTTTGGTGTGACGTAAAGCCTGTAGGCGCTATGGTAAGCCCTGGCTTATTCTGAAAGGCTGACCAGTGTGCACTTGAAAACCTTGAGTTCAGAGTTGTTTGATGCATAATTTCATTGGTCGATGCGTTAATCACTTTCAGTCGCAACCAGTTGCGGGAACATTTTTCTGTTTTGTCATCACCACAAATGGTGATAGGGGACTTTTTGGATATGGCATTACTACGAGCTGTCGTGATGATATTAGTAATTTGTAGAGTGTCAGATTCTACCTTATTCCGTTCTAAAAACTTAGATATGGAAGGCCCAGCGAACAAGCCGATAATACTAATGATTGCTAAGGTGAGCATTAGTTCTGTAATAGTAAGTCCTTTTACTATGGTCATTTCTAGTGAATACCATGAATAGAATGATGGTGTATAAACTATCTCAGTAGGCTTGGATTGTCATTGAGATATAGTCATTAACCTCTGTGGGATATCGCTGAATTTGTAATAGCAGTTATTGAATGCCAAGTTTTTTCATTTTGTAACGTATAGTTCTGAAACTGACCTTTAGGATCTTTGCCGCTTCGGTCCTGTTCCACCGCGTCTTCTCTAAGGCTTTTTCAATTTCTGCTTTTTCGATTTCTTCTAGATATTGATCTAGTGGTTTGTCACCGCGCTCTGAAATTAAGCTCTTGTTAGTGGGTGAAGAATGATTCATTGGTTTTATAAGAACTAAGTCACTTTCTTCAATGAAATTTCCAGATGCCAATGTGGTTGCTTTGAATAAGATATTCTCAAGCTCTCTATAATTATAAGGGAAGTCATGGGCTTCTAGTTTTTCAATAGCGAGTTGAGAAAGCTTTTTATCGCAGTTGATATCCTGTAAGTAAGCGTCAGCGATAGCCGGCAGTGCACCTTTTCTTTGTCGTAAACTAGGGATTGATAAATTTATTACATTAATTCTAAAGTACAAATCTTCACGAAGTAACTCATTACGGAATAAAGTGTCCAAAGGAGTATCAGTGCAAACGATTAGCCGTATATCCAGCGGAAGGGTATCAAAGCTACTGCTTTCAACAAAAGCTTTATCCTCAATGCACTGTAGAAATCGTTTCTGTAGGGGCTTTGATAATCGTTGAATATTGTTTATGACCAAAGTTCCCTGGTTCGCTTGCAAAAGAATATTGTGCTCTTCTTCTTTTGCGGCGAATAGAACTTGCTCATGAGTTTCTTCAGGATGTGCTTCTAGATCAAGAATCATGATCTTCTGTTCTGATCGAGAGCTTTGCTGATGAATAATATGAGCTAAAGCTTCTTTTTCAGTACCTGGCTCTCCTTCAATGACGACAGGGGCTTGTGAGCTTTTCACTTTTGCAATTTGGCTTAATAGGTCGGCTGCATACTTATCATTACCCGTGAGCACCTTATAAATGGTTTCTTTTTGGGCGATTTGTTCGCGCTGACTAAATTTAAAAGCATGTTTGAGTAGTTGCCTTAAATGGCTAAGATCTATCGGCTTAGATAAGAAATCAAACGCCCCCAGCTTCATAGCTTCGATAGCCTTTTCAGTGCTACTATAAGCTGTAATCACGGCTATTGGCATATTGGGGTAATTAAGACGGCAGAAGCTAACCATTTCTAGACCATCGCCATCGGGAAGCTTGAGGTCAGTTAAGCAGAAGTCATAGATGTCTTTTTTTAATGCGTCTTTCGCTTCGGTTAAATCCTTACAACTTATCACGTCAAGGTTCATCTGGATCAGCGTCATTGTGAGCAGGTGACGAATGTCTGCTTCATCATCAATAATGATAACTTTCGGCTTTCTCTCCGGCATAGACAATCCTTCTTAGCTATACGTATCAAAGCTGACTCGGAAGCAGGCGCCTCCAAAAGCAACTGGGATACAGTCTAGTCTTGCTTGGTTTGCTTCGCACAGTTCCTTAGAAATGTATAGCCCAAGTCCAGTTCCATCGTGGGCAGTGGTGTAGAAGGGCTCAAATATTTTTTCTTTTTGCTCCAAAGTAATCCCGGTGCCTTCATCAATGACATCAAGGAATAAGTCCTCGCTGACGGGGTCTTGTCCAGCCACGATGTGAAGTCGGTACTCCTTGGTATTGATATAACTAAACTTTAGGCCGTTATCAAATAAGTTTGATAGGACTTGCTTTAATTGACTTTGATCAAAGACCACCATCAGTGATTCGTCTATATCTTCAACAGAGATTGCTGCATCAAACTTAAGCCCCTGTTTATACTCATTGATAAACTGATTTATGAATCTCTGTAGTATTATCGCTTCGCGGTTTGGTGGCTTGCTTTTAGAGACCTTTTGCACGTTTTCGATTATTTCATTAATGCGTTTTGATTGGCGCTGAATGATGGTTATGAGCTCTTTATCGTCGTCAGCAAAATTTTCTTTTTCCGACAGTAGGGCAGTAGCTTGACTCACCGCGCTCAAAGGATTTTTAACTTCGTGAGCAATATTCGCGGTTAACTGTCCAAGCGAGGAGAGTTTTAATTGGTGAGCTTTCTTCATGACTTCCGAGTAGTTGTCTAATGTAATTAGAATCTTTTCACCATCGACTAAATCAATGAACTTAGGCACCAGTTGCGGACCGGTTTGAGTAGCCCTAAATGGAAGACCTTCTTCTTGAAGTTCTGCTTTCTTCTTATATGACGCTTCTTTTTTAACCGTTGTAAGCTGATAGTCCAGTTCGTCAGCCACTTGCTTTAAAGGCTTTCCTAGAGGATTCTCAGGTAAGCCTAAGCCATACCAAGCAGTTTGATTGATGTGCTGAATAATTGTTTCTTTATCAACAACTATCACGCCTCGATTCATCTTCTCAATAATCTGTCTATTCAATAGGTGCAATTGTTCGAGGCTTAAACGCTGCTCAAGAGTTTCTGCTTCATAGTGTGTCATTCTACGAGCTAGGATATTAGCCAAGACAATTACAGCCAGTATCCCTGCTATTTGTAAACTTAAATCCGAGAAGTCGCTTAAAGCAAGCCCGTCATGGCGATAATGCCTAATAATAACCACGGCACCGCAGGCTAACAAACCATAAAGTAAGCCTCCTCTGTGTCGAGTCAAAAAGATACCCACGATTGAAACTAAAGCCATCATTACGATGTATACAGCAGTGTTTTGATGACCTGAGTAGGCGAGTAAAGCTAAGAAAACAATGTCTACGAGCGGGTGCGCAATGGCCTGGATTCTGAACTGATGTTCGACGAAAGCCATGAAGATGAGTAGGCAGGATAAAATTAGATAACTGATTGCCGACGAAGTGTAGGTATCAACCTCGTACAAATTACCCTTTGCGTTAAAAATATAGGGCGTTAGCAAAAGCAGCAACGCTAATATAAGACGTATAACGGCGTAATACCGTAAAAATTCCCAACCAAAATCTATTTTTTTATTGTTATCTAACACATAAGTTCCTTTGTAACACTACTGTCAGTTACAGATTAAGTCTATCAAGGGTTCATTTCAAGTTTTCCATTTTAACACTTTGAAAAATGGCATAATTATTAGACAATGTACAGATAATTTCGATTTGAGACATAAAATGCGTATAGCACTTGCGCAAAACAACTATATTGTTGGCGATATTCACTATAATTTAAAGCTTATCAAAAAGTCGGTTCAACAAGCAGAAAAGGCCGATGCGGATATAGTCGTTTTTTCTGAGTTAGCCTTGTCTGGCTATCCGCCCGAGGACTTACTTTTACGTCAAGATTTGTATGCTTTGATTGAGCAGGCCTTGCATGAACTAAAGTCGATGCAGTCGAGCGTGGCAATGGTGGTAGGGCACCCGCGAACAGAGGGTGGCGATACCTTCAACTCTGCCAGTCTAATTTATAATGGTGACTGTTTGCTGACTTACGATAAACAGTTGTTGCCCAATTATTCCGTCTTTGACGAAAAACGTTATTTCACAGCTGCTAGCGACTGCCCAGTTATTAACTTTAAAGGCGTTAACATCAGTATTCTTATCTGCGAAGACCTATGGTTTACAGAGCCTGCAAAAGTTGCCAAGCTTGCCGGTGCGGATATTATTTTAAGCCCAAATGCTTCTCCATATTATTACGGCAAAGCTGAAGTTCGTGGTCAGGCAATGTCACGTCGTGCTGATGAAAACGATATCCCTGTGATTTACGTTAATCAAGTGGGGGCGCAAGATGAGCTGATTTTTGATGGCTGCTCAAGCGCCTATGACGCAAATGGCAAAACTGTCTTTACTGCGGCTGAAATGTCTGAAGACTTTGCTTGTGTGGATTTCGATGTTGAAAATAATCGCCTCTTGTCTTTGCAAGACAATTCCAAGCAGTTCGATGATGAAGAAGAAATCTGGCAGGCGCTAATGTTAGGCGTCAAGGACTATGTACAGAAGAACGGCTTCCCAGGAGCCTTATTAGGGCTTTCAGGCGGCATCGATTCTGCTGTTACATTAGCTGTGGCCGCGGACGCCTTGGGTGCTGATAAGGTTAATGCCGTGATGATGCCCTTCAAATACACCTCAAGCATGAGTATTGAAGATGCTAAGGCTGAAGCTGAGGCGCTAGGAGTTGAGTTTGATATTATCTCAATCGAACCTATCTACGACGCCTTTATGGCGCAGATGTCTGAGCAACTGGCGGGAACAGAACTTGATACCACCGAACAAAATATCCAAGCCCGTTGTAGAGGCACGGTGTTAATGGGGCTCTCTAATAAGTATGGCCGCATTGTATTAACCACTGGTAATAAGTCTGAAATCGCTGTGGGTTACTGCACTTTGTATGGCGATATGGCCGGTGGTTTCAATGTTTTGAAAGATGTTTCAAAAACGATGGTATATCGATTAGCAAAATACCGAAACACTATTTCTCCTGTTATACCAGAGCGTGTGATTACTCGACCGCCATCAGCTGAGCTTGCACCAGATCAGAAAGATGAAGATAATTTACCGCCTTACGATATTTTAGACGGTATTCTTGAGGCTTACGTTGAGCATGATAGGAGTATTTCTGATATCGTAGCTCTAGGTTATGATGATGAAACTGTGCGTCGTGTTATTCGCTTAGTTGATATTAATGAACATAAACGTAGACAAGCAGCGCCAGGCGTTAGAATCAGTAAAAGAGCTTTTGGCCGCGACCGTCGATACCCTATAACCTCGGGTTTTGGGCGACAGTTTAAATAGGAGTTTCGGGGAAACAACGATGAAAAAAATTGAAGCGATTATCAAACCATTCAAATTGGATGATATTAGAGAGTCGTTAACGGATTTAGGAATTACGGGTATGACGGTGACTGAAGTTAAAGGTTTTGGTCGTCAGAAAGGGCATACCGAGCTTTATCGTGGTGCTGAATACATGGTCGACTTCTTGCCTAAAGCTAAGGTTGAGGTTGTGGTCGATGATGAATTAGTCGAAAAGTGTGTTGAAACCATTATTGAAGTTGCTCGTACGGGCAAAATTGGTGATGGTAAGATTTTTGTGACTAATGTTGAGCGAGCTATTCGTATTCGTACTGGCGAGGAAAGTAGCGAAGCTATATAAATGGATATGGGAAGGTTTATATAAAAAAGCGGCTGATCAGCCGCTTTTTTTATGTTTGCTAAAAGCTAATTTTGACTGGATTAAACTGATTTACAGATCTGCAAAATTGTAATCTGGATAGTTTAATAACAAGACTTTTCTATATTGCTGCGCTAATTCAGGAAGCTCTAAAAGGTTATAGGCTTTAATCAGCATATCCAAAGCGTGTGGCACTGCTGGAGTTTGTGGGAAATTTTCAACGATATATTTAGCGCGGTTGGCTGCGGCAATATAGGTATCGCGTTCCATGTAATATTGTGCGATGTGCAATTGATTTTCCGCAAGTAGATTACGAATCTGAATCATGCGCTTACGAGCATCTGGTGAATATTTGCTTTCCGGATAAACTTCCACTAGCGCTTTAAAATTATCGAAAGCAGCTTCTAAGTTAGTGGTGTCACGGGTTTCGAGATCTGCTTGGAAAGTGTCTTTAAAGAAACCCACTTCCGATTCATAGTGCATCACGCCTTTCATGTAATAGACATAGTCTGCATTTTCATGCTGAGGGTGTTGGCGTAAAAAGCGATCCGCTAATGCCTGCCCAGCTTCATAGTCGGCTTTCTTGAAATAAGCATAAAGCAGATCCATTTTTGCCTGCTCAGATATACTGCCGAAGGGGTAGCGAGTGTCTATTTCTTCAAGCATTTGGATGGCTCGTGTATAGTTTCCTGCTCGTAAAGCCCCTTTAGCATTGTCGAATAACTGCTGTGCAGTCATCACTTCGAGCTTAGTTTCTTCTAAATCATTCTTTTTTGGAGTGCTTGAGCAACCAGCAACTGCTAATAATAGGGTGGCAAGCGATACTAAAACTATTTTTTTCATATTAATTCTTTCTGTTTATATTAAGCCTGATACAATGTGAGTCATTCTAACTGACAGCATGTCATACGCCAATCTTTTTACGCGATTTTACAATGACTACCCAATCTATCGAACTAAGACACACATTTGACGAAAAAGTTTACGGAAAACGCTTAGATTTAGCACTTTCTGAAACTTTTGAGGACTACTCACGTTCAAGAATTCAGGACTGGGTTAAGCAAGGCTTTGTTAAAGTTAATGACGAAGTCATAACGTCGAACAAACATAAAATGACTGGCTTTGAGTTGGTTGAGGTCAATGCCGAGGTCGAAGTCGCTGGCGACTGGGAGGCTGAAGCTATTGAGCTTAATATCGTCTATGAAGATGATGACTTACTGGTTGTTAATAAACCTACAGGGCTTGTAGTTCACCCTGGTGCTGGTAACCAGCAGGGAACCATGGTGAATGCTTTATTGCATCATGTTCCTGAATTACAAAATCTTCCGCGAGCAGGTATTATCCATCGCTTGGATAAAGAAACGACTGGATTGTTAGTGGTGGCCAAAACCATAGGCGCACATACTAGCCTTGTTGATCAGTTGCAAAGACGTGAATTTACCCGCGAATACGACGCTCTAGTCAATCGCGTAATGGTTTCTGGTAATTCAATTGATGCACCAATTGGTCGCCATCCGACTAAGCGTACCGCCATGGCAGTGATTCCTGATGGGCGAAGAGCTATCACTCACTTTCGAGTCGCTGAGAAATTCCTAGATCATACCCATCTTAAGCTTCGCCTAGAAACTGGTCGTACACACCAGATCCGTGTTCATATGAGCTATTTGAAGTTCCCAATTGTCGGCGATCCTCTTTATAGCGGTCGTTATAGAGTTCCAAATCGAATCACTCCTGAGCTTAAAGATATTTTAGGCAAGTTTAAGCGACAAGCGCTTCACGCCAGCCTGTTAGGTCTTAAACACCCAACCACTGGTGACTATATCGAGTGGACGGCGCCTATGCCTGCTGATATGCAAAAGTTAAGAGATGCGTTGGTAGCGAATCGTGAGCACTTTTCTAACCCAGAAGAGTAGTTATGCCGCTAAAGCTCATTCAGCCTAATTGGCCAGCGCCTGATTCAGTCAAGGCTTTTTGCACAACAAGGGAGGGGGGATGTAGCGAAGCTCCCTGGGATAGTTTGAATTTGGCTTTGCATGTTGGTGACGATTATGGGCATGTCATAAAAAACCGAGATCTTCTGGGAAAAGAAGCTAACTTGCCAAACCCTTACTGGCTAGAGCAGATTCATAGCACTAGAGTAATCAAGCATGGTGGTGGTGATATCAGGGCTGATGGGTGCTTTACTACGAAGTTCAATCAGTCTTGTATAGTAATGACTGCCGATTGCTTGCCTATTTTATTAACCGACGCAAAAGGAACTTGGGTTGCTGCGGTCCATGCTGGATGGCGTGGTCTAGCGGACGGTATTATTCAGGAAGCTGTCGCCCAATATTCTGGTACGGACGATTTATTAGCTTGGATTGGCCCCGCCATTAGCCAAGAGTTTTTTGAAGTTGGTGATGATGTTCGCGAACAGTTTACAAATAAAAACAAAAGCTTAGCTGCGTTTTTTGAAGCAAATCCCAACAATCGCTGGCAATGTGATTTATCGGGAATCGCGCAATACTTGCTGTCACAGCTCGAGTCACCGGATAGAAGTATCAACATTTATCAAAGTGGCTTATGTAGTTATAAGCAAACAAATGAATTCTTCTCCCATCGACGTAAGACTCATGAGCAGGGACTAGGTGCGGCGACCGGGCGTATGGCAAGTGCTATTTGGATTGAACATCAAGAACAATAAGAAGAGACGAGCATGCCCGAGTGGATTGAAACTAATTTAAATCTCATAGTTTGGTTATTTGTATTAGTAGCTTTACTGATTTTTGTTGGCTATTTAAGAGCGAAATCCCGAAAGTACAACCATGTTGATTGGGGTTCGAAAAGACTGAATTTTGTTGACGGACTGTGTCGTGCCTATTGCGTGAGGTTTCACAGACTTAAGTTAGAAAAGTTTGATTTACCCAAATCTGGTGGCGCCATTCTAATCTCAAACCATGTTTCAGGCGTTGATCCTCTGCTATTGATTGCTGCTTGTGATAGACCGATTCGGTTCATGATTGCCAAAGAAGAATATGAGCGATTTGGTCTTAACTGGCTCTTTAAAGGCGCTGGCTGTATCCCGGTAGATCGTACAGGTCGCGCAGACATTGCTTTTAGACAAGCTAAAAGAGCCTTGCAAAATGGCGAGATTTTAGCACTTTTTCCACATGGCAAAATTCATCTTGATGATGTTAAGCCGTATCGTGTTAAACCTGGAATTAAACGCTTAGCTGAACTATCAAAAATGCCTATCCTTGTAGCTAGAATAACCGGCGTTAAAGGGCAAGGTAGTGTATTTAAACCTTTGCTTATGAGATCTAAAACTCAAGTTTTACGTTTTCCAAATATTAGCTACGACTACTTTAAACACCCAGAAGCTCTCCAGGAACTTGGTGAATTATTGCTTGGCCATCGCGAGCAGTTATCCACTTATCCGGCCTTTGATTAATTTTTATACTTGAAATCTTGAAATAAACCCACATTTTGTAAGACATCTAGTTATTAATATTTTCTATGAGGTCAGTCCGGGGAAAATCCCATCAAATGACTGACGTCATTATGAGGTCTTACAAATGAGAATGGATAAATTTACCGGAAAATTTCAATCGGCTTTAGCTGACGCTCAATCGTTGGCGGTGGGCCGAGATCATCAATATATAGAGCCTTTACACTTGATGGTGGCCATGCTTCAGCAGCAAGGCAATAGTGTCTCCGCGATTCTTAACCAAATAGGCGTCGCACCAAGTACCATTTTACAGTCTGTGGAAGCAGAGCTTAACAAGCTACCTAAGGTGTCTGGTAATGCTGGCGAAGTCCACCTGTCATCGGATTTGGGCAAGGTACTGAATATTTGCGACAAAATCGCTCAACAACGCCAAGATCAATACATTGCCTCAGAGCTTTTCTTGTTAGCGGTACTTGAAAACAAGTCTGCCTTAGGCAAGCTTTTGAATCAGCTAGGCGTTACCAAGCAGATGGTAGAAGACGCTATTAGCAAGATTCGCGGTGGCGAGGGCGTGAATGATCCCAACGCGGAAGAAAATCGTCAGGCTTTAGAAAAGTACACTATCGATCTAACGGAGCGCGCGGAAAGTGGCAAGTTAGATCCGGTTATTGGGCGTGATGATGAAATTCGTCGTTGTATACAAGTCTTACAACGCCGCAGTAAAAACAACCCAGTCTTAATTGGTGCGCCTGGCGTGGGTAAAACCGCCATTGCCGAAGGGTTAGCGCAACGAATCATTAATTCAGAAGTTCCTGAAGGTTTGAAAGGCAAGCGAGTTCTATCATTAGACCTTGGGGCACTGGTCGCCGGTGCTAAGTTTCGCGGTGAGTTTGAGGAGCGACTAAAAGCTTTGCTTAGCGACTTGTCGAAACAAGAAGGTAAGATAATCTTGTTCATCGATGAGCTTCACACCATGGTTGGCGCGGGTAAAACCGATGGAGCTATGGACGCCAGCAACATGCTAAAGCCTGCTTTAGCCAGAGGTGAATTACACTGTGTTGGCGCTACTACCTTGGATGAGTACCGCCAGTATATTGAGAAAGATGCAGCTTTAGAGCGTCGTTTCCAAAAAGTATTGGTTGATGAACCATCTACAGAAGACACTATCGCTATTTTACGTGGCTTAAAAGAGCGCTACGAAGTCCACCATGGTGTTGAGATCACCGATCCTGCTATCGTGGCGGCAACAACGCTATCGCAACGCTATATTACCGATCGCCAGTTGCCGGATAAAGCAATCGACTTAATCGACGAAGCGGCCAGCCGTATTCGTATGGAGATTGATTCAAAGCCCGAAGCTATGGATCGACTAGAGCGCCGTTTAATACAGCTTAAAATTCAACGTGAAGCATTGAAAAAAGAAACTGACGATAGCTCGGTAAAACGCCTTAATGATTTGCAAGAGCAAATCGATTTGCTTGAAAAGGAATTTGCTGAGCTTGATGAAATCTGGAGTTCAGAGAAAGCGTCGGTGCATGGTGCGCAAAATATTAAGGCTGAATTAGACAAAGCTCGAGTTGAGCTTGAGTCTGCACAGCGCTCGGGCGATCTGACTAAAATGTCAGAACTACAATATGGCAAAATCCCTGAGTTAGAGGCGAAGCTAGCCAAAGTTTCGGAGCAGGATACGCAAGAGATGCAACTGTTGCGTAATAAAGTGACAGATGTAGAAATCGCGGAAGTTGTATCTAAGTGGACAGGTATCCCTGTGTCTAAAATGTTAGAAGGAGAACGCGAAAAACTGCTTCAGATGGAGCAGGCGTTGCACAAACGTGTGGTTGGTCAAAATGAAGCTGTTGTGGCTGTATCGAATGCTATTCGTCGCTCTAGAGCTGGCCTTGCAGATCCTAATCGCCCCAATGGCTCATTCCTATTCTTGGGCCCAACTGGTGTGGGTAAAACAGAGCTCTGTAAAACGTTAGCAACATTCTTGTTCGACACTGAAGACGCTATGGTGCGAATTGATATGTCTGAGTTTATGGAGAAGCACTCGGTTGCACGACTCATTGGTGCGCCTCCTGGTTATGTTGGTTATGAGCAGGGTGGTTATTTAACGGAGGCGGTACGTCGCAAGCCCTATTCGGTAATTTTGTTTGATGAAGTAGAAAAAGCGCACCCTGATGTGTTCAATATCCTGTTGCAGGTACTTGAGGACGGACGTTTGACCGATAGCCAAGGTCGTACCGTAGACTTTAAAAATACAGTGATTGTTATGACCTCGAACATGGGTTCTGACTTGATTCAGCAGCATAGTGCGGTGACCGCTAGCACAGATTCGTCTACAGAAAGTGCATCTACCGATGCTAAAAATTACGAAGAGATGAAAAATATGCTAATGGATGTCATTGGTAATCATTTCAGACCTGAGTTTATTAATCGGATTGATGAGATAGTGGTATTCCATCCGTTAACTAGAGAACAAATTAAAGCCATTGCATCGATACAGCTAGAGCGCTTATTACAGCGTTTAAAAGACAATGGTTTTGACGTTAACGTTACTGAAGCCTTGTTGGATAAGTTAGCAGAAGCTGGTTTCGATCCAGTCTTCGGCGCGAGACCACTAAAGCGTGCAATACAAAGCCGTATCGAGGATCCTTTATCGATGGCAATACTTTCTGGAGAGTTGCAGCCTGGCAAACCGATATCGTTAGATATTGAGGGTGATGAGTTGAAATTCACTTGATCATAAATTACTTATGTAACATCAATTTATTCAAATTATCTGCCAGCCTTTAAAACCCACTAGCAATTGTTAGTGGGTTTTTTCTGGTATAGGCGATAATTACGCCTATAATCAAAACAAGCTCACTAAAATTGTCTCCAATGAAATATCGATATTGTATATGGCTACTGATAATTTTTACTCTGCTTTATATAGGAGGCGTTTTATATTTACAGGGGGCGAAAGATGTCGTAGTAGTGCAATGGCTCAGAGCAGAGATTCCCTTTATTTATGAAGGGTTAATGACGATAGCCAACGCTAGCCCAAGTTTCTATCGGTCGGGGTGGATAGCGCATCATTTAGCCGATATTTTGTGGTCAACAAGTTTTGCAATGCTGATTTGCGGTATTTGGGTTGGTCAGCTTACACTCTTGAAATTATTGCCACTTGGAATTACCTGTGCTATTTTTTATGAAGTATTACAGCTAGTTGGCGTAGCTGGCGGAACCTTCGATGAATGGGACCTATTTTATTCTTTTTGTGCAGGGGGAGTTGCAACTGTGTTTAGTCATTGGTTGCTGCGCAGAAAGCCAAGTAAGAATGCTCAATAAGCAAAACTAAGGAAAGGCCATGAAAATTTGTGCTCTGGGGGTGTTGTCAGGAGTTTTCCTGCTTCAAGCGTGTGGAGGGCCTGTTTATCACCAACCAAAAGTGTCTCACCAAGGCATACATCCTCTTGTTGTTCAAAAGAATTCTTCTCAAAACACATCTAACAATTCAATCAAAACCGTAATAACTATAAACGGGACTGATTATACACTTCCGAAACCATGTTCTATGGCACGTAGCTTTGGCGGTGATGCTGACTCTCGTCAGTTTGGCGATGATAGCGATTCACGTCAGTTTGGTGAGGATGCCGATTCTCGTCAATTTGGTGATGATGCGGATTCACGCCAGTTTGGTGATGATGCTGATTCGCGCCAGTTTGGTGACGATGCGGATTCACGCCAGTTCGGAGATCTAGCTGATTCACGTCAATTTGGTGAAGATGCAGATTCTCGTCAGTTTGGTGATGATGCGGATTCTCGTCAGTTTGGCGATTTAGCTGATTCACGTCAGTTTGGTGATGATGCGGAGTCACGCCAATTTGGCGATGACGCTGATTCTAGGCAATTTGGTGACGACGCAGATTCCCGCCAGTTTGGAAATTTATCGAATCAGTTTAAATGTATAAAAGTACCATCAATGAATTCAGTTGTTGTAACAGGTCTCGTTGGGCATGAGGTTGTCAATGTTGTCACAGGGGATGAATTTTTAAATTACAAGCGCGTTAACAATAATATTGTGTTGAAGTATTAAACCTTGAGGATTAAGACATGAAAGTGTGGTTAAAACTAGCGATAAGTGGATTAGCGATCGCGGGGATGTTGTTATTGGCAATGGGCTCTGAGCAGCCTGCAAGATTAACAAATATTACAAGCAAGGCTCCGATTCCTATTCAGCATGGTGTATTGGAAGAAGGCCTTACAATTGTAGCTGAAGATAAATCTTTTGAACTTAAAGGAGGAGAGCGTTTCCAGTCTCCGTTTCAATCGAACTTATGGACTTATGGTTGCGATATCAATAGTATCAATGGCAAAAATGTCTTAAATAATTCGACTCAAGCTCAGCTTTGTGGCGGCAAGAAGGTACATGTTTTTTATGGCAACAACCCAGAGCCTTTATACGGCGTTTTAGTCCTTAACAGCTCTATTGCTACAGCGAAAGGACCAGCTTCTCGATCTTATATGATCAAAATGCCAAGTGATAAAATTGCTCATGCAAGAGAAGGTAATACCGCAGTAGCCTTCGAGATTATGAAGTGGGATAACAAAAGCCGTTGGTCTCACACCGGGGCGATATCGACCACTGAAAAAACAGCCTACGCTTGGATTCTTTGGGTATCAGCATATCCACTTTAAAAACGTAGAAGCAATAAAAAAGCCCTCTGTTTGAGGGCTTTTCTGTTAGTTGTCTTGTTCTAGAGCTATTTGCAATATTTACTCACATTGCTTTTTGCTGTCGCTAACTTGTCGGTTCTTTCTTTATCAGTAAGTAAGCGACGCTTACCATCTACAACTGTAAATACTCTATGGCTAGTTTCTAGAGTTTCTAGATTGTTTTTAGCGATAGTACAGTTTTTATTCGCTATTTCCTCGTTAGCTTTCTTTGCTTTTTCTATTTCTTCACTTTGTTTAGCAATTATATCGTCTTGTAAGTCAGCTTGACTGCTATTCTGATTGTTGACTCGCTCTGACTGTGAATTGTCACTAGCGCGCTGATAGATAATTTCGAACTCGGTGCCACGCGGAGGCTTAGACTGAGTATACTTAATATTCCCTTGCCCATCCTTCCACTTATATATAGGTTTGCTGGCTGACGCACTAAAGGATAAAGCTAGCGCTATGATTGACGTTAAAAGGATTGTTTTTTTGTTAACCATAATAATTCTCTTTAGTTGTTCCAAGTTAAGTTGCAGCTACAGTCTCTTCTTTTACCACTAAATTGTTGGTTTTGGCAAATTCCACCAGCTCTTGATAGAGTTTGGGGTGCTTTATTGATAACTGGTCGGAAATAATGACGGACTTGAAGCCATCTCTAATCGCAGGTCTAAGGAGGGGAGAGTAGATAATTCTTCGGTTTCTAAAAGTACACAGGTTACCGCACATTCGCTCAGCCCAGTCACTAGGACGAAATTTCTTCCCTGCTTCTGTGACGCCCATAATTATGAGTCGTTTATTTGATATTTCATCATTCATATTAATTTATTGAAATTATTTCCACTGTAGCTAGTTATGATAAGATGTAATGCATTGATTATAACGCGTTTTTAATAGGTAATACCATTTTATGAAAGTTAAGAAGTCATTAGCCAATCGCAGAGGCATCTATCTGCTCCCAAACTTGCTAACAACTGCAGGTTTGTTTGCAGGATTCTACGCAGTTGTTGCTTCGATGCAAGGGCACTTCGAAAACGCAGCGATTGCCATCTTTATCGCCATGATTATGGACGGACTCGATGGGCGTATGGCACGAATGACAAATACCCAAAGCGACTTTGGTGCCGAGTATGACTCTATGGCCGATATGGTGTCATTCGGAATTGCACCCTCTTTAGTTGTGTATAACTGGGCGCTAACAGACATAGGAAAGTTCGGCTGGCTAGCTGCCTTTGTCTATGTGGTTGGTGCCGCATTACGTTTAGCAAGGTTTAATACCCAAGTTGCGACAGCGGATAAGAACTATTTCCAAGGGTTAGCGAGTCCATCCGCCGCCGCTATTTTAGCTGGCCTAGTGTGGGTGGGTTCGAAATATCAATGGGAAGCAAAACCATGGGGATTCTATATAGCCTTGTTAACTCTGCTTGCAGGCTTACTAATGGTCAGTAACTTTAGGTACTCGAGCTTTAAGGAAGTCGATTGGAAAGGCAAAATACCATTTATAGGTGTTTTAGTTATAGTACTGGTTTTCATCTTTATTGCGATTGATCCACCGACGGTTCTGTTCGTTGGCTTTACGCTTTATGCGCTTTCTGGACCAGTAATGACACTGTGGCGTATCAAAGACATAAAAGAAGAGCGACAACGCAAAAAAGCACTGAAAAAAGAAGGTATGAGTGAACCAACTCTCGATGAAGATGACAATTAAGCTCAGAACAGGCACAAAATAGCTCAAATATTGGCCTTAAAACCATCAATCATCAAGAAAGCTGCTAGTTCTCTATTCCTATAGAATTAGTAGCTTTTATCTAAGCCATAATCAATCCTTATCTAAACTGCAGAATACGCTTAATTTTTGTACCAAATGGCGCTATACTAAGCAGTTCCCCTTGTGGAAAAATACTTTTTCATAAAAGTTTCAAAAAAGGGTTGCGGAGTGCAATTTAGTCTCTATAATGCGTTTCACTTTCGAGGCAAACACAGCAAGTACTCGCCAAGAAAGACGCTCAGGAAGAGTGGCTTTTGAAACGATGTAAAAAGTTTCAAAAAGAGTGTTGACAGGAAGTTAAGGCGCTATATAATGCGCGCCGCTCTGAACGAAAAGTTCGAGCAAGCCGCTCAGGGATTTGAGGGGTCGATAAAGCGATTTAAGGTTTTGAAAAATAAACGTTAAAAAGATTATCGAAAGCGGTTGACAGGAAGTTAGGGCGATATATAATGTGCGCCCACTTGAGTGAAGCGAGTTCTTCACCAAGACGTTCTTTAACAGATTGATAAGACAATTTGTGTGGGCACTTGTGTCAATGTTGAAATACAAACAACGATGCAGTGACCAACACCCAAAAAATTTATTCGATTGATTTATTTTTTAATAAGTTGGTGATTCATCGAGCAAAAGATTAGAGAGCTT